>CAYHVH010000001.1:0-134858 GCA_964360335.1 uncultured Candidatus Saccharibacteria bacterium
GAGCCGTCAAACTCTTTCTGCCGCCACTCGTAGACCTCGAAGATCTGGCCTTTGTAAACCCGCTTGGCTTTTCTCGGAAGCTTCATAAATTTGCAGAGCGCTGATACTTAATCTCTTCGACATCTGCCCCCTTTAAAACTTTTTCTACCATCTCAATTTCTTCCAAAAGCCCTTCTACCAAATCGTACTTTTTTGCTTCCCCGGAGGTTGCCCAGACAAAATCTATATTATCCTCATCGAGTTTGCCCTCGCCAGACTTATAAGGACAGTACCCGCTCAAAATCACGACCGGTACCCCATCAGGACGAATGAAAGTTATATCCAGAAGGTATTTTATTTTCCCAACTTCAAGACCGGTTTCCTCCTTAATTTCCCTTCGAAGCGAATTTTCTAGCGCAAAATACCAATGGTCATGAGTAGTCTTGGGAGTATCAATATAATCATCTACGCTTAAGCCTCCTCCTGGCACGGTCCATTTCCCGGGAAAGGCTTTTTTCTCCAAACTCCGTCGGAGCAGCAAATATTTATCACCCCGGTAAATAATGGCGGTTGAGGATATGCGGTGCAGTTCCTTGTTTTGGATTGCCATAGATTTTAATTTTGATTTTTGATCCGGCTTTTTAGCTCCTCTTCCTCCAACCAAATCACCAGCGGCAACAAAATCAAAAGCAGGGCTAAAATACCGATTGTGTAAAATTTCCCGCTTGTAAGCACGTTGCCCACCGCCACTAAAATATAACCAAAATAGGCCGGATGCGGAAGCAGTATAAAAATAAAATTACTGGGTTTAAGTACGGGAAATTCTGCCGGATGAAGGACACCCCAGAGGAAAAACCGGCGGAAACCCAAGGTCAAAAGGCTGGCCAGCATCAAAAGGACGCCCAGGCCAATCACTGCCAAGGCGACATTTTGCAAAGCTGCGCCGGGGACAAAGGCAATGGGCGAGACTTGCTCAATTTTCGGGACAAGAAAAAACGCACCTGCCCAGAGCAGAAGGCAAAAGACATAAAAAGATAGCGGTTGCCTCCGCCATGCGGGAAGTAAAGCATGCAACCACAGATGGAGGACGGGGATGGGAAGGAGTAAGGCGGCAATAATGTTGCTCATGTTAAAATCTTCTGCTAAGTTAGTAATTTTTCCGCCTAGAGCGGCTCTGCCCTGGCATGACAGGTTTTTCTCGTTAGAATCATTACCTAAACGCTACTGGGTAGATTAGAATTCTTCTCTGGCTTCAAAGACTTCAAGTTTTGGTTCTGCGCCGGCTGCTCTAAATATTAGTATCCCTGCGGGAGTTTCTCCGGACTGCCTTACCTTTTGTAGAGACTCCATATCTTCCCATATGCTTATAATTCTCCAGAGGGTAGGAGTTTCTTTATTCTGGATTAAGAAGGATTGAGCTGGTCGCATCTTACTCTCCTCCCCTAACTCCTTGTAAGCTTTTTGCAAGGTCTCCCAATTTTCCTGACTGACATGAGCCTCTAATATGGTGACTATTCTATTTTTTGAACCTTCGCTCATATTTTTCCTTATTATATATGTATTTTACTTCAAAGTTTTTCTTTGGTGGCTTTTATTTTTCTTAATTCTTCGCTATAAGCCTAGCACTATATCGTCTGCCTGGACCACCATCTTTTGGATTTTCTACTTCTTGTCCCAGAGATTCCTCGTATTGTAGTATTTGCCACTGGGTGTAAACATTTTTTAGCTCTCCCTTCTCAAAAAGATACGGGCGAAGTCCTGCTGGATTTTCGTTGGTGTAGACAGTAATAACATTAAGTCCATCCTTGTTAGTATATTCCTGCATGGTGGCAATAGCCGCTCTAGCTTTTTCTGCTGGCAAAAAATGCAATACCATCGTGGCGAGAATTACATCGTATTTTTCTTTCGGCACAAAATCGACTACATCACTTTGGATAGTCGTAATGCTGATACCCAGCTTATCGGCGTTTTCTTTCAATCTCGCCAGTTTGTTTTCTTCTTTTTCAATCGCTGTCACTCTAAAACCATTGTAAGCAAGAAAAAGCGAATGTCGTCCAAAACCAGCACCTAAGTCAAGAACACTACCAGAACTTTTGTACTTCAAAATATCATAAACAATCTGTCGCGGCTTGACTATTTCTATGTTCCCAATTTTAATTTTAGCCTGCATATATATAATTCTTGCGGCAAATTCTTTTAACCTAGATTTTCCGTCAAAAAATTCTTTAGCTTAACCAAATCCTTTTTCTCTGGGTCGTAGTAATATGACTTGATGCCGACCGACTCTGCACTTTTTACCGCCTCGGGATTATGTTCAAAATAAATAACCTCGTCTTTGCTCAAACCGAAATGTTGGAGCATTATCTCAAAATATCTCGGGTCGGTTTTTTCGGGATTATGTTTCAGCGTAAATACTTCGTAAGGCATTTTGTCCAAACCAAACTTTTTGAATTGTTCATCATTGGCTCCCGTCAGAATAATTTTTTTGTTCGCAAACATTTCAAGCAAATCGTACATTTCCTCGAAAATCTTGAACGTACCATCACTCTCTATTACAAATGCGTCTACAGCGTCAACAAGAATTACTTTCATATTTATAATTTTGGTATTCAGGACTCCTTAGCTCCAAAGCGGAATATTTTAAAAATAGCTGGAACGGAATTGCGCCTGAGCTCGATGGGTGAAGTTCTCTAGGACTTTTTATATTCACATTATCTGTTAAGCAGTTTATTTAAGAATAATCTTGTCAGATTTAGAGATAAAATCTGTCTCTAACAGGAAATCGGTCTCGCATGGAAGTTTAGTATCCTTTAAGTAATGCCTGAGTACATTGGTTTCAATCGACAGGTCCTCGCCCGGCTTTATAGATGGTCTATTGTCACTTAATAACGAGATAGTTGTATTTTGATTTAAGTCTAGACAACTTCCGGAAGCAACGATATCAAAGATCTTAATCGGCTTGAAAGACCTGTTTGTAATTTCGATAATTAAAAAGGGATCACTTTGGAAGGTTCCGAAATTCAACCAAAAAATATTGTCAACACGTTCTCTTGGGAGCGCATGTGGAAAAATCTTAAAAAATATATCAATTCTCGTCTGATAATCTATTAGCTTTTTTGTTTCCTCTAAGCTCTGGACCTGATAATCTACTTGTCTCTTTGTTTCCTCTAAGCTCTGGACCTGATAATCTACTTGTCTCTTTGTTTCTTTGAAACTCTGAACTGCTGCCCAAGACGAAATAATCGTGGTGACTGCCATTACAATAGAAGTAATAGGGAGAATGATATTAAAGTATTTCATTAACCTTTTCTTTTCCCAACTGGCGGGACAATCGGGCTAAGTACCACCGGAAGTGAGGTCCCACAAGAACTTTTTTGGGATTGTTTTTGGAGTCGAAGTGAGACACATGGGTCGAGGGTATTAAAGTTTTTGAATAATGTTTTCAGCTACCACATCTACTTTTTGATCTGCATTTATAATCACGGCATCCTTCTCTTTCATGTGATTTTCCCACCAGTCTTTCCAACTAAGCACCCACTCTTGCACTTCAGGTGTGTTGCCAAAATCTTTTGACTTGCGAGTAGACAGCCGTTTCCGCGTCATCTCCGGGCTGGCTATCAGTAAAAACACTCTGTCAAAAAGCGGAAGCAAATCGTCTATATTGGCGGCTGTTCCACAATAAAAACAAGGGCCTTTTGAACATTCATTCAATAGGACTCTGAGTTTCTCTTTGTCGCAAATCCAATCAGACTGTTTAACTGACTTAAGATCATCATTGTCATGATCTTCTGCGATCTTACCCGTTCTTTTATTAACCATTGCAAACAGTCCGTCTATATCTTCGATGTCGTATGTTTGATATCCGCGATTTTTAAGTTCGCTACAAATTACTGATTTTCCAGAACCGGCTATTCCGGTTATAAGAACAGATTTTATTACTTTTTGAGGCATGTGAGTTGTGCGATACTTTATTTTTATGGCAGTGTACTCGGGTCTGGTACCAAAAATTATGAGGTCTTTCAAGGGATTTCTAGTACTTTTTGTTCAAACCATTTTTAGGCACTTGGGTCGCTTATCGATTTGTCGGCTGACGAAGATACGCGAGTAGACCCGTAAAGCCTATTAACAGCACCGTTTCAACAATTGTTTGGAATTTTTTATCGGGAGCGCCCAGCGCAACAAAATCAATTTTGTAGATAATCCAAATACTGAAGAGGATCGCGACAATCCCAGAAGCAATAATAAATTTTACTATATTGTCGTGCTTTTGAGGGTTTTTTGAGGCCGCAAAGAGGAAAAAAAGAGAGAACAATGCCGACCAAGGCAAGAACCGTATCATGATAAGGAGAGTAGAGACCGCTATCGTAAAAGGGGAAAACGGTCAAGCCAAAAAAATGAACAATTGCACCGATAACGTAATATAATCCTCCAATAAACAGAGCGGCTTTTAGAATTATAAGTTTATTCATGAAGCACTCGGGTCGCTCGATAACAAAATGTCATGGCGGAGAGGGTGGGATTCCCCGCCTGCCAGCGCCTAACGGCGCAGCCGATGGCGGGCAGGGAACCCACGAGGCCCTTATGCGGGGCCGCGGTTTTTCTCGACCCCGTACCAAAGCATTCTCTAAATCGGAAGGGGTGGGATTCGAACCCACGAGCCCTCAAAGAGGGCGCGGTTTTCGAGACCGCTCCGTTAGACCACTCCGGCACCCTTCCATGTTTCCCCCTCACCCTCACCCTCTCCCGCGGCGGGGAGAGGAAAGAAGCGAGGAGAACCGCTCGTTCATTATATCCCGAACCGTGGAAAAACTCATCCGGTGAATTTCGCACGGGCCATGCCGCCGCAGTTGATTTCGATGAAACGCGGTATCATATCCCTTGTGTTGCGCGAACCCAAATTCCGGAAAAGCCGCAGAATATTTTTTCATCAAATCGTCGCGGTAAACTTTCGCCAAGATCGAGGCGGCCGCTATGGAGAGCACTTGAGCATCGCCGTCAATTATCGCCTGTTGGGGAATCTCCAAATCCGGGATGGTAAATTGGCCGTCAATCAAAACCAAATGGGGGGCGACTTGCAAATTGTCCACGGCCCGCCGCATCGCCAAAAACGTGGCGTGGTGAATGTTGAGCTCGTCAATTTCCTGATGAGACGCCGCCCCAATTCCAAAATCATAAGCATTGTTCTTGATGAATTGAACCAGCGCTGTCCGCTGCCGAGAAGTTAAGGTTTTGGAGTCTCTTACGCCCACCCACCATTTGGTTTTACTGCGATACCGGCCGACTTTCTCGGGTTTCAAAATCACCACGGCCGAGACCACCGGCCCGGCTAGAGGGGCCCTCCCCACCTCGTCAATCCCGGCAATCAGTCGAAATTCTTTGAGGAGTCTGGTTTCGGTAGTATAGGTTGGAGTCAGCATAAATTTGTGAGAGGTCAAAACTCACTGACTACACTGATTGTACCGCAAAAAACCTGCTTAGAAAAATTTTAAATCATTACAAAAAGCAGCACTCTCTGCTGCCTTTTTGTGTGGAGCGGGTGAGCGGAGTCGAACCGCCGTCTCAACCTTGGCAAGGTTGCATAATAGCCGTTATACGACACCCGCTTGGTGTGCCGCGGGTCAGAATCGAACTGACTACGCCTGCCTCTTCAGGGCAGCGCTCTACCAATGAGCTACCGCGGCCTGCTTGAAATTTTATCAATACAGAAAGAAACTTTCAATTGGTCGGGGCACTGGGAATTGAACCGGAGTCTTCACGTTCACCCCGTTAGAAATCTTTCGGGCTGCTGGGAGTCGAACCCAGTCTACACGCACCCGAAGCGTGCGTACTGCCGTCATACTCCAGCCCGGCGTTCATTTCTAACGGGGCAAGACTTGAACTTGCAATCTCTTCCTTAGGACGGAATTGCTCTATCTTTACCCAATCACCTTCTCCCCGGAGGGAATTGAACCCCCATCTTATCCTTAGGACGGATCTGCTCTGTCCGTTGAGCTACGGGGAGGCGAAGAAGGTGATGGGGCAGGTTGTCAGCCCAAGGTTGATCCGCCTTTGGCGGAAGCTACCGGGGCAATGTGGACCGTACCGGATTTGAACCGGTGACCTCTTGCATGCCATGCAAGCGCTCTACCAGCTGAGCTAACGGCCCTCGTTTTTATGAATGGGGCTGTTTTATTTTATCGAAATTTGGTTTCTTAAGCAATCACAAACTCCGGCCAAAATTTATTGTTTCTTTACCAAGTCCTTCCACTCCCCCTCCCGCAATTCTTTCTCCCCCGCAATCAGTTTAACAATATCCGCCCGGCTGATAATGCCCACTAACTTATCATTCTCTACAACCGGAATCGGATTGCCCTTGCGGTGCAAAAACAGTTCTGCCGCCTGTTGCACAGTCGCTTCTGGCGAAATACTGACCACGTCCTTGCTCATGAGTTCGGAAACCTTAGTAGCGGTGAGTTCGGCCAACTGCTTTTCTATCTCGTCGCCGTCTACCGGATTATCGAGATAAATGAGGCTGCCCAAAAACCCCAGAAATGTCGGAATATGAAGCGGCCCTTCCAGTTTCACCAGGTCCTGCTCGGTGATAATCCCAACCACTTCGTCGCGTTCGTCCAAAACCGGCAAGCCGGTGAGACCGTTGAGATACATCAGGCGGGCGGCTTCTTTGATTGGCATCTCCGGCCGGCAGACGATGACTTCTCGGGTCATGATGTCTTTGACTTTGAGCATACGCTTACGCTAACCGATGCTAATATACGAATTGTACTAATGTTACCAATAAATACCAATTAGTATCCATTCGTATCATTCGCACACATTAGTATATTGGCATTGCATTAGGTTATCTTCCACCCTTCGGCGGTTTTCTCGATTTTCCCTTTGAATTTAAATCCCGCCGCGAGCTTGTGGCCGCCGCCGCCAAAAGCCCGGGCAATTTGCGAGACATCCACGCCTTTGTAAGTTTCGGAGCGCAAGCTGCCTTTGATCTCGTCGCCCCGCTGTTTCAAAAGCATGGAAAATTTCGCATCCGGGAGAGTATTTAAAAGTTCCACTACCCCATCCAGGTCCTCTTCTTCGGCCTGCGCTTTGGCTAAATCCTCCTCGGTAATTACGGTATAGACGATTTTTCGCGCCGGGTCAAAACGGGCATTCTCCAAAGCCAAGGCCCAAGCGCGAAGTTTCGGCAAATCCTTTTGGGAAAAAATAAACCGGGAAATCAAATCCAGTTTCGCCCCCCGGCGCAGGAGCTCCGCGGCAATTTCGAAAATCCCAGCAGTGACATTGGCGTGCCGGAACCCGCCGGTATCGGTGAAAATTCCTGTGAGCAGACTTAAGGCCATAAATTTATCAATCTCCACTCCCCAATCCTTGAGCATCAAATACAGAAGTTCGCAAGTCGCTGCCATCTGTTCGTCCCAAACATTCACGGTGCCATACATCTTCGTGTCATGATGGTGGTCAATGTTGAGAATTGGTTTTTGCCAACTCTCGAGCTCCGGATAACCCGGCCGGGACAAATCGCCGCACCCCAAAGTGACCAAGAGTTCGTACTCGCCGAGGTCTGGCGGCAAATTCTCGGCGACTTCACTTTGGCCGGGCAAAAACAAAAGATTATCCGGCACCCCACCCTTGCAAAGCTTGTAAGTTTTTTTACCCTCCCTTGCCAAAACGCGGGCCAGAGTCAACAGGGCTCCCAAATCGTCCCCGTCTGTGTATTCGTGGGAAACCAACAAAATCTTTTGATGCGCGTCCAAAATTCGCCGGGCCTGCTGAAACTCTGCTTTAACTGGACTTCTGGTCATGATCGTGAAGTTCATGAAGTAATTTGCCGATGTGCTGGGCATATTCCCCGGACTGGTCCACTAGAAAAGTGACGCGCGGCACGGTTTTCATCCGGAGTCTTTCTAGAAGCCGGCCTTGAATCTGGTAAAGGTGCTTCTGCAGAACAGCCAGGACTTCTTCGCTGTCTTGGCCCACCACCGAAAAAAAGACTTTCGCCTGCCCCAGGTCAGGAGAAACCTCCACGCGGGTAATAGTCAAAAGGCCGGAAATCCCCTCCCAGCCCTCGGTCAGAAGATACGAGGAGATTTCTCTTTGAATGAGAGAATTGACTTTTTCCTGACGCGTGGTCATGGCTTCGCTAGTTCCTTTTTCTTTACGAGCTCGTCATAAATTTCCAGGACGTCCCCGATCTGAATAGAGGTCCGGGATCGAACCTTCACCCCGAATTCCCGGCCTTGGGCGACCTCCCCGACCTCCACCTTGTTTTGTTGCAACTCCTCGACTTTCCCCTCGTCTAAAAGCTCCCGGTTTCGAAAAATTTTGAATTTTTTCTTGTCCACCACCTTGCCTTCCAGAACTTCCCCGCCGATAATCATGGTATCTTTCTCGGTCCGGAAAATCGCTTTGATTTTCGCCCGACCCAGCACTGTCTGCATCACCAGGAGCGGCATCATGGCCAGCAAGGCCTGCGTGAGATCCTCAACTAGCTCGTAAATAATCTCATACAGATCGATGGTGACATTCTTTTGCTTCGAGAGTCTCACGGCCGCCGCCGTTGCGCGCGCGTGAAAACCCAAAATAATGCTCTGGGTATTTTCCGCGAGAGCAATATCCGATTCGTTAATTTCCCCCACGCCTTGATTGACGATATTGATTTTCACGTCCTCGCTCCCTAGCCGGGTCAAAACGTCAGACAATACCTCCAGACTGCCCTGAACGTCGGCCCGAAGAATAACATTGAGTTCTTTCTTATTCGGTTCAGCTTTGATTACCAATCGGCTCTGCAAACGCTTCGCCCGGTCCTGCTTTTGCAAAGCCTGGGCCTCAAGTTTCGCTTCTTCCGCGGTCCCAGTGACCTTCAGGATACCCCCGACCTCTGGCACCTCGGAGAGGCCGGCAATCCGCACTGGGGTTGCGGGCAAAGCCAGCTTCAATTTCTTGCCAGTCGCATCCTCCATGGCGCGAATTTTGCCAAAAGTCGAGCCGACCACGACCGGATCGCCAAGCTTCAGAGTGCCATTTTGCACCAGTACGGACGCGACCGAGCCCTGGCCGCGAGAGAGATGAGAATCAATCACCGCCCCCAAAGTCAGTCCCATGGGATTGGCCCGTAGCTCTTCCACCTCAGCCGTAAGCAAAATAATCTCCAAAAGTTTATCTATGCCCTGGCCTTTCTTGGCCGAAATCGGCACCAGCGGCACTTTCCCTCCCCAATCCTCCACCAAAACCCCGAAGTTAGCGAGGTCCCCTTTGACCCTCTCGGGATTCGCCTCGGGTTTATCAATCTTGTTGAGAGCCACAATTAATGGGGTCTTGGTGAGTTTCGCGCGATTGATGACCTCCACTGTCTGCGGTTTGACACTGTCATCCGCCGCCACTACCAAAACAATGAGATCGGTAACGTTCGCCCCCCGGGCCCGCATCGCCGCGAAGGCCTCGTGCCCCGGCGTGTCCAGAAAGGTAATAAGTTTGCCCTGGTGTTCCACTTGGTAAGCCCCGATGTGCTGGGTAATCTCGCCCGCTTCCGTGGCCACGACGTTGGTTTTGCGGATTGTGTCGAGAAGTGTGGTTTTGCCGTGATCCACGTGTCCCATGACTGCCACGATCGGCGGGCGGGGTTGAAGCTGCTTCGGATCCTCTTTGGCTAAATAATCCGAGACATAACCCAAACCTAACCGCGCGTGCTCCTCTTCTTGCCTGTCGACTACGGCTTCCACCCCGAACTCTGCGGCAATAATGGCCGCCGTCTCCGCGTCAATTTCCTCGTTAATCGTCGCCATCACGCCGTTTTGAATGAGCTTCTTGATGACCGCGGTCACCGGCTGCCGGAGCTTATCGGAAAACTCCTTGACCGTCAGGAAAGGGGGGATCTGGATTTTGGTCAACGGCGGGATAGCGGCTGCCGCGGGTGCAGGTTTGCCGGAAAGTTTCTGGATAATTTCTTTCGCCAGACTGTTTTCGATTTTCCGCGCCTTTAGAGACACCCGAAATCCCGCGGCCTTGATTTGGCTGCGCAACTCATTAACAGACATATTCAGTTGTTGGGACAGAGTAGAAAGATCCATTGACTTAACTTAGAAACTTTAGAAACTTATGAACGGATGAACAAAAAAACTCTTTGTTCTTTCGTTCTTTGGTTCATGAGTTTTTAGGTTTGGATTTGATAATTAACTATACCGAAAATTTCGCTGCTTGGCAATAGTCGAAATTCTAGGAGCCGCCGGAGGATGCACTGGCCGCCGTGGAAAACTCGTAAATTTCAAACACGGTTTGGCCGCGGGAGTTTTTGATAAACTTTTGCGGTTGTACCCGGCTCCGCTCAAGGAGGGCTTGAAGCTGGCGGATGGCTCCTTGATACTCCTCATCTCCGGGGGAACCGACAATACCAGCCGGCGTCGTCAAAACAAACCAGAAATTTACTGCTCCCCCTTTCCTTAGATAGGCAAACGCGTCGCCGGTTTCTTTCATTAGTCCGTGGAAGTCCAAAAAGTGG
This sequence comes from uncultured Candidatus Saccharibacteria bacterium, assembly GCA_964360335.1. Lineage (GTDB taxonomy): Bacteria > Patescibacteriota > Doudnabacteria > UBA920 > 2-01-FULL-46-14 > CAYHVH01. The sequence continues at coordinate 10,472 of CAYHVH010000001.1, forward strand.
ACAATCGGAGCGTTGTAATAAAAACTATAGCGATTGACATGCCACATCGTCGCGAACCAATCCGCCCGGGCATCAATGATCACGACATATGGTTCTTTGACGTCAAAATAGGTTAATTCTTCGAGCTTAGTCACATGGCGGCGCGGCGGGAGGGGCACAAAAACCTCGTCCCGCAAATACTGCTCCAACTCTCCAAAGCCCTGACTATAAAACCGATTTGGGGAATAAAAAATTCTCTCCCGGCCCAGTGGTTTAGTAAGCAAATTGGTATTAATCCCATAGCCCAGCTCCAATGCAAAAATCAGAAGCAACCCGCCGCCTGCCAAGGCTTGGGCAGTGCCCGGCCGGGTGGCGATTTTCCCCCACCATTCATAAAGCACGATCCCCAAATTAAGAGTAAGGAACGGCGTTAAAATTGCTAAAAACCGCGGTTGCGCCCCGGCAAAGGCAAACATCACAACAATCATTAAGATATGAAGGAGCAACAGCCGGGTCAGGACACCGGCTTTTCTTCGCACAACTTGGCCCAAGGCAAACAGCAAGGCTAACCCTTGCAGGACTAAGAAAGGAAGGGAAGCCGTGGTCACTAGCGAGTCCAAAATGGACCAAAAATTCGCCCCGAGATTGAAATTGATGCCCCGGGAAGCAATGACCTCAAAATCCTGGGGGTGCATACCGAGCATGGAAGAAAGAGCGGCATCAAAATGCCCGGTCGCTTGAAAAACTTGAAAATTGTAGACAATCACCGGGCTTAAAACCGCGGGGATGAGGAGGAGCGACAGCCAGAAGATTTTGGTTTTCAAAACTCGCCAGTCCCAGAATAACAGGTACAAAACCGCGGCCGGGAGCAAAAAAATCGCGGTGTACTTCGAGAGGAGGGCCAGCCCAACGCTACCTGCCCAAAACGCCAAAAACCGGCCCCGGCGCAGATCTAGATATTGCGCAAAGAAAAAAATGCTTAGCGCCAGAAAAAGATATTCAATCCCTTCGAGATAGCCGGCGCGGCTCACCCACGTGGCATAAGAAGAAACCGCAAACGCCAAAATGGCCCAAAGACCGGCTGAGGGAGAAATAAACTTTTTGACGAGATAATAAAGGATTAAACCGGTGGCCATTGCGGCCAGGGCAAAAGGAACTAAAACGCCGAAGGTATTCTCCCCAAAAATCTTTAGAGACAGATTTTCCACCCAAAAGACCAGCGGCGGATGATCGTGAAAAGATAAACTTCCCCACCACGGGATTTCCCCAAACCAACTAATCGGCGAAGTCTGACCGGAACCAGCTAAAAAATCCAGCCACCCGGCGGCCCGCACGGCATTGATCGCCGCATCATGCTGCACCCCGTTCGCGGTGAGTCCCCAAAACCGCAGAAAGAAAAGCAGAATCAGAATCAGAAAAAAAAGGAGCTGGGGTTTGTTCTCAAAAATTTTCATCGTTTTTCCATCCCGAAAAAAACCCAAATGATACCTTACTATAGATAAACTTTATGTTTTTCGCAAAGGTTCCGCTCCCTGCCAAGCCAAGCCAAACAAAGCTCGAAAAGAATCGACAATGTCTTGGCTTTCGATCACTGTTACAAATCTTTTCGCAAAAGAAAAAATCGCAATCTTGTCCAAATAGATAATGTTATCAGTAAAAAATCTGTGCTTATTGCGAACCAATCTGATTTGATGATTCGGCAAGGTATCGACAGTCTTTAAATAATAATGATTCAGATTGCTCGCATAAGCGATTTCTTTACTGATAATGGAGGGGTGGTCTTTCATCATTTTGATGAACAGCTGGAAGCTGTCGAAAAATTCTTTGGAAATATCATCAATCGAAAAAAAACTCAAAATCTCCTTTTCTCCTGATACCACTATTTCCTGATAAGCTTTGACAATCGCCTCTTTTCCTTCATAAAGCACTACGGCCGGGCGGGCGGCTTTTTGGTTATACAACATTCGAAGTTGGGGAAGAATGTTTTGAATCTCATAAAGTTTTTCCTCCAACGACCCCCTGATCCGTTCAGGGCTCTCCGCGACAAACAACTTTTTCTTTTCCCTTGGTACTATTGATACCAAACCTTTAGCAACCAAATCATCAAGCACCAAATAAGTAGTTGGCCGCTTTAACTCAGCCCTAACGGCGATCGTCATCACGGAAGACGGCCCGAGCTCCAAACAGGCAAGATAAACCCTCGCCTCTTTTTCACTAAGGCCAAATTTAGACAGTTTTTGGCTAAAATCCATACAATTTTATACTACCAGCCATTTTAATTTTGTCAATGTTTCTGACAAATAAAAAAATTGTCGATTTTCTGCCTCATTTAAGGGAAAGTTTAACGATAATTTTGTTTGTATTCTTGACTTTATGTTGAAAATCCTACAAAATTAGCTCTTTAATAAGTAAGGCCTCGATTTATGACCAAGATAGCTACGGTTCGACAATTTGGTAAATACGAAACGATAGGACCGGTGCGTCTCCCCCTGCTACTGGTAAATGGGGAAGTTGGTCAATTTTCCATCTGGTATTTTTCTTTTCCAAAAGGAAAATATGCTGTGCTGTTAAAAGGCAATATGCTGCAAGATAAAAAAGCCCTAGTGAGAATTGAATCTATTTGTATTTGGGCCCACTTATTTAATTCGCAATATTGCGATTGCGACTGGCAATTGCAAGAAGCGAAAAGACGAATTCACGAGGCCAGGAGAGGAATGATCATATTTGCCCTTGACGAGCATGGAAAGTCAGTCGGACTAAGAAACCATTTCATTGTTTATGCAGAGGGGCAGCGAAGAAAAAAAGAACTAGTTGTGGATGCTTATAAAGCGTTGGGGCTCAATGAAGACTATCGCAAAAATTATCAGGATGTTGCTGATATTCTCCTCCATTTTGGTATCAAGGATATTCGGTTAATGACTAATAATCCGCAACGAACTAAACTCTTAAGAAAGGCTGGAATTAGAATTAAACGAGTAGCACTAGAAATACCTTTGAATTCATATAACAAAGAAGAGATGATTATTAAAAAAACAAAACTCGGTCATCTATTAACTCTGAGAAAAAAATAAAACGACGATATACCATAGGAGGACCATATGAAAAAAGCGTTATTGGTCTTGTTCATGTTTCTGCTGTTCATCTCCCAAACAAAGGCCCAACACTTCGTAGAGGGCAGGGTGGCCGATACCCGATATCGCTATCTGGATTGGAGCTACACTTTTCCTAGTCGGGTCGCAGTCGACATCTTCTACATCGGGGTTCCGGGGAATAATGAATTCAATCTGGGACTAGGCTACGCCTTCAAGTCTAAAGTTAGTTTAACCCTCACGCCGCTGATGTACGCAGTGATAGCCAAAGAAAATGGGCAGAAGGGCATCAAGCTGGCCCTGCTCGTGAATTTAGAAAGGGAGGGATGGAAGGTTAATTCCTTTTTGGCGCACTACATCCCTCTTTCTGGCCGCGGGTCCTCTTACCAAGTCCTAGACACGCTTGATATCACGAGGGTATTCAAGTGTTGGGAAGTTGGGGTTTCAAACGGCTTTTTCCACCAAGAAGGAAGCTGGAATCCGCAGACTGGCCCGATCCTTAAGTTCAACGACTCGAAAGGGGCTTGGGCCATCTCCTACCGCTTCGGGTCGCAGAGAGAACTGCGGGTGGGGCGGGCTTTCGTATTCTAAACAGCCGAGCAGGATTTGCAGTTCCTGTTCGGCTTTTTTTGACGATTTTTCTGGCGATTTTAATAATCCCCCTCTCTCTCACACTCCCCCTTATTCTAAGGGGGAGAAATATGGGGTTAAAACTGCCGGTTCTTGCCGACGATGATTTTAATTTTCTCTTTGGCAATCGTGATCGTGGCGGGGGCTTTGGCATAGACCTGACCCTCGACCAGAAGAGGCAATTTTTTGGGACCCAAGATTTCAATTTTTTTGGCATGCATCACGGTCGCCCCCGGCACATTGTCCAAACAGCCTCTGGCCAAGGCCTGGCGATGACGAAAAACCTGGGTCGCCGTCAATCTGTTCAAGAGCAAAATATCCAAAAATTTGTCAGTGGGGTCACCGAGCTTAAAACGGCAACCTTCATTGTTGCGGCAATTAATAATCTGCGCCGCCAAAACTTCCGAGGTCGCAGTATAGGAATCCTCCAGAGACAACTGCAAGGGAAAAGGCTGAAGCTGCAAAAAACTTCGCATCGTTCCCCATCCCCAAAAACCCGCCGGGGCTTTTGGGGATCCCCCTTGCCCCAAATCCACTTGAGAGAGAAAATAATGTTCGCCCACCCGTCCCAAAGTTAGTTCCCGCACCAGTCGCCCCGCCAGGGTTTTGACTGCTTCCCCAATCTCCGCGGCCATCCCCAAAATCCGCCCCAGGGCGCTCCCGGGATCAAGGGGAATAAACCCGAGGGTGACCTCGGGTTTTTGTTTGACCACCGCATTGATCGTCCGGTTCAAAGAAGCATCTGACCCCACCACCACTATGGTTTTGGCACTCAAACCAAAAGCCTGCTCCACCAGCAACTCCACCGTCCGGATCGCCGTGACGCGGTAAGTTTCGCCGTCAATCCGATGTTCGGCCAGAAGATTCAATAGCCGGCCTTGAATTCGTTCAAAATATTTGGCTTCTTTGTCCCGCCCGGGATCAAAAATATAGAAATACATTTGTGAGGATTCCTAAATCCTAATTTCTAATTCCTAAACAAACCCCAAATCCCAATGACAAAAAAAATTAGAAATTAGGTCATTTAGGTTAATTAGAAATTTCCCTACTCTTCTTCCTCTGGAAGAGGCTGTTTCAGCTCGCCCTCTTTTTCCGGCATGGTGGCCGTTCCCGAGAAATGCGCGCCGTCCGCGATCGCCAATCTCGCACAAGCGATGTTCCCGTCCACCTTGCCGGTTTCCTGAATCACTAGACTCTCTTTGATTTTCACATCTCCCTTGACGATGCCGGCCAGAATCGCGTTTTGCGCCTCCACATCGGCCTCGATTTTCGCCATCGGGCCGACGTAGAGATTTTTGCTGGTTTTGATTTTTCCGGTGACGAGGCCATCCACTTTAATGTCTCCCTCGCTCACCAAGTCGCCCTCAATTTTGACGGTTGCTCCGACAATCGTCTCCGGAGCGGCAGGATCGTATTCTTCTCTTTTTGCCATGTGGTATGAAAATTAAATATTAAAGTAGAAAATCATTTTAATTCTGGATTTTGATATTTGATTTTTGATTTGCTTGTTCAATGGCCTGCCGCTCTTCATCCATTAGCTGGTACTTGGATTGTCCGTGTTCCACCGGCTTGGCATAGATTCTCGTCCCCTCCCGACTGTGAAGGGAAGATATCACTATACCATTATTCTGCCCGTCCAGTAAAGCCAGACTAAAACTCATATTGCCGCCAGTTTCGGCAAAGGGACTAAAGCGCACGAGGCCGGCTTTTTGGATGTTGAGTTTGTTTTTTTCGACCAGCTCTTCCAAAATTTGCCCCAGCTCCCGCAAATTTTTGTTGTGGCTGCTTAAAAGTTTTTTGTGCTTCAAAACCAGATCCTCAAGGTTGGCAACTTCTTCCCCAGCCAGGAGCGCGCGTTGCTTTTTCTGGTAACGCCAGAACCAAAAAGCCAAAAGCGCCACCAAACCAGCGTTTAGGAGGGTCAAAATCGCAAGGGCCAAAAGGTATGGATTGTTCGGCAAAAGTTCCATATACTACATCTAGCTTGTTAGCATATTAGCTTCCTAGCTTATTATAATTTATGGCGCAAAATCAACAAAACGAAGCCGAGGAGTTTGCGGAAGAGTACCGTCTGATCAAAAAGGATCTGGTCAAGGTGGTGATTACCAACCTTTTAATCATCGCCATTCTGGTCGCCTTGTTTTTTGCCAACAAAAAACTCGGCTTTTTGGAGACATTGACTACCTATTTTTAATAAACCCACCCGACACGGGCCTATGGTCTAGTGGCACGACGCCACATTCGCATTGTGGAGACGGGAGTTCGATTCTCCCTAGGTCCACCAATCTCTAATGGATTATTATTTAATTTTTTATTTTCTTGCTGGTATCCTGCAGGATTTTATTTTGACTCTCAACTGGAGATTCCTCGCCAAAGATCGGATCTGGCCAGCGTCGCTCACTTCCTTTATCGTAACCATAGTCTCGATGCTGGTTTTGTACAACATTCTGACAAAATTGGACGCTCAAAGAAGCTTTATCGCGATTGTCGTTTACGCCTTGGGAATTGGAACCGGAACCTTCCTCGGGATGAAAATCAAATTGAAGAAATAGAGCTCGGCCGCTGTTGAAATAGAAAATTTAAAATCTTTGATCTTAAAAACGCCCGCAACCGGGCTGTTTTTTGATTGTTTCAAAAGAGGGAAGAAACTCCAAAGGTTAACCCATCCGCTGATACACCTAGCTTTCTGGATCACAGATCCTGTAACCATCCCTTATTAGCATGTTAACGCGCTAATATAGAAACAAAAGGACGCTTTATAGAAGAGTTCTTGCCTAAAGATCATTTTTTTCTTCTTTCGCGCTTACCAGCCCCAGCATCATCCACAACATCAGACTCCCCTGCTGGATGGTCCAGAGGTAGTGATCAAAGAAACCAAGAACCAAAAAACCGAAAAACGTAAGAACCAAAGAATAACGCAGGATGGACTGCTTCAGGTGTCGCGTGGTGCTGCGCAGGATGTAGTAAAGAACGACGACGAACACAAACAGTGCCAGAATCCCAGCCTCGGCGGCAATCAACAAATAAAGATTATGCACTGGCTGATGCAGATACGGCAACAACTTCTCACCAGCATAACCGTCCATCTCGACCACGAAATTTCTTAACCCCACTCCAAAAATGGGGTTTTGTTTTACCATCCGCAAGGCGATAAGATTCAGGGTTTCCCGGTTAGCAAAACTCTCCTCGGTCACAATACTTGACCATCCTTTGTGGCTCACTCCCAGCCGGTCCTGAATTTGCTCTCCGAACAAAAACCAATTGATCCCCAGGAAAACAAGGAGGGTTACCCCGACCCAGGCGAGCTTGCCGGGAAAGTATTGACCCAAAAGGCCGGCTTTATTGAGCCTACCGGTTTTCAGGTGAAATAAATGGTCGGTTCTCACCCTGCCCAAGATCAAACCAAACCAGACAATAATTGCGCCGAGAGCGACTGCCCAAGCTAACCGAGAAAAGGTCACCACTAACCCAGTGCTTGTAATAAGTAAAGAAAGGCTTAAGATTAGAATTTTCGCCTGGAGAACCACCCCCTCTCTTTCTCCCCCTTCTCGAGGAGAGGGGGAGAGGGAAGAGGGGGTAGAAAACCCGCTCCGGTAGAACAAATACAGATTAATCATCAAGCCAAAAAACAAAAAAGCCGCCAAGACATTGGGGTGGGGGAAAGTGCCATAAGCTCGGATGGCGACCTGCGGACCATCCGAGATGGCGCTTAAATAAGGGAAAAACTTATAGAAAACCGGATTCACTATGCCAGAAGAAACAAACTCGGCAATTCCGCCCAGCCCGGGGCGGAGAAACTCCTCTCCCAAGAGCCGAAGGCCTAGGGATTTCTGGCTAAGATACTGAATAATGCCAATTCCAGCTTGGATCCAGGATGACGCTAAGATAAGCCAAAATATCACCCCCACTCTTTCTCCCCCTTCTCGAGGAGAGGGGGAGAGGGAAGAGGGGGTATTTTCACGTGAAAACTCGGCGAATGAGAAATTTTCTCTCAAATAAGCCAAAATTAGCATCCCTTGAGTTATCCTCAAAAGGCCATATAGCCCAAGGAAGTTTTCACGTGAAAAGATCAGAGATGTCGCTAAAATAAGCCAAAATGTTGCAAGAAACCAGTAAATCTTATCCTGTGAAATTCTTGTGAGTATCCTGGGGAAAACCCCTCCCTCTCCTGACGCCCGCCTGCCGGACGGGCAGGAGGGGAGGGTTGGGGAGGGGTTCTTTTCAGGTGAAAACCCCTCGGCCTTGCTCGGGGTAAACCTGTTGCTTTCCCATATCCAAACCAACATTAGACATAAAAATAGTAAATCTGTCAAGTATAACCAAATCGTATTGTAAAAAGCATGATAGCCGAAGTAAAAGCTCTGGGAAGTAAAAAAAACCTTGCCTGTTTGAAATGGCAGGAGTAAAACAAGCGCATAAAAAAACCATTTAGATAAGTTTGCCATTGCGCGGATTTTGTGGTATAATTTAGACCAAGGAAATTGCGCTGGTCACTGAATTTACTATAACAGTTTCGCCTCGATAACCCGCGTCTTGACGTGATGTGGTGTATTGAATACTAAACTTAAAAAACCTATACTTTTGTAGCACCAACAAGCCCTCGTGGCGGAACTTGGAATACGCGTGCGCTTGAGGTGCGCATGCCGCAAGGCTTGTGGGTTCGAATCCCACCGAGGGCACCAATCAGGAAAAGTCAATGAAGAAACTACCTCTTATCATTAGCATCGTCGTCATCGCCGGGATTGCGTTATTTTTGTTTGCCCGAAACACCAACGACAACCAACCTTCCATACCGAGGCAAACCGGTTTGGAGGAAATCAGTTTTTCAAATCCCAAAAAGGGCGCTCATTACGAATCCAATACTCCCGAGCACGGCTCCAGACTGCCGGGAGTGCCGGTGAATGTCGTGGTAAATTTTAATTTTGATCTCGCTCCTGAATCACAAATTCAAATCCTCAAAGACAGCAAAGATTACGCCGCGGGAACAACACAAATTGATCAAAATAAACTCACGCTTCGCCGTAATATGGATCCGGATAGTCCTGATGGTTTGTATAAAGTCGAGTATCGAGCGTGCTGGCCGGACGGCAGCTGCCACGATGGCTATTTCCAATTCGCCATTGACCGTAAACTTGCCGAACAAGCGGATGATTTACGAAATCAACGAGAAGTTGAGATTGACCTCGAACAAATCGCCTTTCAGCCCCAAATAATTCATGTTTCCAAAGGCACAAAAATCACCTGGCACAACCATGACAGCATCGGCCATTACGTCAATACTGATTCCCATCCCGCCCATACTTATTACCCGGCCCAAAATTCCAAACTCCTCAATGAAGACGAAACCTATGCTCTAACCTTCGATATTCCGGGAGTTTACCCGTATCACTGCAGTGCTCACGCCGAACGGATGCCTGGGATGATAATCGTGGAGTAGAAAAAGGGCGCGTAGCTCAGTTGGTTAGAGCGCTTCGTTTACACCGAAGAGGTCTCTGGTTCGAGTCCAGACGCGCCCATAGCTAATCACAAAAGTGGGCGGGCAGGCCGAGGAGGTCAGAGGTTCGCCACGGGATGAACCCGCGGTTGCCCCGAGTTTATCTTCGGGGCGAGTCCTGTACCAACCGCCAAGTCCCAATAAGCATAGGGTACTTGCTAAAAAACAATGATGAAAATAGCAATCTCGGAGCTTAGGGCTGTTTGCCTTAAAATTTTGAAAAAGCGCGGTCTCAATACTGACCAAGCGCTTTTAATTTTCAACGAATACCTCGATGCGGAGCTAAGCGGAAAGTCACATCATGGTTTTCATTCTTTTCCGGAGTACGCGGTAAAAAAAATCGAACGGTTCCGACCGCCGAAAATACTCCGCGAGGAAGAGAATTTGCTATTCATCGACGGGGCGAAAAATCTCGGTCAAATTGTGTGCCACAAATTTGTACCGAAGTTAATCGCAAAAGCAAAAAAAAGAAATATTGCGATGATGGGTATCGTAAACATGCACTCTTATCAAATGCCCGGGACCTATGCCCGCCTTGCGGCCGAAAACAACCTAGTAGCTTTCATTTTTAACTATGGCGGAGCCCCACGGATTGCCCCTTTTGGCTCAATTGATCCAGTGTTTGGCTCAAACCCGATTGCGATCGGCGTCCCCGGTAAAGACTTCCCAGTTGTCGTAGACATGGCCACGGCTAAGAGAGCGATGATGGTGGTAAGAAAGGCTCTAAAACTTGGCAAGCGGTTACTTCCGGGTCTGGCAATTGATAAAAAAGGGAAACCGACTACCGACCCAGCAGCTGCGATTGAAGGAGCGCTTTTGCCGTTCGGAGGCTACAAAGGCTCGGCGCTTGCTCTAGTGACGGAAATTTTGACAAAAACTATGTTTGGCATAAATCCTCAGGATAAAACTAAAGCAAACCGCGGTTATCTATTTATTTTTTTCAATCCCGCCGCGTTTACGAAAATCGGACTATTTAAGTCCCGGGTTTCTAGCCTAGCCAGGCACATTAAACAGTCACGAAAGGCGATGGGGGTCAAGGAAATATTTCTGCCTGGAGAAAGGGCAGAGGGACTGAGGAGAAAAAACAAAAACCGCACGTATATAAACCTCGATCCCGCCATCCTTGGAGAGATTAGATCACTTCTCTGAAGTAAATGTCTTAAACCGCAGATTAATTTAAATCCTGACGCGATATTGACTATTCCCCAAAAATCTGCTATAATATCAGCAGGATAAGATGATAAGATAAAGAAAGCAAAGGACCGCATGATAGCGGTTTTTCATTTGACCAAAACCATCCTCCCTCATCTTCAGGCCTTGACTTGGGCCGTCCTTTATGATAAACTGGTCAGTTGCGTACCCTATTCCTCTGAGCAATCGGAGGATAGGGTAGGCAACTTTTTTATTCTGCCGGAAAGGGGACAAAAGTTGAGATGAAAGCTTCCCAGCAGGTTCAATGGGGGAGTATCGCTGTCTCGTTGGACCGGTTGAGCTTTCTGGACCGCTTGTATGTCAGTGCTGCCCTCGCCGGGGTTCTGATTTGGACTTTCCCCCACGTCGGGCTGGCCTCCACCATGAAGGCCCAGCCTCTGGTCTTTGAAATCAAGAATATCTCGCTGCAACAAATCCAAGAGGATTATCTGGCCAAAGTTTTGGCCCCGGATATTCCAGTGCTTGAGCCAGATCCGCGAGTGGAACTCCTGCGGCAGTACCTGCAAAGCAAGCGCTCGGTCTTGGCCAATGAAGCCGGGGTCCTGCTCCAGCAATATCATTACCGCCTAATCCTGGGGATTGCCTTTGCCGAAAGTAATTTTTGCAAAATTCAAATTGCCGCCAATAACTGCTGGGGGATCGGCGGCAGCCGGCCCGTAGCTTACGCTTCCTTAACCGCGGGCATTGTCCGGGCCAACGAGATTATCCAAAAATATCAAGACCTCGGCATGACTACTCCCAAGTACATGCGCAATAGTTGGGTAGGCTGGCCCAACGACAACTGGATCATAGCGGTCGAACAAATCACGATGGAATTAGAAAGTCGGGGATTATAATCGAAGAAATCAAAAACTCCTCCGCGCTGGCGGAGGAGTTTTTTGTTTGTCGCTGGAAATTTTATTTATAAATCCGGCTGGCAAATAGAAAACGCGCCAGGAGCAGCATCATCACAAACCACAAACCCAAAACCCATAAGTCCTGGGCTATAGTGGGCGAAGAGATGCCGAGCAAAAAGTGTCGCAGGCTGACGGCCAGAGGTTTCAAGGGCAAAAAATCCGAGAGCAACTTAAGGCTTCTGGGGAGATTGGCAACCGGGAAAAACACATCGCCCAAAAACATCGAAGTCAGACCAATGATGCTCGTGTAGGGAGCCGCTTCCTCATAGTCGCGGGCGACGGAGGCAATCAAAAATCCAAAGTATAAAAAGACGCCGCTACCCATAAAAATCAAGAGCGGGGCCAGCCACAGGCTGCGAATCGCAACGCCAAAGGCGAAACTGCCCAGGAGCAACAGGACCACTACTTGCAGACAGGCGACCACAAAACGCGAGCAAACTTGGGCCCCCAAAAACTTTCCCGCGCTCAAAGGAGTCACTGACAAACGTTTCAAAATCTGGCTCCGCCGTAAATCAATCAGGGTGTAGGCCGCGGTATAAACCCCGGTTTGCATCACGGCCAAAGCCATAATCCCCACGAGCAAGTAGGCCGTATAGGAAACCCCGGAGCCAAAGCGGATAATGCCCTCCAGGTTCAAAAGGGCCAAAATCGTAAAAATCGCGCCCGGGAGAAACACCGCAAAAAAGATGGCGCGGGAATTGCGGAAAAAAATTTTCAGGAAAGCAATGGTTAATCGAATCATAGATTGCTTCGTCGGCTTCGCCTCCTCGCAACGACGTCATTGCGAGCGCAAGCGAAGCAAGCTCACTCTCTCAAGCTATGGCCGGTTAATTTCAAGAATACGTCGTCAAGAGTTGCCTGCTGGACCTGGAGATTGAAAATTTTGCCGGAGAATTTTTTCTCCCAGGTTAAAAGCTCCCGCAACGAATCCTCCGGCGTCTCGGTTTCCAAATCATAAGTATAGCGATCCCGCCGCGCAGAAATAATCCCCGGGAGCACCTCAAGCTCGGCGAGATTAATAAGTTTACTGCTCATAAATTTAATGCGCGACACGAGGCCGAGCGAATTTACGAGCTTCACCGGCCGCTCGGTAGCCAAGATTTTCCCGTAATCGATGATGGCTACCCGGTCACAGACGATTTCCGCCTCTTCCATATAATGAGTGGTGAGCAAAATCGTCAGACCCGCTTTTCGCAGTTCCAGAATGGTTTCCCAAAATTTCTGCCGTACCGCCGGGTCCAATCCCACGGTCGGCTCGTCCAAAATAAGAAGTTTTGGTTCGTGCACCAAAGCCGCGGCCAAAGCGAAGCGTTGTCGCTGCCCGCTCGAAAGCTCCTCATATTTTGCGTCGAGCAAAGTCGTGAGGTCAAAATCTTCCGCCAGCTTGGCGATATCGCGACGGTGTTGATAGAAACTGCCGAGAAGGACCAGAAGTTCCCGTAAGGAGAGCTCCGGCAAAAACCCGGAGGACTGCAAGACCACCCCAATCTCTTCCCGCTCCAAAACTTTTATCTGGCCCCCATCGGCCCTCTTCAGTCCTTCCAAAATCTCCAAGGTCGTAGTTTTGCCTGCGCCGTTGGGACCCAAGAGTCCGAAAATCTCGCCCTCGGCCACATCAAAACTTATCCCGTCGACGGCCCTTATTTTACCGTAAGATTTCACTAAATTTTTAACTTCAATGACGTTATTCATACTTGTTCTGTCATCCCGGCCAAGCCTGCCCCGTACTTGATACGGGGAGCCGGGATCCAGGAAGTATGGATTCCGGATCAAGCCCGGAATGACAACTTGCGCGGTTTGGTTATATTTGGCTCCTTATCATATTTCGGTAAAACTATTTCCTTTATTTTTCCAGACGGCCATTCGGCCACGGGAATACCTAAAGCATAGGCCAAAGCATTGGCTATGGCCACTCCGGTGCGCGTGGCAGAAAACGCCCCCGGGCCAGGATTAACGAGAATCTTAGTTAGCGCGGCGAGTTTAACTTTTTTCTTGCGCAAAAACTTCTCCAGTTCTGGAAGCAAGTTTTCCGAAAGACCTTCTACTGATTTTTCCAGCCGAGCTAAAGTTTTCTGGTTTTCCAGAAGTGCAAGCGCCAAACGGCCCGATTGCGTTGTATCAATTAATAAATTCATCCTATCTACTCACTACTATCTACTAACTCCTAACTTTTTAAGTTCTTCCCTTGCCACCTCCCGCTCGTCCCAAGGCAGCTCCACACCGTCCACATTCAAGCTTTGCTCGTGCCCCTTGCCCGTGATGGCCACCAAATCACCGCTTTTGGCTTGGTTGAGGGCAAATCTGATAGCTTCGCGGCGATCAGGGATGATAAACAAATCAGTATTAAGGCGCTTGTTTTTTACGCCGGACGCAATTTCTTGGCAGATTTTCTCGGCTGGTTCCGACCGATTGTCCTCTCGGGTTAAAACTATGGAGTTGGCAAACTCGTCGGCGGCGCTTCCCATCAGCGGCCGCTTGGTCGAATCACGCTCGCCGGCGGCGCCAAACACCATAATAATGCTGCCCGAAACTTTCGGCCGTAAAAACGACAGCAACTCTCGCAAGCCGTTCGGCGTATGAGCAAAATCCACCAGGACCAAAAAAGGCGCTTTGGTTTCCAAAAACTCCATCCGGCCGGAAACGGTTTTTATCTGACTAAGCCCCTTTTGAATACTGGCCACTGGAATTTTGTAAGCTGTAGCTACGGCAATGGCCGCCAAGGCATTTTTGACATTAAACTGGCCGGGAAGGCTCAACTCTATGGGAAAGCCGCCTGCTGGAGTATGAACTGAGAGCTTGCTTCCTTCCAAACTTTCATTGATGTCGCTGGCCCAAATCTGTGCCCGACTACTGAAGCCGTAAGTAAGCAACCTCTCCTTTAATTCCTCCCCATCGCTTGGGGAGGAAGATCGGAAGGAAAGACCATCACCAGGAGACCCGCCTTCGGCAAGCTTCGGACGGGCAGGTGGGGAGAGGGGGAGAGAGGTCGAAATTAATTTCAATAGTTGTTCATAACTTTTATCCTCTCGGTTCAAAACCGCGTATTTCACATTTTTAAACACTTTTGCTTTTGCCCGCAAATACTCCCCATAAGTTTTATGATAATCCAAATGCTCGTGGGTGACATTGGTAATGACCGCCGTTTCAAAGGTAATTCCCCATGTCCGGTATTGGTCTAAGGCGTGGGAGGTGACTTCCAAAACCGCGTACTGGGAGCCGGCTTTGACCATTTGCTGAAGCAGCCGTTGCAACAAAAAGGAGCTGGGCGTGGTGGTATGCAGGCCGGTGTCAAGCGCTTGTCGCCCGATCTGCGCATTAATTGTCGAGAGAAAAGACACTGGCAGCCCTGCGGCTTTCAAGATGCTCGCTACGAGATTAACCGTCGTGGTTTTGCCGTCAGTACCAGTGACCCCGATGACATGCAGTTTGCGGGACGGGAAGCCATAGATAAAATTCGCGAGGATGGCTCCCGCGAGGTGGTAGTAATTGATAAGTTTTTGACCTAAAAATTTACGTAAAAAGTTTTTCATGAAACTTCCCTCCTCCCCAGGCGCCCGGCCTTCGTAGCCACTTCGGCGGAGTAGGCTGGGGAGGAGAAGGAGGAGAGGTCGAACTGTGGATCCTTGTATGCAACCTCTCTCCAGCTCTCCCCTCGCCAGGGGAGAGAGTTAAGCGTTATTGTTTCGCCAAAAGCCGCAACGCTTCCCGAATCCTTTCCTCGGAAGAGCTGAGGTTTTTCGGAATCTCCGCCAAAGCCTGCCGCGCCTCGGACCGGCTATAACCGAGCGCCAGCAAAACGTCCAGCACGTCGGCATGGGCTTTGGAGAGTTCGCGCAAGTCCTCTTCTTTGCCGCCCAAGTCCTCGCTGATCTTGTCTTTGAGCTCGACGATGAGCCGCTCGGCGGTCTTGCGGCCAATCCCCGAAACTTTGGTAAAAACGGCGGGGTCCTCATTAACAATTCCGGATTTGATCATCGCCAAGTCCGCCAGCGACATCACGGACAAAGCGAGCTTCGGTCCCACGCCCGAGACCGTGAGCAAGAGTTCAAAAAACTCGAGCTCCGCAGTGCTGGTAAAACCATAAAGTGCGAGCTGGTCTTCGCGAACATGAGTATGAATATACAGCGAAAGTTTTTTGCCAACCTCCGAGGTCAAAGAAAGCTGGGGAATGACAAAAACTTTGTAGCCGACATAGTCGGTCGCCAGGATAATGTAGTTTTTGCGGATGGCTTTAACGGTGCCGGAGAGATAGCCGATCATGCAGGTATTATGCCTATTGAATAAGTTTTTTTCAATCTGCTAAAATGAAAGTTGACCCTGTCTAATCTAATGCTAATGCTGCCCTCTCCAGGCGTGGAGAGGGACTAAGGGAGAGGTCGCATTTGCGACATAATAAACGACCTCTCTTCCGGCCTCTCCCCACGCCTGGGGAGAGGAGAAGTAGCTTATGCAGAAATTCAAACTCGTCTCAAAATTTCAACCCGCGGGCGACCAACCCCAAGCGATTGAAAAACTCGTGGCTGGCATCAAAAAAGGCCATAATTTTCAAACCCTCCTGGGCGTTACCGGCAGCGGCAAGACTTTTACCATGGCCAACGTGATCCAGGAAATCCAAAAACCCACGCTGGTGATTTCCCATAACAAAACTTTGACTGCCCAGCTCGCCTCGGAATTCCAGGAATTTTTCCCGCAAAACGCCGTGCACTATTTCGTTTCCTATTACGACTACTACCAACCCGAGGCATATATTCCCCGCACTGACACTTATATTGAAAAAGAAACCGATATTAATGAGGAAATTGATAGGTTGCGAAATGCGGCCACCATGTCTTTACTGACCCGCAAAGACGTCCTGATTGTCGCCTCGGTATCCTGCATTTACGGCCTCGGCAACCCCAGCAACTATTTGGATTTGAGTCTGCTCCTCGAAACCGGCAAACCCTACAAGCGGGAAAAGCTTTTGCGGCGAATAGTGGATCTGCAGTACCTGCGCAATGACTTGGAACTGCGCCGAGGGACTTTCCGCTTGCGCGGCGACGTCTTGGAAATTGTGCCGGCGCACGAGGACCGAGTATTAAGATTGGACTTTTTTGGCGACACTCTGGAAAAAATCACGGAGTTCGAGGCGCTCACCGGCGAGGACGAAACAAAGCACGACTCCTACCGCCTGTTTCCGGCCAAGCACTTCATCACCCCACACGACAAACTGCTTTTGGCCGCCGACAACATCCGCCAGGAACTGCGGGAGAGACTGCAGTATTTCAAAAGCCGCAATCTCCTTCTCGAAGCCCAGCGCATCGAACAGCGCACGAATTTCGACCTTGAGATGATGCTCGAGACCGGCTACGTCAACGGGATTGAAAATTACTCGCGACAGTTAGATTTCCGCAAACCGGGGGAACCACCCTCCACCCTCCTTGACTATTTTCCCGACGACTTTCTGTTGTTTATTGACGAATCGCACATGACCGTGCCGCAAATTCGCGGGATGTATGAGGGAGATCACTCCCGCAAAAAAAACCTGGTCGACTACGGCTTTCGGCTGCCTTCGGCTCTGGACAACCGGCCTCTGAAATTTTCCGAGTTTTTGAAGAAAGTTGGCCGGGCGGTTTTTGTCTCGGCGACTCCGGCAGAATACGAAATCAACAAGTCCCGCCAAATCGTAGAACAGCTCGTGCGCCCGACGGGGCTCTTGGACCCGGAGGTTGAGGTCCGTCCAACCCGCCACCAGATTGACGACCTGCTCGAGGAGATTCGGAAGCGCACCGACCAGGCCCAGCGCGTATTGGTAACGACTCTGACCAAAAAAATGGCCGAGGAACTCTCTGAGTACCTCAAGGAAATTGGGGTGAAGACTCACTATCTGCACTCGGACATTGACACCTTTGAGCGCCTCGAGATCCTGCGCGATCTGCGCCTCGGAGTTTACGATGTAGTGGTGGGGATTAACCTTTTGCGGGAGGGCTTGGATCTGCCGGAAGTCTCCCTGATAGCGATCTTGGACGCTGACAAAGAAGGATACTTGCGCTCAAAAACCGCACTACTGCAGGTGATGGGCCGCGCCGCGCGACATTTAGACGGCCACATCATCATGTACGCTGACCGCGTGACTGGCTCGATGCGCTCCGCCATGGACGAAGTCCAAAGACGCCGCAAAATCCAGGAGGAGTATAACCGGCGTCACGGCATTACCCCGCAGAGTATTATCAAAGAGGTCCGGGAAAGCCGTTTGGCGGGGGCAAAAATCGCTCCTGCAGAACAAAAAACTGAAATCGATTACGCCAAGCTCGACAAAAAAGAACTAAGATATTACCTTGAGGAGCTCAAAGACCGCATGGATTTGGCCTCAAAAAATCTGGAATTTGAAAAAGCCGCCGCGCTAAGAGACGAGATCATCGAAATAAATAAAAGCCTCAAACGGACGAGGCATAAAGTTTGAGCGATCCGAATGATCCTAATTTTCATCCGAATGTTCCAAATCAGGTAGATTGGGATCGCTTTTTTATATTTTCGCTATCGCCTGACTAAGCCGAGATTTCAATCGCGCGGCTTTGTTTTTGTGAATGACGTGCTTTTTCCAAGCCTTGTCGATTTGTTTGTAGGCAAGACTTAAGGCTTTGACCGCTTCTTCTTTCTTTTTCGCGGCCACGGCCTGGCGAACAGACTTTACCGCATCCTTGTACTTCCCAATAGTCACTAGGTTAATCGTCCGTCTGCGACGGCTCTGTCTCATCGCCTTGGCTGCAGATCGCGTAATCGGCATGATAGTAAAAAAATAAAATTCAAACGTTAAATGACGTAGCGTTACATTAGCAAAAAAGGGAAACCCGGTCAACCCCGGAACAGCTTGTAAAGTTTAAACAGCGCGTAAAATGCCCGATTCAAAACCAGATCCCGGGCGCCGACACCGTAGACTTCCTTGCCCGTCACTCCGGCCGTGACATACCGGGTTTTGAACCGGGTAATCCCAGCCCAAGGATGGTCTGGTTCGTTCGGCGGGGCGACGCCCCACAAATCATACCATTTTTTGCCGCGTTGTCTGCTTAATTTGATTGCTTCCCAAAGGACAAGGCTTGGAGCATTGGCGGTTCGCTCTTTGGCAGAAGAAGCCGCGTACAAATAAGTTCCGGAATCACCGAAAAGCATAATGACGGCGGCAGCCAGGATTTCGCCTTGATATTCGCCGACCAGAAGCTCGGCGTGGGGTGCAAGCGACCTCTCCTTTGGTCCCTCCCCACGCCTGGGGAGGGAAGAAGAAAATAAAGCTTCTACTTGCGGAGTATTTGACCCCTCCTCAACCCTCCCCTCCTGCCCGTCCGGCAGGCGGGCGTCAGGAGAGGGAGTCATGAAGATATCACGGAATTTCATGAATCGCTCGCGCGGCCAAGATACAATCCCGTCTCGTTTGGTGGTTTCCTCCAAAAGCTTCAAGAAAATTTCAAAAGCCCCTTTGTCTTGAGTCGCTACTCGCACTTTTACTCCCCTGCGCTGGGCGAGGCGGATATTGTAGCGGGATTTTTCGTGCATATTCTCCAAGAGTTCTTCCTCGCTTCTGCTTAAATCCACCAAAATCGTGCGAGCTGGCTCCATCTGCCGAAGCAAAATCTCGGGCTTTCTGAAACCCAGACCTGCAAGCGACCTCTCCTTCAACTCCTCCCCATCGCCTGGGGAGGAAGAGACAGAAGGATGCGGCGGATTAATTCTCGCCAAAACGGATTTTTCCTGCCGGCCGATTTCTTTGATTTTTTCTATCAAGGCCTGCATACCCCCTCTCCACTCTCCCCCTAAGTTAGGGGGAGAAAAAGAGGGGGTACCGCCCAATTCATGATTCGTAATTCTTGATTCGTCGAAAATCGGTCCCTTCGGCACTTCCAAATAAGTTCTGCCAAACGGCAGCCTTTTTATTACGACTTGCGCTAAAAGCTGGTTCTGGATATCGAAGCGATAAACTTTGTGGCCGAGAGCGGCTTGAAACTGCCCCCATTGCCAGGACTGGAGGAAAGAGGAAGGAGAAGAGTTCCTGGCTACAAATTCATTCCAATTATCTTTAGAAAGTAGATTCATAATTATACGCTCGCCATTCTGGAGTCCCGCCCTCTGGCGGGACGATAGAATCCTAGAGATCCTTCCCCCTCGACTACGCTCGGGGTCAGGATTACACGGCTTGCCGTGTCATCTCTTCCCAATTATCGCCGAACTTGGCTTCCACGACGAGGGGAACTTTGAGTTTATAAATATTCTGCATGATTTTGGTAATTTTTCCGGCATAGTCATCAACTTTCTTTTCGGCTATTTCAAACACCAGCTCATCGTGAACCTGTAAGAGCAACCGGCAATCCTCGCGAGACGTCAAATTTTCCTCCGCCAGTTTGTTCATCGCCAGTTTGATAATATCCGCCGAAAGCGATTGAAACGGCATGTTGATGGCCGCTCGTTCAGCAGCGGCGCGAACTGGCCACTGCGAAGAATTAATCTCGGGGAGATACCGGAGTCGCCCGAGTTCGTTTTTGACGTAGCCCGAGCGGCGCGTTTCCCCAACTATTTCCTCAAGGTAGTGAGTCAAGCTGTGATAGGTTTCGAAATATTTATCGATAAAATCTTGGGCTTCGCCTTGGGACACTCCTTTGATCCGGCTCTTGAGACCATAAGCGGAAAGGCCGTAGAGTACCCCGAAATTTATGGTCTTGGCATCTCGGCGCATTTCCGGGGTAATTTCGACCTCTCCTCCAGCTCCTCCCCTCGCCAGGGGAGAAGGGAGGGATTGAAAAATCTCGCGAGCTGTTGCTTCGTGAATGTCGCCGCCTTCGTGAAAAACTTTAATCATTTTCTCGTCGCCCGACAAATGGGCGGCCAGACGAAGCTCAATCTGGGAGTAGTCCACGGACAGCAATTTATACCCTGTTTCGGCAACGAACGCCCCGCGGATTTTTCGACCAAACTCGGTGCGGATCGGAATGTTCTGGAGATTCGGTTCGCTGGAGGACAATCGCCCGGTGGCAGTAACTGTCTGGTTAAAACTTGTGTGTAGCCGCCGCGTTTGAGGACTAACCAAATCCGGCAAGGCATCTAGATAAGTATTTTTAAGTTTCGTTAATTCCCGCCATTCCGATATCAAATCAATAATCGGATGCAATCCTTTGAGCTTCTCGAGTTCCGTGGCCGCCGTGGACAGGCCGGTTTTGCCTTTTTTGAGCTCCTCGGTGGGAATCCCCAATTTCTCAAATAATATCTGTTTTAGCTGGATCGGGCTGCCGATGTTAAATCTCTCGCCCGAAAGCCGGTAAATCTTCTGTTCGAGTTTCGAAATCTCCGCCGTGGCCTCGGCCGACAACTCCTTCAAGCACGACGGATTGACCTTTACTCCCCAGCGTTCCATTTCCGCCAAAACTCTCACCAGCGGCATTTCGATCTCATAAAAAATTTTCTCTAAATCTTTACTTCTTAGCTCTTTTTCCAGTTTTTGTTTTAGCCGGAAAGTGTAGTCCACATCCTCGCAACAGTAAGCCGCGACCTCTCGGACCGGCACTTCGGCCATGCTAATCTCTTTTTTGCCTTCGCCAATCAAACTTTTAATCGGGGTTTTCCGGAAGCCAAACTCGGTAAAACTTAGGGTGTCCAAATCGAAATTCCGCGCCCCGGGGTTTAAAAGATAGGCGGCAATCATCGTGTCAAAAAACTCTCCTCCCAAAATCACTCCGGCCTTTTGCAAAATCAAATAATCATACTTGAGATTATGGCCGATTTTCAGAACTTCCGGATTCTGCAAAATTTCCGTGAGGGCCGGGGAAATCATCGCCGCCGGCAGGTAAAAGGCCCGGTTTTCTTGCCACGCCAACCCGAGGCCGAGAAGCTCAGCCTGCATCGGGTGAACCGAGGTCGTTTCGGTATCAATAGCGATTTGTTTCTGCCTCTCAAGCTCAGTAATGATGCTTTGGAATTTTTTCGGCGTATCAAGGAGCTGATAGTCAAATTCCTCCTCGCCCCCTCTGCTCCCTCGAGCTCTACTTAGGGCAGGCTCATGAGGGGAGTGGGGGATGTCAGTCTTTGGCAGTTTATCCAAAAGTGAACGGAACTCCAGCTCCTGAAAAAGTTTAAAAACTTTCTGTTCATCATAAGCCAGAAGCCGGGCCTGGGTTAAATCCAGTTTCACCGGGAGGTTTTTGACGATTGTTGCCAATTTTTTGGAAATTTCCGCATCCGCCCGGTGTTCCAGAAGCAGTCGAGCGACGCGCGGCTTGAGCGCCGAGTGGTCTTTGCCGACTAAATATTTATAAATTCCTTCCAAGGTCTTAAATTTTTGCAGGAGCTCGGTCGCGGTTTTTTCCCCGATGCCTTTGACCCCGGGAATGTTATCCGAAGGATCACCGCGCAGGGCTTTAAAATCTAGAAGTTCCTCGGGTCTGAGGCCATATCGCTCCCGAACCGCCCCCACGTCATAAAGTTTGGTTTCGGTCAAGCCTTGCTTAGGAGCATAGACTTTCACCCGTTCGTCTACTAATTGCAGGGTGTCCAAATCCCCGGTTAAAATCACAGTATCCAAATCTTCCTGCTTCCGGGCTTTTTCGGCCAGAGTGCCAATCAAATCATCAGCTTCATAACTTTCCAGTTCATAGACTGGAAGATTAAAAGCTCTGACCAATTCTTTGACGCGGGGAATTTGCTCATAAAGTTCGGCGGGGGCTTTAATTCTTGTTGCCTTATAAGGCTCATAAATTTTTTCCCGGAAAGTTGGCGCCGGAAAGTCAAACGTCACTGCCACGTACTCGGGCCGCAGTTCTTTGAGGGCTTTCAAAAACAACAGGGCAAAACCGTAAACGCCGTTTACTGGCTCGCCCTTTTTGGTGGACAGGTGAGGAATCGCGTGAAAGCCGCGGTGGACCAAAGCATTGCCGTCTACCAATAATAAAACTGGTTTATCTTTGCTGGACATATCTTCATGCTATCAAAAAATCGCCCCCAAGGCGACAGCTGGAAATTTCCAATTTCTAAACAACCTCCAAATCCCAACGACCAAAATTAGAAATTTTTTTGAACTATTCCTCCGTCACCCGCCAGACTTCAGGGAGATCGGTAATTCCCTCCAAGGCCTTCAAGATCCCGTCCTGCTGCATAGTCAGCATCCCGGATGCGACCGCCGCTTTTTTGATTTCCAGAGTCGAGGCCTGTTGAAAAATCAGGCTTTCGATTTTTTCGTCCACGGCAAAGACCTCAAAGGCCCCGATGCGGCCCCGGTAGCCCAAATCATGGCACTCCGGACAGCCTCTGCTATGATAAAAAATTAGGTGCTCTGGTACGGTTACCGCCGCCTGGGGAGGAATTCGGGAAAGGGCAAGTTTAACCTGCTGCAGTTCCTCACTACCGGGCCGGTAGGGCTCCTTGCAGTGCGGACAAATTTTCCGCAACAAGCGCTGGGCAATCAGGGCATTCAGAGCGGGAGCTAAGGTTACCGGCTTTACTCCCAAATCCAAGAGCCGGGGAATGGCCCCAGCCGCGTCATTGGTATGCAGGGTGGAGAGCACGACATGGCCGGTCAGGGCGGCTTGGCTCGCGGTTTCGGCCGTTTCGTAATCGCGGATTTCTCCAACCATGACAATATCAGGATCCTGCCGGAGAATCGACCGCAGACCACTGGCAAAATCTACGCCGCTCGTGTGGTCAATCGGCGTCTGAACGATACCCTCCAACTGGTACTCCACCGGATCCTCCAGGGTAATAATTTTCACTCCGGGTTTGTTGAGGTGATTTAAAAAGGAATATAAGGTCGTGGTTTTCCCCGAACCAGTCGGCCCGGTCGTCAAAGTCATGCCGTTGGGTTTTTTTAGTTCATGATTCACCACCTTCAGAGCCTGACCGTGCAACCCCAGTTTTTCGATGTCCAAGCCCACCTCCTGCATCCCCAAAATTCTCATCACTACAGACTCGCCGTGCGCCGAGGGCAACACCGAAACCCGAATTTCCAAATTTCGCTCCGGCAACTTCACGGTAAATCTGCCGTCTTGGGCGACCGCCGTGACGTTAAGCTTCAGATTCGACAAAAGTTTGATCCGGGAAAGCAAAGAGTGTTGCAGACCGAGTGGAAAATCCAAAATTTCCGCCAATACCCCGTCCACCCGAAACCGGACCTTGAGTTGAGTTTTTTCCGGCTCGAGATGGACATCCGAGGCCCGCATGATGATAGCCGCGCCAAGCATCAAGCCCACAAGCTCACTCGCAGAAATCGAGAGCAGGGATTCCCCCAAAGTCGGCAGGGCCTTGAATTTCTCCAGGACTTCCCGGCCGAGGGTTACCGCGACCTCGTGTTTGAGCGACAAAAAGGCGGGCAGAATTTTCTTGTACTGTTGCAGAGCGGCCGCGAGGGCCGTGCGCGCAACCAAATAAATCTGAACTTGGAATTTCCGCTTGGCCAATTGGGCGAGCAGAAGCTTGAGGCTCGGGTTTTGCGGTTCGGTAATTGCAACCTTCAGGAGCAAGCCGTCTTTGAAGAATGGCACGGCCGCGGCGGCAACGGCTTGTTCATACGGCACCAAATCCAAAGCCTCCTCGTCAATTGGTAGGCCCATGAGGTCAAAATATGGAAGAGAAAGAGCGGCGGCACGCCGTTGCGCTTCCTGCTCCTCGAACTTCCGATTGAGATCAGTGAAAACCCGCTGTACTCCCGCCCCGCCGTCCGGGGCCGGGACGTGTTTGCCTACTCCCGGAGCCATTTTTTGTTTCCCGCTTAACGCTAACGCTTAAGTCAGTATAGCGAAAAAAACAGGAATACCCAACTAGACCACGATTTGCGCCCGGAGTTTCTGCAATTTTTCCAGGACGTCTTTCTCCACCTCCAAGAGGCTTTGCCCCTGAACCCGGAAGGTGCCAAGCGAGCCGTTGAGCATTTGGCCGGCGAGAGCGGCCGTAACCACCTGGGCCTTGATGCTGGGATGGAGATGAAAATAGCCGACGATCTCCTGTCCGTTGACTTCTGCCAAAAACAAAATGATTTTTCGTCCCGCCAAGTTCGCCACCAGCTCCTTCATCACGCCGTAAATATCGTCCGGACTGGCGCCCGCCTTCTCTAAATCGGTAGCGGTCACCAAAGAATAGGTCAAACCCAATTCTTCTACCTCGCGCACCCGCGCCAAGGCGCGTCCCCAAAGTTTGAGAAGGGAAATGTTCTTGGTCTTGTAGAGTTCCCGGATAATCTCCTGGTGCTTGCCGCCCTGGGCGATGAGGTTACTGGCCTTCAAAAAGGCCCGGGGGGTAGTTTTGACATGCTGAAAACTGTTGGTCTCCACAATGATGCCGGTCAAAAGATTTGTGGCGATTGCCTCGTCAATCAAGCCAGCTTCGAAATTCTCCAGCAAACTCACTAAAATCTCCGAGGTGGCGGTCGCCGTCAAATCCACCAGATTGATCTCCCCATAATGCTCGTTGTTGGGGTGGTGATCGATGTTGATAATGGCCGTTTCAAAAAACAGGTCAGTGTTTTTCTCGTAGATCTGGCCCAAGTGCTCCAGAGAAGGGGTATCCAAAGTGACAATCAAATCATAAGGAAATTTTGCGTTGCGGAAAGAGACATCCTGGGGCGTAAACTTGCCGTCTTTCGGTTTCAGAAAAATATCCACCCGCTCAGGTTCCACCTCGTAGGAAAGCTCGTCCAGATGCGCGGCGGTGGTCTTTAAGGAAATAACAAAGCTTTGGAAAACCTGGAGATCTTTTTTAAGCTCTTCGATACCGGACAGAAAACCAAAAGGACTCAAATTGCTGGCCGCACAAACAATCTCCGGGTTCTTTTCCAATTTTTTAAAAAAAGCAAATAAGGCCAAACCCGCTCCTAAGGCGTCGCCGTTGGGGTTCTGCGGCAAAGCCAGGAGGATCCGGTTTGCTTTGCCAATCGCGTCAATGACTTGTTTTTCGATTTGTTCTACCACAGTTGTTCTGTCATAAAAAATCGTCAATCCTGATAACTTTCGCGGAAAAATTCCGAAAGAGTTATCGGATTACTATAGATTAAGCGATTTGGGTCGTCAAGTGGTGTGGATAGCTTTGTGGATTTCTGCTAAGATTAGCCCACTGAAAGCCAAAAAATGATTAAGATTGTTTCCCGGTCAGAGAGAGAAACCAGGAGTTTGGCTCAAGACTTGGCCCGCCGCCTGAAAGGTGGGGAAATTCTTACCCTTCAGGGACCCTTAGGGAGCGGCAAGACCTGCTTTGTTAAAGGCCTCGCCCAGGGCTTGGGGATTAAAACCCGGATCATGAGTCCGACCTTTGTCCTGATGCGGTCCTACCACTTCGGAAAAAAGAAAGAGCGGGTGTTCTACCACTTTGATCTTTACCGGCTCAAAAAGTCCGGGGAGCTCCTAGAACTGGGATTCCCAGATGTCCTCCGGAATCCGCAGAGCATTATCGCCATCGAGTGGCCCGAAAAAACTCGCAGACTGTTGCCCCCTTGGGTTATCCGGCTAAACTTTGCCCATGGTCGGCATCCCCGGGAAAGGATTATTCGCATATGGTAAAAAAAATCCTTATTCTTCTGCTGCTATTTTTGTTCACCGAGGTTACCGCGGTCGCGGTCGTGCTTAGAAACTTTGGCCCGCAGCGACAATTCTTTATCCCAAAACCCCAGAGCGAATATGACAATCCGGAGGGGAACCAAAGTCTCGAATCTTCCTGGCCGGAAAGCTTAAACCTGGTTGCGGCCGGGAAAACCTGGCGCCTGCCAAAATCTCAACTTCAGACTTGGCGGCAGCCTTCGGGCACGCTCCGCCTGCACCAGGTCGTGCTCTCCTCCCTCACTACCTACTTCTACCGCCAAACTGCAACGGCCCATCCCTGGACGAGTTATGATTTTTTTGCTACGGTCAAAGGCCTGGAGCTAAGTGAGGGGGCTCTGGGAACCTATCTCGTGGACCGAGCGAACGAGATTAATCGCTCCCCGGAAGAGCCGAGGCTGAAGATTGAAGATAACCGGGCCACGGTTTTCGTCCCCCCCCAAACCGGACAAAACCTCGATCTCTTGGCGACTCGCCGAAAGTTGGCTGCGGCTTTGCTGACTGGAGTCGGAGCGGTATCTCTACCTGTCCTGGTCCAAGAGCCGCAAACTAACTTGGGAGATTTAAATTCCCTGGGAATCAAAACACTGCTGGCGCGGGGCCAAACGGACTTTTCCGGCTCGTCTCCCTCCCGGATCCAAAACATCAAGGTCGGCGCTGCGCGTTTCCAAGGTTTGCTCATCAAGCCAGGCGAAGAATTTTCGTTTAACGCTCGGCTAGGCCCGATTGATGCCGCCCACGGCTATTTGCCGGAGCTCGTGATCAAACCGGAAGGTACTGTGCCGGAATTCGGCGGCGGCTTGTGCCAAGTCTCTTCCACGGCGTTCCGGGCCGCTTTCTTTACGGGGCTGCCGATTACCGAGCGCCGCAATCATTCTTATCCGGTACGCTACTACGAGTGGCTGGGCGACGACCAGCCACGGGCGGTGGGACTGGACGCGACCATTTACCCGGGCTACCAGGATCTGAAGTTCACGAACGATACCCCCGGCACGATCCTGGTCTGGACAAAAATCGAAAGCAATCGGCTGTACTTTGATTTCTACGGGACTACCGACGGCCGGGAGGTCCTTGTGGACGGACCGCATCCTTATGACCGCCAACTCGACGGAGCCGTTAAATCCACGGTCACCCGCACCGTGATTCATCCCAACCAGGAACCGCAAAAGTTAATTCTTAATTCCCGCTATGTCTCGCCCAACAAATATCCACGGGTCTACGAATATCCAAAGCCCGCCACTCCCACCTCCACCGCCGTCTCCCTCCCGGCCGAGACCATTACCAATTAACTTCTAAAAAACATGAAAATTTCAGTTATCTCTAAACCTTTAGAAAAACTCTCTGCCGAGCTCTTGGTGACTTTTGCCGTCGAGGACAAACTCCTGCCTGAAGAAAAACTGGCGGACCGCTTCTTGGCTGGCCGGGTGGCGAAGCTTCGCCAGTCCAAAGATTTTCACGGCGAGGCCAACCAAACTCGTTTAATTTTTGCTACGGGGTCAACCCCGCGCATCCTCTTGGTCGGCCTCGGTAAACAAAAGGTCTTGACTCTCGAAACCATCCGGGAAGCCGCGGCTGCCGCCGGGAGTGAGCTCAAACGCCTACCGGTGAAGCACGCGGCCTTTCTTCTCCCGAGCTTGCCTAGCCTCTCCCCCCAGACTCTGGCCCAAGCGGTGACGGAAACCGTTCTCCTCGCTAACTACGAATTTCCTTATTACAAGCGGCCTGGCAAGGACCGCGCCAAGCTCGAGAATCTGGAACTAGTCACTGCTCCCAAAGATGTCGCTCGCGTCAAGGCCGGAAGTATCACTGGCCAAATTCTGGCAGAAGCGATAATGGCCGTGCGCGATTTGGGCAACCACCCCAGCAATGTTGCCACTCCCACTCATCTCGCGGAGCATGCTAAGCGAATCGCCAAGGGTAACAAAAACCTCAAGGTAAAAATTTTGCACCGGCCAGAAATCAAAAAAGAAAATATGGGAGCGCTCCTGGCTGTTTCGCAAGGCTCGGACGAGGAGCCGAAGTTTATCATTTTAGAGTATCACGGCCGCGGCGACGGCCCGAGAGTAGTCCTCGTCGGCAAGGGCATCACCTTTGACAGCGGTGGAATTTCTCTCAAGCCAGGGGAAAAAATGGAAGAGATGAAATATGACATGGCTGGGGCGGCCACCGTGATGGGGGTCATAAAAGCCGCCTGCGAACTCGGACTCCCTCTTAACCTGGTGGGGCTCATTCCGGCCACCGAAAACCTGCCCTCTGGTAAAGCCAGCCGGCCAGGAGATATTGTCAAAAGTCGCTCGGGCAAGACCATTGAAATCATCAGTACGGATGCGGAGGGTCGGCTGGTGCTCTCAGATGCTCTGGACTATGCCAAAAAATACAAACCTGATTTGGTGATTGACTTTGCGACTTTGACGGGTGCCATTGTGGTAGCCCTGGGCGATGATTTGATAGGGGCGTTTACCAACCGGGAGCGGTTTGTCCCCCAGCTCAAAGCGGCGGCCGAGGCGACCGGGGAGCCGCTATGGCCCATGCCGCTTTATCGAGGATACGAAGAATTTATCAAAAGCGACTTTGCCGATATTCGCAATCTTGGCAGCACAACTAAGTACGGCGATGCCATCAACGCCGCGCTGTTCCTGCAAAACTTCGTGGACTATCCGTGGATTCACCTGGACATTGCCGGGGTCGCCTGGACGACGCGCGAAAAACCCTACCGGCCGAAAGGTGCCACCGGCACTGGCTTGCGCCTCGCGATTGAATTTCTGAAAAATTTTAGGAAATAACGGCCAAATCAAACTAATCTCCAAATTTCCTTTCGTAAAATACCCGCCATGGCGGGTATTTTACAACATAAGTCCATATTGTCTACGTTTTTATGTAATTACATAATGTTGTAGACAAGCGAATTTAGCAAAAAGTAAAAAAGGAGACAGACTACAACGCGGTCTGTCAGCGCTTCTTTGGGGCTACCCCGGCCAATCAGAGTAATCCCAGCCATCTGCAAGGGGAAGGTGTATGTTGTGTCCGTGGAGAGATTTTGTCGAAAGCTCAAGTCTGTTAAAGTCATTAACTTCTGCCTGAAGGGGCACCCATTGTACTGCAAATCCTTCTTGCTTGAGGCGGTTGATTTTCCGAGGGTTATTCGTGGCGGCAATCAGACCGATTTTTGTGATATCGAAGTGTTTGAGGATTACCATCTGATCTTCCAGCTCGTCCCACTCCGGACGGCTGGAAATTCTGACAAACGGCTCCCACCAGCGGTCTATCTTGGCCGGGTCGGGGTCAAGGCCTTTTCGAATGGCGACTATTTCCGCCATTGTATCAATCAGCGCGTGGTTCCTCGGCCCCAGTCCTTTTCCAACATGATGCAGAGCGAGAATAATCATCCCGGGGTGACCTTCTCCCCAGCTGTTGGAAACCCGCTGCTTTGCCATCTCGAACTGATCACCGCAATCACACGTTACCGCCCCTTCAACAATGCCATTAAGGCACATCGATTGGAGACGAACGACTACTGCCTCGGTTTGGAGGCTGCTGTCATTCCCCAGCCAAAGCACCCGATATTCCCGCTCTGGATGATAACAATAACCAGCGATTTCCGGTGGCTGGCTGTCCCTTTTCGCAACGTCTGACCCTCCCCAAAAACGGAAATGGGCCTTATTGAACAAGACCGCCCTTTCCTCACGACCCCCCAAGCGGCCGAGCGACCACCATTTCCGATGACTTTCTGATCGTCGCAACCGCAACCACTCGTGATAGGGCCCAATCATCTCGAAGCCTTGCTCTTGGTTGGTCACAATACCCTCTAGCTTACCCCAAAAATCCTGACTGCCCCCCTTATTGTCACTCATTGGGTGTCCTCCTTAATGATTTCGAACATTCGATTCTAGCTGAAACTTACAAACTAGTCAATATTAACCGACTTCTCAATCTTTTAAACATCAAGTGTTGACTTATTTTAGCCAAAAATCTATACTATAATTGTTGTCGGATATTACCGACAATATAACGGAAAGCTCCTACATGCCCCTTGAAATAGATTTGAAACAATTTGGTTTTGACGAGAAAAAAGCCAGGATTTACCTGGCAGTCTTAGAGCTGGGTGAGGCAAAAGCAGCCGAGGTTGCCAAAAAGTCCGGGATAGAAAGACCAACGTGTTATGACATTTTAAATAAACTGGTCCAAGATGGACTTATTAGCTTCTTCGATAAAAGAGGAGTCAAGCATTTCGTGGCCGAGGACCCAGAAAAAATCCAAGTCCGGCTCGCAGAAAAAGAAAGGGCTCTTAATCAATTATTGCCGGAATTAAAATCGGTTTATAATAGCCTAAAAACAAAACCCAAAATCAAATTCTTTGAAGGCCTTGCGGGAATTAAAACAATCCTGGAAGACACGCTTACTCCCCACGATAAACAGCTCTTGGGCATTTTATCAATGCGGGATCTCTATGAAATTCCGGGGAAAGAATTTATGGACAACTATGTTAAGAGGAGAATTGAAGCAAAAGTTAAACTCCGGGTTATTCGGTCAAGGATTAAAGAGGTTGGGGAGACTTGGCCTACTAATCCAAAAGAATACCGAGAATTGCGCTACGCTCCGGAAAAATTATCCTTCCCCGTAACAATCTACATTTATGATAATAAGGTTGGAATAATCGGCACCAAAAAAGAAAACTTCGGCATGCTCATTGAGTCAGAGGAATTTTTTGAAACCTTCAAGAATCTATTCGAAGTTTTGTGGCTCGTATCAAAAGCTGGGCCGACAAAAGATTAAATTTTCTGGACTAGGAAAAGGGGATAAAAAGGAGACAGACTACAACGCGGTCTGTCAGCGCTAAAAACGAACAGTGGTGATGACGTAGGTCCGGAAGAAACGCGGCTCGCCTTGGTTGCGGAAATGGTAAGTCCCAGTTACCCAAAGGGTAACAGGACCTCGGTTTACGAGCCGAAAGCTGAGTCGCGAGCCACCGCCGTAGGAATCACGCCCACGCTTGTGAAGGTTTTCCGTCTCCACCCCAATCTTCCATCTGTCGCTTAACCGATAGTCAAATATGACGACTTCGGAAAAACTCCTGCGACTGGAAACGGGATACAACTCAAGGTAGAGATTGGCGCGTTTGCCGAAATCCCGGTTGAAACGGAAATTGAGCTGCCACTGGTGTCCCTTGGTGCTCCACTGCCGCTGGACGAGTGTCTCGAGCCACCAGTTATTGCGCTTGTATCCCAGTCCGCCGAAGAGGTTGATGTTGTCTGGCTGCGCCTGCCGTACATTGCCAATCATCCACCCTGCAAGAAACCAGTTCTCGCCCAGCTTTTTGGTGATATGCACTGGCGTCCGCAACTGAACAACATGATCCTGGGCCAAGAGGGGAGAGCCAAAAAGAAGAGCGAGTATCAGCAGCGTTGCTTTGCCCATTATTCCTCCTTGACTTAACCTTTGACAGATTAAGGGGGGAGCATATATTATCTATATGGAGTGGTCAATACCACCACGAGGTGATAATTAACACCACAAAATGTATCAAGAAACGTTTGAGAGCTTAGGTTTAAGCCCCAATGAAGCGAAAATCTACGAAGCCCTGGTGGAAAAAGGGGAGTCCTCGGTAAGCGGGGTGGCGGTTGCTGCAGGCGTGCACCGCCGCAATGCCTACGATGCCATTCGGCGCCTCATTGATAAGGGCCTGTGCTTTG
The DNA here is from genome assembly GCA_964360335.1 of uncultured Candidatus Saccharibacteria bacterium. Taxonomy (GTDB): domain Bacteria; phylum Patescibacteriota; class Doudnabacteria; order UBA920; family 2-01-FULL-46-14; genus CAYHVH01. The sequence goes on from CAYHVH010000001.1 coordinate 41,996, forward strand.
AAATCTTTTCTTCTGGAGAAAATCGATACAATGCGGTCGATCCGGATAAACTCACTGAACTTGTGGCCGAGAGGCAGCAAAAATTAGAAAGTATTCTTCCGGAGCTAAAAAAGAAGTTTACCAAACGCATTGCCCCCGAGGAAGCCTACATTTACCGGGGGTACGAGGGCCAAAAAAATATCTGGCGCGATTTGCTGCGGGTCGGGGGCGAGAGCTACGTGGTGGGGGCAAAAGGCGGATGGTTTGAGCCGAACTTGCAGGCAAGCCGTATCGAATTTTTCAAAGAAGCCAACCGAAAAAAAATCAAATTCTTTCAGCTTTTCGACCATGAAATAAAAATTCAATTTCCGCGGTTCGTCAAAGACTATCCCGGGACGCTTAAATCTCGGTATTTGCCCAAGGAATACTCCACTAATTCGCTGATTCATGTCTTTGGGGACTACTTCATTACCTATACGGGCTTGGAACTTATGAGGCTAAGTGAAAAAACAGTATTTTTTGTGATCAAAAGCCGCGACCTCGCGGAAAGCTACCGGACCTGGTTTTGGTACATGTGGGAACAATCTTCGGAAAAGTAGCCCTTCGACCCAGCCTTCGCTAAAGCTTCGGCGGGCAGGCAAGCCTGGGGGTAATATGCTAAAATGAAACCGCGATGATTAACAAAACCTCCAAACCAAAAAGCCGGGTGGTGACGGCCAAAGAGGAGGTCGCGGACCGCGAGCTGGATTTAACGCTGCGGCCGAAAACGCTCGAAGAATACATCGGCCAGAAAAAAATCAAAGAACACCTGGCGATTTTTTTGGGGGCGGCGAAAAAACGCAAGGAGCCGATGGAACACGTTCTGGTCTACGGCTCCCCGGGCTTGGGCAAAACCACGCTCGCCCACGTGCTGGCGAAAGAAATGGGAGTGGCCATCAAGGTCACTTCAGGGCCAGCCATCGAACGAGCCGGGGATTTGGCCAGCCTGCTAACCAATCTCCAGGATCATGACGTTCTGTTTATCGACGAAGTCCACCGCTTGCCCCGGGTGGTCGAAGAAATTCTCTATCCGGCCATGGAAGACTTTCGGTTTGACATTATCTTGGGCAAGGGGCCCGGGGCGCGCTCGGTCAGGCTAGAGCTGCCGCGCTTCACCATCATCGGGGCGACGACCCGCATCGGCCTGATTTCTGCCCCCCTGCGCGACCGGTTCGGCGTGACTTTGAAACTCGATTACTACGAACCGCAGGAAATCGAACAAATTATCGCCCGGTCGGCCAAAATTTTGGCCATTAAAATTGCGGAGGGCGCGATTCGGGAGATCGGCCACCGCGCCCGCTTTACGCCCCGCATCGCCAACCGGCTCTTGCGTCGCGTCCGAGATTTTGCCCAAATGCGCGGCGACGGAACGATTACTGAAGATTTGGCCAACACTGCTCTGGAACTTTTAGAGGTGGACGCTTTGGGTTTGGATCGCAACGACCGACAATTTCTCCTGGCGCTGATTGAAAAGTTTCACGGCGGGCCGGTCGGCTTGGGCTCCCTGGCGGCCGCTACCAGTGAAGAAGAGGATACCATTGCCGATGTCTACGAGCCATATCTGCTAAGATTGGGGATGCTGTCCCGCACTGCCAAAGGGCGAATGGCCACCCCGAAAGCCTACAATCACCTCGGCCGGAAACCGGAGCGTTCCCTACTATGATCAAACTCCTAGCAGAAATCCTTTTTTACGCCTTGATGCTCCTCCTGGCGGTTTACAGCGCCGTCATGATTTACGTCTTATTGCGGTTCGGGGAATCAAAGATTTTCGGTTTCGTCCTGTCGGCGTTTTATTTCCTTTTGATGGTTAGTTTTTACGCCGCGGCTTCCGTGCAGTTTGAAAATCTCCCATTTCCCGAAATATGAGTAAATTTCTCGCGAAGCGAAAATATCTCTTTCCCGGCCAGCAGGCCCAAGAAAAGATTTATCTGGTCACCCGGCGACACTGGATCGTACTTATGAAAGAGGTTGCCGTCTGGCTGTTGTTTGTGGCAATTCTCCTGGTGGCCGATAATTTCCTAACGCCGCGGTTTCCGATTCTGAACGAGTCCCCTTATGCCCAAATCTTGGGTCTCCTCAAAACGGTTTATATGATGTTTCTGCTGGCTGCCCTGTTTTCCATCTGGATTTTGTACTACCTCAACTACCAAGTCGTTACGAACGAGCGAATTGTCGACGTCACCCAAACCAACCTCTTGCACCACACCACTTCCGAATTTCACTTAAGCCGGACCCAAGATGTCACGGCCGAGATCCGAGGAATTTTTGGAAACTTTTTCAACTACGGAAACGTCTATGTTCAGACGGCAGGGGAGACGGTCCGGTTTGAATTTGACCGCGTTCCCAATCCCCATCAGGTCGAAAAATTAATCCTCGACCTCTACGAGCGCCTGCCGGACAGCCAAAAGCGCCCAAAGGAATGGTAAGGAGAACCACAGTTGCGGTTTCGGGGGGCTTTGATCCCGTGCATAGCGGGCACATCAGTCTGTTTCGCGAAGCCAAAAAGCTTGGGGACCGTTTGGTCGTGATTTTGAACAACGACCATTGGCTAAAGAAAAAGAAGGGATATGTGTTTATGCCACAGAAAGACCGAGAGGCGGTTCTCCGGGCCATCAGGTATGTCGATGACGTCAAAGTTACCGCTCATCCCAAAAATTCCGACGACATATCGGTCTGCCAGATACTCAAGCGACTCCGGCCCAATATTTTCGCCAACGGGGGAGATCGCCTGCCCAGCAATATTCCGGAATATGACCTCTGCGAAAAACTGGGAATCAAAATGGTTTTCAAGGTTGGCGGGGAAAAAGCGCAAAGTTCCAGCGAACTTGTGAGGCAAGTAAGAAGCCGCAAATAAATGTCTCTCGGACGCCGGATCTTTTATAACACCATCGCACAAACCCTCGGCAAAGCCGGGGCGATTGTTATTGGGCTTGTTACCATTGCTTTCTTAAGTCGCTACCTTCAGGAATCTGGCTTCGGGCAGTATGCCACCGTGATTGCTTTCTTGGGTTTTTTTGTGGTCCTGGCCGATCTGGGGCTTTACTTATATGTGGTCAGGGAAATTAGTAAGCCCGAAACCAACCACCCAAAAATTTTAAGCAACGCTTTGGGCTTAAGACTGGTGGCCTCGCTCGTGGCACTGGTCATCGGGGCGATAATTGCTCTCCTCTTTCCTTATGACCCGCTGGTCAAAAAGACCATGTTCGTGGGGATTGGAGCCTTTTTATTCGCCTCCCTGAATCAGTCCTTAATCGGCGTTTTTCAAAAACATCTCGTCCAGCATCTAGTAGTCTTCTCCGAAACGGTTGGGCGGGCGGTTAATCTCCTCTTGGTCTATCTTTTTATCCGAGCTTCCCTGTCGCTTCCTTTTTTTGTTTTGGCCCTGCTTTTGGCCAACGCCGTAATTTTTTCGCTGACGCTCAAGTTTGCGCGCCGTTATGAGTATTTTGGGATTGCTTTTGATCTAGAATTTTGGAAAAAAATCTTGGCGGCCACCTGGCCCCTCATCTTCTCGGTCGTTTTGAATCTTCTTTACTTCAAGGCCGATACCATCATTCTTTCGATATTCCACCCCCAAGCCGTGGTCGGGATCTATAGCCTGCCCTATAAAATTTTGGAGGGGTTGCTGGCTTTCCCGGCGATGTTTGTGGGATTGATCATGCCATTGCTCTCGTCTTCCGCTTTTGTCGACTGGAAAAAGTTTCAATATTACCTCCAGCGCGCCTTTGATGCTCTAGCTTTGATGGCCACTCTAGTCGTGGTAGTAACCCTCTTTTTTGCTCACGAGATAGTTGATCTTCTTAGAGGAGAACAACCCTATCTTGATTCTCCAGCTCTCTTACAAATTCTCATTTTGCCTGCCGCGACCATCTTTTTAGGCACACTCTTCGGCTACGCGGTTGTGGCCGTAAATCAGCAAAAAGCCATGATTAAAGGGTACTTGTTGGGGGCGATTGTTGGTTTAATCTTATATTTTGCTTTCATCCCTCAATTTGGCTATTGGGGAGCGGCTTGGGGCACGGTCGTTACCGAAATTGTGGTCGCCAGTTTTGCCTATTTCTTGGTGAAAAAATCAGTGGGTCGGGGGCTCTCCTGGCAAATTCTCGGGCGCACCGTCCCGGCAGTCCTTCTGATGATCTTATTTTTCTATTTTGTGTCCATCCAGTGGCTTCTGGAAATTGGGCTGGGTTTCTTTATTTATGTGCTGGGGCTCATGCTCTTCCGGGCCATACCCTATTCCTTCGTCCGAGAGCTTTTGTTCCGCAAATGAAAATTTATTTTTTTAAATTCCCCCTGGGAGCTTCGCTCGGCGGAGCAGAATTCCATTCCTTGCAACTGGCCGAATATTTCCAAAGGCAAGGGCATGAAGTTCAGCTCTTTAGTTCGGACCGCCGGCTGTTCCGGCTCTTCGAACAGCGCCGCTTGCCAAGAAGACGATTATTCGTGGGCTACGAGCCGACCAGCAAACCTGCCCTGCTGCTTTGGCCGCTAACTTACTTTCTGGCCAAACGAAAATTCCTAAAAATTCTGGCGGCTGTCCCAAACGGCAGCGTGTTCCTTTTTCAGAGTTTAACCGAAAAATTGATTCTGACCGGCCCTGCCCTCAAACACGGGGTAAAAATTTTCTGGCTTGAGCATAAAATCCCGGGCCGCTGGCTTTGGCAAAACCCCCTAAAATTCTGGTATCTTAAGTTGTCAAGACTGGTTCAGTTGGTGACTGTGTCGAATTTTGCCAAGCAAGAATTTATTAAACTCGGTGTCCCTGCAAAGAATATTCAAATAATCTACCCCGGCATAAAAACGGGCGGCCTTGAGCGACCGCCTTTTACCCGCTCCTACACCATCGGCCTTTTGTCGCGGCTCGAACCCGAGAAGGGAATATTAGATTTTCTGCAAATCCTTGGCCCTTATCTCAAAAAACGCCCGAATTGGCAAGTCCTGGTTGCCGGAACGGGAAGTCAGAATTCCCAAATCCAGAAACTCATTACCGAAACTGCTCTGACAAACCAAGTCCGACTCTTTGGGTTTGTATCCTCTTTAGACGACTTTTTCTCCCAAATTGCGGTTTTGGTTTATCCCTCCCTTGTCCCCGAATCTTTTGGCCTAAGTATCGCCCAGGCTCAAGGGCGGGGTATTCCAGTGGTCGCCTCGAGCCGCGGGGCCTTGTCGGAAAGTGTCACGCATCAAAAAACTGGCTTTCTGGTAGAGCCGGGGAGTCCTGGGCAGTGGGTGGCCTATCTCGAAAAACTAACAAACCCTAAAATCTACCAAGAGATGTCGGCACAAGCCAGGCTGGCCGCGGTAAACTTTGCCGAAGAGAAAATGTTCACCGCTTTCCACAAACTTTTTTTTCCAGCTAAAATCGGTAAATCACTCGCTTCACCGCTTGGTGGCCGACAGTCTGATTGATGACCTTCAGAATTTTTGCCTCATGGAGCCGGAGTTCATTGGCCATCACGGCGCTTCGGGTTTTGACGGTGAGGGTTTTTTTCTGGAGACTGACTGGCCTGATCGCCTCGGATTCGGGGATCAAATTTTTTATTTCCGCCCGATAGAGATCGAAAATTCGCACGATTTCCAGCTGCCGCGAAAGCTCGTCTTTGCGGCTGAATTTGCCCTGGAGCGTTTCCCCTAATTTTTTAAACATTTATCGCGGTCGAAGTTACTGCTCCCTGATTGACGGCATAGACCTGCGCCCTTTTCGGCAAAAAATCCTGAACCTCTTCGAGATGAATAGTAGTGAGAAATACCTGTTTCAGGATGGACAAAAAGCCGGTTAATTTTTTCTGGTGCTCAAAATCAAACTCGGAAAAGATATCATCCAAAAGCATGATTGGGGATTCTCCGGTTTGCTCCTCCAGATATTGCTTTTCCGTAAACTTTAGCGCCAGGGTCAAGCTCCGCATCTGCCCACGAGAAACAAACCCAACCACGTCCTTGCCCTGAAGCAGGGTCGCAAAGTCATCGCGGTGCGGCCCGAGAAGAGTGGTACCGCGCTGCCGTTCGGTTTGGCGCAAACTGCGAAGCTTTTCGAGAAATTCCTGCTTGTTCACCGCTCCAGACATACGATAAACAAACTTCACTTCCGTAAGTTCGGGGGATAGGGAAGCGATAATGGCGGGAAGGGAAGCGTTCAAATATTTTAAGAGGTTGTCTCGGTGCTGACAGATGAGGCTGCCAAACTCCGCCAATTTTTCATCCCAAATGTCCATCTCTGGAAGCCCGAGTTTTTCATCATCGATACGCTCCCGGCCTTGACCGGAAATCTTTTGCCAGAGCTCATTGCGCTGCCGTAAACTTTTTTCATACTGCTGTTGAGCATATCGATATTGCCGAGTACCGAGCGACAGGGTTTCGCTTAGAAACCGCCGCCGGTTGCTAGGGGACCGCGTTAAGATATTCAAGTCCTGGGGCACGAAACTGACAATGGGCAGGATCCCGGCATACTTGCTGCGCGGTGTTTCTTGGCCATTAACTTTGAGTTTGTAAATTGGCCGTGTCTCTCTATATTCTGCGTAAACCTCCTGAACGACCGGTTCCCGGTTTTCCAACTCTATTTTTGCGCGCAAAAAATTTCGCCCTTCCAAAAACAACTGCCCAAATTTGCTTTCGGGAAACTTTCGCAGCGTGCTCCCGAAATATATACCCTCCAAAAAATTGGTTTTTCCGGCACCATTCGGCCCCGTTAAAACTACAAAGCCCTGATCGAGATGCAAATCAAGGCTTTGAAAGTTTCGAAAGTTTTGGAATAGGAGCCGGGCAATATGCATTTTCAGATCTTGATCGGCATGACGATATAGAGGTAGTTGTCCCTCCCTGCCGGTACCAAGGCCGCAGGAGACGAAGAGTTGATGACTCTTAAAGAAACCTGCTCGTCTGGTAAATTATTCAGGCACTCCAGGAGATAGCGGTAGTTGAAAACTGCCGCATTTTTTTCGCCCGTTAATTCCCCGAACAGGCGAATTTCGCTCCCTCCCACCTGGACCGCTTGGGACTTGATTACCACCTGCTTCCCTGGCGGATTGAGTTCCAGCTCAATGTTGTTGGTGTCCCCGGCGAAAAGGCTTGCCGCCTTCAAAGCCTGTACAAATTCGCCCCGCTTGAGCTCTGCCTGGGTTGTGAAGTTTTGAGGGACTATCTGTTTGTAATCTGGATACTGGCCCTCGATCAGACGCGAAATAAGTTCAACCTCCTCGGTTCTCAAACAAATTTGCCCTTCCTTGAGAAAGACCTCGATTGTTCCCTCCCCCATGCTTCTACTTGCTTCATTGACGGCGCGGGTTGGGACAATCACCTGGCGGTTGCTACCCACCTCTTCCCCAAGTGGGATTTTTACTTCTGCCAAGCGGTAGCGGTCGGTGGTAGCCAGGGTTAGCCCTTTCCCCTCAAAACTAAACAACACCCCAGAAATTTCCGGCTGGGTTTCGGAAAAGGCCGCGGCAAATCCTACCTCCCCAACTCCTTCCCGAAGCGCTTTCCCTGAGAGTTTGGTATAAACCCCGCCTTCCCCCCCGGGAATGAGGGGAAAGTCTTCTACCCCCAAGCCGTTGATATGAGTTTTGGCGTTTTCCCCTTCCAGCAACAGGTCGGTTTTTTCTGTGGAGATAGTGAGCTTTTCCGTTAGCAAATTAGCCACGAGTTCGTTGAGTAATTTCGCCGGTACCGTAAGCTCCCCGTCTTCTACTACTTTCCCCCCCACCCAAGTATTAACCGCCATCTCTAGATTTGTGGTGGTGAGTTTGAGGCGACCCTTCTCTGTGCGGAGCAAAATATTGTTGAGAATGGGTAGGGCGTTCCCTCCCCCAATAATCCGCGAGCAGATCTGTAAGCCAGCATTGAGGTTTTTTTTTGTACACTGCATTTTCATAAAAGTGATTGTTTCTAAAGAAGAAGTTTTAGTAAGGAGTAATTATAGTAATTGCTGGGGGAATGTGGGAAAGGGGGAGATTCTGCTGCTAGCGCCCGTCCCCAGTTCGCGGCCGGTGGGGAAGGTGGTGACAGGGGTGGGGAGAGATTGGGGGGGAAGGAAACAAGGACAGGATCTTTCCCCCAATCCCCCCACAGTTAATCCATATAGATTCGGTTGGTAATCAGGCTTATTTCATGTTTGAGGGCTTCCTTTTCCTTTCCTACCCTTTGGACTTTGTCAATGGCGTGGATGACTGTGGTGTGGTCGCGCCCGCCGAAAATTTCCCCTATCATCGGTAGACTGGTCTCGAGTTCTTTCCTGATAATATACATCGCCACCTGGCGGGGGAGGACGTACTCTTTTTTGCGGGATTGTTTGACGAGGTCGTCAATTGTCACATTGTAGAAGTCCGCCACGACCTCCATAATTTTTTTTGCCGAGGCCATCCGTTTTTTTGGAGGGAAAACAATGTTGGCAAGGATATTTTTCACCTTGTCCAAGGTTGGGGAGGTGTTGTTGAGCTGACAAAAAACCATCAGGCGGTTAAGCGAGCCCTCGAGTTCGCGAATGTTAGTCTCCACGGTTTGGGCAATATACTCAAGCACCCCTGGCCCAACATCGTAACCTCGCTCTTTGGCTTTTGAGCGCAAGATTGCAAGCCGAGTTTCGAAGTCCGGCGGCTGGACGTCTGCAATCATCCCCCATTCAAAGCGGGAAACCAGCCGCTCTTCAATGGCAGGGATTTCCTTTGGTAAACGGTCCGAAGATAGCACTATTTGTTTGTTGATTTGATGTAAGGCGTTGAAGGTGTGAAAAAATTCTTCCTGGGTTTGTTCCTTGCCTGCCAAAAATTGTACGTCATCGATGAGGAGGACGTCTACCCCCCGATAGAGATTTTTAAAAGTTTCCCCTTTGTTGTAGCGAACCGCTTGAATGAATTCATTGGTAAATTTTTCCGTGGTGACATACAAAACTTGCTTGGCCACCCCACTATTTAAAAAATCATTCCCGATCGCCTGCAGGAGGTGGGTTTTTCCCAGACCGACCCCGCCGTAAATGAACAACGGGTTGTAAGCCCTTCCCGGATTTTTGGTTACTCCCTGAGCGGCGGCAACGGCCAATTCGTTGTTGCCACCAACAATAAAGTTCAAGAAAGTGTATTTTGGGTTAAGCCCCGTGCTGAGGGAGGAAGACTTGACGGTTGGGGTATGTTCGGGCGAAGCGGGAAGTGACACAATCCTGGGAGGAGGTTCGGCCGCCCGGCGGTTATAGCCACCGGTAATTTGGTATTCGATTTGTTTGATTTCGGGGTTAACAGCGCGGATAGCCCGCAGAATTGCCTGATGGAACTTGTTCATCAGCCATTCTTTGGTAAAGGCGTTGGGCACACCAATAACCACTTTTCCCGAACTTTGTTCCAAAATTGCGGTGTTTTTAAACCAGGTGGTGAAGCTCGCCTTGGACAGGGAGAGCTCAAGGTTTCCCAGAACCGCCTGCCAGATTTGTTTAGTGGAGTTCACTTTTGTACCCCATTCTTTTTGCTTATGTTTTTCCCTTGCTGCTATTCTAACAGAATGGTTATCAACATGTAAAATAATAGGAAATCCCCAGGAATAAGCCAAAAAAAGGATTGTATGTGGATAGGGTGTGTAAAACCAGTGCATCAAATTTTTGAATTGGCCAAATTCGATTTGGGAAGGTATAATTAGAAAAGATGAAGAGAACATACCAACCAAAGAGAAAGCACCGAGCTCGGCGTCATGGTTTTCGGCGCCGCATGAAAAGCCGTACTGGTAGGCGGGTTTTGAGCGGCCGGAGGCGGAAAAAGCGGGCTCGCCTAACTATTTAGCCCATGCTCCCCCGACCCCAGCGCTTAACCAAACCCCGGGAGTACTCCCGGGTTTATAAAACCGGCCAGCAGATTTCTTCCTCCCACCTTCGGCTGATTTACGAATTTTCCGACCAAAACCTTGCTCGTTTTGGTTTTGTTATTTCCAAAAAGCAGGTGGCGAAGATTGCCCTGCGCAACCGTCTGAAGCGCATCCTGCGCGCAGAGATCCGCCGCTTCTTGCCGGAACTTATTTCCGGATTTAACGCGGTTATTCAGGCCAAGCCGGCAAGTGCTCCCCTCCCCGCCGATCTCTTGCGGCAGGAACTTGCCCAAATTTTAAAAAAAGCCAAACTTTTTAAAAATGACCAGACTCCTTCTTAAGTTTCTTGACCTCTATCAGGCGATTTTGTCTCCGGACCACAGCTTTTGGGCCAAGCACCGGTTTCCCTACGGTTACTGCCGGTTTCATCCGTCTTGCTCCGAATACGCCAAACAGGCCCTTCGGCAGTACGGTTTGATTCCAGGGGGAATAAAAGCGGTGAGTCGAATCCTTCGCTGCAACCCTTTTATGGCGGGCGGACACGACCCCCTGAAATAATCTTATGGGTGCCTTTTTTCATCTCATCCTTACCCAGCCGCTCCTGAATATCCTGATTTGGTTTTACAATGTTATTCCCGTACAGGATATGGGGCTGGCTATTATCGCTTTGACTGTGTTCATCCGTCTGTTACTAATCCCTTCCTTTCAAAAATCTCTGCGCTCCCAGAAAGAACTCCAGCAAATCCAGCCGAAACTTGACGAGTTGCGCAGGCAACACAAGGATGACAAAGAAGCGCAAACCAAAGCGATTCTGGAATTCTACAAGCAGCACAAAGTCAACCCGTTTTCTTCATGCCTGCCGCTTCTGCTTCAACTTCCTATCCTGATTGCTCTTTACCGCGTGTTTCTCGTGGGGCTCAATGGCAACATCGCGGGCGACCTTTATTCTTTTATCGGAAATCCAGGGGAGATCAATACCAATTTTCTTGGTCTAATCGATCTCCAAAAAACAAATTTACTTTTTGCATTCTTGGCCGGCGGTTTCCAGTTTGTGCAGTCGAAAATGATTGCCCCGCCAGCCGGACTGGCCCCCAAAGACAAAACCGCTTCCTTGATGAGCGCCCAATTTACTTACTTTATGCCGATTTTGACGGTCATCATCGCGATGCGCTTGCCCGCCGGTCTGTCTCTGTATTGGGTGGTGACCACTCTCTTTGCCATTGCGCAGCAGTATTATATAATGAAGAAGGGATAGATTACGCAATATAATTTTTAATAGGGTGAACCAAGAACAGCAAGAAACAGCGAAGCAAGTGCTGCGGGCTCTCCTAGATCATATGGGCGTTGCAGCAGAGATTTTTCCCGAGGTGGTGGACGACACGACCATTTTTAATCTGCGCTCGTCCGACTCGGCAATTCTTATTGGTCAGCACGGGGTTAACCTCGGGGCCTTGCAATATATGACGAGAGTCCTGGTCCACAAGCGACTTCCGGAAACTCTACATTTTATTGTGGATGTCGAGGGCTATAAAAAAAGCCGCGAAGAGTTTTTGCGCGAACTGGCTCGCCAAGCGGCGGCTCGCGTGCGGGATACTAGAGAGAGCCTGCTTTTAAAGCCGATGCTGGCTTATGAGCGGCGCGTGGTGCACGCGGAAATTTCCAAACTTCCTGATATTGTCACGGAGAGCGTCGGCGAAGAGCCGGAACGGCGGGTTTTGATTAAGCCCAGGGGCTGAAGTTCCATTGAAACAAAAAGACCGCAATTGCGGTCTTTTTGTTATCTGATATTTGGCCCGATTTGGCGCAAACCGCGAAGCTACGGATTTTCCAGAAATGTGAGATTCGGCAGAGCATAAATTAGCCAGAACAGGACCGCGAGGTCATTTTTGAAATAGGAAACGTCTACCAGGCCGTGGAGCAAAACTACCCCCATACCCGCCGCACTGGCAAGTGCCAGGAAACGCCACCTATTCTGGTGGAGCAAGCCCCGGACATTTTTGTAGAAAAGATACAAAAGCCCCAGCATCGCCACCATTCCCACTAGGCCAGTTTCCAGCCAGAAGTTCAGAAAAAAGTTATGCGGGTAATTTTGGACTACTCGGTCGGGGCCCAAAGGGTAGTGGCGGTAATATTCGTGAAACCCCATGAGCCCCACCCCATAGATGGGAGATTTTTTCAGCATATCCTGCGCCGCCCGCCACAACACCAGGCGGTTTTGTTGGGAGGGATCAGTACCAGAGGTTAGCTCCAGGAGTTTATTACGGGAGTAAGGAATAATTACTACCAACAGGGCAATCAGCACTACCCCCGCCAAGATTTTTTTTCGGTGTTCGGTGAGCAAACCCAAGGCCAAGATTGCAAGCGCCAAAGCCAGCCAGGCCGCGCGGGAGAAAGAAAGATAAAGAGCGATCAGGCCCAGCGCCAGGGTAAGCCATTGCCATCGGGTTTTCCGCGGCAGCATCAAGAGTAGGGCCAGGACCGGGCCCAAGAGCAGGGCTAAAGCATTGGGATGGTTTAGCAGAGAAGTAATCCTTCGGGAAGCGACATGCACCGCCCACCAGGAAAAGGGAAGATTGGCGAGGGTGATAAATTGGTAGATGCCAAAAAGCGAAAGATAAAGCGTCAGCAAAGCGAGGCTCCGCCATATTCCGTTCAGCCTCTGTTCGTTATTGATGATGAGTCGGAAGAGAAAATAAAAAAGGACGGCCTCCAAAAAAAAGGCTTTGAAAATCCCCGCCCCCTTCAGGGGTACCGGAGAAACAAATACGGAAACAAAAGCCGCCAGGAGAAAAAAAACAATCAGGAGATTTTGGGATAATTGGTTAGCGGTTAATTTTTGCCAAGCCTTCCCTAGCCCCCGGTTTTTGATTAAAAAAAACAATTCTACGCCACCAAGGACTAAAATCATCCCTTCGAGAAAAGTCATGGGAACAGGACCTAAAGCAAACCGGATTTGGTAGCTCGGGAGCAACAAAATAATGAGGTAAATACCCCACTCCCGACGGAGACTGGTTAACAGAACAAAAAAACCAAAACCCAGAAAAATCAGGAAATAATTAGTCACGGAATTTTCACGGTTACTTGATTACTGGTTTGCGCGCCAATTCGGCCGTATATGGCGTAGCTGCCGGCAGGGGGTTTTTCGGTTTCCGCCCAATTGAGAGTGTAGTAAAATACTTGGCCGAGCTGCTGTTTGGCGGTTTTGCCCATAATCGCCAGGTCTTTGCCGGTCGCGGTCTGGGCAAAAAACTGGACATTTTCCGCAGCAAGATCAATGTTGGATTCCAGAACCACGTTCGTCGGGAAATTTAATTGTTGGGTGTCCTGCGGGGCAATCAGAACGAGCTTTTCGCCTAAGGAAAACTCGGTCACCACAATCTTTTGGCTGGTTTTGTTGTTTTTGGTTCGCCCCACGACCGTGAATTGGTGCCGGCCATCGACGCGGCTAAGATTACCGGTATATTCCCAAACCCCGCTATTGTTACTGGCTAGAAAAAAATTATCCAAAAACAGCTGGACTTCGGCAATTTCTTCCGGAGGCCGAATCTCGATCTTGACGCGCCATGGTAAAGCTTTGATTTTGTCGGGAACGCTAATTTTCAAGTCTAGGTTTTGGTCGGGTTTATCATCCGGTTCGGCAGGCAGATAAGTATAACCCTGAGCGAGGGCCCAGTCTCGCACCGGGTTTTCCCAGTTTGGCTCATTTGGTTTTTCAGAATGAAAGATCGTAAGTCCGCCGGGGAGGTGGGAGTCGTCAGACTCGCTGGGGATGTTGAAACTTGTGAAAACATCGACTTTCGTGGTCGGGGTAAAGGCCGTTGGGAGCTTGCCGGAAAAACTATCTACTTCTGCCTCAATTATTCCCTCGGGCCGGAGAAATTCTTCTACGGGTTTACCCTCGAGGGCCCGACGCATAAATTCATTCCAGATGGGAGCGGCAACCACCAAGCCGTCGGCTCCTTTTTTCATCTCCGTATTTTTATTGTTCCCCACCCACACCCCACTAACCAGACTGGGGGTGTAGCCGACGGTCCAGGCGTCGCGAAACTCTTGGGTTGTGCCGGTTTTGGCTGCCACGGGACGATCCGGCAGCGTCAGTTTGTTGTTGATATTTGAAAACAAGAGACTCCGAGCCTGCTTGTCGGAGAGCACGTGATTGATTTGGTAGGCAATTCGGGGATCCAAAACCTCCCGGCCGCTTAGGGCTTGCCACTCCTCCAAAACCTTGGCGCCTCGGCCCTCGACCTTGAGAATGGCCACGGGATCCTGCTTGACCCCGAGGTTGGCAAAGACCCCGTAAGCGCTCGCGTGTTCGAGAAGCTTGACTTCTCCGCCGCCCAAGACCAGAGAGGGGCCATAACGGGAACGATCTTGGAGGGTAGTAATTCCCATGGCCTCGGCCGTGTCAATTGCCTCTTCAACTCCAATGAGAATTAAAGTTTTGACCGCCGGAATATTGAGCGAGTTTTGCAAAGCCTGTCTGATGGAAACCGGTCCGCGTTCTTTTCCATCGTAGTCCGTCGGAACATATTCTTTGCCGCCGAATTCCCCGAAATTGGTGATCACGTCCAGGAGCATCGTGGCCGGATTCATCCCCTTTTTAAAAGCCGTGGCGTAAACATATGGTTTAAAGGATGAGCCGGGTTGGCGGGGGCGCAGGACGACATTTACCGCCCCGTCGTGCTCTTCATTAAAGTAGTCGCGGCTGCCGACCATGGCCAGAATTTGGCCGGTCTTGGGATCAAGAGCGACGAGCGCGGCATTGCCGGCATCGTAGTTTTTTTCGTTTAAAGGGACTTGTTTGGCGATGATTTCTTCGGCCAGAGTCTGAAGCGTTAAATCCAGAGTGGTCGTAACTTTCAGCCCCCCTTCCTGGAGACTGATTTCTCCATACCTCTGGGCCAGCAAATCTTGGACATAGAGGACAAAGTGGGGGGCGAGAATCCCCCGACCGATGACGCGGAACTCAATATTTTGGTTTTGCGCCCGGTTTCTTTCTTCCTTTGTGAGATATCCTTGTTCGAACATCAGTTGCAGCACGGTGTCGGCCCGGGCATCCAGTTCCTCCCGCCGCGGTCCGTAGGGCGAGTAGTAGGTCGGCCCTTTCGGCAGGGCGGCGAGGTAGGCCGATTCCACGAGGGCCAGGTCTTTGGCAGACTTGCCGAAAAAAGTTTGGCTGGCCGCTTCTATGCCGTAGGCGTTGGAACCGTAGGGGATTTCGTTGAAAAACAGTTGCAAAATTTCTTCTTTGGAGTATTTTCGTTCGATCTGCAGTGATAAGCTGATTTCCTTGAACTTTCGGGCAAAAGTTTTTTCGCGGGTTAGGACCGCGTTGCGGACAAACAGTTGGGTAATCGTGCTACCCCCTTGACGGAGACTCCCGCTGAAAATATTGACCAGAGCGGCGCGGACAATGCCCGTCAGGCTAATGCCGCCGTGCTTGTAAAAATTTTTGTCTTCGATGGCGATAATGGCCTGTTTGGTGTGTTCAGGTATCTGGTCGAGGGGGATGAGAGTTCGCTTCGCTTCTCCGTGGATTTCATAGAGGAGCTTGCCGTTCCGGTCAAAAATTTTAGTGGACTCGGCCACCTCCCGGGTACTCAAGAGCTTGTTGGGATCGGGGAGTCGGAAGGAATAGTAAATAAACAATAACCCGAAGAAAATGAAAGCCAGGAGGGCGAGGAAGGCGCCCAGCGCGATAATTTTTTTCCAGAAACCGCGCTTCAGGAAAAACCATCGCAGGATGTTGAGGACGATCGAAAAAAAACCGCCCAGGGCCTTGAAAAACTTTCCGCTGCTGCTGGTCGAAGAGGGCCGCCGCCGCTCCAGTTTTTGGAAGTAGGGAGAGCGGGAGGAAGAGCTTTTCCATCCCCGACTATAGTCTATCATGTAGGTAATTATACAATGTTCATGGTATAATTTGAAGCATGAAACTTGAGACGCTTTTAACCCGGCGGGTAACGGAAGTTATTGATAAAAAACATTTGACCGAGGCCTTACGCTCTGGCCGAAAGCTCCGGGTGAAATTGGGGATTGACCCCAACCGCCGAGAGTTGCATTTAGGTCACGCGGTAACCCTTTGGAAACTTCGGGAGTTTCAGGAAGCAGGGCACCGGGCCGTTTTTGTTATTGGCGATTGGACGGCCCGGATTGGGGATCCTTCCGGTAAAGATAAAACCCGCCCCGCCCTTCCGGAAAAGGAGATTACTGTAAATACCAAAGAATTTTTTAAGCAAGCCCATTTGATCTTGGACAAAGGGAAAACCGAAATCCATTTGCAAAGCGAGTGGTTTGACAAGTTCGGTCTCAGTGATGTGATTCGTCTTTCCTCGCTCGTTACCGAAAAGCAAATTTTGGCTCATGAAACTTTTCGTGAAAGAATCAAAAAAGATTTACCGTTTTTTCACCACGAAACCATTTATCCGTTGCTGCAGGGTTACGATTCGGTAGCAGTGAGAGCAGATGTGGAACTGGGGGCCATGGAGCAAAAATTTAATCTCTTGATGGGCCGGACCATCCAGCGTGCCTATGGCCAAAAACCACAGGACGTGATGATGCTCCAGTACTTGATCGGCTTGGATGGAAAAGAAAAAATGAGCAAGTCTTTGGGCAACTTTATTGCTTTGACCGATTCGGCGGATGAGATGTTTGGGAAAATAATGTCTTTGCCGGATAATTTGATAATGCAGTACTTTGAATTGGCAACGGAAGTGCCGAAGCAAGCGATTAAAGAGATAACCACAACGCATCCTCGAGAACAGAAAATCCGACTAGCCAAAGAAATTGTTTCAATCTACCATGGCAGGAAAATGGCTCAAGCGGCGGTTGAGGCGTTTGAAACCAAATTCGGGAAGGCCGGGAAAGGTAAAGTCAAGGCCGACTTCGAACTGAAAAAGAAACCTGGAATCTACGCAGTTATTGATATTTTGCTGGAAGGCAAACTCGCCTCTTCCAAATCCGAAGCGAGGCGCAAAATCAAAGAAGGCGCAGTGGAGGTTGACGGCGTGAGAGTAAAAAACGAAAAAGCCCTGGTAAAAATTACCAAGGGCTCGTTGATCAGATTGGGTAAACGGTTTGTGCGTATTACGTAATTTCTTTTGATGAAGTTTTTGGCAATTAGTCTGTTAATATTGGCGGCGGTTGTAATTCTTTTGGAATTTTTTTATCTTTATGTTCAAATACCAGGAACGCAATGCAAAGGCACGATTTGCCCCTTAATTGTTTTCCAGCGGTTAATTCCGTATTGGTTACCTTGGTTGAATACAATATTTTGGGCAGGTTCTCTAGTAATGACGTTTCAAAAGCGGTATAAAACGAGCATTACCCTGAGTATTCTGGTCATTTTGGTGGGCATGTCCTTAGCATCCATGGGCAAAAAAGGAGCATTTGATTATTATTAGACTGATTTTCCGGCGGCGCAGATCGCCACTGCCAAAGCATCGGCGGCGTCGTCGGGCTTAGGGTAAGTTTTAAGTTTCAAAAGCTGTTTGACCATGTATTGCACTTGTTTTTTGTCGGCCTTGCCGTAACCGGTAAGGGAATTTTTTACTTGGAGGGGCGTGAATTCTTTGAGAACGAGTTTGTGTTGCTGCCCACAAAGGAGCACGATGCCTCGGGCTTGGGCGACGGAAATGGCCGTTTTTACATTGCTGTAGAAAAATACCGACTCCACCGCGAGGACCTGGGGTCGGTATTTCTTGATAAGTTTGGTTAAATCGCGATGGATTTCCAGGAGGCGGGCCGGCGCCGGTAGCTTTTTGTCCGTAAGAATGCAGCCGTATTCCAGAAGCTTAATGCCATGATTCGACCTCTCCCTTATTCCCTCCCCACGCCTGGGGAGGGAGGATAAAGAAGGGGCGTCAATTATTCCGTAGCCGGTGGTGGCAGTTCCGGGATCGATGCCGAGTATCTTCATAAAGTTCTAAATCCTAAGTTCAAAATTAGAAACAATACCTAAATTTTAAATCACAAATTCTAAATGGTTTGGAATTTTGAATTTCGGTCATTGAAATTTGTTTAGAATTTAGGGTTTAGTATTTCGGATTTGCGCGAATCAAAGATTTGCGCTGGTATGAACGGCAATCACGTCGTCATCGTTTTCCAGGTCAGCAAGCAGCGCCTCGATCTTCGCCCGCTGTTCAGGAGCCAAATCCACTCCTAGGCTGCTTTCTTTGATAATCTCGGCTTGGGCGATTTTTGCCCCCGCGGCCAGGAGCACTTGTTTGACTTTGTCCAAATCCAGAGGCAAAGTGTAAACTTCTAGTCCTTCGGCGGATTCCCGGACATCCTCTGCTCCGGCGTCAATAGCCATGAGTTCCAGGTCGGAAAGGTCAGGGCGGTCCCGTTCCACCAAAATCTGGCCGCGGGTCGTGAATTGCCAAGCCACCGAGCCCGGGCTACCCAAGCGTCCGCCGTGTGCTTCAAAGAAGTGTTTAATGTCGCTCGTGGTTCGATTTTTGTTGTCCGTAGCTGCTTCGATTAAGAAGGCGGTGCCGTAGGGCCCATACCCTTCGTATACCATGTCCTCGATCTGTCCTTCCAGGAGCGAGCCTTCACCCCGCTTGATTGCCCGCTCGATCACGTCCTTGGGCACCTCGGCGTCTTTGGCCCGATCCAAAACCAGCCGGAGCTTGAAATTCATTCCCGGATCGCCGCCGCCTTTTGCGGCAATCGTGATTTCGCGGGATAATTTGGAAAAAATCTGCCCCTTCTTTTTATCAACAATCGCTTTCTGTCTTTTGATTTGCGCCCACTTGCTATGCCCCGACATATCGGAGTTATGAATAATTAAGCATCAGGAATCACGGATGATTTTTATCCAGACCTTGCGGGAGCGCGGTCCGTCCATTTCCAGAAGCATGATAGACTGCCAGGTGCCAAGCTCAAGCTGACCGTCTCGGACGATGAAACCCCGGGAGTTTCCCGACAGGGCCGCGACGATGTGGGCTGCAGCGTTGCCTTCGTCGGCGTCGTGAGCAAAGCCGCCAAAGTTCCAAGATTTTTCTTTAAGGGTTTTTATCACCTGCAGAATGTCGTTTTTGAGGCGAGCTTCGTCTTCATTGCAAATAATCCCGGCGGTGGTGTGAGGAATGAACACCAGGGCATAGCCCGACTTGATTTTTGATTCCGCCACCAGCCGGTTGATTTGGTCGGTAATGTTGACCAATTCGAATTTGGCTTTCGTGTTTGCTGTAAAAGAATACATGTCGAGTACATCGGTATTATATACCAAAACCCCGTCGCGCGACGGGGTTTTGCAGATTTAGGTGATTATTGTTCGCCGCTTTCTTGTTCTTCTCCACCTCCGGCCTCGGAATGTTTGCCCACATCGTGACCATTGAGATCGTTCGGATCATCACTCACGTTATCAGCATTGCACATGGGACAAGTTGCCATTATTCTCCACCCCCTTTCTAGCGGGTTACGCTAAGCTTTGCGGTTTCGCTAAAACCAGCGCCTTTGGTCTCAAAACCAAAAATTTTTATCTCGTATTCGCCCGGCTCTTTGGGCGCCGAGAACCGAAACTGAAAAGGCGCGCTCCGGTCCAAGAGGTCTAAGTTTGGCATCACGAGCTTGACGCTCACAAGTTCAATGCCCGCTACCGGCCGGACCTCCAGAGTTACTTCCTCGGTGGGGTAAAACGGCTTTTTGCTTAGGTCGGTAACCAGCAAGACACCGCCGGCCGGCCGGCTGCTGAGCCCCTTGATAAGTGAATCTTGGCTGATGATGAGGTCGGCCGGCAGCCGGTTTTCCGAAGACACAACCTGGAGGCCTTGCTTCAGAGTTCCGAGGTTCGTTTCCAACAAAAAGGACAGCGAATAGTGCAAGGCCGGCTCGCCCAAAGGAGTATAGAGGTAGGGCTCATTGGTTTTGGGATCACGGGGGAGGGCAACCAGCAATTCCTGATCTACGAGTGTGGTCAGGCTTTGGGGGTAGAATTTATTAGTTTCATAGTAACTCTCCAGGGCAGTTTGGAGATTTTGGACAGCAACGATTCTTTGCCGGTCGCGGATCCCTTCCGGTTGTTCCTGGGCCGGAGTTTGATTTTGGGTTGCGTTCGCAGGCGGCTTTAGAGTTTGGGTGGCCGCCGGCGGCAAGTCATTCTTTTTTTGGAAGAATTTTTGGTAGGTAAGGAGCCCGCCATAACCAAGGATAGGAAGAGCGATTAAAATTACCAAAACCGTAATTAAGGGTTTGCCATATTTGCCCAAAAAGCCGCCGGCTTTTGGCAGATTCCCCGTGAGTGCTTCCTCTGGGGCGAGCATCTCGACTTCGAAAATTGCTTGCTCAATTTCCGTTTCCTGCCAGCCAGCCGCCCGCAAGGCCTGCCGGATTTGCTCTTCCGGAAAACCCGCGGCCAAGTTTTGTTTGATGTATTTAAGGAGTATTTGCTCGGGCATATTGGGAAGCGCTTAGCTTGGTGGGCCAGGATGGATTCGAACCATCGACCCCGGCTTTATAAGAGCCGTGCTCTAACCGCTGAGCTACTGGCCCTGGCTTATTTTACCATAAACTTCAAACAATTGCGGCAGAGGCCACACTATCGCCTGGCTCCAGTTTGATGACCCTCACCCCTTGGGTTGCCCGGCCTAAGGTCGAGACTGGCCCTAGGGCGGTGCGCAAAGTCTGGCCGGTTTTGGAGATGACTACCAGATCGGCTTCTTTGGCGCGGCTGACAATATGCATTACCATGATTCGCCCGGTTTTTTTGGTAAGGTTCATGGTTTTGATCCCGGAACCGCCTCGGTGCTGGATTTTGTATTCCTGTAGCGGTGTTTTTTTACCTAAGCCCAGTTCCGAGATGACCAGCACCTGGAGATTTTTGGACTCCTGCCGCTTCTCAATCACATCCAGACTCATTACTTCATCGTTTTTCTTTAAGCGAATGCCCCGCACGCCGCTGGCCGCCCGGCCCATGGGTCGGACGTCAGTCTCTCTGAACCGGATGGCTTGCCCCCCGCCGGTAGTAATCATAATTTCGTCCGTTCCCGAGGTGAGCATGACCCATTTTAGTTCGTCGTCTTTCCGAAGTTTGATAGCAATTAGCCCAGAGCGACGGACCTTGACAAACTCTGCCACCGTGGTTTTCTTCACGGTGCCAAATCTGGTACCCATGAGGAGGTATTTGTATTTGGTTCGCTCGCCTTTACCGAAAGTCAGCACCGCGGTGGCGGCTTCCTGTGGACCTAACTCCAGAAAATTCACCAGGGCTTGCCCCTTGGCGATGCGCGAGGCCTCGGGGAGTTCGTAAACCTTGGTCTGAAACACCCGGCCCCGGTTGGTGAAAAACAGGATGTCGTCATGGGTCTCGGCAGAAAGCAATTTGTTAACCACATCCTGTTCTTTGGTGGTAATGCCGATCACGCCTTTTCCGCCGCGCCCCTGCTTGCGGTAGGTGTCGGGCGGCAGACGTTTGACGTACCCGGACTTGGTCACGACGATAATCGCTTCCTCGTTGGCAATCAAATCTTCCACCTTGAATTCCCCGACCGCCTGTTTAATCATCTGGGTGCGGCGTAAATCTCCGTATTTTTCTTTGAGTTCCGCCAGTTCCCGTTTGATGACGGCGTCGATTTTTTTGGGCGAGCGCAAAAGTTCTTCTAGTTCTTTGACGAGCACGCGTTTTTCTTTGAGTTCCTCCTCGACTCTCCGGCGTTCCAGCCCGGCTAAAGCCTGAAGTTTCATTTCCAAAATGGCGGTGGCTTGTTTTTCCGACAGCTTGAACTTTTTTTGCAGCTCCCGGTGGGCCTGCTCTTTGGTATCGGCTTGTTTGATGGTTTTGATAACCGCATCGATGTGATCCAGGGCAATCTTTAGCCCTTCCAGGATGTGGGCCCGGTCCTCGGCTTTGGTGAGGTCAAATTGGGTGCGGCGGGTGACGACCTTGCGGCGGTGGGCGATATAAGCTTCCAGAATCATCTTCAGGTTTAAAATCCGCGGCTCAATGCCGTCTACCAAGGCGAGCATGTTGAGGTGGAAGGTGTCCTGCAGCTGGGTATATTTGAAGAGCTGGTTTAAGACCTTATTCGACAGGGCGTCTTTTTTGAGTTCCACGACGATGCGTACCCCCTCTTTGTCGGATTCGTCCCGTAAGTTTTTAACCCCCTCAATTTTTTTATCCCGGATGAGTTCCGCAAACTTTTCCAAAAGTGAGGCCTTGTTGACTCGATAGGGGATTTCCGTGATTAAAATTTGATAAGCGCCGTCCCGACTCTCCACAATTTCGGTTTTGGCCCGCACCGTGACGCTGCCTTTGCCGGTGGCATAGGCGCTTTGGATGGCGTTCCAGTCGTAGATAATGCCGCCGGTCGGAAAGTCCGGGCCCAACACAAAATTCATCAGGTCCTCGCTGGTGAGCTTCGGGTCGTCAATCAGGGCGGCCGTGGCTTCCACAATTTCTTTGAGGTTGTGCGGCGGGATGTCGGTCGCCATCCCCACCGCAATTCCCAAGGTGCCGTTCAGCAGGAGGTTGGGGAGTTTGGCTGGCAGTACTGTCGGTTCCTTTTTGGTGGCATCGTAGTTGTCCATCCAGTCAACCGTGTTTTTTTCAAGGTCGGCGAGGAGTTCCAAAGACAGAGGAGCCAGCCGGCATTCCGAATAGCGCATGGCCGCCGGTGCATCCCCGTCCAGAGAACCAAAGTTACCCTGCCCGTCCACTAGGGGATAGCGCATTGCAAAGTCCTGGGCCAGTCTGACGAGCGAATCGTAGACTGCCACGTCTCCGTGCGGGTGATATTTTCCCAAAACTTCCCCGACCACGGTGGCTGATTTGCGGTAGCGACCGCCGGCGTTTAGGCCGAGTTCGCTCATGGCAAAGAGCACGCGCCGGTGCACGGGTTTCAAGCCGTCGCGCACATCGGGTAGCGCGCGCGACACAATTACGCTCATCGCGTAGTCCAGGTAGGACTCCCTCATTTCTTCTTCAATTACCCGCGGTTTGACATAGCCAATTTCCCGACCCGTGGGGGGATTGTCGGCAGGCGGGGATTGACCGGTGGATTTTTTTAGCTTCGGTTTTTTCATAAACTACCTAAGGCTGGGTCTGCTGCGGAATGATATTTTTCAGATTTTTTAAATTTTCCCAGACCGGCGCCAGTTTGTTTGGCTCACTGGCGGCTGGGGGTTTGCGAAACTGGAGAGTCAAAATCCAAAACCCGAGGAGGAGAATTGCGGCGGTAATGGCCACTCGGCGCAAAAGTTTAAGCTTTTCCTCATAGGGTCGGTTTTGCAGCGCGATCAGTTTTTTACGCAGCCAGTTCATCTCAAATCAGCGTTGCGGCGAAAGGACGACCACCTGGGTGGTTTCGCCAAGCTCCTGGAGGTTTGATTTTTTCAAAGTCAATTTTTCCTGCGCCGTTTCTTTGGCGGAGCCGATTTCTTTTAAGAAGTGTTCGACCTTGTCCTGGGGCAGGAGCAGGCCTTTTTGCGCGTAATGCAAGGGGATGACGAGGTGAGGTTCGATCTGGTTAACGATCGTGACTGCTTCTTCGGCATCACAAACGGTTTTGCCCCCCACGGGGATGAGCAGGATGTCTATCTCGCCGAGTTCTTCAAGTTGCGAATCAGTCAGCTCCTTTTGTTTAAGGCTTCCCAAGAATCCCAGACGGATATCTTCCATCCGTACCGCGTAAATCGTGGTAAAATCAAAGCCATTATCGTTATGTTTGGGATCGCCGGTCGCCGCCACGCCGTGGATAAACAAGCCCCTGACGTCCAATTCTCCCGGCCCGTCCGCAACAAAAATTTTATCTCCGCCGAGAGACGTCAGGTTGTTGTAGGCCGGGTTTTTAATATTGGAAACCACTGCGATATCGGTCTGCATCCGGGGGGGAGTGAGGCCTACGCTTTTGGAAAAAGGATCGGTGACGACGGTCAGATTGCCGGACGAGATTTTGCAGCAGGAAAGGCCAAACCAAGTGATTACCATAGGATAATTATATCGCAAGACTTGATTTTTTTCCAGGTGTTTGCTAGGCTAAGCTGGCCAGAAAAATCAAAGATTCCGGACGAGCTTTTAAGCCACAATTTGAAGTTTTAACCCTTAACCCTTGTTTTAGGCAGTTTGCGGATACCATCAGGGTATCCGTTTAAAATATGAGCGAGACTTTGCAATCCATGAACGATTTGCTGGCCGCCACCGCGGCTGGTAAGCTCCGGATTTTACAGGAAGGCGACGTGATCAAAGGCCGCATTTTGAGCGTGGGTAAAAACGAGGTTTATGTGGATGTCGAAGGAGTCGGCATCGGCGTGGTGCGGGGCCGGGAGCTGTATGACGATGAACAAATTCTCTCCTCGCTGCAAGCCGGTAGTGAGGTTTACGCTTCGGTCATTGATATTGAAAACAAAGAAGGCAATATCGAACTGTCATTCCGCAAAGCCGGCCAGGAACGGGTCTGGCAGGCGCTTCGGGAGAAGCTTTTGAATAAAGAAGTGGTCACGACCAAGATTTTAGAGGCGAATAAGGGCGGCCTGATGGTAAAAATCAACAACGTCCTCGGTTTTTTGCCGGTTTCCCAGCTAGCACCTTCGCACTATCCCCGGGTGGAGGATGGGGACAAAAATAAAATTTTAAGCGTTTTGCGCAGCTTCGTCGGGCAAGATTTTCCGGTCCGGATTATTACGGCCGAGCCGCAGGGGGAAAAGTTGATTGTCTCGGAACGGGCGGTTATTGAGGAAGAGTTGCTGAAAAAGATCGGCAAGCTCACCGTCGGTTCAGTGGTGGAGGGAGCGGTCACGGGAGTCGTCGATTTCGGCGCGTTTGTGAAGTTTGATGACGAGCTGGAAGGCCTGGCTCATATTTCCGAGCTTGCGTGGCAGCGGATTGAGGATCCCAAAGACATCGTTAAAGTCGGGGATAAAGTCAAAGCGCAAATCATCGCCATTGAAAATGACCGGATCAGTCTCTCCCTGAAGCGGCTCCTCAAGGATCCGTGGGAAGATGCCGTAAAAAAGTACCAGATTGGGCAGGTCATTAAAGGCAAGGTTTTGAAACTTGCCCCCTTTGGCGCTTTTGTGGAGCTCGATCCGGACATTCACGGGCTCGCCCACTTGGGGGAGCTCTCCGAGGAAAAAATTGCTGACCCGAGCGCCGTCTTGAAGGAAGGAGAAGAGCGAGAGTTCAAAATCATCTCCATCGAGCCGCAGGAGCACCGCTTAGGCCTCTCGCTCAAGGCTTTAAAAAGCGGGGGCAAAACCCCGGAGTCGCCGGAGCCGGCAGCAGCCGAGGCCAGTCCCGCGCCGTCGTCAGCCGAAACACCGGTTTAGGGTTTTAGTAACGAAATTTCGCGCGAGCTAATAAAGCTCCCCAGCCTGAAGGCTGGTATATTCCTTGAGCCTCTGGCTCTGCGGAATACGTCGCCGCATCGGCATTCGCCGATTCATTGCGGCTCCCGGAGCTGTGTTATCCCCTCCGCTTCGCTCCGGGCTTGGCTTCATCTCCGCGCTTGAAAGCGCGGAGTATTCGCCTAAGGGATAATAAAAAAGCCCGAGAAGGGGTTTTCCGTTGCCGCCCTGCCTTCTCCGGGATTTAGAGGATACGAATGCGAATGATTACCGCTAACGATATTATTATTCCAATGACCAGAAAAGCAATCAGAGCGAAGTACCAAAATCGCGCCCGAGCTTGGCTGACCACCACGTATTTCTTTTCCACCTCCTCGATGAGTTTGGGAATTTCGGTTTCCTCAGTCAGAGACGGACGAGGTTTGATCGGCTCCAGTGGATTGGTAAGAGATTTGAGGATGTCGTATTTGGAAACCACCCCGACTAAGGTTTTAAAGTCATCAACTACCGGCAGCAGATCTTCATGGCGAAGTAAAAAGGCCTCTGCCGCTTTTTCCAAGCTGGTATTGGATACCAGGTACAGCGGCTCGCGGTTCATCACGTCGGAGGCTTTGAGTTTGTACAGGGCTTTGAGTTTTTTGTCTACCGTCGTGAGGTCTTCTCCGTGGATCATGTGGAGATTAGCCAGCAGATTGATCGCGGTCGGCAAATAGATGCCTTTGGAATCCAGGAGTTCTTTCATGGTAATCATTCCCCGTAATTTGCCATCTTTGTCCACTACCGGCACGCCGTTAAAATTTTTCTCGAGCATAGCCTTGGCCACGTCCAAAACATTGTCCTCGGCCTGGGCCGCCAGGATTTTCGTGGTCATAATCTCTTTGACTTGGATTTCCGAGAGACCTTTGGGCATTGCTAAGCACATTATATAGTGTTGCCCTCACCACCCGCAAACTTTATAATTATCCTGCTGGCCTGGTAGCTCGTACCTTCGGTAGATGCCCCGCAGGGGCACAAGTGGCCCCGAAGAACAGCATAGCTCTGTCTACGGGGTAAATAAGGGAGCGGTCTGCTGCCCGCCACAGCCTGAGGCGTGATGGCCGAGTAGTTAGGCAGAGGTCTGCAAAACCTCTCACACGGGTGCAAATCCCGTTCACGCCTGAGGCGATGGCAGGCGGGCAAAACCGCTTGACAACAGGTGCGATTCCCGTCCGGCCTTTTAGTGGAACGAGCCGAGGTGGTGAAACCGGCAGACACTAGGGACTTAAAATCCCTTGGGGGAATACCCCGTGCGGGTTCGAATCCCGCCCTCGGCACCAGATGAGAGTTCCCCAGAACCGGGTTTTTTTAGGAAATCCGTGACCCGAAAGGGATTGAGGATTTAGCCTCTGACGTATTATTTTTTTATGTCAATTGCAATTACTTTTGAAGAATTTAAAAAATTAGACCTGCGTATCGCGCTTGTGGTTGAAGCGACTCCGGTGGAGGGCTCGGAAAAACTCGTAAAACTCAAAATCGACACCGGCGACGGCGAGCGGCTACTTGTGGCGGGCATTGCGCAATATTATGCTCCCGAAGAATTGGTCGGCCGTCGCATTGTGCTGGTGGCAAACTTGGAACCGAAAATTTTCATGGGCGTTGAAAGCCAGGGGATGTTGCTCGCGGCCGAAGGCCCCGAGGGGCCGGTGCTTTTAATGCCGGATCGCGAAGTTCCGCCCGGTTCCCGAATCCGCTAGGCGCCACACTTGACGAAAAGTCCAAAATCAGGTAAGATAGAGTGCTAACTAAATAATGTGAGCTGTGAAGCGCGTCGAAT
This sequence comes from uncultured Candidatus Saccharibacteria bacterium, assembly GCA_964360335.1. Classification (GTDB taxonomy): domain Bacteria; phylum Patescibacteriota; class Doudnabacteria; order UBA920; family 2-01-FULL-46-14; genus CAYHVH01. Next base: position 68,889 of record CAYHVH010000001.1, read on the forward strand.
TGGTCACCTTCCCGACTTGTCGGGATAAGACGCGTGGAGCTTTAGGGTGAAACCGGCACTCGTATTTTGCAGAGCAGGTTTCGCCACCTGTTTTTTAGTTAGCGCAACAACCAAACAGGAGGCGAAGATGTGGTGGAAAAAACCGCGGTGGTTTTTCACAGGGTTATACTTGGTATTCGTTGAGGTCTTTATTCACGGCCGGGATGTCCGCGAGGGGTATTCTAAAGATATTCTGTCCGGACTTTATAATCAGCGGGCTATTCTAGAACTTGCAGTTCGAGCATTAGCGGATGCTAGGCGCGTCGGCAAATGGCTTGCGGTCGTGCACATTGATCTTGATCACTTCAAAGCCTACAATGACCAGTTTGGTCATTTACGGGGCAACGAAGTGATTCGGCAGTTTGGTCGAATCTTGACTTCTGGCTTGCGGCCGACGGATTGGGCTGGCAGATTTGGCGGAGACGAATTTCTGCTGATTCTCCCCGGCGCCGATCCTTATGAGGCCAGCTGTGTAGTACAGAGGCTTAAGCAACTTGGTCCTCAAATTCCCTTCAGCTTTGGGGTACACAGTGAGCTTGTGATGCGAGGAAGCCAAGTCACGCTCGAGCATTTTATCGAGCGGGCAGACCAAGAAATGTACGCTCATAAACGGTCCAAGCAACAATTCGCAGTCCAAGTGTAAGTGGTCTTCCGGCCGGAAAGGTGCAAACCTTTCCGGCCGCGTTTTTTTTCGATATAATTGCAATACTATGGCTGACCTTGTGAAACTCAAAGAACTCGCCAGGCTCGTTCGTTACTATATTCTGGTCTCGACCACGGCCGCGGGGTCCGGGCACCCAACATCTTCGCTGTCTGGCGTGGAACTGATGACGGCATTGATGTTTGGCGGCTATTTTCGCTTTGACTTGAATCGTCTGGGATACGCAAACAATGACCGGCTGATTTTCTCCAAAGGCCATGCCTCGCCCCTCTTCTATGCGCTGTGGGCAGCGGCTGGCGCGCTGACGGAAAAAGAGCTTTTGACTTTGCGCAAATTTGGCAGCCCTTTGGAGGGGCATCCTACCCCGGCATTTCCCTATACCGAAGCGGCGACAGGCTCTTTGGGACAAGGGTTGTCAATTGGCGTGGGCATGGCCCTTAATGCCAAGCTTGACCGGCTTCCCTATCGCACTTATGTGCTTTTGGGGGACAGTGAAATGGCCGAGGGCTCGCAATGGGAGGCGATTCAGCTCGCCGCGTACTATAAACTTGATAATTTGGTCGGCGTTCTCGATGTCAATCGTTTGGGTCAACGAGGGCAGACGATTTACGGGCATGATATTAAAGCTTATCAGAAACGCATCGCGGCGTTCGGGTGGAAGACTATAGTCGTGAATGGGCATAATTTGAATGAGATTTTGAAAGCGTACAAACAGGCGACCCCCTCTTCATCTCCCCCTATCCCGTTTGACGGGACAGGGGGAGAAAAGAGAGGGGGTGGAAGGCCGGTGATGATCATTGCCAAAACCATTAAAGGTAAAGGAGTTTCATTTATCGAAAACAAAGAAGGCTGGCATGGGAAGGCGCTTTCCCCGGAGGATTTGAGGAAGGCACTACGAGAATTGGGGAAAGTCGACAAGAAGATGCGAGGAGAGATGGCAAAGCCGGAGAGAATTAGTAGACCGGAGACAGTAGATAGTAGATCGGAAAGCAAAGAAAAAATTAATTACAAAATCGGAGAAGAGGCGGCAACAAGGAAGGCTTACGGTAACGCCCTAGTCAGGATTTATCCGAAGTTTCCGAATATCGTAGTCCTCGACGCCGAGGTTTCCAATTCAACTTACGCGGAGATATTCAAGGAAAAATATCCGGACCGGTTTTTGGAGATGTTTGTGGCGGAGCAGAATATGGTGGGTGCGGCTCTTGGTCTTTCGCGGCGCGGCAAGATCCCGTTTGTTTCGACCTTTGCCGCGTTCCTGACGCGCGCTTTTGACCAAATCCGAATGAGCCAGTATTCGGCCGCCAACATCAAGTTTGTGGGCTCGCACGCCGGGGTGTCCATCGGCGAGGACGGGCCGTCGCAGATGGGCCTCGAGGATTTGGCAATGTTTCGCAGTATTTTAGGAAGCGTGGTTTTGTATCCTTCGGATGCGGTTTCAACCGATAAGCTTGTGGAAGCGGCAGCTAAGCACAAAGGCATTGTCTATATCAGAACAACGCGAATGGAAACCCCGGTGCTTTATTCCCCGGGGCAGGAGTTCAAAATCGGCGGGAGTAAAGTTTTGCGCCATAGCCGGAAAGACGTGGCGACAGTGCTGGCGGCCGGGATAACATTGCATGAAGCGTTGGCCGCTTATGAAGAACTCAAGAAGCAAGGGGTTTTGATTCGGGTGATTGACTTGTACAGCATCAAACCGATTGATAAAAAGACATTGACGCAGGCTGCCAAAGAAACGGGAGCGATAATCACGGTCGAGGACCATTATCCCGAGGGCGGGATTGGGGAAGCGATTAGAAGCGCTCTTTCTGACCTCCCTCCCCAAAGCATGGGGAGGGATAAAGGGAGAGGTTTTCCGCCAGCCCGCCCCGCTTCGCTTGGCGAGGCCGGGGAGGCGGATCCGCCTTGGGCAGAGAAACTCCCTGGTAAAACCGACCTCTCTCCTTCTCTCCCCATCACCTGGGGAGAGGGTAGGATTATCTCTTTAGCGGTGCGCAAAATGCCGCGAAGCGGCAAACCGCAGGAGCTTTTGGATTATGAAGAGATATCGCGCGATGCTATTATTAAGGAAGTAAAGAGAATTGTTTCTAAATCGTCACCTCGAATTTAATTCGGGAACCAGGATTAAAACTTCTGGATTCCCCGATTAAATCGGGGAATGACAAAGAATGCAAATGGATCGAAATTTGGCTTTAGAATTTGTGCGCGTCACCGAAGCGGCGGCAATTGCCGCCTCCTCCTGGATTGGCCGCGGCGACAAAAACGCCGCTGATCAGGCCGCGGTTGACGAGATGCGCGCGCGGTTCAACCAGATTGATTTTGCCGGTACGATCGTTATCGGCGAGGGAGCCAAGGACGAAGCTCCGGAGCTTTACACCGGCGAGAAAGTCGGCACCGGCAAAGGCCCGGAAATGGATCTGGCCGTTGATCCTCTGGAAGCCACGGACAGTGTGGCCCACGGCCGCTACAACGCGATTTCCGTGATTGTCGCCGGGCCCAAAGGGTCACTCCTTTCTGCGCCGGATACTTATATGAATAAACTGGCCGTAGGCAAAGCCGCTGCTAAAGTCGTGGATTTGGATTTTCCCGTAAAACAGAATATTGAGCGCGTGGCCAAGTCCTTGGGCAAAGACATTGGGGAAATTACGGTCGTGGTTTTGGACCGCGAGCGGCATGAGGGGTTGATCAAGGAAATTCGCGCTGCCGGCGCGCGGGTGCGCACCATCACTGACGGCGACGTGGCGGGCGCTATCGCTCCGTGCCTGCCCGAGTCGGGGATCGATATGCTTTTGGGAATTGGCGCCTCGACAGAAGCAGTGCTCGCCGCCGCGGCCATGAAAATCCTGGGCGGCGAGCTTTTCTGCCGGTTTGCGCCTAAGAATGAGAAAGATCAGAAAGCAATTTTGGAGGCCGGGATCAAAGATCTAAATAAAGTCTACTCTGCTGAGGACTTGGCAAAGGGCAAGCAGTTAACCTTTACTGCCACGGGCGTGATTGACGGGCCGCTTTTAGAGGGAGTGCGGTTTGCGAAGCACCGCATCATCACCCATTCGGTCGTGATGCGCGGGTCGTCTGGTACAATACGGTACATCACCACTCATCATCATACTACTAAGTAATTGTCATTCCGGCCAAAGTTTACCCCGCACTTGATGCGGAATGACAGGCAGGTACAAGTAAGTATTAATTACGTAATTAAATAAGTATTTATGAAAAACTTAGGCTATAGTAAACCGCTTTTCATCCTTGCTTTTGATCACCGCTCGTCCTTTTTTAAGATGTTCGGCTACAAAGAGCCGCTGACCGCGGAGCAGGCTAGAGAAATTAGCGAGGCTAAGTGGCTGGTCTATGAGGGGTTTAAACAGGCCGTGGCCAAAGACTTTCCGCCGAAAGAAAACGCGGGAGTGTTGGTGGATGAACAGTTTGGGAAAAAGGTACACCGTGAGGCTCAACCCGCCGGTTATTTGACGCTTTTGACTCAAGAGAAAAGCGGGCAAGATGAGTTTGACTTTGAGTATGGCGAACAGTTTGCCGAGCATATTGAAAATCTTAAACCCAGATTTGCCAAGGTCCTGATTCGCTACAACCCGGAAAGTGATAAAGAGATGAATTTAAGGCAGCGAGAAAGGCTTAAGATTTTGAGTGGCTGGTGCCATGAGAAAGGTTACAAGTTTTTGATAGAGCCACTCATTCCGGCGACAGAGCAACAGCTTGCCGGGGTCGGAGGGGACCAGGCGCGTTATGATAACGAACTAAGGCCCGGGCTAATGGTCAAAATGATAGCCGAGCTGCAGGCAGGTGGAGTGGAGCCGGATATCTGGAAGATTGAAGGCCTTGAGGATCCGAAACATTACGAAGAGGTGGTGCGCCAAGCCCGGACCGGCGGCCGGGGAGGAGTCTCGGCCGTGGTTTTGGGTCGCGGCGCGGATGCCGCGCAGGTGGAGAAATGGCTCAAGGCCGGAGCGAAAGTGAAAGGGATTATCGGGTTTGCCATCGGCCGGACGATTTTCTGGGAACCACTCTTGTCGTGGAAAGAGGGGAAGACGAGTCGAGAGGAAACCGTCAGGAAGATCGCGGAGAATTATAAACATTTTTACAAGGTGTTTGTTAGTAGCACAAAATAGTCTGAACCAGAAGTTGATAGAGAATATTCACAAGTGTTTGCGTACGGTGGTTTCCCAATTTTATTACCGTCCATTTTTGTTTTTTAACGAAATCGGTTTTCATACTTACTGCTACGCAGTTTTCTATCGCAACCCCGTTTTCGCTAAACTTTTTACAACCCGTGACGGCAAAAACACCAACCTTATCCACCCTGAGTACGGTTCAATAAAAACTAAAATCGGCGGGAAGGGCAGGGCTTGGTATGATTTAGTTATCCTTAATCCCCGGTTCGTACAAGACAACGATCTTGAAAGAGTCGCCAACAATTATGGAACAGCGACGAGTTATAAACCGGATGACCTAATGGCGGTTCTAGAATTTAAGTACCTTAGATCTTCTTCTAAAGAATACGTTAGGCAACTGCAAAAAGATTATCATTCCTTATCTAACGCTGTTGAAGCACTGAACAAATATATGATTGTTTTTGCCGATGTTAAAAGTCCTTTTGATTATTTTTCGGGTATGCAGTGGGACGACCACACAAAACTCGTTTATACGGTTGTTGATTTTAGTCAAATTGGACGAAAGCAGATCAAAGTGCTTATTAAGCCTGATAATTTCTTAAAATTACCGGGACAGTGGCTGGCGACGGTCTAAAAATGCCATATGAGGCCCTCAAATTTAAAAACCCGCATCTTTCTTGACTCTGGGGATCCGAACGAAACGCGTGAAGTCATAAAGTTTCTCGGGTTTTTGGACGGTCAGACGACTAATCCCAGCTTAATTGCCAAGAACCCGGAAACGACCGGCAAGAAATTTTCCCAAAAAGAGATTTTGGAATTTTATAAAAAAGTCGTGGTTGAGGTTTCCGCTCTGATCCCCGCCGGTTCCGTATCAGTTGAGGTTTACGCTGACCCTTCGACAAGCTCAGGGGATATGTTAGAACAAGGTCGAGATTTTTTTTCTTGGATTCCAAACGCACACATCAAATTTCCGACAACCAAAGAGGGCCTGAAGGCCGCTGAAATTGCCGTTAAAGAAGGCATGCGCGTCAATTTGACTTTGTGCTTTTCCCAGGAGCAGGCGGCGGCCGTGTACGCGGCAACGAGGGGAGCAAAAAAAGGGCAGGTCTTTGTTTCGCCGTTTGTCGGGCGGCTGGATGATCGGGGGGAGAACGGGATGCAGCTCGTTGAGAATATTATCAAAATGTATCGGGCGGGAGACGGGCATGTGGAGGTGCTGACCGCGAGCGTACGGAATCTCAATCATTTGCAGTACGCAATTCAGCTCGGTTCCGACATCCTGACCGCGCTGTTGAAGGTTTTGAAGGAGTGGGCCGACTCCAATTTCCCTCCCCAGGCGTGGAGAGCCCCCTTCTCTATCCCTCCCCAGGCGAGGGGAGGGATTAAGGGAGAGGTCGAAACGGCAAAGGAGTTGAAGCCAATACCCTACCGCGAGGTTTCTCTTGACAATCCCTGGCAGGACTACGACATTCGTCATGAGCTGACCGACGTCGGCATTGAAAAGTTTGCCGCGGATTGGAACGCGCTTATCAAGCCATAAAATAATATTCTTCGAACGGTATTTAACAATATGATGCGCGACGCGATTCTCAGTTTTCCGAAGCAGTTCCGGTTCGTCCCGAAGGTGGAAAACGGGCCGGTGAAAAAATACAAAAAATACATTGTCGCCGGCATGGGCGGTTCGCACCTCGCCGCGGATATTTTGAAGACTTTAAAACCGGAATTGGATATCATCGTACATAGTGATTACGGATTGCCGGCTTTTCTCGACCCCTCCCGGCCTTCGGCCACCCTCCCCTCGTCAGGAGAGGGGGGAAGTAAGGAAAAACGTCTGGAGAGGCGAATTTCGCAAACTTTGCTCATCGCGAGTTCCTATTCGGGTAATACTGAAGAGACACTGGATGCATTTGAACAAGCAAGAAGTAAAGGAATCGCAGTGGCGGCGATTGCGGTTGGCGGCAAGCTTCTGGAACTGGCCAAGCAGTATCAAACTCCTTATGTTCAGATGCCGGATACGGGGATTCAGCCCCGTTCGGCCCTGGGCTTCAATTTGCGAGCGCTTCTGAAAATCATGAAGCAAGGCGAGCTCCTCAGGCAGAGCCGGGAGCTGGCTAAAAGTTTGCAGCCTAAGAATATCGAGGAAAAAGGCCGAGCGCTCGCGCAAAAGCTAAAGAGTCGGATGCCGGTAATTTACGCGTCGCAAAAAAACTATTCGCTCGCCTATAACTGGAAAATCAAATTTAACGAGACGGGCAAAATCCCGACCTTTTACAATATTTTTCCGGAACTGAATCACAACGAGATGTCCGGATTTTCCGCCGCAGGCGGACCCGCCTCTGGCGGGGACGCACCCGATCCTAAAAGTTTGTCAGAAAAATTTTATTTTCTCTTTTTGCATGACAGCAGCGATCACCCGCAAATCCAAAAGCGAATGGACGCAACCGCGAAACTTTATCGGGAGCGCGGTTTGCCAGTGGAAATTTTACCGATTCAGGGGGAGAACGCCATGCACAAAATCTTCTCCTCACTGGTCCTTGCCGACTGGGCGGCACTTTACACGGCCGAGGGATATGGGTTTGAGGCCGAACGGGTGCCGATGGTGGAGGAGTTCAAGAAACTGATTAAGTGACGGAAGTGCATATGAAAAAGTTTAACCTTGTCGTGTTCGGAACCTTGGTTGTCGTCGGGGCAATTTGGATAACGCTCAATTATTTACCCCAGCTCGTCGGTTTCATCAAGGGCATTCGGCCGGTCATCACCCCACCGCCGCGGGATATCAGCCGCCCCGGGGTCAATGATACTGACTTGCCTTTGAACCTGCCGGATAATTTCGGTATCTCGATTTTCGCTTCGGGAGTTGAGGGCGCGCGCGTCTTGACCTGGGACCCAATGGGGCGGCTGCTGGTTTCCCTGACGAGCGAAGGCCGGGTGGTCGCTTTGCCGGACGAAAACGTTGACCATAAAGCCGATAAGGTGCTGGTGGTTACGGAGGGACTCAATCGGCCGCATGGCTTGGCCATGGACTGCGAGGGTAATGCGGCGGTCCAACAATGTAAGCTCTACATCGGCGAAACGAATCAAGTCAGTGTTTTTGATTATAACCAGAGCGAAGCTCGCGTCACTAATAAAAGAAAGTTAGTCGATTTGCCCTCCGGGGGAGGACATTTCACGAGAACTATTGCCTTTGGCCCGGACCAGAGGCTGTATGTGTCCATCGGCTCGTCCTGCAATGTCTGCAACGAATCAGACGACCGCCGGGCCAAGATTTTCTCGATGAACAAGGACAGCAGCGATTTCCGCGAGTATGCGCGTGGGCTGCGAAACGCCGTATTTTTCACGTGGAGCTATGTGGACGGACGGATGTGGGCCACGGAAATGGGCCGTGATCATTTGGGCGACGACTTGCCGCCGGATGAAATCAACCTTATCCGGGAAGGAGGGAATTACGGCTGGCCGACTTGCTACGGCAAAAACATTCACGATACCGATTTTGATAAAAATACCTACATTCGCAATCCTTGTGAGGAGCCGACGGAAACCGGCAGCCATGTTGATCTTCCCGCGCACTCCGCGCCTTTGGGGCTGGCTTTTGTTCCGGAAGAGGGCTGGCCCGAGGAGTATTGGTACGATTTGATTGTCGCTTACCACGGTTCGTGGAATAGAAGCGAGCCCACGGGCTACAAACTGGTGCGCGTCAAACTCGATGCCCAAGGAAATTACGAAGGGACGGAGGACTTCATTACCGGTTGGCTGGAAGGGGGTACAGCGCTGGGGCGGCCGGTGGACGTACTCATCCAGCCGGGGGGCGTGATGTATGTTTCGGACGACAAAGCCGGGGTAGTTTATCGCGTGACCTATGGGCATGATATTAGTACTCAAAGCTTCGAAGACTGCCTGGCCGCCGGCTACCCGGTAATGGAATCGTATCCGCGCCAGTGTCGGCTGCCTAGTGGAAAAACTCTAGTCGAGGACATCGGTAACGAGCTCGAGAAACAGGATTTGATTCGGATTAGCACCCCGCGGCCGAATCAAGAAGTCAAGAGCCCGCTTCTGATCGAGGGAGAAGCGCGCGGCACTTGGTTTTTCGAGGCGTCTTTTCCCGTGAGGCTTCTGGATGAAGAAGGAAAGGAGATTGCGATTGGGATCGCCCAAGCGCAAGGGGAGTGGATGACCGAAGAGTTTGTGCCGTTTGCGTTGAGTTTGAATTTTTCTAAGCCGGGAACCGCGAAAGGGACGTTGGTTTTGGAGAAAGATAATCCCTCTGGTCTCCCGGCAAATGCCGATGAATTACGGATTCCCGTGCGGTTCCAACCCCAATGAAAAGGTTCATTTATATAATCGCTTTTACGTTTTTGGGGATTCTCGTGCAGTTTATGCTGCACGCCATCCTGGAGATTTGGTATCTGCAATATCTCTTGGCGGATTTTCCAAAGTTTGGCTTCGGGCTTTCCTGGCAGCAGTGGTTTATCATTCATCACTTGAGCGCAATTGTTCTGTTCTTTGCCGGTCTGCTGTTCGGTTTTTGGCAGGGCATGTATTGGTGGGAACAAATTTACGTACGGCACCGTTACAGTAAAAAATCTTCTTGAAGGAGGGTACTTGACAAACTTCCGGGGGCGGGTAAGATAGGAGTATGGACAATAGGGGAATATGGTAGAGCCATTAATTTGGCCCTCTTTGCTTTTGTAGCAAAGGAGGTATTTTTATGTCATCTAAAAAAAGCCAAACCGCCAATTTACCCATCAGGAAGAGCGTTACTGCCAAGCGCAACCGCTTTACGGCTACGACGGAAGTGGTGGAACTGCCGAATTTGATCGAGATTCAAACCCAGTCCTACCGCTGGTTTTTTGAAAAAGGTTTGAAAGAGCTTTTTGAAGAGGTCAGCCCGGTCAAAGATTTTACGGGCAAAAATTTAGAGCTGCATTTCGGACAATACTTTTTGGACAAACCGAAATTTACCGAACTTGTGGCCAAGGAGCGCAATACGACCTACGAGGCGCCGCTTTACGTTCAAGTGAAACTCTTGAACAAGGCCAAGAACAAAACCAAAACCCAGGATGTTTACCTGGGCGATTTTCCGTTAATGACCAACCGCGGCACGTTTGTGATTAACGGGGTGGAACGGGTAGTGGTCTCGCAGCTCATTAAATCGCCGGGAGTATTTTTCAGCGCGGTTTATGGCCGCGGCCGCAACTACTATGGCGCCAAGGTCATCCCCAATCGGGGAGCGTGGTTGGAACTTGACACTGATCTCAACGGCGTGATTGGCGTGAAAATTGACCGCAAGCGCCGAATTCCGATTACCGCGCTGCTGCGGGTTTTCGGCCTTTCGGCAGACGAAGACATTCTGGCGGCGTTTGCGGATGTTGATACCAACCCCGATCTTAAATACCTGCAAAATACTTTGGAGAAAGATCTCTCCAAAAACGCCGATGAAGGGTTCAAAGAGGTTTATAAAAGAATCCGGCCGGGGGATCTGGCCACCGTAGACAACGCGCGGTCCCTGATCGAAGCCATGTTTTTTAACTTTGACCGTTATGACCTCTCTTTGGTCGGCCGCTACAAGTTCAACCAGCGGCTCGGAGTCAAAGGACGCTCAGACCGGATTTTGACCCGCGAAGATTTGGTGGCAGTGGTCCGGGAGATTGTCCGCTTGAACAACTCCCAGGAGCCGCCGGATGACATCGATCATTTAGCGAATCGCCGAGTGCGGGCGGTGGGGGAGCTCATTCAGACAAAGTTTCGGGTGGGTTTGGCACGGATGAGCCGAATCGGCAAAGACCGAATGAGTCTGGCGGATTTGGAAACGGTCATGCCGGCCCAGCTCATCCACGTCCGGCCGATTGTGGCGGTGATGCAGGAGTTCTTTTCTTCTTCCCAGCTTTCGCAATTTATGGATCAGACTAATCCTTTGGCCGAGCTTGAGCACAAACGGCGGCTGTCCGCGATGGGCCCCGGCGGGCTGTCGCGGGAACGGGCCGGTTTTGAGGTGCGCGATGTCCACCGGTCGCATTACGGACGGCTCTGCCCGATTACCACGCCGGAAGGCCCGAACATTGGGCTAGTGGCCCATTTGGCATCCTATGCACGGATTAACGAATTTGGCTTTCTTGAAACTCCTTACCGGAAGGTGATCAAAGAAGGAGAGAGGCGGCGGGTAACCAATGACATTGTTTATTTAGATGCTTACGAAGAGGGACAGTATATCATTGCCCAGGCCAACACCAGAACAGACGAACAGGGTTATTTTTTGGAAGAGCGAGTTTCCGTGAGAGTCCACGGCGAGCCTTCTCTGGCCCCGACCTCCGAGATTGACTATATGGAAGTTTCTCCCAAACAGATTGTCTCGATTACTACTTCCTTGATTCCTTTTTTGGAACACGATGACGCCAACCGGGCGCTAATGGGCAGTAACATGCAGCGGCAAGCCGTCCCCTGTATCCGGCCCCAAGCCCCGCTGGTGGGGACGGGGGTGGAAGAAAAAGCCGCTTTTGATTCGGGCCAGATTATAGTTTGCGACGCATCGGGAACGGTGACTTCAGTAACCGGCGAGAAAATTGTGGTGACCGGCGAGGACGGGACCAAACGGGAATATCTTTTAAAGAAGTTTTTGCGTTCAAATACCAGTACTAGTATCAATCAAAAACCGATTGTCCGGCGGGGCGAGAAGGTCGTCCGGGGCCAGGCTTTGGCGGATGGGCCGGCGACCGCTTCGGGTGAACTGGCTTTGGGACAAAACCTTCTGGTGGCGTTTATGTCTTGGGGCGGCTATAACTACGAAGATGCGGTGATTATTTCCTCGCGCGTCGTCCAGGACGATCGGTTTAGCTCGATTCATATCGAGGATTTCAAGGTTGACGTCCGGGATACTAAATTGGGCCCGGAGATTGTGACCCGGGATATCCCGAATGTCGGAGAGGAAAAATTGAAAGATTTGGATGAAAACGGGGTTGTCCGCATCGGTGCCCAAGTCAAGGCCGGCGATATTTTGGTCGGCAAGATTACTCCCAAAGGGGAAACAGATCTCACGGCCGAGGAAAAACTTTTACGTGTGATCTTCGGCGAAAAAGCCCGCGACGTCAAGGACACCTCTTTGACTTTACCCCATGGGGAATACGGCAAAGTCGTCAACATCCGGGAATTTTCCCGGGAGCGAGGGGACAAATTGCCCTCCGGCGTAATTCGCTCCATCCAAGTTTCGGTGGCCGTAGTGCGGAGAATTTCCATGGGCGACAAGATGGCGGGGCGGCACGGGAACAAGGGTGTGATTTCCACCATCGTGCCGGCAGAGGATATGCCGTTTATGGCTGACGGAATGTCCGTGGACATCATTCTCAATCCGCTGGGGGTGGCCTCGCGCATGAATCTGGGACAAATTTTAGAAACCCACCTGGGGTTAGCCGCCCATAAACTGGGATATCAAGTCGTCAGCCCCGCGCTCGACGGAGTGCCGGAGGCAGTCATCAAGCAGGAGCTTATAAGGGCGGGCTACACGCCAGACGGCAAAGTGATTTTGTATGATGGGAAAACGGGAATGCCCTTCGCCGAGAAAGTTACGGTGGGTTATATCTACATGATGAAATTGCACCACCTTGTGGACGATAAAATGCACGCCCGTTCGACCGGCCCATATTCGCTCATTACCCAGCAACCGCTGGGCGGGAAAGCGCAGTTTGGGGGTCAGCGATTTGGCGAGATGGAAGTCTGGGCCTTGGAGGGTTACGGGGCGGCGCATACCTTGCAGGAAATGTTGACAATCAAATCGGATGACGTGGTCGGCCGATCCAGGACTTACGAGTCTATTGTTAAAGGGGAACCAATTAAAACCCCGAACATTCCTGAATCTTTCCGGGTTTTGGTTAAAGAGCTGCAGTCTCTGTGTCTGGATGTCAATCTGGTGGGCGAAGAACAAAAGCCGGACACGGAAGGGGAAGTGCAAGAGCTGGTTGCTCCGGTTTCCGAGGAGCGAGAGAAAAAGCGGGAAAAAACCCCAGCCGAAGCCTAGGATCAACCAAAAGATGTTTCAAAAAACTTCGGAATTCAAAGCCGTCCAAGTGAAACTCGCTTCCCCCGAGCAGATTTTGAATTGGTCTTATGGTGAGGTAACCAAGCCGGAAACGATTAATTATCGAACCCAGCGTCCGGAAAAGGACGGCTTGTTTGATGAGAAAATTTTCGGGCCGGTCAAGGACTGGGAGTGTTATTGCGGGAAATATAAACGGATTCGTTACAAAGGTATCATTTGCGACAAATGCGGCGTGGAAGTAACCCGCGCCCAGGTGCGGCGGGAACGGATGGGGCACATCAAACTGGCCGTACCGGTGGCCCATATTTGGTTTTTGCGCGGTGTGCCTTCGCGCCTGGGCTTGATTTTGAACCTCTCCGTCCAAGATTTGGAAAAAGTTATTTATTTCGCCTCTTATATTATCACCGAGGTCAAGGAAGACGCGCGGGCGGAAACATTGAACCAGATTGAAAAAGAATTCAAACTCAAGAAAAAGGAAATCGAGGGGCGTTACGAGAAGCTTTTCTCGAAGGCCAAGGGGGCAAAGCCTCCGACTGGGGCCGACCAGGAAGTTTGGGGCGCCCAGGTCGAAACCGAAATTGTGAAGCTTCGGGAAAACCAGCAGCACGAAGTTGTGGCCTTGGAGAAAATTCGCGATTTGGCCCGCTCGGAACTTAAAAGTCTCAAAAAGCTGCAGGTGATTTCTGAACTAGAATACCGGGATTTGTCTCTGAAATACGGACCGGTTTTCAAAGCCAGCATTGGCGCCGAGGCGATTTGGCAGACTGTCAAAGACCTCGATTTGGAAAAACTGGTTCAGGAATTGGAGCAGGAATTGGGCAGAGCAGAGGGGGCAATAAGGCGGAAGATTATCAAACGTTTGAAGCTTGGGAAATCCTTATTGAAGGGTGGCATGCGGCCGGAATGGACGCTGATCACCGTTTTGCCGGTGATTCCTCCTGATCTAAGACCCATGGTCCAGTTGGATGGCGGCCGGTTTGCCGCTTCAGATTTAAATGATCTCTACCGCCGGGTCATCAATCGGAACAATCGTCTGAAACGGCTTTTAGAGATCAACGCTCCCGAAGTTATTACCCGCAATGAAAAACGAATGTTGCAGGAAGCGGTGGATGCGCTAATTGACAATTCCATCCGGCACGGCAAGGAGGTTACTGCCTCCACCGGCCAGCGCCGAAAACTCCGCTCGCTGGCGGACATGCTCAAAGGCAAGCAGGGACGGTTCCGCCAGAATTTGCTTGGGAAAAGGGTGGATTATTCCGGGCGCTCGGTAATCGTGGTCGGGCCGGAGTTGAAACTCCATCAGTGCGGCTTGCCGAAACGCATGGCTTTGGAATTATTCAAACCGTTCGTGATTTCCAAACTGATTGCCCGCGAGTATGCCCACAATGTCCGGTCCGCCAACCGACTGATTGAGCAGCAGCGTTCGGAAGTCTATGATATTTTGGAGGAGGTCACCAAAGACCATTATGTCCTTTTAAATCGCGCCCCGACCTTGCACCGCCTCGGCTTTCAAGCATTTCAGCCGGTGTTGATTGAGGGCAAAGCCATCCAGATTCATCCCATGGTCTGCCAGGCTTTCAATGCCGATTTTGACGGAGACCAGATGGCGGTTCACGTGCCTTTAACCTCCCAAGCCCAGCAGGAAGCTAGGGAGCTCATGGTTTCTTCTCATAACTTACTGAAGCCGGCTTCGGGGGAGCCGATTATGACTCCCGATAAGGACGTGGTACTCGGTTGCTATTACATTACCTATTTTCGGATCGGGGCCTTGGGAGAAAACAAGATTTTTAGCGACGAACAGGAAGCCATTCTGGCTTATCAGTCCGGGGCCGTGTCGATTAATGCCAAGATCAAGGCCCGGATTCAGGGGAAGCTTTTAGAAACCTGTGTCGGGCGGATTTTGTTCAACCAGCTTCTTCCTCAAGAGCTCCAGTTTGTTAACGAGGTCACGGACAAGAAGCGGTTACGCCAGGTGGTGCGGGAGTGCTACCGCAATTTTGGTACGGAGCGCACAGCGGTTTTGATTGATGAGATTAAAAAGATTGGTTTTTCCCACCTTACCCAGTCAGGGTTGTCGTGGGGGATGGATGATTTGCGGGTGCCGGTGATCAAACAGAAATTACTCCAAAGCGCCGACGAGGCCGTACAGCGGACCTACGAGCAGTATCAGGAGGGGCTACTGACCAACGCGGAACGCTATAACCGGGTGGTCGAGATTTGGGCCGAAGTTCGAGACAAGATCACCGACGAAGTTACGAAGTCCCTCGACCAATACGGACCAGTTTATTCGATGGTCGTTTCCGGCGCGCGCGGTTCCCTGTCGCAGGTTTCGCAGATGACCGGGATGAAAGGTTTGGTCGTCAATCCGGCCGGCGACGTCATTGAGCTGCCGGTCCGGGACAGCTTCAAAGAGGGTTTGAGCATTTTGGAATACTTTATTTCTACACACGGTTCGCGCAAAGGGATGAGCGATACGGCCTTGCGGACTGCAGACGCCGGTTATCTCACTCGCCGGTTGGTGGATGTGGCGCAGGACGTGGTGGTCAACGAAGAAGATTGCGGCACGAAGTCCAGCATTGTAATTAATCGCCAAGCGACGGCACAGATGGGAAAGACCGTGACCGAGCGGCTTTTCGGGCGAGTGTTGGCTCGGGATGTAGTTCACCCCCAGAGCCGCAAGACCTTGGCGAAACGCGGCCAGATTATCGATGATGTTTTGTCCCGGGATTTGGACAAGAGCGGGGCGGAAGAAATCTTGGTTCGTTCCGTACTGCATTGCACCCTGAAGCGGGGGGTTTGCATCAACTGTTATGGTTTTGATCTGGGTTACAACCGACCCGTGGAGCTGGGTGCGGCAGTAGGGATTATTGCGGCTCAGGCCATTGGGGAGCCGGGAACGCAATTGACTATGAGAACCTTCCATACCGGAGGAGTCGCTGGGTTGGACATCACTCAGGGTTTACCGCGGGTTGAGGAGCTATTCGAGGCGCGGGAACCCAAAGGGCAGGCGGTCGTTTCGGAAATCGACGGGCTCGTCTACACGTCGCGGCCGAATTCCAAGGAGCTCGTCATTCGGATCGAGGCCGAGGATTTGCAAAAAGACGAATATCTCTTGCCGCCGGGGAAACTGCCCCAGATTACCGATGGCGAGAAAGTCAAAAAGGGAGAGCCGATTTTGCTCGACCAAGAGGGCCAGACTTTAAAGGCCAAAAATTCCGGAGTTGCAAAGCTGGAAACCGGCCCAGACGGCCAAAAAAAGCTGGTGGTGATCCGGGAGTCGGAAAATTTCCGCGAATACGTGGTGTCCTCAGCCGTTACGCTACTTCTGAAGGATGGGGATTTGGTTGCCAAGGGGCAGCAGCTAACCGAGGGTAATCTCAATTTGCATCAGATTATGCAGTTGCGCGGGATTGAAGCCTGTCAGAATTATGTTATCCGCGAAGTGCAGAATATTTATTCGTCGCAAGGACAGAATATTGCCGATAAACACATCGAGATTATCGTTCGCCAGATATTTTCGAAGCTGCGGATTGTTGACCCCGGCGATTCCGAGTATTTGGTCGGCGATATTGATGACCGGCTGCGCTTGGATGAGATGAATAAAGAAATCGGCAAGCGGGGCGGCCGGAAAGCCCAGACCGAACAGTTGCTTTTGGGAATTACCAAAGCTTCACTGAATACCGAGTCTTTCCTGGCGGCCGCTTCTTTTCAGGAAACAACCCGGGTCCTGATTGAAGCCGCGGTCACCGCAAAAACCGATTATCTGCGGGGCTTAAAGGAAAACGTAATTATTGGGAAACTGATTCCCGCCGGTACCGGTTTTAGCAAAGAGCGCTTGGTCAACCTGACGGAGCAGGTTACCCCCGCGAGTGAGCTGATGGCCGAAGAATAAATTCGGTCAGCGCCAGCCCTAATTGACTTTCCTCTAAAAGCCTCTGCCAGTCCGCTTTTTCTAAAATCCGGTTCCATTTATCTTAGTTGCTGAAGTTTGGCCTCGAGTTTTTCCTGGCGGTCTTTTAGAACTTCAAAGTCGGCCCTAATTTTCGCCACGACTTCGGCGGGGGCTTTCTCGAGGAAGTCTTTTTTCTTAAGTTGCGCGTTCAACTTTTCCGCCACGACAGCCGTTTCCTCGAGCTCCTTTTCGGTTAAATGCTCTTCTTTTTGAGGATCAAAGTCAGGGATAATGAGGTAAACGCGGGTGTTCTCCCAGAGAAAGTAAGGCATTTTTTTATCTCCGGGTATTGCCTCAAAGTTTACCTTAACTCTGGCGAGTTTTTCGATGTTCGGTACTTGCTCCGCAAGCCACAGCTCGGGTTTCGGGTCGGCAACGTAACAGGCAAAAATTTCGGCCGGCTCCTGGCGGTATTCGCTGCGTAAATTGCGCAGCCCCGTAATTAGTGCCTGTAACATTGAGAATTTTGCGATTGCCTGCCCGCCCAAATTTCTTTTGGAAGTTGGGGCGGGTGAAGGATATTCCTGAATCATTAGCAATTCTTTGGAGAACTGCGACCAGAGGTGTTCGGTCACAAACGGGATGAAAGGGTGCCAGAGTTTGAGTAACTGTGGGAGGATGTAGAGCAAAACCTCCTGTTTGTTTTTTTCAATTTTACTGATTTCCAAATACCAGTCCGCAAATTTATTCCAGGTAAAGTCTAGCAGGAGTTCGCCGGCCTGGCCATATTGGTAGCTGTTGAAATTTTTCTGAACCTTGGCTATCAAATTCTGCAGTTCGGCGAGGATCCACTGGTCAGAGAGGGTTTGGGATTTTAACATTTCCTTCTCCCCGGCTTTAAGAGGCGGCTTCCGGACATCAGTTGCGTAAGACAAAATGAAGCGGGAGATGTTCCAAAGCTTATTGACGAAGTTTCGATAGTTCTGGATTTTTTCCTCGGAGATTTTGGTATCGTTTCCCGGAGTGGTACCGAGAATCAGAGAAAGCCGTAGCGCATCAGTGCCGTAGTTTTCAATTATTTCCAGGGGATTTACGGCATTCCCTCTGGACTTGCTCATCTTTTTTCCCTCGAAGTCCCGCACTAAGCCGTGGAGGTATACGTGCCGGAAAGGGACATCTTCCAGGACGAAGCCGGTCATGATAATCATCCGCGCGACCCAAAAAAACAAAATATCATAGCCGGTTTCGAGGATGCTGGTCGGGTGGAAGATTTTCAGGTCCTCGGTCTCCTTCGGCCAGCCGAGCGTGGAAAAAGTCCAGAGACTACTGGAGAACCACGTATCCAGGGTATCGGGGTCTTGGCTAAGTTTGGTAGAGCGGCATTGCGGGCAAAGGGTGGGCGTTTCAACCTCGACGATTGTTTGTTGGCATTCTTCGCAATACCATACCGGAATGCGGTGGCCGAACCAGATTTGTCGGCTGATATTCCAGTCCCGCAGATTTTCCATCCAATTCAAGTAGACTTTGACAAATCGCTCGGGGATGATCTTAATCGCCCCGCTGTTGACGGCGGCCGTGGCAATTTCTTTGAGGGAGGCCTGTTCATTTATTTGTAGCAGCTTACGAAAATTTTGATTTTTGATATTTAATTTTTGATTTACATTTATGAACCACTGTTTGGAAATAAGGGGTTCCACTATTGTGGCGCAGCGGTAACAAAAACCGACATTGTGGGTGATATCCTCGGTTTTCTGCAGGAAGCCGCCGTCAGTCAAGGCCTTGGTGATTTTTTCCCGGGCTTGGCTTACGGTCAGATTTGCATAATCTTCAAAGCCGTGGTCAAACGCCTCCCGCTCATTGATTTTTCCCTCGGAAGTAAAAAGGTTGATGATTTCTAATTGGTGGTGCTTACCGATTTCAAAGTCATTGGGATCATGGCCCGGTGTGACTTTTAGAACCCCCGTGCCGAATTCCCGGTCAACTGCAGGGTCGGCAATTACCGGCAATTCTCGGTTGAGGACCGGCAGCATGACGGTCTGCCCCACATATTTTTGGTAACGTGAATCTTTGGGATTGACGGCCAGGGCCGTATCGCCGAGCAGGGTTTCGGGACGGGTGGTGGCAACCGTCAAAGTCCCCCCTCCTTTGTTCAGAGGGTAGCGGACATAGTAAAGCTTGCCAGCCACCGGTTTATATTCGACTTCGTCGTCTGCCAGAGTTGTGCCGCAGCGGGGACACCAGTTGACGATCCGGTCGCCGCGGTAAATGAGTCCGGCATCGTACATTTTTTTGAATACGGTCCGAACGGCCAGAGAAAGTTCAGGCGAAAGAGTGTATTTTTCCCGGCTCCAGTCGCAGGAGGAACCGATTTTGCGGATTTGCACTTGGATGCGGCCCTGCGTCGTTTTGATAAACTCCTGAATGCGCCGCAAAAGTTCTTCCCGGCCAATGTCGTGGCGGGTTTTCTTTTCTTTCTCCCAAAGTTGGCGCTCCACCACGTTTTGCGTGGCAATGGCCGCATGATCCGTACCCGGCAGCCACAGCGTCTTTTTTCCCGTCATTCGCGCATGGCGAATCATCAGATCCTCAATCGTCAAAAACATCGCCGAACCCAGATGCAATTCAGCGGTTACATTCGCTGGCGGCATGGCAATGGAGAAAGGCTCAGCCTTCCAGTAGCGGTCGGCCGCTTTTTCCAGATTATCGGGATTAAAAAAACCCGAGGCTTCCCACCTCTTATAAATTTCATCTTCCACCCCTTTGGGATTGTAAGTTTTGGGTAACTCCTTCATCCTCTTATTTTAACACAATTACCGCCAGCTTTTTAAGGACAGATTAGGATCGACTTTGACTTTAGCAAAGTTCGTCACCTGGCCGGAAAGATAGTGAAACCAGGCGGCTTGAGCAATCATCCCGGCGTTGTCGCCCGTTAGGGACGTATCAGGTATTAAGTATTTAGTATTGGGAATCTCTTTGTTAATTTGTTTTTTTAGAGTTTTCCTTAAGTTCAGATTTGCGGCAACGCCGCCGCCTAAAAGCACGGTTTTAACCCGGTATTCTTGGGCGGCGCGGAGGGTTTTTGCAGCCAAAACATCAACAATGGCGGCTTGAACGCTAGCAGCGATGTTTGCTTTGACTCCTTGGTCATTGCGAGCGAAGCGAAGCAATCCCGAAACAGCAAGGTTGCCGCGCGGTCTTCGACCGCTCGCAACGACGCGGTAATTTTGGTATAGATACAGAACAGCAGTCTTCAGGCCGGCAAACGAGAAATTAAAATTATTTTTATTCAACATCGGCCGCGGCAAATTATAAGCTTTTGGGTTTCCTTTTTTAGCAAGCTTGGCGATTTCGGGCCCTCCGGGGTATGGGAGCCCCAAAATTTTGGCAATCTTGTCAAAGGCTTCCCCGGCCGCGTCGTCAAGGGTCTCGCCTAAGATTTGGTAGTGGCCGAAATTTTTGACGAGAACGAGGAGAGTATGCCCCCCGGAAACAATCAGTCCGAGGGCAGGAAAGTAGCTTGCAGGCGGTAGCTTGCAGGCGGTAGCAAGAGCAGAGAATAAATGGCCTTCGAGGTGGTTTATCGGAATGATTGGTTTCCCGAAAGCAAACGCCAGAGTCTTCGCGGTATCCACCCCGATCATCAAGGAAGTGACCAGCCCCGGCCCAGCGGTAACAGCCAGGCAGTCTATTTGCGAGAGTTTGAGTTTGGCCCTCAGAAGCGCCAGGTTGATTACCGGAATAATTTTGGGAATATGGGCACGGGCCGCGACTTCGGGGACAATGCCGCCAGTTTTTTGATGCACCAGGATTTGCGAATGGATGATGTTGCTCTCGAGGGCAAATTTTCTAGTTTGGGAATCTCCCCGGAGCACCGCCGCACTAGTTTCATCCGCCGAAGTTTCGATAGCGAGAATTTGCACGCGCTTGTCCTTTGCCATGGTTAAATTATAGCATTTTCTTTCCGTGTTGTTTCTGCTATGCTTAGCTTAAGCGATCCTATTTCACTAATTCATCCGAATGTTCCGAATAATTCGGATGTGCGCATTCGTAGTGCGCTATTCGGATACAAAATGCTCAAAACAAAAGTTTTGCACAACGATGAGGTAATCGCGGGGAGTTTTGCAGACCTTGGCAAGCGGCACACCACGGTCTGGGTGGACATTGCCGATCCTGACCTTTCTGACCTTGAAATGGTCGCCGCCCATATCGGGGTGCAGGGCGAGGAGCTGTTTGAACTTTTGCATCCCAATCAGCGGCCGGTGCTGCAGGACATCGGGAAATTTACGGCGGTCGTCTTTCACGCCCCGGAAATTCAAAAGGGCACGATCATTCAGCGACCGCACCTCCTTTTGGCTTCCAAGGAGCAGCAGGATTTTATTTCCGTCCACCAGGGATTCTCCCAGGCGGTGGAGAAAATCGCGGCTTACCCCATGAGGCGGCAGGTCGGGATCTTTCAAAGAGGCTCCACGGCCCTGTTGTTGGCGATTTTGAGCGAGATTATGGCCGACGGTTTTGCCCTCCTGGACTACATTGGCGAGGAGATTGGTAAACTGGAGGAGCAAGTCTTTGTGCCGAAGTTATCGGCGCAGGTGATGAAGCGGACTTTTGATTTGAAAAAAATCCTCATCTATTTTCAGCGCTCCCTGACGGCGGACCGGGAGGTGGTTTCGGAGATCGAAAAGGCCTATGGCCAGTTTTTGGACATCAAGCAGCTTTCTAATTTCCGTTCGCTTTATTCCGACGTCACGCAGCTCATTGAGCTCTCGACGACTTACCGGGACATCATTATTTCGGCGATCGAGGTTCACCTCTCGGCCATTTCCAACAATCTGAACGTGGTGATGAAAAAATTGACCGCCTGGGCCGCCATCATTCTCGTTCCTTCCCTGATCGCCGGGGTGTATGGCATGAACTTTGCGTTTTTGCCCCTGGCGCAGCACCCGGCTGGTTTTTGGTACATGGCGGGAGCGATGCTCCTTTCGGTGTGGCTTCTTTACAGCTACTTTCGGCATAACGACTGGCTCTAAACAAAAAAAACCGCAAAACCCGGATTTGGGTCTGCGGTGAGGGGGAGGAATGGTTGACCACGAGGCCTCGCTTCACCGGGCTAATGAGGCCTTGGAAGGTGCCTAAAACATTGGCAAAAGCTCACACCCCAGCAGGGGAAGGGACCCAAAAGCCCGCCAGGCGTGACTGCCGCTGTCGTGGTAAATTCATCATTCCTCCTTCCCCTCACCTCGCACTCCACACGACACGCACCACCAGAAGTGTGGAGTGGGGGCAAGATCGCCGCCGAGCGCTGGTTGCCTCGCAGAATCAGCCAGCGCTTCTAGGCTGGCCGCCTGTCAGATCTCGCCCCGATATCAAATCAAGATTGTTTCAGGGTTTTTATATTATCCGAAAGACGCTCTGCCGTCAAATGTCTGTCTCGGAGCTAACGTTTTGGCAGGGAGTTTAAGGTATTGGAGATTTTATTAAACGATTCCCAGAGTTTGCCAAACGTTTCATCTAGGCCGGAGAGTTTGAAAAGGTAGAATAACACCGCCAGAAGCAGGAGAAAGCCCACAAGGTTGCCGATGCCGCGGCCCAAGCCGTAGAGAAACCCGCGCCAGAACATTTTGCCGGCCGAATTGTAGGCGGCATCCATGGCTTTGGCGAGGCGCTCCAGAGTCTGGTTTTGTTGTGGGTCCATGAGCCTAGTTTATCACGATTTTTTGAAAACTAAAACGCCTCAATCCTTCGACCCGCCCCGCCATCGGCGGGGCAAGCTCAGGGCATACCGGGTTGAGGCGTTTTTCGCGGTCTTTGTCTTTATAAAGTTATTGGGCAGCGCCTATTTGCTGCTTGCCGCACAGTTTGCAGTATTGGCGGTGGTCATAGGCCACTTGGTAAAGAGCGGCGAGGCCAACCAAAATGTAGATGAGTTTTGAAATCCCGGCGTCCATACCGCCGAACAGCTGCCCGACTTCCCAGCCAGTCAGGGCAAAAATCCCCCAGTTCAGGCCGCCGATCACGAGCACGATGAAGCTGATCTGATGTAAAAGTTTCACAAAGCATCACCCCCTTTCCCAGGCTTCATCATAGCAGGATCGCCGGTTTTGGGGAGAAAGATATCAACAGATCAAAAGCGAATTCGGGCCGGCCACGGCCGCCGGAGTCTTTGAGGACCTGCTCACGATTGCCAAAAAGCTGTAATGCCAAAATCAATAACGGCCGAAGACACCTGTCCTCGGCTGTTATCTTTTTTATGAACACAAGAAAAGCACGGAGATTTTCCGTGCTTTTCTTGTTGGTACTAGTGCAAAGTTTTTCTGACCCTTCTGGGCCTTCCTGAACTTTGAGCCAGTGGCAGCCCCATCGGGATTTGAACCCCAAAGTAGTCCAGCTTAGGTGGACATTTCGAGGCAGGTTGTTGACGGCCATTTATTTAAATTTGTAGGTGAACTCATCGGCTTCAGTTCCCGCTGACGTAGCTGTAACTAGCAATATAGCGTTTTTAGTTGTGGAAACCACTACATGCGCTATCCGGGAAGGGATGAATATCATCTTGTCGTCCTTGGCCCTCAAGCTAATTTGTTCTTTCTTTTTTGTTTCTATATCTTCAAGGGTGATCAGAAAGTCTCCGTTTACTGCAAAAAATAGTTCTTGTTTTCGTTTATGATAATGATTTCCGGCCAAACTGCCTCTTTTTTCAAATTTGACCAAATAGGAATACCGATTAACAATCCCCTTTATTAAAGGTCTTCTTGCGTCCCAAACTACCGTCAGTGTCCGACCTGGCTTTTCTGATTTTTTTCTAATCTTAATTTGGAAGATTTTTGTTATTCCCGTTCTTTCTTCGGCTATAGGAACGGAGTATTGATCCATCGGATCACGACCGAATTTTATTTTCATCAGAAAGAATTAGAAATAAACTTTATTTGGTACTGGTACCGGGATTTGAACCGGCGTTCCATGGCTGACCCAGTACTAGACATTTCCTATTTGGTAGCCCCACGGGGAATCGAACCCCGATTCGCAGCTTGAAAAGCTGCTGTCCTAACCATTAGACGATGGGGCCACAAAGGCTCAATTAATTTAGCAAAAAAAAACAAAAAAATCAATTAACAACGAGGCGGCAAAGCTGCTATACTTTATATATGACCGCAATAGAGTTGCAAGCAAAAGCGGAAGCGATAATTTCCAAAATCATCTATCTCACTCTCGCCACCGTTTCTGCCGACGGCCGGCCGTGGAACACGCCCGTTTATACGGCCTTTGACGCGCGCTACAATTTTTACTGGACCTCAAGCCCGGCAGCGCAGCATTCGAAAAACATTAAAGTCAACCCCGAGGTCGCGATTGTGATTTACGATTCTTCCGCGACCGAAGGGACAGGCGAGGGAGTATATATTCAGGCCGTCGCCTCGGAGGTTACCGATCCCGCGGAAATTCGCAAAGCCATCGAGTTCATGTATTCGCGCAAAAACAAACCGCCGCGGGCAGTTAAAGATTTTTTGGGTGAAAGTCCCCGTCGGATTTACAAGGCAGCTCCCAAAAAGTTCTGGATGAACCGCCTCGAGAAAATCAGCGGGTTTCTGGTAGATTCCCGCGAGGAAATAGAACTGCCTTAAACCGACCAAACTAAAAAAGAGCCCCTTGATGGAGCTCTTTTTTGTTCGCACACCTCCTATTTGATGGGTTCAGTTTTCGGGTCGTGTTGCTTCGGCTGGTCAGAAGTAGGAGTAATCGGAGCAGAGGTGCTCGGCGTGTTCGGGGTCGGTTGATCAGACATAATATTTTTTTCCTTCCCTGCAATACCTATACCTGAAGCACCGCAGTATTAAATTGTTAACGGCTTCATAGATATAAAGCCCGGGTTTACTATAGCACTGATTTGCCCTTTAAACAAACAGAAGAGAAGCCAAAGATTTTCATCAGTGCGGCTTAATATATAGGTAGACGCCCGCTTCTTTTTTCTCCTCCTGCCAGCCGGGGAGCGGGAACGCAAAGGAGACGACCCGCGCCCCTGGTTTGAGTTCGCGCTTCAGCTTCTGCCCAAGTTTTTTCATGATGTAGCCGATGCCATAGACTACCACGACATCAAATGCGGCCAAATCTTTGCCCCAAAAACTTTTCAGGTGGATAAAAGCTCGGCGCTGCAGCCCCGCCTGACTAATGTTGCGGCGCGACCACCAGACGAGAAGCGGGTTGATTTCGTAGCCGTGGGCGATTGCTCCCGCCTCGGCCAGGGCGATGACGATTCGGCCGTCGCCCGAGCCCAAATCAGCAGCCAGCTCCCCGGATTTCACCGCCAGAAGTTTAATCATGAATTCCACTTTGGCAGGCGCGCTGGGGACAAATGTCGCCCCTTGGGCAAACGAATAAATCAAAGCCAGCACCAGGATCAGGAACAGCAAGCCAAGGGCAATTTCCATAAGCAGATTATAATCGAGCGCTTGATTTCGAGCGAGTTTTTCAAGAGGGTGCTTTGCTTGCAGGCTGCTTTTTTGTGATATAATCGGACTGTATGCTTGATAGCCATTGGCGGAAATTATTTTTTCTGATACTTCTGGTTCTGCTCTTGGCGTTGCTGTTTTGGTATTCTGCTTCCTTTCAGGAGGTTTTTTTTGGCTCCGTGGATTTTTTGGAGGGTTATGCCAATCGCCACATCCTCCTGGCCGAGGGGATTTTTGTGGGAGCGGCCGCTCTTTCCGCCATGTTTTCGCCCTTTAGCAGCGTTCCCCTGGTGCCGGCCGCCCTTGTCATCTGGGACAGTGGTTTGACCTTGAGTTTGCTTTTGCTGGGATGGCTTTTGGGAGGAATCGGAGCTTATCTCGTTGGCCGCTACGCTCTGTATCAACTCTTGCGCCGCGTCCTGGATATTGACGGAAAAGTTGATTACTATCGAAAAAAAATTTCCCCTCGGGCGGAGTTTGGACTGGTGTTGCTGTTCCGTTTTGCCATGCCGGCGGAAATTCCCGGTTATGTTCTCGGCGCTATTCGTTATCACTTCGGGAAGTATTTTTTGGCGACTTTTTTAGCTGAATTCCCATTCGCCGTCATAACCGTCTACGCCAGCGAAGCCTTGATATTCAAAGAGCCGGTTCTGCTCGGGGCTTTGGGTTTATTGGTGACTCTGATTTTGGGCGGCGCGCTTTATTTTTTCCGCAAAAAACTCCGGGATTGATTTTCGCTTAGCGAAAAGCGGGCACGGTGCTTCTCCGCCAGGAGGAAATGATGCTATACTGACAGGGATAGGATTTTTATGATAAAGAAACAAATCCGGGCAATTGTTTTTGATTTGGGCGGGGTGGTGGTGCATGGCGGCTACCTCGATTTTCTTAAACATTTTTGTACCACCTGCATGACCCCGGAAGGAAAAAAGCAAGTCGCTCGGCTGGAGCGCCAGGCAAATCTCGGAAATCTTACGGAGCGGGAATTTTTGAGAAAATTGCGATGGATTTTTGGCTTGCACCTCTCGGTTTCCCGGATGCACGACCTGATTGTGGACCATATGCAAACTGATAAGCGGTTGGCGCATCTGATTCCGAAACTTAAAAAGACCAGAATTGCCTTGTTTAGCAATTCTATCGGCAATATGGCGGTGGAAGTTTTACATAAAAGGCATCTTAATTCCCATCGGCTTTTCGGGCGAGTGTTTATTTCCTCCAGATTGCATTTAGTGAAGCCAGATCAGAAAGCTTATCATTATATTTTGAGAGCGTTAAAGGTTAAACCCCGAGAAGCCCTGATGGTTGACGATCGGTTAGTTAACATCCAGGGCGCTAGAAAAGCAGGAATGGAAGGAATTGTCTACAAAAATTCCGCTCAGTTTCGCAGAGCGATTCGCAAATATGAGTTTGTCTAAAGTCATCATCATCGGTTCGGGCCCGGCCGGGCTTACTGCTGCGATTTATGCCGCCCGGGCGGAGCTTAACCCCCTTTTGATTGCCGGTTCGGTTTACGGCGGGCAGTTGATGCTCACTACCGAGGTCGGCAATTTTCCGGGGTTTCCCCAGGACGTCCAGGGCCCCGCGCTTATCCAACAAATGCTCGACCAAGCTAAGCGGTTCGGCACAGAAGTAATTTTTGAGGATGTCACCAGAGTGGATTTTTCCAAAAGGCCATTTCGGCTCTGGACTGATGGGCAGGAGTATCAGACGGCGGCGGTAATTGTCGCCACCGGCGCTTCGGCGAAATGGCTCGGTTTGCCCTCGGAGCAACGTTTGCGCGGGCACGGGGTCAGCAGTTGTGCCACTTGCGACGGCTTTTTCTTCAAAGGGAAGAGAGTGGTCGTAGTCGGGGGGGGAGACGTGGCGATGGAGGATTCCAACTTTTTGACGAGATTTGCGTCGGAAGTGACCGTCGTTCACCGGCGGGATACGCTGCGCGCTTCGAAAATTCTCCAGAAGAGAGCGCTCGAGAATCCGAAAATCAAGTTCATTTGGGACACGGCCCTGGAGGAAGTTTTGGGCGGGGAGCAGGTTACCGGAGTGCGGATTAAAAATTTGAAAACCGAGGCGGTGCAGGAGCTGGCGGTTGACGGAGTGTTCGTGGCGATCGGGCACGAACCGAACACCAAATTCCTCAAAGGTTCAGGGATTGAATTGGACCAAAAAGGCTATATTCTGATGCGGGAACACAGCCGGAGCAATATTGACGGGGTGTTTGTCGCCGGCGATGTTCAGGATTTTTATTATCGGCAGGCGATTACCGCCGCCGGCGACGGCTGCCGCGCCGCCATGGATGCGGAAAAGTGGCTAGCCGCCCGGGACTGATAATTTTAGCAGTCATCTTTCTGGCTGTCTCGTGCAACGCCAAGAACGGGCAGGAAGGAGCAACTGACATGAATCAAAAGGTTGAGTTTATCACTACCGATCAAGTCAAAATCGTGGCGGACTATTATGCTCCGAAAGCCGCGTCCCGAAAAGGTGTCGTTTTGGTGCACATGATGCCGGCGACTCGTAATTCCTGGGAGGAATTTGCCGGGAAACTGCAAGCAGTCGGCTATCACGCTTTGACTATTGATTTAAGAGGTCATGGCGAGTCAGGCGGCGGAAACTTTCAAAGATTTTCTGATGCCGAGCATCAGGCTTCAATTCGGGATCTAGAGGCCGCCGCGAAGTTTCTGGGGGAAAAGGGCGCGGCAGAATTGGCGGTTGCGGGAGCGAGCATTGGCGCGAATTTGGCGTTGCAGTATCTGGCGGAAAATCCCGAAACCAAGGCGGCGGTCTTGCTCTCTCCCGGTTTGGATTATCGGGGGATTCAAACTCCTCCGCTCGCGGCTCGGGTTTCCGATAAAAGCAAGATTTTATTTGTGGGGGCCGAGGATGATGCGGCCAGCATGGGAGGGAGCTGTGAAGAACTGGTTTCCGAGTTGGGAATTACGGCAAAAATTTGTTTTGCGGCGGGCGGCCACGGCACGAATTTATTCCAAACCCATCCCGAGCTTCCAGAAGCCCTCCTCGATTTTTTGAAACAAAAATAAAAAAAGAGAGCGCCGGTCGTAAAACCCGACGCTCTTTTGCTTCACTCGTAGGGCAGAAATCGAAGCGGATGGCGGTTTATCTCGCCCGCATGGATAGAACTTGCGACACGCGGCTCAACTCTTGCAGTCCTTCTTGCTCCTTTTGAATGTTGAGCCGACGAATGACCGCGAGAATGACGCCGAGCGCCAGTAACGCGCTGATTACGGCGTCAAGTTTTGGGAGGTTGAAAAGCAGGATTACCAGGCCGTTAGTTCCAGTGCCAAAACCGATTGCAGATCCGACGTAGAATTTCAGCCTAGCGCTTTGCGCGTTGATGCTGCTGTGCGCGTCGATCGCGAAAGCGCAAGCGAGGTTGACCGCGCCAGCAAAAAAGCCGATGGCTGGGATCAGCCAGCCGCGCGTGAGTACCTCGTCGTTTTTGAGCGCTGCATGTGCGCCGAGGATCAGGATAATGAGACAGCCCGTGGCGAGAGCGACGTCGCTCCACCAGGCAATTCGGTTGGCCGCCCTGCTGTGGCCTTGGTTTTCTTGCTTCAGTCCCCAGATGTTCAGGGTGACCAGGACCGCATCGTAGTTTCCCGAAAAAAAGTTACTTCCTAAAAGGAGACTTTTTGAGAAAAACCAGCCACCGAACTCGATAGCAGTGATTACCAGGTCGACTGCCAGAATGAGCCACAAAGTTCGCAATCCTGCGTTTTTGTCCTCCATTGACCACTCCTCCTTAGAGCTTGAAATTGCTTCTACGCTAGCAGGTTTTGGTAAAAAAATCAAGAGCCCCGTGGATATTCGGCGGGGCTCTTACAACAAGGAAAATTTTAGATGTTGGCCCGCTCGACGTATTCCCCGGTTTGGGTGTTGACGCGGACGGATTCGCCTTCTTTGATGAACAGGGGAACATTGACCACGAGCCCCGTTTCCAGGGTTGCCGGTTTGGTGCCGCCAGTGGCGGTGTCGCCCTTGACGCCTGGTGGCGTACTTACGACTTTGAGTGCGACTTTGACCGGCAGTTCCACGCTTATGGGTCGGCCTTGGTAGGCGTTTAGTGTTACCTCCATCCCTTCCTTGAGGTAGTCCGCGATTTCTTCCGTCAGGTCTTTGGGCAATTCCACAGTCTCGAAAGTTTCGTTGTCCATGAAGTGCGTGCCGCTGTGGTCTTTGTACAAAAACTGGGCTTTATGTTTGGTCACGTCCGCCGCCTCGACCCTTTCCCCGACCTTGAAAGTGTATTCCACAATCCGGCCGGTGATGAGATTTTTGAGTTTGGCTTGAACCGTCGGTTTGCGCTGGGCAGTGCGCAGAAAATTCGCCCAGACGATGACGTGCGGGGCGTTTTGAAATTCAATCACGGTGCCGGTTTTTTTGAGGCTCGAAAAGTCCAGGGGCATTCGTCGCAATTGGTGTCGCCTTCGTTCCCCCTCGGCTTCGCTCGGGGTAACTACGGCACACTTATTGCTCCTCTTTCCCAAAACGCGTGCTCCCCCTCGCTAAAGCTTCGGGGTGCGCTACTCGTTTTGGGAATGTTAAGATAAAGGTGAGGTGCAAATAGCGATTGGCGATTTGAGTGTCTTCTAATGGCCAATTGCCGATCGCCAGTTGCTCCTTAGGGTGCCGGGACAAAAGGCAGGAGGGCCAGATGGCGGGCGCGTTTCAGAGCTTTAGTGATGAGCTTTTGGTGTTTCTGACAAGAGCCGGTGCGTTTGCGGCCCAAAATTTTCGCATGGGGAGACATGAAGCGCCGCAAAAATTGCGTGTCCTTGTAGTCCACGTAGCTAATCTTGTTTTCGCACAAAAAACAGGATTTGGGCGAGGCGTTCGGCATATTTCTAGAAGTTGATTTAGAAGGGAATATCCTCAACACTGATTTCTTCTTCCCCACCTCCTGGAGGAGCCGCGGGTTTGGCGGCGGGCGGTTCCTCTTGGGTAATAATATTTTCTTCCGGCTCGGGAGTCGCGGCGGCTTGGGTCCCCTTGCTGTCCAGCATAATCAAATTGTCTGCTACAATTTCCGTGCGATTTCGCTTGCTGCCGTCTTGGCCTTCCCAGTTACGAGTTTGCAGTCTGCCTTCGACGAGAACCCGGGAGCCCTTTTTGAGATACTGGGCGACAATTTCGCCGAGTTTCCGCCAGGCCACGACATTGTGGAATTCCACCGATTCCTTGCGTGCTCCGGTAGGGTCGGTCCAAACAAAATTGGTGGCGACCCCGAAAGAGGTGACATTTACCCCCGAGGGCGTGGTCCGCACCTCTGGGTCGCGGGTCAGTCGACCGACGACGATTGCTTTATTGATATCCATAGTATTGTAAAATCCGAAGCACGAAATCCGAAATCCTAAACTTTTGGAATTTGAGATTTAGAATTTAGAGATTGTTTCGAGTTTCGAATTTAGGATTTAATGATATTATTTCAGGTCTTCTGGGGATTCTAATGCCTTTTCAATTTCCGCGTCCAAATCTATCTGGATTTTTTTACCCTCCGGAGCTTTGGCGTAGGCGGGCTTCGGCTCTTCCGGCGGTTTTCTGAGTTTGAGCTTGGCTTGGGCGACCCGGTCTTTTTCCAGGCGCACCAGGGCCTCGTCCTGGTTCGTGATTAAGTGGCGGATAATCCCTTGGGAGGTGCGGATTTTGTGTTCAATGCCGTTAACCTGGTCGGCGGGCGCCGAAAAATTAACCACCACGTAATATCCGTTTTTGGTCTTTTTGATGGGATAGGCGAGTTTGCGTTTGCCCAGTTCCTCGTGTTTTTCGATAATCCCGCCGCCGTCCGTCAAAAACTTTTTCACCTCGGCGGTAAGGGCCGGAATTTGGTCGTCGGAAACTTGGCTTCCCACGATATACATCAGTTCATATTTCGGCATAGTCTTTGGGACTATCTCCTCGCGCAGAGGGGAATATGAGCTTAATTATTGAGGTTTTTGGAGTATAGCAGGAAGAAAATTATAGGTCAACCCTGGGTTAATTTAGACGCCCCCTTCCTTTTCTTGCTAGTATTGAAATGCTGTAAAGCAAGATTTGAGAACAAGAAGGGGGCAGTATGAGCAGTGAGATTGAGAAACTCGCGGAGCAAGTGGCGGAACTGAAACAAACGGTCGCTGGGCTTGAGGAGCGTTTGGCCCAGTTCGAAAAAGAATTGGGACGTCTAAGAGTACAGTTCAATCAGCACGCCAATCCCCGTGGTACGGAGTGAGTGGTGAGTTTCCCGGCAGGCGTCCTGGTATACAGGACGCCTGCTTTTGTTATTTGTTAAACATTAAACCGAAAGTGTACCACGTCGCCGTCCTGGACGACGTAGTCTTTGCCTTCTTGCCGCAGCAGCCCGCGTTCGCGCGCGGGGACGTAGCCGCCCGCGTCCAGGAGCGTTTGCCAATTTATCACTTCGGCTTTGATGAATCCTTTTTCAAAGTCGGTATGGATGATACCCGCGGCCTGGGGCGCCTTGGTGCCGACTTTACAAGTCCAGGCGCGGATCTCGCCGGGCTTGACCGTGGTAAAAAAGGTAACAAGATTGAGTGTCTGGTAGGCGGCTTTGATGAGTTTGGTAAGCCCACTTTCTGGTAAACTCAGCTCGGTTAGATATTCTTTTCGTTCTTCGACAGAAAGTAGCGAGAGTTCGGCTTCGAGCTGGGCGTCGAGGACAACAACCTCTCCCTCAATCCCTCCCCTCGCCAGGGGAGGGAGGGAGAAGGGGGAGACCCTCTCCCCAGGCGCGGGGAGAGTTGCCCGCCCGCCTTCGAGTGGCCGAAGGCCAGTCGGGCGGGGAGAGAGGTCGAAGTGTTTGGTATCAAGATTAAACTTCGCATTGGCTACATACAAGATTGGTTTGTTGGTGAGAAGGGGAAATTCGGGAAAATAGCTTTGTTCTTCTGCGGTCAAATTGACCGTGCTGGCAAGCTTGCCCGCGGCAAGCGCTTCAAAATATTTTTGGGCCACCGCGGCTTTCAAAATATCTTCGTGATGTCCACTTTTGGCCGCACTTTTAAGACTTTCGCGCTTTTTTTCAATCAGTTGGAGGTCAGCCAAAATCAATTCTGTTTCGAGAGTTTCGAGGTCCCGTTGCGGATTAACACTTCCTTCCACATGAGCGACATTGGGGTCTTCAAAAAGCCTAACCACTTCGACAATCGCGTCAACCTCCCGGATATGAGAGAGAAATTGATTGCCAAGCCCGGCCCCCTTGTGCGCTTCTTTCACCAGACCAGCAATGTCCTTAAATTCGATGGTCGTGGGGATAATTTGCTGGGCGTTTTCAAGCTTAGCTAATTTTTCCAAGCGCTCATCAGGTACTGGGACAATTCCCACATTGGGCTCAATCGTGGTAAAAGGATAATTGGCCACCTGGGCTTGCAAGTTGGTGAGGGCGTTAAAAAGCGTTGACTTGCCAACGTTCGGAAGACCGACGATGCTGATGGAGAATGACATGGTTTAGTAGTGAGTAGCCGGTAGTCAGTAGTGATAAGTAAGCACCTCAAACCTTTGGTATTATACCGCGGAAAACAAGTTTTTACTAACCTGGGTTCCGCATTAAATGCGGAATGGGAAAGAATTCTTGTCAGACTTCTAAAACCAAGATATAATAGTGAAGGAGAGGGAATTAAAAATTAATTTCTGAAGCAACAAAAATTATGGCAACTCCAGGATTGGGTTCCCCGGAAGCAGGTGAGAGGCGATACAGCGCAAACCTGAATCCCGAAGGGGAAGGTGAAGGTTTCTTCTTGATCGAATTTCCAGATGGAACGACCCAGCGGGTAGAGAGTCGCAAAGATGCAGTTCGCGCCATTGAAGAGTGGCGTAGCCAAGTTCATTGAAGGTTAATCAAAAAGAGGTGTCAATTATGCAACCTCTTTTTGTTTTGTGTTGTATAATTAGCTTATGAATATCAATCCGGAAATTTTCCGGGCCTATGACGTTCGCGGTCTGTACCCGGCAGACATCAATCCCGAAGTTGCTTACCGCCTGGGCCGGGCGTTTGGCAAGTACTTGAAGCAGAGTTTGGGCAAGGTCTTGCCGTTCTCGGTCGTAGTGGGCTTGGATATGCGCGGCTCTTCCCCGTTTTTGGCGCGCGAGGCGATTGCCGGACTTAATGACCAGGGGATTGATGTGGTGGAAATCGGCAAAGTTCCTGCACCGGCTTTTTACTACGCAGTAGCGTTTAAGGATTACGCCGGCGGGCTGATGGTTACCGCTTCTCATAATCCCAAAGAATACAATGGCTTTAAATTTTGCGCAGCCAAAGCTGTACCGGTAGCGCGGGGTTCAGGCTTGGAAGAGATCCAGAGTTATATCTCGCTTGAGGAAATTAGGGATAAACCCGGAGTTAAAGGACGAGTCTCTTCCCTCGAGAATATTGCCCAGGAGTATGTGCGACAGGATTTGGCCTATGTTAACTACGGGAAGATTAAAAAACTGAAGATTGTGGCAGATACGGCCAATGCGATGGGGGCCGTTTACCTCGATGAACTGTTTAAAATCATTCCTGGCGATTTGATTCGGCTCAACTGGGAGCTAAACGGAAACATGCCCATTCATGAACCCAATCCTTTGAAGATCGAAACTCTGCAGCAGTTGCAGGCAGTCATTAAAAATGAAAAGGCCGATCTGGGCATCGCCACCGACGGAGACGGGGACCGAATGGCTCTCCTGGATGATCAAGCCGAGATTATCCCCCCCGCCATCATACTTGGCCTGGTGGCCCAAGTTTTGCTGAAAAAATACCCGGGTGAGCGCATTGGCTATGATCCTCGTTTGAGCCGCGTAGCGAGAGAAATGATTTTGGAAGCAGGCGGGGAGCCGATTCAGACTCCGGTCGGCCATTCGCTCATCAAAGCCCTGATGAGAGAAAAGAATATTTTATTCAGCGGGGAGTTGTCTTCGCATTATTATTTTCGGGAGAATTATAATTTTGAATCTCCGGCGTTCGTAATTGCCCAGTTATTGCTGTTGCGTTCCGGACTGGATATACCTCTGTCCGAGATTTGGCAAAGTCATAAAAAATATTATCACTCCGGAGAGATTAACTTTGAAGTCAGCGATAAGCAAGCGGCCCTGGAAAGATTAGAAACAAAATATGCGGACGGCCGGGTCAGCAAACCGGACGGGCTGAAGGTCGAATATGATGACTGGTGGTTTAACGCGCGGCCTTCCAATACCGAGCCGTTTCTGCGCCTCAACCTCGAGGCCGATACAGAAGAGTTAATGAAACAGAGACTCGGGGAAGTTTCCCTGCTCATCAAGGGTTAAAAAATTAAGCGTCGGGGCAGAGTTGACCTCGCCGCTTAGGGGTAGAGTTGTTGGTGGTTGTGCGTGACCCGCTTCGCGCCAATTTTTTGAGCGAAAGCGGCGAGTTGATCGGGCGTGATGTCACCCCGCAACAAAATTTGCAAGACATGAGGGTTGCTGTCTCCTGCGCAACGGAGGACGAGACTATCGGGAGGAGGCCAACAGAGGTCGGCCCCGACCGTTTTCGCTTGTTGCGGGTCTTCAAATTCCACATAGACATCCATGACCTTCGTTGGCATCTGTCCTCCTTTCCGGTCTAAAGAGCTAGATGAGACCGATTTTTTGTTTGACTTCGGCCAAAGTCTGCGCGGCGATGGCCTTGGCTTGTTCTTTGCCTTTTGCAAGAATTTCCAAAATGTATTCCGGCTTTTTTTCCAGCTTCTTGCGCGTCTGGCGATATTCGGCAAAGTGATGGGCGATGACTTTCGCCAGACCTGCTTTGAGATCCGCGTATCTGATGGTTCCCGCTTCCCGAGCGTCCTTATAAAATCGGTATTGTTCCGGCTCGCCGAAAATTTCCAAGAGGGAAAAGAGATTTTTAGTGCCCTCGCTCATTTTTTTCTCCGTCCCGACGTCGGTTACGGCGCGGGCGAGTTTTTTTTCGATTATCTCCGGTTCGTCACTTAAATTTATTACGTGGTTTTCGCCCAAGGATTTGCTCATTTTCTTCAGAGGTTCCAAAAGACTCATTACTCGCGGGGTTTTGGTCAAAAGCGGTTTGACTTGCTCGAAGGTTTTGCCAAACCGGTTGTTAAACCACCGGGCCAGGTCATTGGTCAGTTCCAAATGTTGCAGCTGGTCTTCTCCCACGGGTACGCCGTAGGGTTTGTAGAGCAGGATGTCGGCCGCCTGGAGCACAGGATAACTAAAAAGCCCGGCGGTGGCCGTATGCCCCCGGGCGACAAAATCCTTATATTGGGTCATCCGTTCCAGTTCCCCGACCGGGGTGAGGCAGCTAAAAATCCAGGACAGTTCCAGATGCTCTGGGACCTGCGACTGGATAAAAATCGCGCATTTCTCGGGATCGAGCCCCAAGGCCAAAAAATCAATTGCCAAATCGAGAATTTCTTTAGGTTTTTGTTTCGGGTCAAATTTTTCGGTCAGCGAGTGCAGGTCTACGATGGCGAAATAGCTCTCATATTTGTCCTGCAAACTCACAAAATTTCGAATCGCCCCGAGGTAATTACCGAGGTGCAGCTTGCCCGAAGGCTTGACGCCGGAAAGCAGTCGGTCTTTCATATACCGCAATTATAACACGTGTAACCTAGTCGTTAACAGAGAGTTGCATTGAGAAAAAAAAATTGCTAGAATGATTTGAACTAGATAGGAGGATTACATGGCAAACCCCAAAATGCTGACTGACCTGCGGGTCTGGCTTAGGCAACAGGCAAATGAGTGGCTTCGAAAACATCCAGGAGCTCTCAAGCCGAACGAAACAGTACTACTGTATAGTACCGTCTATCTCAGGAAGACCAATTACTCCAGGGTAAGTACCCAGCGGATTACCGCAGACATTTCAGAACAAGAGTGGGAACAAATATTGCAAAAGCCCTGGCCCGATTACTTTCTACGTTTTTTGAGGGGCTTGAGAAAGAAGGGGAATACCCTGCCACCAGATTACGAACGGATCTGGAAAGAAGCTCGGCGGGCAGGTTACACGTGGCCGGGCAGTTTTTTTGGGAGCCTGAACTATCATTTTAAGAAGTTTGGGTTGCCTTTCAGGCTTCTCGCAGTTGAGCATTTAGGCTCAAAGCAGAGCACTCGGCGAATTTACAGAACCTTGTAAAAGGGGCTGACTCACCTGACGGATAGAGCTCGTCGCTCTATCCGTCTTGTTTTTTTTAGACTTCAATAACCACGGGTAGTATCATTGGCCTTCGCTCCGTCCTTTGAAATAGAAACTCCCCAACTTGGTCGCGGATTTGGTTTCTAATATAGGCCCAGTTCGGTTCGTGCGGTTTGTGGTTTTGCGTCTCCACGACCTTCCGGACTTCGTGTTTGACCTCGCGAATTAAATCCTCCGAGCCTTTCATATAGATAAACCCGCGCGAGATGATATCCGGGGAATTGACAATTCTGCCGCTGCGTCGGTCAATGGTGAGGATTACGACCACCATCCCGTCCTGGGCCATGACCTGGCGGTCCCGGAGGACGACCTCGCCAATGTCTCCCACCCCTAAGCCATCCACGAAGATTTGAGAGAGCGGTAGCTTTTCCTGGGAGATTTTGGCACCGCGCTGGCTGACCTCCAACACGCCGCCGTTATCCATCACAAAAATGTTTTCGTTTTTCATGCCGATGGATTGCGCGAGCTCCGCGTGGGCGACCAGAAGATAGTGTTCGCCGTGAATCGGCAGGAAATATTTTGGCTTGGTCAGGGCAATCATCAATTTCAAATCTTCCTGACGGCCGTGGCCGGAGGAGTGGATGTCCAAGATTTTTTGGTACAGCACGTGAGCGCCTTGGCGGGTCAAATCGTTCATGATCGCGGCAATCGCCCGTTCGTTGCCCGGGATGGGCGAGGCCGAAACCACGACTGTGTCGCCCGGCTTGATGACAATGGTTTTGTGTTCCTGGCGGGCAATCCGGGCGAGGGCCGCCGCTTCCTCGCCTTGGGAACCAGTGGTGAGAATCAGGACTTTGTTATCGGGTAAGCGCTTGGAACTATCGGCCGTAATGACGGTTTTTTTGGGGATGTGCAGGTATCCCAGATTGTGGGCAATCTCCACGGTGTCCACCATGCTCCGGCCGGTTACGACGACTTTCCGGTCGTGTTTGACAGCGGCGTCAATCGCTTGTTGGAGGCGGGAGATCAGGCTGCTGAAAGTGGCAAAAATTATCCGTCCCTGGGCGGCCTTGACTACGGTATCAATCGTTTCGCCCAGATCTTTTTCGGAGAGAGAATAGCCCGGTTCATCGGCATTGGTCGAATCGGAGAGCAAGAGATCCACTCCTTCCCCACCAAAATTGGCGATTTTGTGGAATTCCGCCGGCTTTTCGTCCACCGGGGTATGGTCAAATTTCCAGTCCGTGGCGTAGATGACGTGCTCGGTCGGAGTTTTGATGGAAAAGCCGATGCAGTCCGGAATGTTATGGTTGAGGCGGAACACTCGGATGGTGAACGCCCCGAGTCGCAGAACGTCGTCTTTGTTGAGGATATGAATTTGACTGCGGCCTTTGAGGTGAAATTCTTCCAGCCGCTTTTCGAGAAGCGCCGCCGTGAGGCGCATGGTATAGATCGGCGGGTCGCCGAGCTTCGGAAGAATGTAGGGGGACGCGCCAATGTGGTCCAAATGGCCGTGGGTGAACAAAATACCCCGGATATTCCGCCGCCTTTCCTGGAGGTACTTGGTGTCAGGAATGACATAATCAATGCCCGGCATGGTTTCGTCGGGGAACGCCAGCCCTACGTCGATGATAATGATATCGTCCCCGTATTCGAGGACGGTCATATTTTTGCCGACTTCCTCGACTCCCCCCATGGGAATTACGCGGAGATGGGGATCGGTTCTTTTGAACTGGGGCTGCATCGCCGCCCGCATTGCCTCCTGACCCCGGAGGCCGGGGGTCGGTCTTGGCGCGTGGCTAGAAGCGCTGCCACGAAAACGCGGCGAGCGTAACACTCGCCTTTTTTGTCTCCCTTCGGGAGACCTGCTGTCGGTAGACATGAATAAAATAATCCTTAGTCATTCCGAATGGGCCTATAAGCCACGATCCGCAAAATGACTTTTAATAAGTAAACTTCTGGACACAAGATTTTTATGCCCAACGTATCTACTTACTAATTCCTAAAGTTTGGCTTAGCTTTCACGATTTCGAACCTTGATAGGGTAATGGTATCAGAAAAGATGAGGGGTGTCAAGCCTCGATCGTTAGCAGCAGAAGTGTTGAGAACTGGATTGCGTTTTTGGATTTTCTGTGTTAGCATTTTTCCGTAAGTCGTAAATTTAAGAAGTTAGACAACGAAATGAAAAAAAATCTGGCGGAAAAAGTTTCGGCCATAACGGTTGAGCCCGACAAATCGGTTTCCAAACTTCTGGAGGACATGGCCCGCACCGGCTTTCAGGGCCGGAAGCTGGCGGAGGTGGTCGAGGTTTGGGAAAAGATGATCAGGGCGAAGGACGTAACCATTCTTTTGGGTTATACCGGTTCGCTTTCCACGACCGGGCAGTGGAAAATTATCAATTGGCTTTTGGAGAATCACTATATTGATATTTTGGTCGCAACCGGAGCCAATCTTTCCGAAGACATTGTTGAGGCAATGGGCCGGAGTTACTATCAAGGCAGTCATATGGTGGACAATGAATCAGTCTTTAAAGCGGGCTATAATCGCTACTATGACGTCTTTGGCAAAGAGTCAGACTATTTGGTGATGACAGAGCTTATCGCCGAGTTTATTTTGACCCTGAAGCCCAATACTCCCTATTCCTCCCGCGAGTTTTTGTACCTGTTCGGTTTGTGGCTCGGCAAAAAGGGGATTAAAAGTATTATTGCGTCAGCGGCAGAGCATAATGTCCCCGTATTTTGTCCGGCGATTATTGATAGCCCTTATGGGGACGCGGCCTTGATCGCGAAAAGCAAAGAGTTTGATTTGATTTTGGACGGGGTCAAAGATTATGTGGAGTTTATGCGGATGAGCGAGCAGGTGAAAGATACGGGAGTGGTTTACATCGGCGGCGGGGTGCCCAAAGACTTCATCCAGCTTTTCGCGGTGACCGCGGATTTGATGTATCCGGATCGCAAAGTTCCGGGCCGCGCTCACAGCTTAAACCGTGAGGGTACCAACGAAAGCTACTATCCACACAAGTATGCCGTGCAAATTACGACTGACTCGCCGCAATGGGGAGGACTGTCGGGCTGCACCTTTGAGGAGGCCGTGACCTGGGGGAAAGAAACCTTCGCTGGCGAATTTGTGCAGTGTTATTGTGATGCGACCATTGCTCTGCCGATTGTGACCCAGGCCTTGGCTGAAAGGGTCAAGGGCAAACGGCAAGGCACGGATTTTTCCAAGTTTTTCAAGACCTGAAGTTAAGACATTTTTGGACAAACAAAAAGCGGCGGCTTCGGCCGCCGTTTTTTGGCTGGGTGGTTGATTTTAATCTTTCGTTTCGAACCTGGCCTCTATTTCCAAAATGTTTTCGCTTACGAGTTTGGCGCTAAATCCCATATCTTGTAATTCTGCAGAAGCAGTTTCGGCTTCCTTCTTGGTTTCAAACTCAACTCTAAAAGTGTAGGTGACAATTCCGTCTTTACGGGTTGCGGGTCCAGACTGTTGATAAGCTTTGGCGTTTTCCCTGAAGAAAGGGATTAGCTCATTCAGGAGTGCGCTTTGGTCCTTGGCCTTAAACATCGCGGGATCAATTTCGGGAGACTGTTCCAGTGTTTGTCCGTCAAGAGGCATATTTTTTTAAGATTAGCTTTTAGCGAATTTCGGTGGACCTCGCTAAGCGTGGTGGGATATTCTAAACGTAGCACGAACGCATTTTGAAGGGAATTCTGACCGCCTCCTTCACCAACTGGCGGATCCGGCGGAACGCTCGGGCGCGGCGGAATTTTTACCCCGTAGCGAGCTTGCTCTGCTTCGGGGCGCCCCACACCCCCTTTCCGCCGCGCCCTCGCATCGGCAAAATTCGCGCAACATTTCTCCGCCGAAAGTTCTTTAAAACTACAACGATGAAGAGAGTGTCGTCAACCTTCGCGAAGCGAAAAAATTGACGACGAAAAATGTAATAAAGCTCACAATCAAGCCGGGAATAAACGCTTGAACAGGGTCAATGAACAAAAACGCGACAATGGTAAGAAATCCTAAAATGATGCTCCAAAGAGCCGCTGTGCTTGTCGCCTTCTTCCAGTAAAAGCCGAACACAATAGCAGGAAGAAGTGCGACATAAAAACTAACTGCCTCAATAGACAAATGAACAATATTGAAAACAATAAGAGCAACAGAAAGTCCGACAACGCCGAGTACCAAAGTGACCCAGCGACTCATTTGGAGCACTTTTTCTGGCGGGAGTTCTTTGCGGAAAGTTTTGTGATAAATGTCATGGACGACCGTCATACTCGTAACGAGCAACACCGTATCGGCAGACGACATAATCGCCGCAAAGAATCCCGCAAGAACAATTCCGAGCAGTCCGGCGGGCAAAAGAGTTGTGATAAGGTCCGCGACAATAAGATTAGAGTGAGCGTCAGGCAAAAGAATTTTGCCGAAAATTCCGAAAAGCGTCGCCATAGTGAGAAACAAAAGAACAAGGATACTGGATATTTTCATTGCCCACCGGACATTTTTTGTGGTGTCGGCGGCGTAAGCGCGTTGCCACATATCGGCGCTTGTGAGTGCGCCGGCTCCAAGAAAGAAGAAAGCA
The DNA here is from genome assembly GCA_964360335.1 of uncultured Candidatus Saccharibacteria bacterium. Classification (GTDB taxonomy): domain Bacteria; phylum Patescibacteriota; class Doudnabacteria; order UBA920; family 2-01-FULL-46-14; genus CAYHVH01. The sequence goes on from CAYHVH010000001.1 coordinate 109,740, forward strand.
AGAATCATCACGTAGAGCGGCGCGAAATCAGTGCCAATAAGAAAAGATTGCGGGAGCGAAGCAATCGCGCCAAAGCCGCCACCCTTCATTATCACCAACGGGAGAAAAACAACTAACAAAAATAACATGACAATGAATTGAAAAACATCTGTGCGAATGTCGGCGCGCAGACCACCGACCGCAGTATATAAAATCACGATTGCACCGCCAACGATTGTTGCAAGCGTGGGGTCAAATCCAGTAAGCGCGCCGACAAAAACTCCAATCGCCAACATTTGGAGAGCAAGAAATAAAGACCAACTGACAAGGTTAGTTATTGCGCCGGCAAGTCGGACTTTATTTGAATATCTCGCCTCAAAAAAATCCGGTAAAGTGTACGCTTTATTTACATCGCCAAACTCTTTAATTTTCGGAGCAAAAAACTTTGCAAAAATTAGAAAATATAAAAAATATGAACCAGCAATTACAAATGTTGCAAGTCCTGCACCAGAAAAAGCTACTCCTGCATTTCCTAAAATTGCACCCGCACCGATGAAAGTGGAAAGAGTTGTGGCGACGAGTACAAATTTGTTCGTCTTTCTGCTATTAACCCAATAGTCCTCAATCGTGAGCTTTTTCTTTTCAAAAAATCCGACCGCTAAAGTTATGAGAAAGAAAGTACCGACTATCCAAAGATCAAGTGTTGATGTCATAAATGTCTTTTTAGATTCGGCTGGGAAGTTTTTGCGCCAATTTCCGCAAAGCGAGGGCGCATCAGAAGGAGGGCGTGGTGGGCACGGAGGGATTTGAACCCTCACGGACTAAAGTCCATACGCTCCTGAAGCGTACGCGTATACCAGTTCCGCCACGTGCCCTCGTCGTAGCCACCACCTAATTTTACTTCCTCACCCGTTTGGTTTCAACATACCACAGGTTGATATCGGCGAACCGTTCGGCTGGTACCAGCACCGTGTTGAGCTCCGCTCCTTTGAGGCTTTGGGGCAGATTGTAGACAAAGACACTGCGGGTCAGAAAAATGGCCGGCACGTCACCCACAAAAATTTCCTGGAACTGCCGGTATTTTTGCGCCCGTTCCGTGGCCGGCAGATTTGTTCTGGCTTCCAGCAAAAGTCGATCCGCGGTCTTGTTGGAGAAAGTCGAAAAATTCAGGCCCGGGTCCCGCAGCTGGGAGGAGTGCCAATAGGGATAAGGGTCGGGATCGGCGCCGACGTTTTCGATATAGAGAAGCAATTCGTAGTTTCTGGGACGGATAAATTTTTCTTCGAGATCAGCCAGGGTTTCGATATTGAGCGAGATTTGGATGCCAATCCCTTCCCACATCTTTTTCAGGGCCTGGGCTGCCAGGACGTTCGGCGGATAATTATTATTGGTCGCCAGATTGAGAGCCAGGGTCCGGCCGAGTTTGTCCTGCCGAAAGCCAGAAGCCGGATCCAGCATCCACCCGGCTTCGTCCAAGAGAGCTTTGGCCCGGGAAATGTCAAAAAGGTTCATGTCCGCTCCCGGAATCTCCGGGTGATAGCCCAGATATCCCTCGGGGATCGGTCCGTAAGCTTCGGACCCCTGTCCGACATAGATTTCATCAATAATTTTCTTTTTGTCCACGGCTTTCGCGAGGGCCAGCCGGACTCGCCTATCCTCCAGGGGCGCGGGATTTTTCACCCGGTTGATGAACACCGCTTGGTATTGGGGCAGCGGCAAGAAGATTTGCTGGAGAGAGGCTTTTGGTTGGATGAACAAACTTTGGTCAAAGGGAACGTAACCGAGGCCCATAATTTCTCGCGCGTGGTAGGCGTTTATGAGTTCGTCCGTGGTTTCGTAGAATTTGAAGGTCAGGGTCCGAAGGTACGGTCCCTCGCCGGAATAGCGCTCAAAAGCCCGCAACAGCAGGGAACGAATTTCCCCGCCCCGCCCCCGCTTGATTTCCGCCACCCGAAACGGCCCCGCGCCCACCGGCTCGAGATTGAACTTCGAGAGGGCAAAGGCCTCCGCGGGTACCGTTTCCCAGATATGCTTCGGCAAAATTCCCAGAGTCAGATTGGCAATGAAAGTTGTGGACGATTCTCGGATTTTCAGTTTGACAGTAAGGTGGTCGAGCTTTTCAACCTCCACTTTGGTCCAGGAGCGGCGCAAGGGGCTCCGGAGGTCAGGGTTTTGCACGGCCTGGAAGGTAAAAACCAGATCGTCGGCGGTTAAACTTAAGCCGTCGTGCCAAAACAGTCCTTCCTTGAGTTTGATCGTGTATTCCTTGCCGTCGGGGGAAACCTCTGGCAGGTTTTGGGCCAAGTCGGGGACGAGATTGAGACGATTGTCGAATTTCAAAAGCCCGGCATAGACAATCCGGGAAAGATCGAGGTCGACGTCATTGGCCGGCGCCAGCAGGGGATTCAAATTTTGGGGCTGGCCGACCAGCCCTTCCGAATAACCGCCGCCGATTTTTGGGATTTCCACCCGGCCCCGCTGATTTTGAACGAGGAGAGTCGCCGCGCTCGCAAGAAGAATTAAAATGAAAAGCAGGAGTAGTTTTTTTTCTACTCCCGAAAATAGCGACCAGAAATTTTTAAGACGAGAGAGCAAGGCTTACCACCCCGATAGCGACAAACAAAATGACTAGGAAGATCGTCAGGACAAACAGTCCTTTTTCCAGCCCTCGCTTGGTGCGGTAGACGTTGCCGCCGCCCCCGAATACGGCCGAGAGTCCGGCCCCCCGATGCTGCAAGAGAATGGCCCCGACCAGCAGGACCGAAACAACAATTTGGGCGATAAAAATGGCTTTCTGCATGTAAGATTAAGCTTAACGAAGATGAAGCTTATGGTCAACCCCGTTAAAGCGCTTCTTTGATTTTTTTTGCCAGGGCCGGTCCGATTTCTTTCGCTAACGCCTCAAGCGAAGTATTACGGATGGTTGATAGGGTGCCAAATCTTTGCAACAGTTTTTTCTTGGTGACCGACCCAACGCCGGAAATTTCATCTAGTCGCGAGCGAGCTCCCTCGCGGCGGTGCCGAACCCGGTAAAAGGTAATGGCAAAACGGTGGGCTTCGTCCCGGATTCGTTGCAAAAGGTGCAACATGGGGGAGTCAGGAGAAAGTCGAATGCCGTCTTTTTTCCCCGGCAGGAAAATTTCTTCCAGCCGTTTAGCCAGACCAATGACGGGAAGTTGTAAGTGGTAAGTGGAAAGTACTGAAAGCGCAGCATTCAGCTGGCCTTTGCCCCCGTCAATGATGATGAGGTCGGGCAGGGGCCAAGATTGCAACCCCTCCCTGACCCTCCCCTCATGAGGAGAGGGAGAGGAATGACTAAATCTTCTTAAAAGCATTTCTTTCATCATCCCGACGTCATCAGGTTTTTCTTTGAGCCTGATTTTGAATTTGCGGTAGTCAGTTTTTTTGGGCAGTCCCTGTTCAAAGACCACCAGCGAGCCGACTGGCAAAAATCCCTGGATATTGGAAACGTCATAAGCTTCAATCCGCCCCGGCGGCCGGGGGAGATGGAGAAGGTTTTGGAGGTCGGTAAGAACCCGCTCGAAGGAGGCGATGGTTCGCCCGTAATAGTCCTCGGCATTTTCCTCGGCGAGCGCCAAGAGTTTGAGTTTATTACCCCTTTTGGGATTTATAATTTTTACCCAAAGCCATTTTTGCAAAGCATCGCGGTCCGGCAGCCGATACCGCGTGATTAATTCCTTCGGGAGATTGCTGGCTTCGGAGTAGTACTGCTTGAGCCAGGATTCTAAAATTTCTTCCGGCGGCGAGCCTTCCGTTTGGGCAAGTTCAAAGGTTTCCTGGTGAATAAGCTTCCCGTCTCGGACCAGGAATAAATTAACGATTGCCCGGGGCCCGGCGACAAACAGGCCGAAATAGTCCTGGGAGAGTTTCCGGGCCGAGACGATTTTTTGTTTTTCCCAAAGGCTCTCCAGACTTTTGATTTTGTCGCGCAGGGCGGCGGCTTTTTCAAATTTGTGGTGCTCGGCGGCCGAGCGCATCTCCCGTTTCAGGGTCTTGATGAGTTCGATTTGTTTGTGATTCAGAAATTTTTCCGCCTCCATAAGGGATTTCCGGTAATCTAAAAGACTCACCCGTCCAAGACAGACGCCGGGACACCGGCCCAGGTGGTACTGAAAGCAGGCGCGGCGCGAAACTTTTTTGTTGCCGCAGAGATTAAAAAGCCGGCGCAGAAGCTTCAGGGTTTGTTTGACGGCTCCCCCCGAGGTGTAGGGGCCGAAGTATTTATTTTTAGTACTAGTTTTGTCGACTTTCCGGACCGGATAGATTTGGGGGATTTCCTGTTCATAATCAATTTTGAGGAATTGGTAATTTTTGTCGTCGCGCAAGCGGACATTGAAGCGCGGCTGATACTGTTTGATGAGGTTATTTTCCAGCATCAAGCTTTCCAGCTCGGAGGAAACGATGATGTAGTCGAGGTCGACAAGCTCTGCCACTAGGAGCGCCGTGCGCGGCGCTTGCCCCTCCGGGCTTTTGGCAAAGTAACTGCGGATCCGGTTTTTGAGGTTTTTGGCCTTGCCGACGTACAAAACTTCGCCCCGAGCATCTTTGAACAGGTAGACTCCCGGTTTTTGCGGCAAGCGATTTAGGTTTTCCGCGGTGAGCGCCATGGCTTTTGGTCGCTAACATTATACCGACTCTTGACGCTTCTTGACAGCCGTGCTAAAATGGCAGTTAGTTTGTTTCCGCCCTCCCCGAGGGTCTACTCGGTTATGGGCAAAAGTCAGCTTTTAAACCAGTGTCTTTATGGTAAAAAAGAAGACAAGCTTGGAAAGCTTGGGTGCTGCCGGTCTCATCAAGATCCGGGGAGCCAAGGTTCACAACCTCAAAAATCTTGACCTAGATTTGCCGCGCAACAAACTCATTGTTTTTACCGGCCTGTCCGGCTCAGGCAAGTCCTCCTTGGCGTTTGACACGATTTATGCCGAGGGCCAGCGCCGATATGTGGAGAGCCTTTCGGCTTACGCGCGGCAATTTTTGGGATTGATGGACAAGCCAGACGTGGAGCAGATCGAAGGCCTAAGCCCGGCGATTTCCATAGACCAAAAATCCGCCTCGCACAACCCCCGATCCACGGTCGGCACGGTGACCGAAATTTATGACTATTTGCGCTTGCTGTTCGCCCGGGTTGGGCGCCCCCATTGCCCGGTTTGCGGCCAAAAGATTGCGGGGCAAACGGTGACCCAAATGGTGGATCAGATTTTGGCGTATCCGGAAAATACGAAACTTATGATTCTCGCCCCTTTCGTTGCTGACCGGAAAGGCGAGCACAAGCATGCTTTGGAAGAAATCAAAAAAGCCGGCTACGCGCGCATCCGCCTGGACGGGACGTTCCTGGATTTGGACGAGGCCCTGGCTTTAACGCTCGATAAAAAAAAGAAGCATTCTCTGGACGTGGTCGTGGATCGGCTGGTTTTGGGGGTGGAGCGCTCCCGGCTTTCGGATTCTTTGGAAACGGCTCTGGATTTGGGGGCCGAGACCGCGGTTTTGCATTTTGTGGACGAGCGGAAAGACATCATTCTTTCGCAAAAATTTGCCTGTCCAGAGGGGCACGTGGCCTTGCCGGAGCTCAATCCCCGGAATTTTTCTTTCAACTCCCCGCACGGGGCCTGCCCGGATTGCACTGGTTTGGGCACGAAGCTGGAGGTTGATCCGGCGCTGGTCATTCCCAACCGGCGGTTGTCCCTGGCAGAAGGAGCGATTCGGCCGTGGAGCAAAACCACGGCGCGCTTGTCCTGGTATGACCGGATTTTGGCGGCGGTCGGCGAGGCCTACGGTTTTTCCGTGCATCTACCGGTGAAGGAGTTGCCGCAAAAATTCATTGATTTGGTGCTGTACGGCTCGGGGAGCAAGGCCATCGAGATGGACGGCGGTCCAGCGCCCTTTGAGGGAGTGATCCCCAATCTCCTGCGCCGCTACCGGGAAACGGATTCTGATTATATGCGCTCGGAAATCGAACAGTATATGCGGTTGCAAATTTGTCCAACTTGTCAGGGTAAACGGTTGCGTCCGGAAGTCCTGGCGGTCACGATTGAGGACAAATCGATTATGGACGTTGCGGAAATGAACGTCGGGCTGTTGCAGGGATTTTTTGGAGTTTTGGAAAAACGGCTTTCCGAAAAAGACCGGAAAATTGCCCGGCAGATCCTCAAAGAAATCCGGGCGCGCCTCCGGTTTTTGGAAAATGTGGGGCTAGAGTATCTGACGCTGAACCGCGCCGCGAGTACGCTTTCCGGCGGGGAGGCGCAACGCATCCGGCTTGCTACCCAGATTGGCTCTGGGCTCACCGGGGTGCTGTATATTTTGGACGAACCTTCGATCGGGTTGCATCAACGGGATAACGCGCGGCTTTTGGCGACCTTGAAGAGCCTCCGGGATTTGGGCAATACCGTGATTGTCGTGGAGCATGACGAGGAAACGATTCTTGCGGCCGATTGGGTCGTGGATATCGGTCCGGGCGCCGGCAAACACGGCGGTCAAATCGTAGCCGCTGCTACCCCCCAGGAGCTCAAGAACAATCCCGCTTCTTTGACCGGCCGCTACCTTCTAGGGCTTGAGACCATTCCGGTACCGCCGCGGCGCCGGGCCGGCAGCGGCCGGCGGCTGTCGATCGTCGGGGCCAGGGAGCATAATTTGCAAAACCTCGATGTGGAAATTCCGCTGGGTAAGTTCATCTGCATTACCGGGGTTTCCGGTTCGGGCAAATCCACCCTCCTGAATGATATTTTGGCCAAAGCCCTGGCCTCCTATTTCTACAACGCCAAAGAGCTCCCCGGGGAGCATAAAAAAATTCTCGGCCTCGATCACATAGATAAAGTCATCAACATTGACCAGTCGCCCATCGGCCGCACGCCCCGCAGCAACCCCGCGACCTATACCGGGGTGTTTACCTACATTCGCGACCTCTTCGCTTCGACCCCCGAGGCGAAGATGCGCGGTTACCAATCCGGCCGGTTTTCTTTCAATGTCAAAGGCGGCCGGTGCGAGGTTTGCTCCGGCGACGGCGTGATTCAGATTGAAATGCATTTTTTGCCTGATGTTTACGTGACCTGCGAGGAGTGCAAAGGCAAGCGTTACAACAAGGAAGCTCTCGCCATACACTACAAGGGCAAAAACATTGCCGACATTTTGGAGATGACCGTGGATGAAGCCCGGATATTTTTTCGCAACCTGCCGGCCATCTTCCGTAAACTGGACGTCCTGTCTTTGGTCGGGCTGGGCTACATGCACTTGGGCCAGCCGGCCACCACCCTCTCCGGCGGAGAAGCGCAGCGAATCAAACTCTCGACCGAACTCTCCCGCACCCAAACCGGCAAGACTTTGTACATTTTGGACGAGCCGACCACTGGCCTGCATTTTGACGATGTCAAGAGACTTTTAGACGTCCTGACCAAGCTCGTGGAAAAAGGGAATACCGTAATCGTGATTGAACATAATATGCACGTCATCAAATGCGCGGATTGGATTGTTGACCTGGGTCCCGAGGGGGGTGATCGGGGCGGGCGGCTGGTGGCGGAAGGCACGCCCGAGGAAGTCGCCCGGGTCAAAAAGTCCTACACCGGGCAGTATTTGAAGAAAATTTTGAAATAAAAAAAGGGGGTCGCGCGACGAACTTTGTCAAACGCGATCCCCGCGGATATGTTTACCTCTCGGCTCCTGCGCGGCGCCTGGGGCTTACTTAAATAGTCCGAAGCTTTCAAGCGCCGGCCAGCTCACTACGATTGCACCGAGCAGAAGGACCAGAATCGCAGCGATAACAACGATTTTGTGCCACCAGAGGCGCGACTCCCGTAACCGGGTTTTGCGCTCGCGCTCCTCATCGGACAGGCCCCGGTTGCCAGTGAGGTTCTGATCCAGCTCCCGGTCGAGTTTTGCGATCCTGAAGTTCAGAAGTACAAATCCTGCGAAAAGTCCGGCAAGGGTAATCCCGATAACAATCAGCCACTCGTTCATTGGTTTTCCTCCTTCTAGACCAGCTTTCGAGTTTAGCATATAATTTAGGGAATTGGCAAATCACTATGAGAAACTTGGGGCGAAGAGTGCTGTGGTCGGTCGGGATAGCGGGGGTGGCTTTTGTGCTCCTCAATGCCCAGTTTTTCTGGGTCAATTTTCAATATACTTTTTCCCAGCCCCCAAGCCCGGGACCAGAGCCTCTCAAGATGGCACCGAATACCTTGCTCGTTGCCAGTTTGCGGATTAAAGCGCCGGTTCATTATGTTGCAGAGGACGCAGAGGCAGTTTTTCAGCAAGCTTTGCAGAACGGGGTCGTGCATTATCCGGGGACGGCCCAGCCGGGGGAGCCGGGCAATGTCTATATTTTCGGCCATTCTTCTGATAACGCCTGGGCCAAAGGCCAGTACAAGACAGTCTTTGCGCTCCTGCCCCGCATTGAAAAAGGAGCGCCGATTCTCCTCTCTGACGCAGAAGGACGAATTTTTACTTATCTCGTCAGGGACAACTTTTCGATTAGTGTCCGCGATCGACGATGGCTAAGTCAGGAAAATTCCGAAAGGCGGCTTTTGACTTTGCAAACCAGTTATCCGGTGGGGACTTCCCTGGGCCGCTATATCGTGGTGGCGGAGCTAACTGAATAACCCTGTAAGCCTTGGCGGATTCGGCGGGCGAGAGTCGGATTAATTTTTTACGAGCGGGTTCCTAGACACGCTAAGATTAATCAAAACCCTTCTCTTAGCACTTGACACTGTTGAGTGCTAAAATTATACTATAGGGTAGTTATGGAAAACCTTACCCCTCGTCAAGCGCAAATTTTGGCCGCGGTGGTCCGCGAATACAGCAAGCACGGCGAGCCGGTCGGCTCGGAAGATTTGGCCCAAAAGTACCGGCTGGGAGTGAGTTCGGCCACCGTCCGCAACGAAATGCAGGCTTTGGAGAAGTCTGGCTTGATCACCCAGCCGCATACCTCGGCCGGGCGTGTCCCCACCGACCGCGGCTACCGCTACTTTGTCAGCAAGCTCATGCACCATCTCGCGCTGTCGACCGTTGAGCAGAATCGTCTGAAACAGGAATTGGCCCAACTGCAGCGGCAGTATCTCGAGTTGGGACGAGGACTCAGCAAGTTACTGGCGCAGCACGCGGAGGGGGCGACATTTACCTTGCTCCCCGAGAGTGTGACGACAAGCGGCTTGGCAAAGGTTCTGCAAGAGGACGTGCGTCGCGAAGAACTTCGGGAATTAGCCGAGTTTCTGGAAGAACTGCAAGATCACAGCCAGGCTCTTCTGAAGAGGGATTTTCGAGCGGTCCAGACTTTCATCGGCAAGGAAGCGCCCATTCCCTTGGCCTCGGATTTTAGCTTGGTGGTCACGAACGTTCTGCTGCCCAGCGGGGAAAAGGGCTTAATCGGCATCGTGGGCCTGAAACGGATGAAATACGCCAGGAATATTTCGCTCCTGGAGTACATTTCCAAGTTGCTCTCCTCCGGTCTAGCTTTATTTTTGATAATATTCTTAAACGGCCGGCCGGTCTAAACCATGCCGAATGACCAAATAACGAAGTCAGACGTCGGCAAGCTTACCCAAGAGCTTGAGGAGTATAAAAAGAAGGCCGAGGAATACTTAAACTCTTGGAAGCGCACGGCCGCCGATTTTGAAAATTACCAGAAGCGCCGGACGAAAGAGGATCGGGAATTATTGCAGTTTGCCCAGGAAGTGACCGTGGTAAAAATCTTACCGACTTTGGAAAGTTTGGAGCAGGCTGTAAGACATGCCCCGGCCGACGAGCGGTTTCAAACTTGGTCCGAAGGAGTGGTAAAAATTGTGCAGCAGTTGGAGAAGAGTTTGCTGGAGATGGGCATTGCGAAAATTAAAAGCCTGGGAGAGCAGTTTGACCCCCGCCTGCACGAGGCAGTGGAGCAGGTCGAGTCAGACCAAGCCCGGGGGACGATTGTGGAGGAAATCCAGACCGGCTATAAATTAAACGATAAAGTCATCAGGCCCGCGAAAGTGAAAGTTGCAAAATAAACTACGAAAGTACGAAACAGTACGAAAATACGAACTTTCGCACTTTCGTAAAAGATTCGTAAGTTCGTAGTAAGAAAGGAGAATTATTATGCCAAAAATCATCGGAATCGATCTCGGAACTTCCAATTCCGCCGCCGCCGTCCTCGAAGGCGGTAAGCCAATAATTATTCCTTCGGCCGAGGGCACTACGGTAGGCGGGGGGAAGGCGTTTCCTTCCTACGTGGCCTTTACCCGAGATGGTGAACTCTTGGTTGGCGAACCGGCCCGCCGGCAAGCGGTTACCAACCCGGAGGGCACGGCTTTTGCCGTGAAGCGGAAGATGGGCACGAAAGAGAAGATTCAGCTTTACGGCAAGGAATACACGCCGGAGCAGATGTCAGCTTTCATTTTGCAGAAAATCAAAAAAGACTCCGAGGCGTATTTGGGCGAACCTCTGCAAAAGGCCGTTATCACCGTGCCCGCGTATTTTGACGATGCCGAGCGGCAGGCCACCAAAAACGCCGGAGAGATCGCGGGACTCGAGGTCATTCGGATTATTAACGAACCCACGGCCGCCGCTCTGGCGTATGGTCTGGATAAGGGCAAAGGGGAGCAGAAGATTCTGGTTTTTGATTTCGGCGGCGGGACCCTGGATGTAACGATTATGGATTTCGGTCAAGGGGTGTTTGAGGTTATTTCCACCTCGGGCGATACTCATCTGGGCGGCACGGATATGGACAGCGTGGTCATGGATTACATTGCCGCGGAGTTTCAGAAGGGATCGGGGATTGACATCCGCAAGGACAAGATGGCTTTCAACCGGCTGAAGGAGGCGGCGGAGAAAGCGAAGATCGAGCTCTCCACTACTCTGGAAACGGAGATTAATTTGCCGTTTATCACAGCCGATGCTTCGGGTCCAAAGCATTTGACGATGAAGATGACGCGAGCCAAACTTGAGGAGTTGGTGCGCCCGATTGTTGAACGAACCCGCCATTCCCTGGAGCAGGCCCTCTCGGATGCGAAGCTTTCCCCTCCGGACATCGACAAGGTCCTGATGGTCGGCGGGCCGACCCGGATGCCGATCGTCCAAAAGTTTATTGAGGATTTTCTGGGCAAGAAGGTCGAGCGGGGGGTGGACCCCATGGAGGCGGTAGCCAAGGGAGCGGCCATCCAGGCTGGTGTTCTGGGCGGGGAGGTAAAAGACGTTTTGCTCTTAGACGTGACGCCTTTGACTTTGGGGATTGAAACTTTGGGAGGGGTGGCGACTCCTTTGATCGAACGGAATACTACTATCCCCACGGCCAAGTCCCAAGTTTTTTCGACCGCTGCGGATAGCCAGACCTCGGTGGAAATCCATATTTTGCAAGGGGAACGGCCTCTGGCGGCGGACAACAAATCCCTGGGGCGATTTATTTTGGACGGTATTCCGTCAGCCCCTCGGGGTATCCCGCAAATCGAGGTGACCTTTGATATTGATGCAAACGGGATTTTGACGGTCACCGCCAAGGACAAAGCGACTAACAAAGCCCAGCACATTACGATTTCCGGCTCTTCTAACTTATCGAAAGAGGAGATAGAACGGATGAGGAAAGAGGCCGAAGCCCACGCCGTCGAAGACCGGAAACGGCGGGAGCTCATTGAGGTCCGCAATCAAGCCGATCAGCTGATTCACGTCGTGGAAAAAACTCTCAAAGACGCCGGGAACAAAGTTGACAGTAAAGTTCGGGCAGACCTGGAGAGCAAGGTTCAGGAGCTTCGGAAAATTAAGGACGGGAGTGACGCCGAAGCCATTCGGAAACAAATGGAGCTTATCAGTCAGGAAATCCAAAAAGTGGGCGCTCAAATGTACTCGGCCTCGGGCAAAACAGACAAGCCGGGCGGTGAGGACAAGAACAAGGACAAGGGCAAACCCGAGGACGCCCAGTTTGAAGAGAAAAAATAAGGCAGGCGACCTCTCCTGGCCTCCGGCCACCCTCCCCAGGCCTGGGGAGGGATTAAGGGAGAGGTCGAACCGTGATGGATAGAGATTACTATCAAATTTTAGGAGTGGGACGCAGTGCCTCCAAGGACGAAATCAAACGGGCCTATCGTCGGCTGGCGCACGAGCATCACCCCGACAAGGGCAGTGGAGAGGCGGCGAAGTTCAAAGAAATCAACGAAGCCTACGAGGTTCTCTCCGATGAGGGAAAACGCGCCCAATACGATCAGTTCGGGGAGACGTTTGAGCAGGCCCGGGCGCGGGGCGGGGCGGGCTTTGGCGGGTTTGGGGGGTTTGCCGATTTTTCGGACTTTGTGCGGGGATTTGGCGAGAATTACTCCCGGGGGCCGTTTTCCGGTATGGAGTTTGATTTCGGCGACGTCTTCTCTGATATCTTTGGTGCTCCGCGGCAGGCCAGACGCCAACAGGGCATTGATTTGGAGATGGAACTGACGGTTGATTTTTTGGACGGCGTTTTCGGCACGGAGCAGGAAATCAGTCTGGAAAAAAATGCTCACTGCCCGGCCTGTCAGGGCAGCGGCGCGGCGGCCGGAAGCAAAGTCGTATCTTGTCCCAAATGCCACGGCACGGGACAGCTGACTGAACACCGGCGAACGATTCTGGGGAGTTTCCAGCAAGTGCGGGTTTGCGACAAATGCGAGGGTTTGGGGAAGGTGCCGGAGGAGCTGTGCCAGACCTGTCGCGGTCGGGGGATAAAGAAAATGACCAAGCGGGTCAAAGTCATTGTGCCGCCGGGCATTGACGATGGCCAGCGGCTGAAGCTCACGGGCGAGGGAGAGGTTGGCTATCGGGGAAGCCACCCGGGCGATTTGTATCTGGTGATTCATGTCCGAACCCATCCGGAATTTCGGCGACAGGAGTTTGAAATTTTCTCGGAAGTTCCGGTAGGGATTTATCAAGCAACCTTGGGGGCAAAGGTGGAGATCAACACCGTGGACGGCAAAGTTTGGCTCAAGATTCCCGCCGGTACGCAATCCGGGAATGTCTTGCGGCTTAAGGGCAAGGGCGTACCATATCTGGAAAGCACGAAGCGCGGGGATCACCTGGTGACCATTCGGGTCGTCACCCCCACGAAACTTACGAAAAAAGAAAAAGAACTTTTCCAAAAACTGGCCGAGGAGCGGGGGGAGAGTCTCGATGTCGATGATGGCTTGTGGAGCAAGATCAAAGATAATCTATGAAGAATTTTTAATTAAACTAATTTCTAAAATTTTGGTCATTAGAATTTGTTTAGGATTTAGGAATTAGAAATTAGGAATTTGCAAACGTGTTAGGGCAATTTGCGAATATTTTTAATTTCTCCTCCTGGGATTTCTTCCTGCTTGTTTTTCTTGTCGTTGTTACCCTCGGCTATACTTTTCTTTTTGTGGTGCGCGGTAAAATCCTGCCGCTTTTGGTTTCAACCAGCCTGTCGTTTTTTCTCCTTAAGTATGTGCCGTTTGCGGTGTTTCAAGCTTTTCCTTCGCAACTTGTTGCCTTTGTGGTAGTGCTTTTGGTCATGGTGTTTATCCTCTCGCGCGTGATTTTTCAATCCCCGGTCGGTTCGGAAACTTTCGGGATTTTTCCGTCTTTGGTTTTGGCTTTGACCCAGACTGGATTCTTGCTCGCGGTCGCCGCAAGTTTTTTCCCGCCAGAAATCGTTCGGGAGTTCGGGGAGTTGGGCCAGAGAGTTTTTGTGGGCGATCAGGCGATTTTTTATTGGGCTTTGGTTTCGGTGGTGTTGCTGCTTTTGATCGGCCGCAAGGCAAATTTGGAAGTGGGCTAAAAAAAATCGGCAGAAGGAGGGGACTTTCCTTCTGCCGCGGGCCGCGCGTCAGGCGGGGAACAAAACCCGGAATTTTTTGTGGCAGTGCCAACAAGTCCTAATTATCCGTTGGGACTCGGTGGCTGGATTCCCGCAGTGCGGGCACAGAATTATTTGGTGGCCGTCCATCTCGGCTAACCGGAGCGCTTGCTTCCGAGTCGGGTGCTGACCCGGCGCTGGGGATTTTTTGGCGGAATCTGCTACCATGACCTCCCGGTGTTTGGGCCAGACTCGCTTTCGAAGCTCGGCGGCTTGGCTGCTAGTAAGATGACCAAGTCCGAGGGATTGATTGCAAACGAGTCGATTGCGACCCCTTGGCTGAAAGGTTAGCCGGTTACTTTCTCTGATGCTCAAGACGTCGAAGGGAATACCGCGTTTCATAAGACCCTCCAGTTTTGCTTTGGGATGACTTCAAAGGATAGTGGAAAAAGCAGATAAAGTCAAGGGCAGAAGAAAATAAAATCCGCCGGAATTAAGCGAAGCGCCGGTGAAGTTTAATGATCATACTACCTACGCTTACGGCTCGCAAAGCCACATAATCAAGTAAGCGAAACGAAGTGAAGTTTACTGGTGGGTCGGGTGGGAATCGAACCCACGACCGTTGGCTTAAAAGGCCACTGCTCTACCAGGCTGAGCTACCGACCCGATGGAACTTAAGTAATTATAGAGAAAGTCGGGAGAGATTTCAATCTCTAGTCGCCATCGAGGCGGTTTTTTGTTAGGATTCAGTTGATATGAAGGACTTTTTGCGTTATGCTCTCGCCCCAATAATTTTGCTGATTATTTTTTCGGCGTTTATTGTGCTGTATAATCTTTTTAGGCTGCCTCCCCCGTCCGAACTTATCGAAATCGTCAAGCGGTATTACTTGGAACATAATCCTTACCTGGTGGTTTTTCTGGGTGCGTTGGTGGAAGGCCTGTTATTTATCAACTGGTATTTACCAGGATCGATTATTATCGTCTTGGGAGTAATTTTTGCTCGGGATTCCGGCTTTAGCGTACTCGTAGTTGTCTTCCTTATCATCCTCGGTTTTTTGCTGACTTCTATTGCCAATTATTTTTTAGGCAAATACGGTTGGTATCGCTTGTTTTTAAAGCTGGGCCTCCGGGAGCCTTTGGAAAAAGCCAAAGCTCGAACCGAGAGATATGGGCTGCCCATTGTTTTCAGTACTTACTTTCATCCAAATGTTGGGGCCCTGACCGCCACGAGTGCGGGGATTTTGGGTTTACCATTTGCAAAATTCCTTCGGTACTCGACTTTCGCTTTGATTGTGTGGAACGTTCTTTGGGGACTGCTAGTATATTTTATTGGACCAGCAGCGCTGAAGCTGATGAGCACCTGGGTCATTATTTTGGTTTTAGCTGTCTGGCTGACGTGGTTATCACTGAAGTACTACAAAAATCGAACCCGAGTTAGGTAAAGCTTTGCTCCTGTGAACCATTCCTGCCCGGGGCAGGAATGGTTCAGCAGCTTTTTGAAGATAAAAAATCAGGCGAGTCTATGGTGGCAGACTCGCCCGGTGATTCCGACTCTCGTTCAAGTCCTACTCGCAGAAAAGAAACAAGGACAATAAACCACAGAGTATGGTTAACAAGCTGATTGCGGGAGTTAGAAAGTTCCCCCAGTTTCTCTCCGGATGCGCCATGAGCTTCTGCCCGTCGTACTCCAGCCGGCCAACAGTTGCATATTCAGGCCAGTCGAGCCTGGTCCGCCATTCAGAGCGATAGAAGACGCCGCTTTCGTCCCGCGGGAGCCAGTAGGTTGTACTGACGAAATGGAACGAAGCGTTGTACGAGACGATCGACCTTGAGCGACTGCTGTGCGCGAGCTCCAAGAACTCGGAGATACCGTGGTCAATCGTAAATGTGCCGGGTTTCACCTGCGAGCCGGGCAGAACTTCCGCCCCAGTCACCACGGGAAACTCCACCACAGCCGGAGCGGGAAGCGGCAGTCGCAGAGCGACGGTTGTCGCCCCTATGCACACGAGCGTGACGAGACCAATTCTCAAAGCTATAGCTTTATGGCTCTTCATGTTTTCCTCCTGACAAGAACGTTGAAACAGTTCATCATAGCAACTGGAAAAACCCAGGTCAAGTCGATGTACAGGTCGGCTGGCGGGGGAATAATGATGAGCGTTTGACACCAGCCCGCTGTGTTGTTACCTTTACTCGCGGTATACACTCGAAATCAAAAGGAGGAGTTAGACGAGAGAAATGCCAGTACAAACGCTAGAGGCTCTCCGCTACAGGTTTTTGCAACCCTTGGGCCAAACCGTGCAACAACTCGTGGACGGCCGATTCAAAAGTACGGCACCTCTTGACCGCCCCCTGAAATGGTTCGGAGCGGTTCTCCCGGAAGAGATCGAGATAATCATGACCATCAGACCCGGGTTTGTTGCGAGCGTAGTGTTTCGGTCTGACCGAACCGCCATACTGGATCATTCCGGATTCAGATTCCATAGCTCTTGGTCGGTCATTGCCCGCCAGATTGCAACCTTGATCGACCAGAACGGTCTCTGCCGTAACCCTCATTATGGCCTCGGTGAGATCTTTAGATTAAAGGATGCCGCGGCGAAGCTCTAGCTCCAGGTTCCTCCATCAGGGTCGGCTCAAATCCCGACCCGTGCTTTTTGTTGGCAAGCCTTAACTTGACAGTTTTCTGTCTGTTTTCTATCATAAGTCTGTCATGAAGAATCATCTGAATAACTGGTTTGCTTGGTATGTTGCTGGCCTGGTTGCGGGTTCAGGTGATTTTACGTTTGCCTAAGGGGATAGCCTAGAAGCAAAAAACAAAACGTAAACCTGGCCCGCCAAAGGGCCAGGTTTTTAGTTGCACCTTGAAAACCTTTTTGGTTTGCTTCTGGAATGAAGTTTCGGGTTGATTCCAGATTGAACCCAAAAAGAAGAAGGAGGAATCAAAGATGCAAGCGCATGAGCTGACAGCCCTGAGGCAAATGTTTCCGTGGTTCGATATCGAGAAAACGGAGCGTTGTAGCTGTGGGTGGAGCGGCACGCTTAGAGAATTGGGAGTTTCGCACATGTTTCCAGGAGAGTTTCCACGAGCTTTGGAATGCCCTTCGTGTCACGCAATTTTGGTGGACTGTCTTACCCTTTTGTTTTTGCAAAAGCAGATTTCCAGCCATCAACGGAATTAATCTATTCCGGATTGATTCCAGATCAAGCCCAAAAACGAGAAAAGGAGGACAACCAAATGTGTGGTGGATTCCATGAAGCACGGCCCGCAGTAAAGGGGGAGGGGAAGTCCGAGGTCGGATCAAATACGGACGGCCCTGGCCGATTCGTTAATCCGTTTGACCAGCCAGATAATATTTCTCATGATCCTGATCCGGCCGGGAGCCCCAAAGAGCAGGGAGGTGAAATGTGAGCAGACTAAGAACTCGTCATCCCGATGTTACCGCCGTTTTCCAAAAATGGGGACTAACCTTGGTTTGTAAATGCGGAGGCGTTGTGGATAGGACGACTTGGATACCAGAGGATGAAAGGATGTCCCAGCATGTCTGCCGGAAGTGTGGTGCGGTTTACTACGGCAACGAGATTTTTCCCTTGGAGCTGGAGCCAACTCCCTCGGTTTCCGGGGCCCTGTCATCCGTCGGACCCTAGAGGTTTTGTCCACACGTATCTCCTCCATCTACCTCGGGCGAGGACCAGTCACTGGTTCTCGCCCTCTTTTTTATTTGTTATAATAAAAATATCCATTTTGAAAGCATAAAGGGGGAGATAATGTGCGGATTGGTTGGAGTGGTCGGAGACTCGCAAGATGGCGCAGGCGCGGCTATTGACATGCTCTTAAGCCTACTCAATCGTGGGCCCGAGTCGTTGGGTTTTGTGGTATCGGGAAGAACGGGTGTCAGCCACGTGCCTGCTAATGACTTGTTGAGCAACAAAGACATGGAAGTGAGCGCAGTCCAGCAGCAGCTGCACGGAGGTTCTATCATCAGCGGTCATGGCCGTTACTCAACCTCTGGTAGCAAAGATTTAATTCCCACCCCGCTTGTTTGGGGTACCGCAGCCAGTGGGAGGTTTGCCCTGGCGCATAACGGCACCCTTGAAAACTGGGAGGAACTGAATCACAGGTATGGTATTTCAACCATACTTGACTCTCAAACGGCGCTTGAGATAATCGCTCACAAATGGCAATCCGGCTTGTCGTTCGAGCAAGCTTTACTAGAGGCACTGCCGGAGTTTGTGGGGGCTTATTCCTTTCTTATTCAGACTCGAGATGCGCTTTATGCGGTTCGCGATCCACGGGGTTTTCGTCCCCTCTGTTTGGGAAAGCGCAATGGGGCATGGTTGTTTGCCTCGGAGACCATTGCGCTTGAAAAGGTGGGAGCCCAAATTGAGAGAAATATCGAGCGGGGCGAGGTTCTGCGCTGTACCACGAATGGGCTGGAAACTATCGCCACTTTGCCTAGGGGAGAGGGTGAGCATTACTGTATCTTCGAGCATGTTTACTTCTCTCGCCCTGATTCTTTGGTTTTAGGGACGGCAAGGAGAGACGACGGTCTTTCAAAGCAGGTGGCAAACTACCGGATTGCTATGGGAGAAAGGCTCGCCCAAGAACATCCAGTGATTACTGCGTACCCAAGGGACCGAATAGTTATCGTACCTGTGCCAGACTCTGGGAATTACGCCGCTGAAGGGTTTGCTCGTGAATCAGGACTTCCGCTGAGCAGAGGGCTGGTCAGGGATATCAATATCGGGCGGACCTTCATGCAGAAATGCGACCACGCCCGAGCTATCGGTGTCCGACGGAAACTGAGTGTTATCACAAGGCTGATAACCGGCATGGTAGTCGTCTTGGTTGACGATTCCATTATGCGCGGTTTCACCAGTCATAAAATCGTGCACATGGTGCGGGCAGCTGGTGCGGCTGAAGTACATATGCGCATTTCCTGTCCGCCGACCAGGTGGCCGTGCCGTTATGGTGTGGACTTTCCGACTCGCGAAGAGCTTGTGGCCGCGCGGCTCTCGGTCGAAGAAATCCGGGAGTCCATCAATGCTGATTCGCTCGGCTATCTCTCCCTCGAAGACCTCAGGGCAGCCTGTGAAGAAGGACCCTTACCGAGATACTGTACGGCCTGCTATACGGGAGAGTACCCGACGAGCCAGGAGCACCTCGTCCAACTTTGATCTTTGACCGCCAGTTTGGGAGTGGCGTGGCAGAAAGTTTGCCGCGTCACTCCTTTTCTTTTTCTTTTGTTTCTCCGGCCTGCCCGCTCTGCCCTGGATACTTCCAAGTCGCGTAGTCGCATTTCGGATAGCGGTTGCAGCCCCAGAAAGTTCGGCCTTTTCTGGTGCGCTTTTCAACGAGTTGTCCTTCGCCGCACTGGGAACAAGCCACTCCAGTGTTTTTTTCAATTTTTTCAACGTGTTTGCATTCCGGGTAGCGGGAGCAACCCAAGAAATAGCCGAATTTGCCGCGGCGGACCAGAAGTTCGCCTTGAGCGCAGGTGGGGCACTTCTTGCCGCCGTTCTCGGCCTGCAGCTTTTTCTGTATCGCTTCGTCTTCCGGCAGAGGCTTGGTCCCTTTGCAGTTGGGGTAGTCAGAGCAGGCCAGAAACTGGCCGAAGCGCCCGAATTTTTTAAGCATGGGCTTGCCGCAAATCGGGCAGGGAATATCCGTTTGTTCCTGATGCTTTTCCACTGTAATTTTCTTTTCTTCCAGGTGCGATTTGAAGGGTTTGTAAAATTCGTGAATCACGGGCTGCCATTTGAGCTTTCCTGCGGCAATGTCATCAAGCTCTTCTTCCATGTGGGCCGTAAATTGAAAATCCACAATCTCGGGAAAGTGTTCTACCAAGAGGTCGTTTACAATAGTGCCGATTTCGGTGGGGAAAAACTTTCGCTCTTTCCGGGTTACATAGTCACGTTCAATAATGGTGGAAATTGTCGGCGCATAAGTTGACGGCCGGCCGATGCCATATTCCTCGAGCGTTTTGACTAAGCTGGCGTCGGTGTAGCGTGGCGGCGGTTCCGTGAAGTGCTGTTTACCCTCCACGCCGAGACTCGTGAGAGACTCATGGGCTTTAAGCTTTGGCAGCTGCCCTTCCGGAAGCTCTTCCGTACTTTCTGTTTCATCCCGCCCCTCGGTGTAGATTTTGATGAAACCGTCAAATTTCAGGACTTGCCCGGTGGCGCGGAAAAGGTATTTACCGTTTTTACCCTCTCCCCTGGCGAGGGGAGAGTAGGAGAGAGGTTGCCGGCTTGGCGATGGTTCGACCTCTCCCTTCATCCCTCCCCACGCCTGGGGAGGGAGATCAGCCATAATATCCACAGTCGTTTGGTCAAAAACTGCCTCCGGCATTTGGGAAGCGAGCGTGCGCTTGAAGATGAGGTCGTAAAGTTTGGCTGATGGTACCTCCAGCGTGCCCTCCAGAAGTTCCGGGTCTTTCATGAGGTCGGTGGGGCGGATGGCTTCGTGCGCTTCCTGCGCGCCTTTGCTTTTGGTTTTATAGCGGCGCGGGGAGGGGAGCGCGTAGGCCTGGCCAAACTTTTTAGAAATCACTTCCTGGGCCTGCCGCAGAGCGCTTTCGGCGAGATTGACCGAGTCCGTGCGCATGTAGGTGATATAACCCGTTTCGTAGAGTTCCTGGGCGAACATCATGGTTTGTTTGGCCGTGAATCCCAGTTTGCGCGCCGCTTCTTGCTGGAGCGTGGAGGTCGTAAACGGAGCGGCCGGGAAGCGGCGGGCTTCTTTTTCTTTAACCTCTATAATTTGGTATTTTGCTCCTTGCAGCTCGCCGACAATCTTGTCGGCTTTGGCCTTTGTACCAATATCAAACTTTTTCAAAGTTACCCCGTTCACTTCGTGGAGTTTGGCCAGAAACGCCTGATTGTCCGGTTCGCCGCCCTTTTTCAGCTTCGCCTCAATCGTCCAGTATTCTTGCGCCTTGAATTTCTCAATTTCCCTTTCCCGCTCGACAATCAGCCGGAGTGCCACAGACTGGACCCGGCCGGCGGAAAGACCGCGCCGCACTTTTTTCCATAAGAAGGGTGAGAGTTCGTAGCCTACGAGCCGATCCAGGATGCGGCGGGCCTGTTGGGCATCTACCAGTTTGAGGTCAATCTCGCGGGGATGTTTCAGCGCTTCTTCGATGGCTGGCTTGGTGATTTCATGAAACACAATCCTTTGTACTAATTTTGATTTTTGATTTTTGATTTTTGATTTCGCAAGCTCCAGGGCTTGCGTGAGGTGCCAGGCGATCGCCTCGCCCTCCCGGTCCTCGTCAGTGGCGAGAATCACTTCCGGGGCTTTGCTGGCGAGTTTTTTGAGAGCGGACACGCGTTTTTGGGCCGTTTTCGGTACCACATATTCCGGCTCGAAATTATTCTTGAGGTCAACTCCCATTTTACTTTTCGGCAGATCGCGAATGTGGCCAAAAGAGGATTCGATTCGGTAGTCCTTGCCCAAAAATTTACTTATCGTCTTTGCTTTAGTCGGTGATTCAACGATGATTAATTTTGTCATTGTTTTTGTCCCGATCCCGACACTAAGTGTCGCGGATCGAGGATCCTCGATTTTGTTCTAAATTTAAATAGTCTTTCAATAGCTTTGCGACTTTTCCACTTTTTTATTTGTAATTCTCTCTTTCTTGCATCCTTCAAGCTTGCAAAGCTTTCGTAGCAAACAATTCTCCACGGTATATCAAATTTTGTCGATTTTACAACCCCAGAATTATGTTGTTTTAATCGTTGAACATAATCGTTCGCGCATCCAACGTAATACTTTCCAGACTTGAGCGATTTTAATATGTAGCAATAAAATTTAGACAAAATCGGGACCTTGGTTGGTGATTCGACAATCACGAGTTTGCTCACCCCGTTAGAAATCCTGGAAGTTTATAGAGTAAAAAATGCATTTTTTAGTTTTAGCTCGTTAGATAAGAAAAGATTTCTAACAGGGCTCATAGCCCTAAGTTTTATTTGGTTTTGTGTTTCTTGTCAAGGGTTTTGCGAAAAACTTTGAGGAGCGGAGCGTATAAATCTTCGGTTTCAGGTACGAGCCAGTCGCGGTACGAGTCCTTGCTCGAAAATTTTGCTTCTTGGCACCCACGGATTAGAGCCAGCGGGGTTTGCTCGTTGCTTTCGCCAATCACCAGGGGCGCGGCGGCCGCTAACGAATCAATGAGATTAACCTGCGTATGTCTCAGTGCGGCGCCAAAAATACTGCGTTTTCCCGTGTAATCTAAAAGCGGTTCAATACCATAAAATCCCAGCGCCACTCCCACGGTCCCGCGCCGCAGCGGTACTGTATGGCTGTCGGTTATAATCACCCCAAGATTTATGAGTTTAAATTTATGTCTCAAATACCGCCAGATCGCTTTTGCGGCTTTTACAGGATTTTTGGGCCAGAGGATGTAGTAGCCACGACCATTGCTGGAATCAATGCCGGAAGAGGAGATGAGGGTATGGGTTTTGATGGTGAGGAGCGCTAACCTTCCCGGCACTCGACGGCGTGGTATGTATTTTTCGGCTTCGTTGAGGATTAATTTATCTTTGTTGAGACCTTTTGTGATTTTGACGCACCGTCCCTGGTGTACGCTTACCACTTTTGAGGTTACCAGCAAAATATCGCCTTCGCGAAGTTTGGGAAGTGATTCGTCGAGCACGGCGAACAGATCATCTTTGGGCGGCCGCATCGCCCGGGTTTTGACAGGAATAAACCGCATCATTTTACGAATTACCTATCCGCCAACGCAGGGCGGGAGGTTTATAATTAAGCGCCAGTTTATACATATTTGGCATCAGCAGAGAGAGAAGCGCTGGCAGGCGGGCAAATCGTTACCTGCCTGCGGCAGGCAGGCGAATATACGTATACTAAAATACTATAATATCAGAATCAAGGTTGATTTTTCTTAGGATGTTTGGTTTTTCCTGGTCGTTCGCCAACCTCGGACAGCAGTAATTTTCGATAATCACTGGCAGGAGTTCGGCTGATTTTAGCTCTTGATTTTCAAAATTCAGTTTTACCATCAACCCTTCCCGCGTTTCCTGGCTCCACATCTGGTCAAAGACAAAATTGCCAAGGGAGTAAAAGATTATTCCTTGTCGTTTGGTTTCGACCTCTCCCCAGCCCTCCCCATCTCCTGGGGAGGAGGGTTGAGGAGAGTATATCTCCACTGGCTGTATCCAATGGGGGTGATGCCCAATTACGATATTAGCTCCCGCATCTATGGCGGCGTGGGCAAAGTCAATTTGGTTTTGGTTCGGAGCTCGTGTGTACTCCGTGCCGGCGTGCATGCTTACGACGACAACGTCGGAGCGGGTTTTTAGGGTCGCGATGTCTGTTTGCAGCTTCTGAAGGTCATAGGCTGAGGCGATTTGCGGATGAGTGCTTTTACCGCCGTCGTTTTTGGCTGTGTAACTGTAACCCAGAAATCCGATCTTGACTCCGTCTCTTTCAATTACCGGCCAATCGTTGGTGTCTAATTCCATAGAATCGGATAGTACAGTGCCCACCGGCAAGATATTTTGGGACAGGAGATGATTGATAGTAAACTCCAACCCCTCGATTCCTTGATCGAGCATATGGTTATTAGCTGTCGATAATACGTCAAAGCCAGCATTAATTAGCCCCGCCAGATATTTGGTCGGACAGCGAAAAATCAGACCTTCGCGGATGGGGTTTGGGTTCTCGGATAGCGGGCATTCGAGATTACCAAAAGTAATGTCAGCGTCTTTGAGGAGCGTTTGCAGATTGTTAAAGGGGAGATTCGAGTCGCCATTTTTTTCGATTTGGGCGGCGACCTGCCTGGTTAATAAAATGTCGCCTACCGCCAGGAGCGATGTTTTAGTCGGCAATTGGGGAGCTTCCGGTGCCGTAACCTGGTGAGGCAGGAGGAAGAACAGGACCAAAAACAGTATTAGTATAATTGGTATCATTCGCATGCATTCGTATATTGGTACCGCATTTACCTGCTTTTAACATATTGAATACCGCCAGCGTTTCTGACTTTGCCTTTCATCTCCATAATCGTCAGGGCGGCGGCCAGGGAGGCCGCGGGCAGCTCAAGCTCTCGAGCGATTTGGTCGAAATGCTTGGGTTGGCGCGTCAGACAGGCGAGGATTTTCTGTTCTCCCTCATTCTCGGCCGTAATTTCGGGAACCGCCATCTCTTCCTGCAAGTCGCCGAGGTTTAAATCCTCGAGAATGTCGGCGGCAGTAGTCACGGGTTTTGCTCCCATTTTCAAGAGATTGTTGGGTCCTGCCGAACCCGGGTTGTAGATCGAGCCGGGCACCGCAAAGACCTGTCGGTTTTGTTCCAAGGCGTGAGTAGCGGTGATGAGCGCCCCCGAATCAGTAGCCGCCTCGATGACCACAGTTCCCCAGGCCAAACCAGAGATAATCCGGTTGCGGTGCGGAAAGTGGTGCTTCAAAGGCGGGGTGCCCAAGGGCAGCTCGGACAGAATCGCTCCGTGACCGGATAAAATTTTCTCGGCGATGATCCGGTTGTTGGCCGGATAAATACTGTCCAAGCCGCAGGCCAGGACGGCAACGGTTCGGCCGTCGAACTCCACCGCCGTTCGGTGGGCCAGGGCGTCTATGCCCAAGGCCAGCCCGGAGACTACGGTGAGATTGGCCCGCACCAAATCGCGCACCAAATCGTAGACGACTTGTTCTCCGTAGGGGCTCGTTTTCCGGCTGCCGACAACGGCGATGGCCTGCTGGTCGCGGGCCAGGAGTTCTCCCAGCAGATACAAAACCATGGGCGGATTGGGAATTTCTTTGAGAAGGGGCGGATAGTTCTGGTCGAGAAAGGTCAAAAGCTTGATATTTTTGCTTTCCAATTTGGCGAATTCCGCTTCCGGATCAATCTCCCGGCGGCGCAGCAGGAGCTCTTGGATAATCGGTTCCTCTAGCCCGGTTTGCAACAGTTCCGAGGCTGTGGCCTGCCAGGCGGTTTTGAGCTCCGGGAAGAAATTCAAGAGCCGGCGGAGCCGGACCGAGCCGATTTGGCTCATTTGGTTGAAAGCGTTGAAGTAAATTTGGTTTTGGTTTGGCATTCTGATTCCAGACCTTCTTGTTATTGATTGGTAAGGGAGAGTTGACAGCCGGCCAGGAATTTGCTAAAATTCTTCTCTGATAGTGGATAGTGCTCTCTTGCCTACCTTCGAGTGGCCAAAGTCAGTTTCATCCCTCCTAGAGCTGATGAGTAACCGGCAAGTTAAGTCAGGGCTGGTTTATCCAGTCAGGGCTTACGCTCGCAGGTAGGTTCGAGGGCATTATTTAGTTTCTAAAAGTTTTTTAATTTCCTCTGTTACTTGGGGGAGGACGGTTTGACGAAGCGTTTGCTCTTCCGTCGGGCTAAAATTTTGCAGCACATAGTCCTCGGTTTTCGGGAT
>CAYHVH010000002.1:0-67147 GCA_964360335.1 uncultured Candidatus Saccharibacteria bacterium
AAAGTCCGGGGAGCCAATATGGCTCCCCAGAGGTTTGACATTACCAGTATAACAAGCTCTTTACCTTTGTCAAGTTTTAGTCAAAAACGTCAGATGAGCTTATGACAAAAGTAAATTTCTCCTCAGCAGCATAACCCTTCGGGTTAACTACAGTACAGGTATCGCCCAAAGCTGCCCCATAACGACGTTGTGATATGAATTTAGCTAAACTCACTCCCAAAAACTTAGAAGTTTCTCGGGAAAGAGGGTATGATTACGGACCCTTTCCGCCTCTCTACTATGCTATTTATTGGATGGGCGATAGGGCAAAAAAATACTTTGGTGCAAGGTTAAAAACGACCCTAAATCTTTCAAAAGGCGCTTTTTTTGAAGGGAAATGCCGCTGGATTCTCGGCTATAAAAGGGATTGGGATGCGCTGACTGATGCGATACTCCAAAAGGTCAAAAAGGATCGCAAGTTCCTGAGCGATGTCAACAAAAGGTCTCGACGGTCGGGGAGAGCTCTTCTCCGATTTTCGCAAAAACTTCTTCGCCAGCCTAAGAAGGAGTACACAGTCACGGAGCTTATCAAAGACCATCGAACGTGGATACACCTCTATCAGGAATACAGCCTGTGGAACAGTTTAATTTGGCTCTCGTTAACGGATAAACTGACCGAGTATGTGGGCTACGTACTTTTGAATAAATATGGTTTAAACGCAAATCAAATTCAAATCATTACAACGCCGAATATCCCATCTTACGCTTTTGTGGAGGAACTAGAACTGACCAAGATCGGAAAAAAAGTGGATTTTAAATTAAACAAACTTAAAAATCAGTCCATGCATGTTCGTCAGGACCTGGCGCGACATGCGGCAAAATGGTGCTGGATGCCTTATGAATATATAGGTCCCAAGGTATGGACACAACAGGATTTTTTAGATCGGATTCTTAAATTTGCAAAAAAGAGACAAGAGGCAAACCGTTTGATTAGGGAAAAACTTGCCTACCTGCGTAGATTAAAAACAAGACAAAATTTTCTTGTAAAAAAATACAAAATCTCGAGGGAGGACTTGCGCTTTGTGAACAATTTGCGGCAAATTGCCACGATGCAGGACGAAAAGAAATACAATTGCAGTATAGCCCAGTATGCTTTACAGGAGGCAATCTTTAAACGCATCGCGGACAAATTACATCTTAGTAACCATCAGTTCTGTATGAAATTTACCGAGGAGGAGCTTTCGAGGGCTCTAAAGAGGGGTGATGCAAATTCAATTACGAAATTGCTACCGGAGCGGCTTAAAGCAATATCTGCGATAGCGACTCCCCGCCAATTAGTAATCGTGTCGGGTAACAAGGCAATAAGATTTTATGATAAATTCAATCCCAAACTTTCCGGTGCCGAATTTTTAAAGGGACAAATTGCCTCGCGTGGAACGGTACGAGGACTCGCCAAGATTCTAAATGGACCCTACGAGATTGCAAAAGTCAAGCGTGGCAATATTTTAATGGCGCCGATGACAACGCCTGATTATGTGCCGGCCATGCGTCGCGCTGCGGCAATTGTGACGAACGAAGGTGGTATGACATCGCATGCAGCCATAGTTTCCCGAGAGTTGGGCATTCCGTGCATAGTTGGGACCAAAATCGCGACTAGCATTTTCAAAAACGGCGACCTGGTCGAAGTGGATGCAAATAAAGGAGTTGTGAGGAAGTTGAAATAATGCCTGATTATTCTTACATTTACAAAACCAAGTTTCGGAAAATGGGGAAATGGAATTTACTGCCCGCTGACAGCAATTGCAACTGGCATTCCGAGGAGACCTCCCGATACTTCAAAAAGATTTTCGGGTTTGGCAAAGGCACCTTCATTATCCAAACCCTGGATGATGACATGCAACACGCTTATTTTCCGCAGTTTTATATAGATAAAATTTATAATTTCATTCTCAGAACGAATAAACAGCATTATAAAAAGTTCGCGAGGATTATCAGCAGTTTTTATCCTTTGCGGAGACAAGCTGTCAAAGCAATCCCTAAAACCGGAAAAATCGATTTAAAAAAACTTTCAAACAGGAAGCTTGTTGAAGTCTTTAAGTACAACCGTGATTGGGCGCATCGGGTGACTCCATATGACCAATTTGGCTGGATTGCCGAGGATTATTGGAACCCGGTCATGGAGAAAATCTTGGTCAGACATGGCTTGAAAAAAGGGTCGGATGAATTTTTGCGAGTACTTTTTGTGCTGACCAAGCCCGAGGAAATTTCCACGACCTTGATGGAAAAGCGAGATGTCTTGGAACAAGCCATGAAAATAAAAGAGAAAAAGACCAATTTGATATCTGCTAGTAAATCATTGGCGAAAGAATACGGTTGGATACCGGTATTTACTTTTGGCACGCCCTGGGACAGTAAGCATTATGTTTCGGAACTGAAAGGAGTTTTGAAAAAAAGTCACCAGGGCCTTTGGCATGAGTATCTGAAACTGAAAAATTATAGACAGATAAGGAATCACGAGCTTCGGGATGTGGTCAGGAAATATAAGATTTCCAAAGAAGACTTGCAGAAATTCATTGATTTTGGCCTGGCCTTGGATGCCCGCAACGAAGCTGAATATCTGGTCAGCCTTTGCGGTTTCTACGTTTTACCAATCTATAGTGAAATAGCCAGAAGGTTGTACATTTCGGTTAAGCAGTTACGCAATCTGGTCAAAAGAGAAATTATCGCGTGTCTGGAAGATAAAGCCAATGCCCAAGAGATTCTAGAAAATCAGGGCAAGATCATTGGTTGGGTTTTCGACAAAAGCATGTTGCATATGAAGTATTTGGATTCCAAAGAAGCCCAAAAGTTTTTCAAGTATCTTAATAAAACTTCCAAAAATCTGCAGGGCAATGATGAAGCCAAAGGCATTTGCGCCAGCCCGGGCAAAGTTAAGGGCAAGGCGAAAATTATTCATTATCCAAGCGAGGGCGACAAAGTTAAAGAGGGCGATATTTTAATCACCCATGCCACGACTGTTGATTACCTGCCGCCAATGAAACTCGCCGCGGCTTATGTTACGGAAGTAGGAGGTCTTACTTGCCATGCGGCCGTGGTGGCGCGTGAATTTGGCGTGCCATGTGTAGTTGGATTTAAAAACGCGACTAAGAATTTTAAAGACGGCGATTTGGTCGAGGTGGATGCGAATAAGGGGATTGTAAAATTGCTGAAAAAAGCCAAATAGACTTCTATGAGCAGGTCTATTATCAAAAAAATTCGTGGCAAGAAGTTCATCCGAGCTTGGGATCATTATGATTCGCCAG
The DNA here is from genome assembly GCA_964360335.1 of uncultured Candidatus Saccharibacteria bacterium. Taxonomy (GTDB): domain Bacteria; phylum Patescibacteriota; class Doudnabacteria; order UBA920; family 2-01-FULL-46-14; genus CAYHVH01. Next base: position 3,282 of record CAYHVH010000002.1, read on the forward strand.
TATTGTGGGTCGAATTTTTATGGATAGCTGATATGCAAAAAATGAAAAAACTATTCGGATTTACATATGGTGGCCATTGTTTTGTTTCAAGAAGTCAAAAAACAAGTTTTTACATCAATGCCGCCAGCGAAAAGAAAGCAACTAAACTGGGAGCTGAGTATTTTTCGAAACCCACTTTTCTTAAAAAATATATTAGTCAAAGTTTACAGGCCGAACAGCGGCTGTTGAATATTGTGAAAAATTTCAACGAATCTAAAGTTAGACAGTGGAGTAATAAGCAAATAAGAAAGTACTTCAATCCTTTCTGTGACGCCTTTTCCACAATAATGGCCTACTATAGAATTTCGCGCCCGGAGTTTTATAAAAAAACTATACTAAATGCTGACTTAGCTCATAAACTAAGGCCGCTAGGTAAAAGAAGATTTCATATGCATCGCACATGGATGGAAGCTTTTGAAAAAGCAGAGCCTTTGTTTGCTGAAATTGCCAAAAGAGCTGGCCTGACCACGATGGAAATTATAAACTGTACACAGCGAGAGGTGAATACGATCTTAGATAAGTCGGGAATCCCAGTCAATCTGAAAGAAAGAATAAAAGGATTTGAGTTTATATATAAAGAAAACAACTTTATTCTGAATACTTTACGTCTTAATGCTAATGTATTGGAGCCAAGGAAGAATATCACTTCGGTTTCGGGACACAATGCTTTCCCTGGAATTGTAAAAGGAAAAGTTTTATTTATAGCCGAATCTTTGAAAAAAATAACTTTGCCTATGAACGATGTGCCCAAGAGAGCTGTGCTAGTGACTAATATGACCTCACCTAATATGCTCTCAATTATGAAAAAGGCCGTTGCGTTTGTTACTGATGAAGGAGGTATGCTTTGCCATGCAGCTATTGTCGCACGTGAGATGAAAAAACCTTGCATAATCGGCACCAAAATCGCAACCAAAGTCCTGAAGGACGGCGATTTGGTCGAAGTAGATGCGAATAGGGGAGTCGTCAGAATCTTGAAAAGATCTTGACATAGAATTCTATATAGAATATTATATAGTTGAAAGGAGACTAATATGCCAAAAATAAGCATTTTACCCGAGACCGCCTCGGTTCAGGAAATTCAGAGAAATTATCGTCGGCTCCTCGACAAAGTCAAGTCTACAAGGACGCCTTTATTTATTTTGCGCAATAGCCTTCCCGAAGCAGTAATTGTTGATGTCAAATCCTGGAATGAAATAGTTACCCGCTTGCAAAAGGAAGAGGAGAGGTTAGCTTTAGAGGCCATAAAAACCTTCGAAACAGAGCGAAGGCGAGGTAAACTGAAGCTTTTGAAGGGCTCTCTTGCGGATTTAATTTAGTACCGCATGGAAATTCGTGAGATTTATTATTCTGAGCATTTCAAAAGGGCTCTGAAAAAATTACCAGCAGAGCTTAAACCACAAATAAGAACCAGGGAAAAGATTTTTAAAAAGAACTGTTTTGACCCGAGGCTTAAAACACACAAGCTGTCAGGTGCACTGAAAAACTTCTGGTCTTTCTCAATCACGCATTCCCACCGCGTTCTTTTTCAGTTTTTAGGAGAGAGGAGGGTAGGTTTTATTGATGTAGGGGACCACTCGATTTATCAGTAAATTTTATATCCTCCAAAGCTGCCCGATTACGACGCTATGAACCGAAAAGGAATTAATTGGCTAGAGGTTGCCAGGCGAGCGAAAGTCCAGTCTACCCTGATTACTGATGCCGCTGCCGAAGGCATCAAGCGCGGATACTATAAAAAGTTTCACGACAACAAAGTCAATTTAACTGCCTACCGTCACTTTGATGCATCACGGTCGTTTGATGAGGCGGAAGTTGGCTCGGTCGTGGAGTGGCTCTCGGGACAGGAGAAAAAACGCCCTGGCTTTTTGATTCATTTCGCTCGAAAATTAGCCAGGGTTTATCTCAATTTTGCAACATGGGCACACAACACAGTTTATACAGATCCGAAAAAATTCTCAAATAGCGAGTTGGCGCGAAGTTTTTGGAATTTTTACGTTAGGAGCTTCTGGTTGGTTAATGACTACGATTATATTTTTGTAAACCGTTTTCTCCCCGACGAAATTACCGAAGCGGTCGCCAAAAAAGTGCCTGATCTTCACAGGCAGACCCAATACCTTTCTGTCCTTTTCGCCACAGACGAGGTGACCCAGATAAAAGCCGATAAATTGAGTATTCATCGGATAGCAAGTCGGGTTTTAAAGGGTGAAGGTATCGATTCTACGTCGATAAATTCTGCGATTGAGGTTCATTGGAAAAAATTTAAACATTTAAATCGCTATTACTACTTGCAGCTTGATTACTCGATTGCCGACATTAAACGACGGGTAAGGTTGACTTTGAAAAAACTTCAAAGGAGGAAAAAAGAGTCCGAGATGAACGTTGCCCAGGAAAGCAGAAGAATATTGGCCAGTCTAGCGTTTCCCCCGAGACTCGTCAAGAAAGTTTATGCAATCAAATCTTTTGGTTACTTGTCTAATGTGTTCGATGAAACCATAACTTTTGCAATAAGCCAGTACGACCCGCTGTTTTTGGAAATCGCGCGTCGGCTGGGCCTTACCCGTACGGAACTTGTAATGGCACGGGGTGAGGAGATCGTAGACGCACTTGTCCACGGCTTAAGAAAAGATTTGAAAAAGCAGCTTCATCTTAGGAGCCAAGATTATGCGCTGGTTTTAGAGAGAGGAGAGATTGAAATCTTCACAGGAACACAACTCGCACTATACCGAAAACAGGAGCTTAAATCTGAAAATATTTCAAACAGGCTGCGCGTGCTGAAGGGGCAGGCGGCTTCGCCAGGAAAGGTCCGGGGCCGGGTTAAAGTTCTGTGGGACCTGGAAGAAATAAACAAGGTTAAAAAGGGCGATATTCTAGTTGCCCCCTCCACTTACCCCGCCCTTGTACCTGCTATGGAAAAATCAGCAGCGATAGTGACGAACGAAGGAGGACTTCTTTCTCACGCCGCCATTGTCAGTCGAGAAATTGGGATTCCTTGCGTCGTCGGCACGAAAATCGCCACCAAAGTCCTCAAAGACGGGGATTTGGTGGAGGTGGATGCGAATAAAGGGGTTGTGCGTAAGTTATGAGCAAAATTAAGCTCATCATCGTCGATTTTTACGGGGTATTAACCTTGGGCAGTTACCGCGAGACATGTCAGTGGATAGCGAAAAAATTCGGGCTAGACTACGATAAAGTCTACAAAATCTTTTACTTTAAGTATTTCAATAAAGCGGCGCTGGGGAAGATTACAGAAAGACAATCCTTCGAGCTTCCCCTGAAAGAACTGGGTCTAAATGAGGATTGGCAAAAGCTCCGCCGGAAACATTTGTCTTTTCAGAAACTTAATAAACCGGTTTTTAGATTTTTTTTGAGTTTACAGAACAGAGGCTTTCGGATTCTGTTACTTTCAAAAAACACCCCCCGTCAGTTCAAGGAGACGGTCAAGCGACTGCGAATCAGAAGGTATTTCAAAACTATCATTAATACCTTTGATTTGCGGTTACCCAAAGCCAGCCCCAAAATGATAAAATATGTTCTGGCCAAATTTAAAATACAGCCTGGCGAGGCGGTATTTGTTGATGACCAAGATTTTAACCTCGCAGCGCCAAGACGTTTAGGTGTTCATACAATCCTTTACAAAAATTTTCGCGACCTCAAACGCCGGGTCGAGAGATTACTATACTCCTGATTTGCTTTTGTGTGTTTTGGTTTTTAGGTAGTTGCGGAAAAAAGCAAGTTTAGTTTTGTCCTTTTGCCAGCCAAAGGCGTCGTCCACATACCAGTGCAGAAGCGTGCGCGCGTCTTTTGAAATGATTTTATGCCGGTACGAATAGTTAATAATATCATAGAGATCGCAAAAGGACTGGAGTCGCACTTTGCTGGGTTTAATCCAACGACGATACTTCTTGGCATCTTGTCTGCGGTTTGACCTGGAGACCGGAACAATTACCCAATTTATTTTCAAACCCGCTTGTCTGATGTTCTTTATGAATTTTACCTTGGAAGCCCCGTGCCCCGTAGCGTCATCCACGAGAATCGCGGTCATTCCTTTTTTGAAGTTTCCTTCCAGTGCTTGCGCTGTCCCGCCCTTTTTCGGCTCTTTGCGAACGTAACCGTGAAGTTTACCCGACATTAGAGAGAGGGCGGTAGCGATTGGTATGCCTGCAGTAACTCCGCCAATAATGCAATCAAATTTTATTTTCTTGTCCCTTATGAACTTTAGTATTTCTTGGCAAATTATTTTCAGTCTTCGCGGATCAGAAAAGGTCTTTCGCAAATCGGGATAAATCGGCACATAATTGCCGCTGGTGGTGACTTTGGGCCCTATGACGTAAAAACCCGGTGTTCCGGCAAAAATCTTGATAATGTTTGCACTTTTTACCATAGCTGGATTTAGTATATAAATTCCCGGACAAAAAAAGAAGGGCGGCGCAGAGCTTTTCCAGCTCTGGCCGCCCCGAATCAGTGGAGCCGGCCTACTGTCGGCCGAGGTTGCCGAGGTAGTCGACGTCGAGCAGGCAGTCGCTCTCAAAGGTGAGGATTGCCACGCTACCCGCTTCGAAGCGTGTACCGACCGCATCTAGTTCGACTCCCAGCAGCGCGGCCAGTACCGGTTCCAGTCTGCCGCCGCCGTGACTGGCGATCCCGATAATTTTGCCCGGATAACCCCGGACATACTCCAGAATGGCCTCCGCCCCCTCTTTTCCACGAGCCATGAGTTGCTCGCGGAATTGAGGATCGCTTAATAGCAGTTCTTCAGCCGAAGTGCCGGTTTCCGTTGCGCGTTTCTTGAGAGCATCAATCTCTTCCGGCGCAAAGGGGTACCGACCGAGCAAAGCGTCCCCCAGTCGGGGATCGGCACTCGTGAGCGGGACGACTTCCCCCATCCCAATCATGTTGCAGTAGAGCGTGTCGATCGAGCGGAATTGCGGGGACGAAACCGCGACATCGATTGTTAAGCCCATTTCCTTCAGCCTGGAGCCGGATCTAACCGCCCTTTTCCTGGATTCCTCCGGTAGCGCGTTCAAGGGCACATCCGAGCCTTCCCGGCTTTCGTGCCGGATAAACAAAACGGTTGTCTTCATCTTCCCCTCCGATTTTGGTTTTGGCCATCAAGAGTAGCATGTTTGCGGCTGTCCGTCAAGCTCTATATAATTCAAATCAGAATATGGCTATCATTTGGAAAAAAAAGGAAGCATTGCGCTGCGATTTCAATGTTCCGGCCGACACGATTCCCGGCTGGTATCACCTGCAGACGAAAACCATCGGCCAACACGCGATCACGAAAAGTCTTTTTGTTTTTGAAAACGGGGTCTTGGCCGGCTATTACCTTCCCAAAAAAGAGCTGCGAAAAATCGCAACTCTCACTCTGCGAGCGGTATTGGAAAACCCGACGCGCATCGACCGCGTTCACAAACGAGCCACGGATCTTAACTGGCAGTATTTTCGTTTTGCCGAAAAAATCCGGAAGCTTGATTTAACCAAGCTTACCAACCGACAACTCCTTAAGCTCCATTCGCGGCTTTTTAGATTACAGATGCTGAGTCACTGCTATGCTCAACCCACGACTTGGTTTGTGGACAGTGACGGAAACGATTTAACTAATTATTTGATGAATTTCCTGAAGCGGCGAATTCAGGCCACTCGGGAAAGACTGGATTTTGCCGCTGCTTTCAGCATTTTGACGACACCTTCCAGGATAACGCTCGGCAGTCAGGAAGAGAAAGAGTCACTGCAAATCCTGGAGTGGATACAAAAGCAGGCGAAAGTGAAGAACTGGTTTCTTGCCAAGAACCGTTCGCCATTAAGCCAGAAGTTCACGCAGCTTCCCGCGGCCGCCAGAAGCAAACTTTACCGCCATTATTACAAATGGACCTGGCTCCCGTACGCATACACCGGGCCCCCATATAGCTTGGATTATTATTTGGATGTCTGGAGAGGGCTGTTGCGGGAAAGAGTAAATCCGCAAAAGGAGATTAAGGGAAAATCGCAGCAAGCCCTGGAAACGCGCAGGCGACATGCTGTTCTGTTCAAAAAGCTCAAATTTAGCGGCTATGAAAAGAAATTATTTGATACTGCTGCCGACATCGTCTGGCTTAAAGGGTTTCGCAAGGATTGTTATTTTCACGGTTTTTTCGTCCTGGATTTGATCCTTGCAGAAATCGGCAAGCGCACGGGTTTAGCCTTGAAGCAGGTAAAGTTTTTGCTGCCGCTGGAACTGCCCCTGGCGTTGCGCGGCAAAGACCTGACAAATCTTGTGAACGAAAGGATCAATTTCTCGCTGCTGTATGGGGTCAAGGGGCGCATCAAAGCTTTGAGTGGCAGAGCCGCGCATGTTTTCTTGAAAAAATTCCGCTTTCAAAGGGAGAGGCGAGAAAGTTTTGGGGGTAAGCTCTTCGGTACTTGCGCTTGTCCAGGGGCGGCGAGGGGAGCGGTGAGGATCGTGAACTATCCCGAGGAAATGGGCAGGATGAAATCCGGCGATATCATGTTGGCGACGCAGACTTATCCGTCATTGGTGCCGGCCATGAAAAAAGCGGCGGCAATCGTGACGGAAGAGGGCGGGCTCACTTGCCATGCCGCAATTGTCTCTCGAGAGCTCAAAATTCCCTGTATAGTAGGCATAAAGGGCCTGCTTACCTTTTTGAAAGATGGCGATAGGATAGAGGTGGATGCAAATAAAGGGGTGGTGAGGAAGTTATGAAAATAACTTGGAAACGCTTGTGGGCGAGAAGGTATGCGCCGTTTTTGGGCGGTATCTTCACTCTGGCCTTCAGCAGACGCAACCCATACGGGTTCAGTCGGAACAAATTGTTCGTACCGGAGGGAGATTTGCATGCGTGCTATTTTGCAAAACGCGAATTTGAAAACATTGTTCGCAACTACGCCCGCTTTGTCCGAAAACAAAATTTAAAACGTTATGCCGTACGTTACGAAGCGTATTTTAAACGATTTCTTAAAGGAGCAAAGCAATTCGCCAGGATAAATTACGCCACGCTGGACAACCTAGAACTTGCTGACTTATTAGAGAGGATTACGGCATTTTACGCCGATTATGCGGAAGTTCAGTATCTTGGTTTTGTAATTTTAGAGGGGCCGGGCAGGCAACTGGAAAAAGCATTGGCGCGATACGCTAACCAAACAGAAATTTCGCAATGGGTGGCAACACTCTACAAAATTCCGAAAATTACAAAAGCCCGTTTGGAACTACTGCGGCTGGTTCGCGACCATAAGGCCAGCGCGAGCGCGTTGAGGAGATATCTGAAAAAATATTCTTGGATTCCGATATATGATTTTGTGGATCGACCCTGGACGCTCAAAGACATAAAAGCCCAGGTCAAGGCCGTCAAAGATGCAGGCGCAGAAATCAAGCAATACCGGGAGAGCAGGCGCAAGAGTTTGCACAGACTTCATAACTTCCTGCGAAACTTGCAAAGCCGAAAACTGAAAAAACTGATTGAAATCGTCCATACATTTTCGTATCTCAAAGATATGCGGGACGACTATCGGCGGCAGACTTATTTTCTTTTGCGCCCATTTTGGCAGGAAGTTGGAAAAAGGCTCGGGGTTACTTTCGTGCAGGCCAATTATCTGTTGTCGGAGGAGCTGGTCAGGCTTTTAAGTACGGGGCAGAAGCCCAGCCTCAAGCTGATTTCCGCGAGGCAAAAGACCTATTCATTTTCATTGATAGGGGGAAAACTCCGCATTTTTGCCGGAGATTTGACCAAGCAATATCTGGTCCAGCATGGTACACAAGAAACAAGTATTCTCAAGGGGACCGCTGCCCATCCAGGAATTGTGCGCGGCCCCGCGAAAGTTATTTATCATAACGGCGAGTTTGAAAAACTTAGAAAGGGTGACATTTTAGTGACAGTCATGACCCACCCGGAGTTTTTACCGATAATGAAGCTGGCCGCGGCGTTTGTGACTGACGAAGGCGGAATCACCTGCCATGCCGCAATCGTAGCGCGGGAGCTTGAGAAACCCTGCGTTATCGGCACGAAAATCGCCACCAAAGTTCTGAAGGACGGCGATTTGGTGGAAGTCGATGCTGACGAAGGAATTGTAAGAAAACTGTAACTGTAATAAGTATGGCGAAATATTTTAAATTCGGGTCGTGGTCTATTAGCATACTGCATTATTCTCTTTACTATTGGAATAAAAGAGAACTAGTTTTTCTGCGCCCAATTAGGTGGCACCAAGATCAACTAGCTGAATACCTCGGTTACAAGCAAGACGAAAGGCGAATGTATCGGATTTGGAATGATCGAATTGTGAAAGACGCTCAATATATGTATCGGTATGGGAAAGAACACGAAAAGAATTTTAGAAATGTCGTTAATTACTTAAACAAAAAAATATCGAAAGTTAAATCAGCTAAAAGATTAGAAATTCTTAGAATTTTTAATAAATACTGGTCCCTGCTTTTTCTGTCAGAACCTATCGGTGATATAAATCACACAGTAGATGAAATCTATACTAAAAGGATAATGGGCCCCTTGAAGCAAATTCTCTATAAGATTGGCAAGGAAGAAAAGGTTACAGAATATATGCTGGGTTTGACAACGCCTTGGGAGTCTTTGCCAACACAGAAAGAAGATATGCAATTCCTACTCTTTGCTAGAGACGTCAATAAAGGGAAAGTTAAAGATGTCAATGCATTTTTTCAAAAACATCTTAAGCAATATGCTTGGATTCCGGTATGGTATGATAATAAACCCTGGGATATAAATGACTTGAAATCTAGACTAAATTCAGAGCTTAAGTTTGGTGATTTTGCCCAGCGAATTAATCGACTAAAAAATTACGGAAAAAGTACCAAACTAATCAATCGCAAGCAAAAAGCCGAACTTAAAGTTAGCGGTAGGCTACTTCAGGACATAGACGCTCTTAGGTACTTCACCTATATTCGGAATCTAGTTGACTTGCACACCGGTTACATAGTGCATAAAGCCAGGCCAATTTATGAAAAAATTGCCAATTTTTTGGAAATTAGCTTTGATGAGTTAAAATATCTCACTCCGAATGAAATTCGACTTGGTTTGAAAAACAAATTACCGCTAAAAGCTGTTAAAAGTCAAATCACACAGCGGCAAAAATTTGCTTTGACAATCTTTAGCAGATCAAAACAAAAAGTCTTAGCCGGGCTTAAGGCAAAAAGAGAATATCTAAGAATTAAAGAGGAGATTCAGAAAGAATCACCTAAGAAAAGTGTGGAATTAAGGGATCAAAAGCTTAGCGGAATTGGTGCCTCCCTCGGTAAGGCCAAGGGCCGGGCAAGGGTAATAAAAAGCATTTCGGAGTTGAATACGATGAAAGAGGATGAAATTTTGATTGTACCCTCAACTTCTGTTGATTTCGTGGGAGCTATGAAAAAATCGGTCGCGGTAGTGACAGAGATAGGCGGTATTACTTGTCATGCGGCAATCGTTTCTCGGGAACTTGGCAAGCCTTGTATTGTTAATACCTTAATCGCAACAAAAGTTTTTAAAACTGGCGATCTTGTGGAAGTAGATGCGAATAAAGGGATAGTAAGAAAATTAACCTAATTGCTTTAATTGACCTAATTTCTAATGTCTCACAAGTTCAGGTTTTGGCTTATATTTGTCTTTAGCGCGGTCTCGTTTTTTACGCCATTGGCGGTTGAAGAACGAGTGGGGTTGGGGCTGGATAAAGTTGTGCATGCATTTTTATTTTTCTTGCTGGTGTACTTCGCGTTCCAGGCCTACCCGGAGAGAAAAGTCTTGTCGGTAATTCTGCTGTTGCTTTATACCGTTGCTACCGAATTTATTCAGGAGAGCTATATTCCGCATCGGAGTTTTGATGTGTATGATATTGTCGCTGATACCGCGGGAATTATTGCAGGTGCTATTTATACACTCACTAAGAGGGAGAGATCCTTCGTCCCGCCGTGGCGGGACGAAGGATGACAAACAGGGCGTGAATAACATCACAAGCCGAATAGTTAAAAGACTAAAGCTTCCCAAACCCACGTCGTACAAAGGTGACAACGGCCAACTTTTGATTATCGCAGGAAGCAAGCAGTACCACGGTTCGCTTCTTTATGCTATCAAAGCCGCCAGTAAAATCGTGGATTTGATTTATGTGCTGACGACAAAGGAAAATCAGCGACTGGTGCAACTGCTGAAGAACAGGAGTGCAGGGTTTATATCCGTTGGCGACCTCTCCCTCATTCCCTCCCCTCGCCAGGGGAGGGAGGTAAAAGCTGATTGCGTACTCATTGGACCGGGGATGGGGACGGGAGAACGGACTTATAAACTTGTAGAGAGAGTTTTGAAGAGCGGAGTCAAAGCGGTCCTAGACGCGGATGCCATTAATGTTTTGGATAAAAAATTACTTAATTTACTCGATACCAATCATATTTTGACTCCGCATAAAGGGGAATTCGGACGGCTATGGCAGAAATCTTCGACCTCTCCCTCATTCCCTCCCCATCGCCTGGGGAGGAAGGCCGAAGAGTTGATGCACAGATATGGCTCTACGATTGTACTAAAGGGCAGGGTAGATGTCGTAGCTCACGCCGAGCAAGGCTTAAAATTTAACTACACTGGCAACGAGGGGATGACCAAGGGAGGAACGGGGGATGTGCTGGCCGGGCTGATTGCAGGGCTTTTCTGCAAAAATGACGCCTTTGCGGCGGCCGCGGCTAGCGTTTATATAAACGGCTTGGCTGGCGATGAGCTTTATAAAAAAGTTGGGCCTTACTATAATGCCGAGGATTTGGTAGAGCAGATACCCCAAACGCTATGGCGTTTGATAAATCCTAAGCACTAAATCCTAAATACTAAATAAATCCAAAATCATAAATCTCAAATCGTTCGGAATTTAAAGAGTTCGTATTTGTTTAGGATTTAGATATTAGAATTTAGAATTTAACTTCCCATGAAGGTCGTCATTGACACCAACATTTTAATCAGCGGTTCTTATGACGAATCTTCGCATTCTTTTAAGATACTCCAGGAAGTCATAGCCGGGAAGATTCAGGCTTGTGCGACGCATCAGACGATGAGCGAAAACCGGCAAATGCTTCGAAAACTGGTCAAGGACAGAAATTACCGGACTCTTTTGGAAAGCTATTTTCAAAAACTGCAAGTTACTAAACTTTTCAGGCCGCTTCAGGTCGTGGCAGACCCCGAGGACAATAAACTTTTTGAGTCCGCGGTGTCAGCCGGCGCCCAATATATCATCACCGAAGATCGGGAAGTTCTGGATGTTGAGGTATATCGCGACGTAAAAGTCATCACCCCAGAGGATTTTTGGGCGGTTTACGAAAATCAAAGTGGCAGTGACTCGGCGTGGCAGGATTGGACGAAAATAGTGATGGGGAAATGACTTTACGAACTACCCCCACTCTTTCTTCCCCTATTTGCTTCGCTGTCAGGGGGAGAGGAAGAGGGGGTCATTGTGCTAGAATAATGGTGCTATGCAGAAGACTAAGATCGAACTCAAAACCAAATCTAAGATTTTAGAAGGTTTAAATGATGAGCAGGCCCGAGCGGTGACTCACGGCGAAGGGCCGCTTCTGATTGTTGCTGGGGCCGGTACCGGCAAAACAACGGTTATCACCAGACGCGTGGCTTACCTGATTGAACGGGGAATAAAACCGGAGCAGATTTTGGCGCTCGCTTTCGGCGACAAAGCCGCTCAAGAGATGGAAGAACGCGCGGACAAGCTTTTGCCCTACGGCTACTACAATTTGCAAATTTCTACTTTCCACGCCTTCGCGGAATCGGTCCTCAAAGAGCACAGCCTGGAGATTGGCCTGCCGGATTTTAAGGTGCTGGACGAGGTCGGCCAGTGGTTACTCATCAGAAATAACCTGGAAAAGTTTGACCTTGATTACTACCGGCCTCTGGGCAACCCCACGCGGTTTATTAAGGCCTTGGTTACGCACTTTGCCCGGGCCAAGGATGAACTTATTACCCCCGAGGAATACTTGGGATATGCGGAAAAACTTAAATTAGTATCTGACCAAGACCCTTCGACTTCACTTCGCTCCGCTCAGGGACTGAAATCGTTAGCGCCCGAGCTTGCCCGCCCGCTGAAGCTAGGCGAAGGCTGGGTCGAGGGCCAGGAACTCAAAAGGATTGCCGAGGTCGCCAACGCTTATCACGTTTATCAAAGACTTTTGCTGCAAAATAGCGTTTTGGATTTTGGGGATCTCATCAATTATACCCTAACGCTTTTCCAGAAACGGCCGCGCGTTTTGGAGCTTTACCGGAAGCGTTTTCAGTACATCTTGATTGACGAGTTTCAGGATACGAATTATGCGCAGTACGAGCTTTTGAAATTTCTGGCTGCGCCGAAAAACAACCTCACGGTCGTCGGCGACGACGACCAGAGTATTTTTAAGTTCCGCGGTGCTTCGATTTCCAATATTCTGCATTTTCAAAAGGATTACCCGGACGCGGTGTTTGTTTCTCTCACCAGGAATTACCGGAGCGGCCAGAACATCTTGGACGAAGCCCACCGGTTTATCCAGCAGAATGATCCGGACCGGCTGGAGGTCCGCCTCCAGCTTTCCAAAAAACTCCAAAATCCGGAGAACCTAAGAGGGGAGATTCAGCCGCTTCTGGCGCAAGACTATATCAGCGAGGCCCGACTGGTGGCAGAGAAAATCCTGGAATTTTTGAACAAAGACCCGGGTTTGACTTGGGACGACTTTGCCATCCTGGCGCGCTCCCACGACACGCTCAATCCTTTTATCACGGTTCTGGAGGAAAATCACATTCCACACATTTATTTTGCCAACAAAGGCCTGTACAAAAAAGCCGCAATCTTGGATATTTTGGCCTATTTCCGGCTTTTGGACAATTATCACGAATCGCAGGCTTTGTACCGGGTGGCGAATTTTCCGCTGTTCCAAATTTCCCACGCCGCCATTGTGGAGCTTTCACACTTTGCCAAAAGGAAGTCGCTCTCGCTATTTGAAGCCTTCCGGCTGGCCCCGGCCGTCTTAAACCTTGACGAAAAAAGCCGGGAGGGACTCCAGAAACTTTTAATCCTTTTGGAGCAGCACGCCAAGCTCGCGCGCGAGAAGAGCGCCGAGCAAGTCTACATTCAGGTGGTAAACGATCTGGATTTTGCGGCAGCGGCCCTCCAGGATTATCAAAACGGGAAATATTTGGAAAATTTTCGGCGGCGCATCCAGGATTTTCAGGTCCAAAATCCGGACAAAACTCTAAAGAACTTTATGCGGGAGCTTAATTTTGAGCAAGAGGCCGGGGGACTGGGAGAGTTGGAGTTTGACGCGGAAGCCGGCCCGGAGGCCGTAAAACTCATGACGGTCCACGGCGCCAAGGGACTGGAGTTTAGCCACGTGTTTGTCGTAGGGCTGGTGGATAAAAGATTTCCAAGTCTGGAGCGGCGGGAAGCGATCGAGATTCCGCAGGCGCTCATCAAAGAGGTTTTGCCGGTGGGGGACATTCATTTAGAAGAAGAGCGGCGGCTTTTCTACGTGGCGATGACCCGACCCAAAAAAACCTTGTTTTTGACGAGAGCCCTGGATTACGGGGGCAAGCTTCAGAAAAAGCCTTCCCGCTTTCTAGAGGAGCTAGGGCTTGCCCGAGCGACGGGGGCGAAGCCGACTGGCGAGGTGGTTTTTGCCGGAACCAACACGTCCGGAAGACCGCAAAGATTGCCGCTCCCAAAGTTGTTTTCCTTCACCCAAATCTCTGTCTTTAGAAGTTGTCCGCTGGAGTACAAATTCAAATATGTCCTGAAGCTCCCGCTTCCCGGTCGGGCAAGTTTGTCTTTCGGACAAACCATCCACCAAACCTTGGAAAAATTTTTGCGTCTCACGAAGCAACACCGGGAAAGTCAGGACCTCTTCGGTCAACACTCCGGAGCCGAACCTCTGGACTTTGACGCTCTCCGGAAGCTGTATCGCGAGTCTTGGACTGATGATTGGTACGAAAGCCGCGCGCAAATGGAAGATTACCGGGACAAAGGCGAGAAGATCCTGAAATTTTTCCATGAGGACTCAAAAACCAACCCCCCGCGTCCGAAATACCTCGAGGCGAATTTTAAACTTAAGCTCGGGCCGTATCTCCTGCAGGGTAGGATCGACCGGGTCGACGAAGCCCCTGGGGGTTTGCTGATCATTGACTACAAAACCGGGCCTCCCCGGGGCATCAACAAAGTGGACAAAGAACAACTCCTCCTCTACCAGTGGGCCACGGAAGAGTTTCTGAAAGAACGCGTCGCCGATTTGCAATATTGGTTTCTTTGGGATAGTCTGAAAAAACAATCCTTTTTGGGGAGACCAGAAGAGATTACTAAACTTAAGGAAGATTTCACGGCGACCATTTCCGAAATCGTATCCGCCGTGCAGGGCGACGACTTTTATAACCGGGATTTGCACATCTCTCATGACTGCGAGTTCCGGGATTTAGGACTATGAGGGCAATCATTGACCCAAGCAAACAAAAATTCGTGATTATCCTGGTGGCAGCGCTCACCACGTTTTTTGGCCTGGAGGTTGCGAGCCAAACTCTCGCGACTTATCAGCTACCGCTGTTTTTGCGGGTCAGCTTGTATGTCTATTTATTTTTGATTTTTTGGCAGACTTTTGTATTTGATTTACACCTCAAAAAAGCCGGCTCTTGGCGAGCGCTGGAACACTCCCTTTGGCAGGCCTTGAAGGCTCGGTTCGAATACCTCAAGGAGCGCCACCACTGGCTGCATTTCCAGAACTACCTGATTTTGCCCGGTTTTATTTACTGGATGACGGTCGCGTTGTTGTTTCTCAATCCTTTCGACGAACTTCGGAAGCAAGTCTGGATTTTTCTCTCGACAGTAGCCCTAAGCGGCGGCTTTTGGTACCTGAAAACCGTATTTTATTCCCATCGCGAGGCGAGCCGAATCTCGCGAGAAGTCATTTTTTTGGCCAAACTCTATGCCTCCTATTTGTCCTTTGCGGCGGGGTTGGGACTTGTTCGCTACTTCGGGCTGGGGGCGGAATTTTTTACTTTGACCGCGTTTTTGATCACGTTTTGGCTTTTGTTTCAGGCCTTGTTCCAACACCACTTTATCGGGTTTCAAACCTTAAAGTTTCTTTTGCTGGCAGGAATCGGGATGGCCGCGGCCGGTTATTTCGTGTATTCCTTGTGGAACGTCAATTTTTACAGCGGTGGACTGGTTTTGGCCGCAGTTTATAACACCATCTGGGGACTTGTGCACCACAAGTTTATTGACCAGAACTTGACCCGGAGAATCGTCTACGAGTATCTGGCCGTGCTGTTCGTGATTTTGGTGATTGTCTTTGGAACGACTAACTTCGCTGAGCGAATTTAGCCGAGGGCGTCGAATTCATTTCGCGCCCGAGGCACATTCGAAAAGGGAGGCAGTCCCGACTTGGTCGGGACGGTTGGAGGGAAAAACGCCTCTCGGGTTTTTCCCTCCAAGATCTGTTACCACCACCAAATCAGAATTGAAAGCAAAACTATCAGAATAAAAGTAAACAAGTGATAACTGGAGTGGCTGCGTTCTATCACCGCTTCGTGTCTAGAAATGATGACGGAATCCGCCGAAAGCACCAGAAGTAAAAACACGCCAAACAGGGTAAAAACGGTGCGGCTCAAGTTCCGCGCACTTCCCAGGAAATCAAAGACAGTCGAGCGGGCAGGTGGCGATGGTTCTGGCGCTACGAACGGCTCGGGCGCGCGTGGCGCTTTTTTTACTACGAGCGGCGGCGACTTGGCTTCTTCGCCGCTTGCCGCAGTCGTGGTCGGGGTGGAAATGGCTTCGGGAACGCTCAAGGGAGGTGGGACTCCTGGTGCAGGAGGGGGGAGGGCCGGTGCTTCGGCCTTGACTTTGGGTTTGGGTTTCGCGGCTTCGGTCGGCGCGCCAAATAGGCTGGTAGTGAGGTTGGTATATCGCCCTTGATAATCGCCGAACAGCGCCGCCAGCCCCTGATCAAAAAAATCGGGATGCAAGAGGTTCGCTCGATGAGTGGGACTATCGATCCAGGCTTTGACTAATCCCTCGGAGGTTGCAAAATCTACTGCCAAATTTTCGCCCAGGATTTTGTACGGCGTATAACCGGCGGCGACGATTTTCGGCCAGACGTAGTTGCCATCGGGATCAACGTGAGCGAAGTAGTCGCGATCAATCATGTCTTGCGACTTCTCCGATGCCGCCGTAAGCAACGCTCGGTGGGTGAAGAGGCGAGTAAGATTGCGGTTCTCCCGCTCCTCGTTGATGAGGGACATCAAGGTTTGAGATTCGACTGCGGCGCTTTCGGCTGACAGGGCTCCCAGAAAAAGGCGCAGTAAAAGTAAGAGGATGCCGTAAATTAAAAAAGCTTTGTAGGAAAGGACGGGCGGGCGGAAATTATTCTCGGGGGAAGCTATTAAAAAACTGGCGATTTTGCCCATAATTTGGTATAATTATAGCATGGCAAGAGTGGGAATGCATCTCTGGTTGGCAGTCACAGCCGTTATTGCGGCCCTGACTGTGGGGCTATGGTTGATGAGCATGGTCAGTCCCGAGGAGGCTCAAATCTGGCAGCAAGCCGTTGTTTATGGGGCGGCATTTCTGGGAGTATTTGGGCTAGCCACACTTTTAGGATATCTTGTGCGTGCGATTTTTTGGCCGGGCGGCCTCCGGTACGAGCACTTGAAATCTTCGAGGCGGCAAGGCATACTCTTGGGCTTTCTGGCCGTGGTTTCCCTCATTCTCCAAGCGGCCGCCATTTTTAACAGCGGCACGGCCCTGCTGCTCCTGATAATTTTTGGGCTTTTGGAACTTTATGTCCAATAAAGCAAGCCTCGGTGACCTAAAGAGGACGGCATTAAAAGAGCTTGATGCGGCAACCAGCTTATCGGCCCTGTTTCTGGTGGAAAAAAGATATTTAGGATATAAAGGACGCTTGACCGATTAAGAACGTTAAGCCAATTTTGACATGGCCGAAAACGACCAACAGAGATCAGACCAAGAGCCTAAGGACGAAGATTTGGAATTTATTGTCATGCCCCAGGGTGAAGGGCTGGCCGTAGGAAACTCTCTTCCCTCAAAGGCCGAGCCCGGTGCGCGGAGCAAGCCGTCCTTCAAAGTCTGGTTAGTGCTCCTCGTCCTGCTGCTGGTTTTGCTTGGTGGTTTGGTTTACTGGCGCTATCCGGATGTTCTAGAGCGACTTAATTTCGGCAAGCAGGGACCCGCGTCCTTGCCGGAGTTGAGCTTGCCTGCCGGGGAAGAGGAACGAGTCGATTCCGACAAGGACGGGCTTACCGACAAGGAGGAATTTGATCTGGCCCTTAATCCGCAAAAGGCCGACAGTGACGATGACGGCCTGGCAGACAGCGATGAAATCAAGATTTATGGCTCGGACCCGCTGCTTCTGGATACGGACAATGACGGGTTTGACGACGGCCGCGAAGTAGCCCTAGGTTACAGTCCTGTAAGCCCGTCCCCAGAGAAAGCCGGTGCCGAGGAACTTCAGCTTTGGACCGAGCGGATTCGCGTGCAGGGTTTGCATGAACCAACCAAAACCACCTTGGCGCTCAAGAGTTTTGACTCGGACCAGCCGGAGTCGGCCTATGTCAACAGCCAATACGGATATCGGTTGGTTTTACCCGCGGCCTTGACCTACCGCGAAGCTCAAGGTCAGGGCCTTGTTGGATTTTATGTAGCGGGCACCACCCCGGCCGACAGCGACCCCGCCACAGACCCAATCAGCATCAATGTGGCTGTAAAAACGGGAAGCCAAACCTTGGAGGATTGGCTCAAGGACTTCCACCAGCCGGCAGACTATGGAAAAGCGGAAAATCTGGCAGTGAACAACCTCCAGGCGATACGCCTCCGCGGCCTCAAAACCGAAACCTGTCCCCAGGATAAGACTTTCTTCCTGAGACCAGAGCAAAGCGGAACGGTGATTGTCTTGACTTGGACCTGCAATGAAAACACGGCATATAGCCCGATATATGAACAAATTATTACGAGTTTTGAGTTCGTGCAATGAGTAGCATTTTGTCCACTGATAAAACTTTGCGCGACCATCAGCACATCAAAGTCCAATCGGCTCAAGAAACGCGTCTGAAACAGGAGCTTCAGAGTCGGACCGACGCGGAAAGCCAGAGGATAGAGCGTTATTTGGCCATGCCCGACTTATCACGTACTGAAGGCAGCCCGCTTCGGGAACTAGTAAAGCGGATAGTTAATCTGCCCGATTTTAAGGATTTTGATGTTATCCAGGTCCCCGAGATCGTGCCCGCGGACATTAGTTTTGATTTATTTGATTTTCCGAAAGACCATCCAGCCAGATCAAAATCTGATACCTATTACGCGGACTCAAACCACATTCTACGCACGCATACAACTGTGATGTGGTATTACTATCTCAAGCACCCCGCTATTAAAAGACGAATTGCGAATGGGGAAGCGGTTGGTTCATTCTGCTATGGCAAAGTCTATCGCAAAGATGAAATTGACCGGCATCACATGAATGTATTTCACAATATGGACGGCTGGTATCTTATCCCAAAGGACCAAAAAATAATTACCAGCCAGGACTTACAGGATGTTCTCGCGATAATTGCCAAATCGAATTTTGGTCTACGGGTAAAATATCGATTCAACGAAGATACCTTTCCATACACTGTCCCATCATTGGAAATGGAAATCGATAAAGGGGATGGCAAGTGGCTTGAAGTAGTCGGCGCTGGTATTGTAAAAGGGAGTGTGCTGGACAAATTAGGCGTCGATTCTGCGGAATACAATGGCTGGGCGTTTGGATTTGGATTGGAACGTTTGGCGATGATTAGCATGGAGCTGCCTGATATTCGGCTGTTTTGGTCCCAGGACGGACGCGTTAAAAAGCAGCTTGTCCTTGGAAACAAATTTAGGGAAGTTTCGAAATTTCCGTCGATCACGCGCGATATTTCATTTATCGTTGATAAGAGTTTTGTTCCTAATGATTACTTTGATCTAATACGCGATATTGGCGGAGATCTGGTGGAGGAGGTTCGACTTTTGGACAAATACGAAGACCTGGAGAAGTTTGGACGAGATAAGGTGAGTTACACTTACCGGGTGGTGTACCGCAGTCCTCAAAGAACCCTGACCGCGGAGGAAGTAGAAAAGCTGCAAAGCAGACTTTATCAGCAAACAAAGATGCAGTATAAAGCCGACCTGAGATGATATGCTAAAATATATGTGGCTACAAAACGCAGATTATGGGTTTTCTTTCCTTCTCCCCTCCCCAGGCGTGGGGAGGGTGGCTGAAAGTCAGGAGAGGTCGAATTACAGCAGTTGCAACCTCTCTCCTTCTCTCCCCTCGCCAGGGGAGAGGGTCACAACGTAAATTTTCTCGTTCTCGGTTCCTGTTTATGAAAAAAGAAGAGAAGAAAAAAACTAGCCCAGGTAGCGAATATGGTGCCGAGCAAATTACGGTCCTTGAGGGACTGGAGCCGGTGCGGAAACGGCCAGCGATGTACGTCGGGAACACGGCCGAGGGCGGGCTGCATCATTTGCTGTGGGAAGTGATAGACAACGGGATTGACGAGGCGATGGCCAGTTTTGCGAAACTCATCGACGTCACGATTCACGCCGACGGCTCCGCGACCGTACGGGATGACGGCCGGGGGATTCCCGTTGAGACACATAAACAGACGAAAAAGTCGTCCTTGGAGACGGTGCTCACTATGCTCCACGCCGGCGGGAAGTTCGGGGCGGGCGGCTACAAAGTTTCCGGGGGGTTGCACGGTGTGGGAGTTTCGGTCGTGAATGCCCTGTCTGAATGGATGGTGGCCGAGGTCAGACGCGAGGGAAAAATTTACGTGCAGGAGTACGCGCGGGGAAAGCCAAAGAGCAAGGTCAAACAGGTGGGCAGAGTCGCCCCAGCTGATCCGTGGCAAACCGGCACCAGGATTTCTTTCAAGTCTGATCCCCAGATTTTTACGGTCCTAGATTTTGATTTGAAAACCGTCCTTGACCATCTGCGCCAACAGGCGTATTTGACCTCTGGCGTGAGGATAAAAGTTGTGGACGAGCGTTCCCACTTTTTCTATCAATTTTACTTCGAGGGCGGTTTGGTCTCCTACGTCCACCAAATTAATCGCAAGAAAATGGCTATCAATTCGCCGATTTACCTCAACAAGACTCTGGAAAACATTCAGGTCGAGGCGGCTGTGCAATATACCGGCGATTTCTCGGAGACGCTTTTGGCGTTTGCCAACAACATCCATACTGTGGAGGGGGGGATGCATGTTACGGGCTTTAAATCGGCGCTCACCCGTTCGCTCAACAACTTCGCGGTAAAAAACGGCTACTTCAAGGAATCCGACAAGTTGACCGGCGATGACATGCGGGAGGGACTCACGGCCGTTGTGAGCGTGAAGCTGCAGAACCCGCAGTTTGAGGGCCAAACCAAAGCCAAGCTGGGCAACGCCGAGGTCCGAACGGTCGTGGAGCAAGTGGTCGGCGAGGGATTGGAAATTTACCTGGAAGAACATCCCAAGGACGCCCAACGGATCATCGAAAAGGTTAGTCTGGCGGCCAAGGCGCGTCTCGCCGCCCGGGCGGCGCGAGACGCAGTTATCCGCAAAGGCGTCCTGGAGGGATTGACCTTGCCCGGGAAACTCGCGGATTGTTCCGAATCCGATCCGGCAAAATGCGAGCTTTACATCGTGGAAGGGGATTCGGCGGGCGGTTCCGCCAAACAGGGGCGCGCCCGGCTGTTTCAAGCGATCCTGCCTCTGCGCGGCAAAATCCTGAATGTCGAGCGGGCGCGCCTGGACAAGATTCTAACCAACAACGAAATCAAAAATTTAATCATTGCCATGGGCGCCGGAGTTGGGGAGCAGTTTGAGCTTGCAAAGCTTCGTTATTACCGAATCATCATTATGACCGACGCGGATGTGGACGGGGCGCATATTAGGACCCTGCTTTTGACCCTGTTCTACCGGTACTTTCCGGAGATTATCCACGCTGGCTATTTATATATTGCCCAACCCCCGCTTTATCGGATGCAGGCCGGAAAAACCGTGCGGTACGCCTATAATGATACCGAGAAGGCGGAATTTCTGGAGGAGATGAAAGGGGAAAATGTCTATATCCAGCGCTACAAAGGTTTGGGGGAAATGAATCCATCCCAGCTCTGGGAGACGACCATGGATCCCCAAAATCGGGTGATGCTCCAAGTTAGGGTTAAGGACGCGCAGGAAGCCTCGGATATTTTCGAGACTTTGATGGGCGACGAAGTCGGCCCGCGGAAGAAATTCATTCAAACGCACGCCAAAACCGTTAAGAATTTGGATATTTAGTCGACTGTTCAATAATCAAAACGCATGATACGGGGAATCGCTTTTGATCTTGAGGGCCCGATTATTAATGTGGAGTCTATTCACTTCGAAGCTTTTGTACGTGCTGCAAAAGGATTGGGTATCGATATAACGTTCGAACGAATTGTTCAAGCAATCCCTAATGCGATTGGCGGTGGAGATAAAGTTATATCAGAGGGGATCTCTAAGATGGCTGGGGGGCGCGTCTCTGCCGAGGACGTTCATGACCGCAAACGGCAGGTGTACGATGAGCTTATAGAGACGGAAACAATCACGATGCGCGATGGTTTCAAAGAGGTTCTGGATTATTTTACACAGCAAAAGATTCCTATCTCCATAGGCTCTCTGACTCCCGTGAACCAAGCTCGTTTATTGCTGGAGAGATCCGGACTCGACAGGTTTATTCCCCCAGAAAAAATCGTGCTCCAAGATGCGGTAAGAAATTTGAAGCCCGCACCCGATGTGTTCCTCGAGACCGCTCGTCGCATGAGGATTTCTCCTACAGAGCAATTAATTTTCGAGGATTCTGTACCCGGAGTACTGGCAGCTCGCGCGGCTCACTCGCTCGTTATTGCGGTTCCGGTTTACGCCTTTTCTGAAAATTTACTACAAATAGTCGAAGCCGGTGCGAATAGGGTTTTTGTGGATTGGAAGGAAATGAACATTGATCAGGTTTTCCGTAATCTCCAAAAAGACTCCGCAACATATTCCTCATGAATAAATTTGTTTTGGTAATGCTTTAATATTAATGTATCTGCGTACATGAAAAAAACGGTGAATGTTGGGGGCATTCCGGTCGGGGCGGATTATCCAGCTCTGGTTATAGGAGAGATAGGTATAAACGCCAATGGCGTTATGGATATCGCAATGAAGCTGATTGATGTTGCCGCAGATGTTGGGTGTGGTGCCGTCAAGTTCCAAAAGCGCGATATTAATAAAGTTTTCTCAGCAGACGCGCTGGCGAAATCCTGGGCAGGGGGGATGCCCGCAGAGTTGCTCCAAAACGCAATTGCCAGAGGAGTTCTTCAGGAAGAGAATGTAAGACGTTTACGGGCAACGAATTTCTCGGATGTTACAGAAGGCGATTTCAGATGGACGATCGAGTTTACGGAGGAAGAGTTCAAACAAATTGACGCATACTGTAAAAAGAAGGAGATTATATGGTACGCCTCTCCCTGGGATATGGAGAGTGTGGACGTACTTGAGCGGCTCGGGGTACCATGTTACAAGGTCGCGTCTGCATCGATCTCGGATCATCCGCTTTTGAAGCATATCCGGTCAAAAGGTAAGCCCGTTATCCTTGCAACCGGGATTAGCGAGATGAACGAGGTAGATGCCGCGGTGGATATTCTGGGCAGAGAGAACCTTATTATTCTACATTGTGTTTCCACTTATCCGTCCGAAGACTCTGAGCTGAATCTCCGCGTCATTCATACTCTACAGAATCGCTTTCCCGGTGTTCCCGTCGGCTACAGTGGACACGAGCGGGGTGTAGCGACATCAGTGGCGGCAGTGGCCCTTGGTGCCTGCATGGTTGAGCGGCATATTACGCTTGATCGCGGAATGTATGGCCCTGATCAGGCAGCTAGTGTCGATCCAGAAAACCTCCGAATAATGGTCCGCGATATTCGGAGTGTTGAGGCCGCGCTTGGTGATGGTGTGAAACGTTTTCTCGATAGGGAGCGCCCCGTCAGAAAAATGTTGGAGACCCGCTCTTCCTAAGTATGTCGTTAGGTAAGTAAGGGTCGGACATCTTCGAGACCCTGATGGGCGACGAAGTCGGCCCGCGGAAGAAATTCATTCAAACGCACGCCAAAACCGTTAAGAATTTGGATATTTAGCTCGATTTTTATCGGGTAGCCAGAATAAAATCGTCCCCGAGGCGGTTTTTTTAGATTCTTATCAATTAATAAAAAGGCCTTTCAAAAGGCCGATAAAGCGGCGCGCTACCGAAGCGTAGCTTGCCTATTAATAGGCATAACTTATAAACTTGCATTATTCCGAGCGTTCTCGTACAATGAGCTTAAGTTAAAAGAAAGGCCGCGAAAGGCCTTTTAAAAAAGGGAAAAAGGCCGATAAAGCGGCGCGCTACAGAGGTAGCTTGCCCATTTATGGGCATAAGGAAATGGGCAGAATTATCCAATTCTTGAAGGACGTCAGGGTTGAGCTAGCTAAGGTTGTCTGGCCGACCCGTAAAGAGGCGTTGAAGATAACAGGCATTGTTATCCTATTTTCGGTTTTTGTCGCCCTGTTTCTTGGAGCGATCGACTACGGCCTGACGAGACTAATTAGTTTGCTTTTGAAGTAGCATGCCCAGGCAAATCTCGACCGGCGAAACCCATTGGTACGTGCTCCATACTTACTCGGGGTATGAGGACTCGGTCGTCCATAATTTAAAACAGAGAATCGAGTCCATGGGAATGGAGGACAAAATTTTTGAAGTTATCGTACCGAAGGAGAAAAAAATCAAAATCCGGGAGGGCAAACGGCTGACTGTCGAGGAGAAAATTTTTCCCGGATATGTTTTGGTCAACATGATTGTCACTGATGATTCCTGGTACGTGGTCAGGAACACCCCGAATGTTACCGGGTTCGTCGGTTCCGGCACCATCCCCAGCCCCATCTCGGACGAAGAGGTCAAAGTCATCCAGAAACGCATGGGGATGGAAGAGCCGAAATACAAGATCGAGTTTGTGGTCAATGACCTGGTGAGGATTACCGATGGGCCTTTCAAGAGCTATGAGGGTAAGGTCTCGGAGATTGACGAGGCGAAAGGGAAAATTAAAGTACTGGTGTCCATTTTTGGCCGGGAAACCCCCGTAGAACTGGACTTCTTGCAGGCGAAGAAACTATGATTATTAAGTAGTCCCTCGACTTCGCTCATCCTTCGGCAAGCTCAGGATGACCTTGAGCCAGCCGAAACGGTCAGGACATTCGACTTCTTTCAACAAGAGGTCGAGGTCCTGCGGTAAGCAGGAACGAGACCATGAGCGAAGCGAGGAGGCGTTAGCGAGGAACGAAGTCGAATGGCAAAAAAAGTCAAAATTACTCTCAAGCTACAAATTACCGCAGGCAAAGCCAGTCCCGCGCCGCCCATCGGCCCGGCCTTGGGCCAGCACGGGATTAACATCATGGATTTTTGCAATAAATTCAACGAGAAAACCCGTGACAAAGCCGACTCCGTGATCCCCGTACTGATTACCATCTACGAGGATCGGAGTTTCGATTTTATCCTCAAAACTCCACCAGTTTCGGACTTGATTAAAAAGGCTCTCAAAATAGAAAAGGGCTCGGGTAATCCCCTCAAGGCCAAAGTCGGGAAGTTGACCCGGGCGCAATTGCGGGAAATTGCCGAAGCCAAGCGGCAGGACCTCAATGCCAGCACCATTGAAGCCGCGGAAAAAATCGTAGCCGGCACGGCCCGGAGCATGGGTGTCGAGATAGAGCAGTAGAATTTCTAATTTCTAATGTCTAATGTCTAAACGTTTTGAGGAAATTGCCAAGCTCGTGGATCCGGCTAAGGTCTACCCCATCGAGGAGGCGATAAAGCTAGCGAAGCAAACCTCAACCGTGAAGTTTGACGCCTCGGTTGAGGTGCATTTCAAGCTGAATGTTGACCCAAAGCAGACTGACCAAAAGGTCCGCACCCAGGTAATGTTGCGGCATGGAACCGGCAAAACTTTGCGCGTGGCGGCTTTTGTGACCCACACTCGGGAAAAGGAAGCGAGAGAGGCAGGGGCAGAGCCGGTTGGGGGGGAGGAACTGGTAAAGCGCATCAAGGAAACGGAAAAAACCGATTTTGATGTTGCCGTCGCCGAACCCGCGATGATGAAAAGTTTGACCATGATTGCCAAGATTTTGGGGCAACGGGGCCTAATGCCCAACCCGAAAACTGGAACCGTCGGCGAGGCAGTGGCGAAAATGATTAAAGAGCTAAAGGCCGGAAAAATCGACATCAAAACAGACGATTCCGGCAACATCCACCAAACCATCGGCCGGGTGTCCTTTGACGATCGGAAACTTCTGGAAAATTTCCAAGATCTCAAGGAAGCGATCTATAAAGCCAAACCGGGTTCGGTCAAACGGGATTTTGTCTCTGCCATTACTTTGAGTTCCTCGATGGGCCCGGGGATCCGGGTTGAGAAATAAATGTTTGGGAAAACCCGACCTGGAGTCGGATTTTTTTGACCCCTGGTTTCAGATGGGGTAAGATAAGAAGGAAGAATCTAAAAAGACCTGGCGTGCTGCTTTCCGACAAAGACATCAAAGCGAAACTTGCAAACGGCGAGATTAAAATTGAACCCTTGCCGGATTTGGATATAGCCCTGGGCCCAATTTCGATTGACTTGCGGCTGGGGCACCAATTTTTGGTCTACAAACGGACCGAGCAGCCCTTTATCGATGTCAAAAAACCGGAAACTTTCGAGAATTTGACCACGCTCCTGAGCAAAAACGAGGCGGAGTCGTTTACCATTCACCCCGGGGAGTTTGTTCTCGCCGGTACTCTGGAATATGTGGAGATTCCCAATAACCTGGCCGGCCGTCTGGAAGGCCGCTCCAGCCTCGGCCGTCTGGGGATTATCATCCACTCGACCGCCGGGAAGTTTGACCCGGGCTGGAAAGGCCGGCTGGTTTTGGAAATCAGCAATATCGGCCTTGTTCCGGTCCGGCTTTACCCGGAGATGCGGGTCTGCCAGCTGCTGTTTGAGGAGTTAAGCTCGGAAACTTCCCAGCCCTATACGGCGCGAAAAACCTCGAAATACAAATTCCAGGGTCAGCCGGTCGGCAGCCGGATCGTGGCCGAGGAGGAAGAATTGCAAAATAAAGGGAAACTGCTGTGAAGGTTAAAATCAAGCGGCTCGATAAAAGTTTACCCTTGCCGGACTATCACACAAAGGGAGCAGTGGCGTTTGATATTTATTCGCGCGTTGACGAAATCATCGGGCCACACGGCAGAAAAATCGTTCCCTCGAACCTAATCATTGAGGTTCCCAAAGGTTATGTCCTGGTTCTTGCCGCCCGAAGCAGCCTGTCTAAAAAGGGGCTGAGGCTCAGTAATGGCATCGGAATCATTGACCAAGATTATCACGGACCTCAAGATGAAATCAGTATTCTTTTGAATAACTTTACGGACCAATCGGTTGAGGTAAAAAAAGGCGAAAGGATTGCGCAAGGATTCATCATTCCTGTGGAAAAGGCGGATTGGGAAGAGGTTCCGGAAATAAAAAAAGAATCAAGAGGCGGATTTGGTTCAACGGGATAACTACTTAGCTTCGTCATTGCGAGGAGCTCTGCGACGAAGCAATCTGCATTGGGATTGCTTCGCTTCACTCGCAATGACAAAACAATATGAAAGGCAAACTTATCGTCATAGACGGTACTGACGGTTCGGGCAAAGCTACCCAGACAACCACGCTCATTAAAAATTTAAAAAAGGCAGGATATAGAGTTGCCCGGATTGATTTCCCTCGATATGGGCGAAAATCAGCGGCCCTAGTTGAAGCTTATCTCAAAGGAGAACTGGGTTCGGCCAGAAAGCTAGGGCCCTATATTCCTTCCCTCTTCTACGCGGTTGATCGGTTTGCTGCAAGCCACGAAATACGCACTAAACTGCAAAAAGGACAAATCGTAATCGCCAACCGCTATGTCGCGGCTAACCTGGCCCACCAGGGCGGTAAAATCGACGATAAAAGGGCGAGGATGGCCTATTATGAGTGGGTTTTGAACCTCGAATATGGCTTGATGAAGCTACCTCATCCAGCTTTGAACATTATCCTCTATCTGCCAGCTGAAGTCGCCTTGGGTCTTGTGGAAAAACGCGGTAACAAAAAAGATATCCACGAAAAAGACCTAGCCCACCTGCGAGCCGCAGAAAAAACTTACCTTGAGATTGCGGAAAAGTTCGGCTTTCCTGTAATCAAGTGTTATCAAAATGGCGGGCTCTTGAGTCGGGCAAAAGTCGCAGAGTTAGTTTGGAAAAAAGTTAAGCAGGTCCTGCGATGAAACAATATCTTCAGCTTCTCGACAATGTTCTGAAAGAGGGGAGAGACCGTCCGGACCGCACGGACGTGGGAACGCGCGGGATTTTTGGCTACCAGATGCGCTTTGATCTCGAGAAAGGATTCCCGCTTTTAACAACCAAGAAAGTCAATATCAAGGCGGTTATCTACGAGTTGCTGTGGTTTTTGCGCGGGGACACAAACATCAAGTTTTTAGTCGATAACGACGTGAAGATCTGGAACGAATGGGGCTTCCAAGTTTATTTGGAAGAAAACGGTCTTCACAAACGGTACCCGATGTATTCGGAAGCCTGGAAGGAAAAATTGGAAGAATTTGTGCAGAATGTCAAAGACGATCGCGAGTTTGCGGCTAAATGGGGAGAGCTCGGGCCGGTTTACGGCAAGCAGTGGGTGAGATGGTTGGGTCCGGATGGCCAGGAAATCAACCAAATTCAAAATGTGGTGGAGATGATTAAAAAAGACCCATATTCCCGTCGGATTATTGTCAGCGGCTGGAATGTTGGCGAAATCCAGGGCTTGATTAAGCAAAAACATGCGGCACCCCCATCTTGCCACACGATTTTTCAATTCTACGTCGTGGACGGAAAACTATCCTGCCAACTTTATCAGCGAAGCGCTGACCTTTTTTTGGGCGTACCTTTTAATCTGGCGTCCTATTCACTTTTAACGATGATGATGGCCCAGGTTTGTGGCCTTAAACCCGGCGAGTTTGTCCACACTTTCGGCGATGTCCATATTTACCAGAATCACTTTGAGCAAGTGAAATTACAGCTCTCCCGCGAGCCACGGCCCCTGCCGACGATGAAGATTAATCCGAAGGTTAAGGACATTTTTAGCTTTAAATACGAGGATTTTACCTTGGAGAATTATAATCCTCATCCGGGAATCAAAGCGCCAATAGCCGTATGAAAATCACACTTATCGCGGCGGTAGCCAAAAACGGGGTGATTGGCAAAGAAAACGACCTACCGTGGTATTTGCCAGAAGATCTGAGGCATTTTAAAGCCCTGACGACCGGCAAAACCGTACTAATGGGCCGGAAGACTTTAGAATCCATATTGAGACGCAACGGCAAGCCCTTGCCAAATCGTAAAAGTGTAGTCGTTACAAGAGATCAGAACTTTCAAGCACCGGAAGACGTGGTTGTTTTTCACAGTTTGGAAGAAGCTCTGAAAAACTTGAAAGACGAAGATGTCTTCATCATCGGCGGCGGGGAGGTATTTCGCCAAACCATAACCCTGGCCGACGCCCTGGAAATCACTCGCGTCGATCGAGAAATCGCCGGTGATGTATTTTTTCCAAAAATCGACGAGGCGAAGTGGCGAAAAATCAAGGAAGTGACGCATCAGGGTTTCTCTTTCGCGACCTACGAGCGGGTCAAGCATTAACAAGTTCTTTTTTTTCTGCTATCATATTTCTATGAATGAAATCAATCTGCTGGACCGGGTTAGAGAACTAAAGTCGGCTATCGACTCGTTGCGGAGGCATCTTTGAGCTACCCCAGAAAAAGCAGAAGATTCTGGAGCTCGAGGAGCAAATGCAGCAACCTGATTTCTGGTCCGACCAGAAATCCGCGCAAGAGGCAGCAAAAAATCTTAGCACTCTGAAAAACCAAGTGGCATTCTGGAACCAATTGGAAGTGGATATCGAGGAGCTTCTAAATTTGGCAAAACTCGCGACCCAGGAAAGCGACCGAACCTTAGAGCAGGAACTGGAGAAGAAATATCGGGAAGTTCTTCGAAAATACGAGTCCACCAGAATCACCACTTTTTTTAGTGAGAAGTACGATGATCATAACGCAATTGTTTCCATCCATGCGGGCGCCGGCGGACTAGATGCCCAGGATTGGGCGGAAATGCTCTTGCGAATGTATCTTAGATTTTGCGAAAAAAAACAGTTCCAAACAGAAATGTTCGACCAAAACCGCAATCCCGAGGGAGGAATAAAAAGCGCCACATTTGAGGTGCGCGGCAATTACGCCTACGGCTTTTTCAAAAGCGAAGCAGGCGTGCACCGTCTGGTTCGGCTTTCGGCGTTCAATCCCGCCCATACCCGCGAAACGTCTTTTGCGCTTCTTGAAGTTTTACCGGTCTTGGAGGCGAAGGAGGAGCTCGAATTGAACCCGAAGGATCTGAAAATTGAAGCGAAAACTTCGCGCGGTCATGGCGGGCAATCAGTGAATACCACCTATTCTGCAGTCCGCATCACCCACCTCCCGACCGGGATAACGGTTTCCATTCAAAACGAGCGCAGCCAAACGCAGAACAAAGCCCGAGCGCTGCAAGTTCTTACGGCCAAGGTTAAGGCCCGGGAGGAGGAACGGAAACTGCAGGAAAAGCTAAAATTACGAGGCGAATTTAAAAGCGCGGAATGGGGGAACCAAATCAGAAGTTACGTTTTGCATCCCTATAAGCTGGTGAAAGATCACCGAACCGGCTACGAAAGCGCCGACGTCGACGGCGTTCTGAATGGGGAACTGGACCCCTTCATTGAAAAATACCTCGAAAGACAGAAAAATTAAAACATCTCCGAGTTTTGAACATTGATTTTCTGGCTATGATAAAGTTTGACCATGTCACTAAATCCTACTCCAACCAAGTAGTTGCCCTGCACGACTTGGATTTTGAAATCCAAAGCGGGGAGTTCATTTCCATTGTGGGACGCTCGGGTGCCGGAAAAAGCACCCTGCTGCGCTTGATTATCCGAGAAGAATATCCCACGTCTGGCGTTGTCCTTATCGAAGGAACTGACATCGCCGGCATTAGATCGCAGGATATTCCTTACCTGCGGCGCAAAATCGGCGTCGTCTTTCAAGACATCAAGCTGCTTCCTTCTCGGACAGCGTTTGAAAATGTGTCCTTCGCCATGGAAGTCGGCGGCGTACCTTGGTCGGAAATTGAAAACGAGGTGCCGGAAATCCTGGCGCTGGTTGGCCTGGCAGAAAAGGCCAGTGCTTTTCCCAGCGAACTTTCGGGAGGGGAAAAGCAAAGGGTGGCAATCGCTCGGGCCTTGGCCCACAAACCAGCTCTCTTATTGGCGGACGAGCCGACCGGCAATCTCGACGAGATCAATGCCATGGAACTCCTGACTGTGCTCAGAAAAATCAACGAGTTCGGCACGACCGTGGTCCTGGCGACCCACGCCAAGGAGCTCGTCGACAAAATGAAGAAACGAGTGATTGTTCTGGAACAGGGGGAGATCGTTTCCGACCAGCAACAGGGCAAATATCGCTTATGATTATTAATTTGGTCTTTGCGAGGAGTCCCGTCGGACGGAACGACGATGCAATCTCAAAGATTGCCGCGCCTCGTCGGACGAGGCTCGCAATGACAAAAAATAAGTGAATTCCGTAACTTTTGGCCGCATCCTGAATAACGGTTTCCTTAACTATTGGCGGAATTTTTGGCTGTCCGTGGCCGCTACCGCCATTATGGTCATTACCCTGTTTATTATCAGTAGTCTCTTGGTGCTTAATACCCTTGCGAACGTTTCCCTCGCTTCCATTCAGGAAAAGGTTGACATCGGCGTGTACTTCAAGCTCACAACAACAGAGCAGACTATCAAACAAATCGAGCGGCAGTTGGAGCTTTTGGGGGAGGTTAAATCCATTGTCTACATTCCGCCCGTCGTGGCGCGGGAAAAGTTTAAGGAATTGCACAAGGATGAACCGCTGCTTCTAGAGTCAGTCGAGCAGTTTTCGGACGAAGAAAACCCTTTTCCGGCCTCTTTCGCCATCCGGGTGAGGAGCCTCGCCGATTATCCAACCATTATCAATCTATTTCAGGGCGAAAAATTTACGCCCTTTGTCAAAAAGATTACCGACAAGCGCGCCGTGGTCGACCGCCTGAACAGGATCACGACCGGCATCAGGAAGTTAGGCTTTGGCCTAACCTCGGTCTTTGGGGTCATTACGCTTATTGTGATGTTCAATACTGTCCGTCTCACCATCTATAACCGCAGAGAGGAAATCGAGATTATGCGGCTAGTCGGCGCCTCGAACTGGTTCATCCGCGGGCCGTTCGTCATCGAAGGGATGCTCTACGGAATAGTGGGGGCGATTCTTACGGCCGTTTTGCTTTATCCCCTAATTTTCATCCTTACCCCAAAAATTTCCGGTTTTTTGGAGCTGGATCTCCTGACCTCAAATTATCTGGGGCTAAATTTTTGGGCCCTGTTCCTTCTGCAGTTGGCACTCGGCATCAGCTTGGGGACGATCTCCTCGGTCATCGTCATTCGCCGCTATCTGAGGATTTGAACAGATGAAGATTATTTTACTGAAGGACATTAAGAACTTGGGGCGGCTAGGCGAAATTTTAGAGGTGAAAAGCGGCTACGCGAGGAATTTTTTGATTCCCCGCCACCTCGCCCGCCTGGCAGATCTCAAAAGCGTCGAGGAAATCGAGAAGCGCCGAGACCAGGAGAGATCTCAGGAGGCCAAAGCCCAAGCGCAGGCTGAGAAACTTGCAACGAGTCTTAAGTCTCGGACCTTTGGGACAGCGGCTGCGGCTGACGAGAAAGGCCACCTTTACGCGGGCTTGAAAGAGACTGCAATTCTCGCTAAGATTAGGGAGAGCGAACCGGGACTTCCGATCGAGACCAAACTTCTGGATTACGTGCCGATTAAAGAGTTGGGAAGTTATGTGCTGAAAGTTAGGATTCGACCGGGTGCCGAGGCCGTGGAAATAAACCTTCAGGTTACCAAAGCATAATTTGATGGCAAAAAAAGCAAACATTTCCAAAGCCAAGCAGACGCGTTACCTCTTTGTCATCGGGGGCGTAATGTCATCTGTGGGCAAAGGAGTTACTACGGCTTCCATCGGCCGTATTTTAAAATCCAAGGGCTACAACGTCGCCATCGTGAAATGTGAGATGTACATCAATATTGACGCCGGCACCATTCGGCCCACAGAACACGGAGAAGTCTTTGTGGGCTCAGACGGGATCGAAGCCGACCAAGATTTAGGGAACTATGAACGCTTTACCGGGAATCTTTCGCAGTCAGAAAATTTTATCACGCAAGGCCAAATTTACTTGGAGGTCGTCCGCCGGGAACGCAATCTAGGTTACGGCGGGGAAGACGTAGAGGTCATTCCGGACATTCCCAACGAAATTATCCGCCGTCTGAAAGTCGTGGAGAAGAAACAAAGACCGGATTTTATCATCGTGGAAATCGGCGGGACGGTGGGCGAGTATCAGGACTTGTTGTTTTTGGAGGCGGCTCGAATGATGCACCTCAAGTCGCCGGAATTGGTACAGTTTGTCCTGGTAAGCTATCTCCCGATCCCCAAGACTGTGGGAGAAATGAAGACGAAACCCACCCAGTATGCGACCCGGACTCTGAATTCGGCGGGCATCGAGCCAGACTTCATCGTTTGTCGCTCCGAACAACCCCTGGACCGGAAGCGCAAAGACAAACTCTCGGTACTGTGCAACGTCTCCCCCGACGACCTGATTTCCGCTCCCGACGCGGAATCGATTTACGAGGTACCGCTCCTTTTGGAAAAGGAAAACTTGGGCGAGAAAATCCTGCGCAAATTCGATTTGAAACCGCGCTCGCGTGACCTTCGGGATTGGCGGCTCTTAGTGAAAAAAATCAAAAAAGCGCAAAAGCCCCTAGACATTGCGGTGGTTGGCAAATACTTCGCGACCGGCGATTATACCCTGGTTGATTCCTACATTTCAGTGGTCGAGGCCTTGCGCCACGCCTGCTGGCAAAACAACCGCCGACCGCGCCTGCATTGGATTAACTCCGAGGACTTTGAACAAAATCCCCGGGAGGTCGAGAAACTCAAAACCATGGCCGGGATTTTAGTCCCTGGGGGGTTTGGGGGCAGGGGGGTGGAGGGCATCATCTTGGCCATCAAATACGCGCGCGAGAAAAAAATTCCCTACTTCGGTCTGTGCTATGGCATGCAACTGATGATGGTGGAGTTCGCCAGAAATATTTGCGGCTTCAGCGGAGCCCATACCACCGAGGTGGACCGGAATACCAAATTTCCGGTAATTGACGTGATGGAAGAGCAAAAGAAAAACCTGGCCGATAAAAATTTCGGGGCGTCGATGAGGTTGGGGAACTATCCCTGCAAAATCAAAAAGGGAACGTTGGCCGCCGCCGCCTACCAGACTACCGGTCCGGTGCTGGAGCGGCACCGCCACCGCTACGAGGTGAACAATAAGTTTCGGAAAAAAATGGAAGAAAAAGGCATGGTGTTTTCCGGGGTTTATGCCAAAAAGGACCTGGTGGAAATTGCGGAACTTGACAAAAAAAAGCACCCCTGGTACTTGGGGACGCAATTCCATCCGGAATTTGATTCTCGTCCTTGGAAGCCGCAAGCGCTGTTCGACGGCTTTATCAAAGCCTGCATTAGGCTACATTCACAATAGTCCGCGGTTTTAGCCGGCCGTTAAAAGCCCGTTTAAGTTTTTTCTGAAACCTCACGACGCCGGTCTTGAGAGAATACAGCGTGTCGTCCTTGCCGAGCCGAACGTTTTTGCCGGGATGATATTTCGTTCCGCGCTGGCGGACGATGACGTTGCCGACTCGTACCGCTTGGCCGCCAAAAATTTTGACTCCTAAACGCTTGGAGATGGAATCGCGTCCGAGACTAGTACTACCGCCCGCTTTTTTGTGAGCCATTCGACTTCGTTCTCCGCTTTGCTTCCAACTTCGCTCATGGTCTTCGTTCAGCTTGCGGCTGAACTTCGACCTCTAATTGAAGAAGTCGAATGTCCCGAGCGAAGTCGAGGGACTACATTAACTTGAAAATAAAAATTTCCCGACTGACAAATTGGTCCTTGCGATCGTAGATGATGCTGTTGCGCTCTGTGACTCCGAGGAAAGGGAAGCGTTCTCGTAAAACCGAGGGCAACGGATCAACAGTAGTGTAGCCAAGTTTTAGAAGCTTGTCAACCACCGGGAAAAAACGATAATCCCGGTCCTGACGATAAGCCGGGAGCGCGACGACGATCCGCTTCCCGGGTTCCAAAATCTTGCCGAAAACCTTAAATGCAGAAAGATAAATCTTCTCCAAAACTCTGAAGTTCCCCTGAATGTCCTTTTCCGCCGGCGGCTCGCTATACGCCGGGCCCAAGGTCCCTTCTGTGACTATCGCTTGGTATGAAAGTTTTGGCAGATTCTTGGGTAAATCCTTAACGTCGCTTAAATAAAGTTCGAAACGGCCAAGGGGAAGTTTATAGCGGTTTTTAATCCAGGACAGATTTTTTTCGGCATTCTCAATTGCTTTTTCCGCCAGGTCGGCCCCTACACCTTTAAAACCCATAATCATCGCCTCCTGGAGGATCGTCCCCGAGCCGACAAAGGGATCCAGCACAGCCGCTTTGAGGTTCTGGGCGGCGCTCGCGGGGAGCTGGGCCAGGTTCAGCATCATCTGGGCAACTTTGGGCGGCAGGAGGCCGATACGGGTGTCCCGAGCCGGTCGCTGGTAGTCCCGCCGACCGTAGTCCTCAAAGTCCTGGACAGAAAGGGTCTTCGCCAAGTAAATTCGCTCAAAGCCCACCAGAAAATCCAGCTCCGCGCCATGATCAAGAAGATGCTCGTTGGTTACCGTGACCGATGGCAAAGAAATTGCCTCCAGCTGCGGCAAAACTCCGCGGACCGAAAAACCGGCCGCGGTCAGGATGCGCTTGAGCATCAGACCGACTCTCTTGGCCTCGCCGTGCAAAGGTAACTGTTTGGCCATCGGGTAAAGGGAGATTCCGAGCTGAATCTTGCCGGTCAAGTTCCCCAAGATTTTTTCTTTCAGTAATTTGGCGTCAAAATAATCCTTAAAAACGGCTGACGGGCCAAATTGTTTCTTCCGACCGAGGGCATCCAGCACCGCCATAATCTTGATTGTCCCGCCCAGCCGCCTCTGAAGCTTGGGAATGTCTAAGCTTTGTTCAACCTCGATAATTAAAACCTCGCGATAAAAATCAACGAGGCGAAAGCTCAAACCCATGTTTTCAAACACTGCGAACAGTTCCGCCAGTGACAAAGTAAAGACCCGACCGAGGTGGAAAGCGTATTTAAACTTCATGGCCGAGATAAAAAATCATGAACGCAATTTAGCTCTGCTTCTGGGCTACATTTTGGTGGCTGGCCTGTTTTTCAATCTTGGCCGATATGCCGGTTTGAGTAATCCTCCCCAAATTCGTATCGAGGAACCTGCCCTGAACACTTCACAATTAAATGATACTCTAAAACTTTTGCAGACGCAAACCGCAAAGACCGAAACAGGCGAGGTGGCGGGAGCCGCCACCGAGCTTAATTGCGAGGGAAAAATCAAAGGCAACATTTCCGCATCCGGAAAGATTTACCACCTCCCGGGCGGAGCGTTTTACAAACGGACTAATCCGGAACTGTGCTTTGGCACCGAAGCTGAGGCCCAAACCGCCGGTTTTCGGAAAAGCCAGCGCTAGGGTATAATCGAATTGAACTAAACCCGAATTT
The DNA here is from genome assembly GCA_964360335.1 of uncultured Candidatus Saccharibacteria bacterium. Taxonomy (GTDB): domain Bacteria; phylum Patescibacteriota; class Doudnabacteria; order UBA920; family 2-01-FULL-46-14; genus CAYHVH01. The sequence goes on from CAYHVH010000002.1 coordinate 39,083, forward strand.
TCGAGGGGGAGCTATGGTCAAGGAAGGCCGAGAAAACTTAAAAAAGGCAGAGGGATATCTAGCTCAAGGCTCAACTCTCCGCGAACAGGCAAGTCACGCAGCCGCTTTAAGTTTCCTCAACGCGGCGATAGCACTGTTTGTCACCGGCAAGGACTACTCCGGGCTGATAAGTGCTTTGGGCAGTCGGTGTCTCACCTGGAAGCACCTCTTGCAGCTGACCGGAGACAGGGCCTATGCTGTTTTGGCAAAAAAAGACGCGGAGGCTTGTCTTGAGTTAACTCGAATGAAAGGGGTCAAAGCCCATCTTCATACCTCCCATTTTCGCGTCGCCGAGATACTCATATACTTCAAAGACTACAGCGGCGCGATCAAACACTACGAGCTTGCTTTGCGCCACTATCGCGGGACAAGGGCGGAAAAGGGAGATTTTCGCTACCACTTGGGAGAAGCCCTTTTTCGGAATGGTCAGGAGAATCTCGGCAAAGCCACGATCCTCAAGGGCCTAAAAGAAATCCAGGACAACCGGCGGGAAGTCGGCTCGTTTCTCAGTCACGTTTGGGAGTCGGGCGCTCTAATGCGACTCACTGAACTGTTGTGGCCATCGGAGAGGCAGCTGGCGCGCGATTACCTTGCTCGAGCGCGGCAAATAATTTCCAGGGACCAAAGACTTGTAATGCGCAAAAAACAGTTGCGTTTATTAACTCAGAGGATTCTAAAATGAAACCGGGCCTATCTCGCGCGAGATAGGCCTTTTTGTTCCATTGTCAACTCTTCTAAATTCCGGTAAAATTCAGTTATTGTTTAGCTTCGGAATGTCTATCTTTGAAAAAGTTTTTGGCGGCAATCCAATCAAAAGTCTCGAAATTATGAAAATTGATTTTCACGTTCATACGTCCTATTCTCATGATGCTTCTGATTCGCCGCAAAAATTAATCGACCGGGCTTTGCAAATAGGTCTTGATGCAATTTGCATCACTGACCATAATACCATTGCCGGACTCGAGGAAACAGCCGCCTACGCCTCGGACAAGCCGATATTAATCATTCCCGGAATTGAAATTCATACCCGTGATGGGCATGTTTTGGGTATCAATGTCACGAAAAAAATTGAGCCGGGACTAAATTTCGAAGATACAGTGAGACAAATTCGAGATGGTGGAGGAATTGCCATTTTGGCGCACCCCTTTTTTTGGCCACACCATTTTAAGGCCTGGGAGAGGGTTGATTTTACCAAAATCCGTGATTATTTTGACGGAATAGAAATAATCAACACCTCTGTGTTTCGCAGGGCAAACCGCAAAGCTAGAGTTTTAGCGGAAAAGTTCGGCCTTCCAGTAACGGCCGGCTCTGATTCGCACAGTCGTGATTATCTCGGCAAAGGGTTTATCGAATTGACCGGTCACGGTCTTACAAGCAAAGAAGTGGTTGAGGCTATACTCTCCAACCATCCCGGAAATAGGGTTATCGGGCAGGAAATTAAACTTTTGGAAAAGGTAAAATCAGCGGGAATCATTTTTCGGGAGACGAGGAAAACCCGAGTCAGAGCCGCAGGCACGGAACTGGGGATAATGTCTTTTTTAAAAAACCGCGTCAAGCGGCGGGGTCCAAAAATTGGCAGATTGGGCTCTTCTCTAGGGCTGCCGCCTAATTTTTTTACCCTCCTGTCTATGGGGTTTGGTGGACTGGTCCTAATCTTTCTCGTAAAAATTAATCTTATTTTTGCATCTATATTTTTTGCAGCCGCGATTTTTCTGGACTTTGTGGACGGGGCTCTAGCCCGGGCCACTGGTCAGGAAACGACAAAAGGGGCTTATCTGGATACCGTGGCTGACCGATATGTCGAAGCCCTGGCTTGGCTAGGATTTTTGTTCCTTCCCTTACCCACCTATTTTTTTGCTCCCCAGATATGGATATTTTTAGGCTTATTTGGAGGACTCATGACTGCTTACGTCAAGGCAGCAGCAGCGGAAAAAAACTTAGTTCAGGAAGAACTTCCGGATGGCTTTTTCAGTCGGCCCGAGAGAACCCTTTCCCTCTTAGTAGCTATGGCGGTCGGGCTTTTTGATCTGAAGCTAACTATGATTATTTTAATCTTCGTGGCTTTGGCCGCAAATCTCGCCGCTTGGCAGAGATTTGCAGCTTACACAAGACATGAATAACTTGATGGTCTTGATAGGGCAAAGTTTGTATTTTTATTTGCCGGCGTATTTTGCAAACATGACTCCACCCGTGATCGCGAAGCTGGGGCTCGTAAAATTCCTGGATAAACCCATGGACTTTGGAGCAAGCTATAAAGGCATACGCATTTTGGGTGATAATAAAACTTGGCGAGGGTTAGTGTCTGGAACAATCGTCGGAATGGTTGTATTTCTGGTTCAAGCAGAACTTTTCTCCATACCCTACTTTCAAAGGATTTCGCTCCTCGACTATAATAGTGGAGAGAAAAAGCTTTTGGTTGGGTTTTTCCTGGCCTTTGGGGCCTTGTTTGGAGACGCCCTATTTAGTTTTTTTAAGCGCCGGATCGGGCTTGCATCCGGGCGAAAGTGGATTCCCTTTGATCAAATTGACCATGTCATTGGCGCATTTCTTTTGACCTCGCTGGTCCTGCCGCTCGATTTAAAAGTTTGGCTTCTGGTTTTGATCCTGACTTTTTTCCTGCATTTATTTGTGAATCGGATCGGGTTCGGTCTAGGAATCTCAGAAAGTAAATTTTAGCACGATATGAATCTTTTGAGGAAAATTTTAGGAGTAGAAAATCCGGTCAGAGGCAGCGAGCATATGGTTGAGAAAATCAATCAACTCGAAAAAGAATTCGAGCAGCTGTCGCGTAAGGAGCTCCGGGAGAAGACTAATTTTTGGCAAGAGCACATCCGTAACCTCTCCCGGCCTCCAGCCACTCTCCCCTCGTCAGGGGAGGGAAAAGTTGTAGACTATCTAAACCAAATTCTTCCGGAGGCTTTTGCGGCAGTCCGGGAAGCGGCGAAAAGGACCTTGGGCCAGCGGCACTATGATGTCCAGCTCGTGGGAGGCATGGTGCTCCATCACGGCAAAGTCGCGGAGATGAAGACCGGCGAGGGAAAAACCTTGGCTGCCACATTAGCCGTGTATTTAAACGCCCTGACTGGCAAAGGAGTGCATATCGTAACCGTCAACGATTATCTCGCGCGGCGCGATGCCTCCTGGATGGGTCAAATTTACGACTATCTGGGTTTATCCGTGGCCGCAATTCAGCACGAGCAGTCGTTTCTTTATACCGAAAAGGACCTCAAAGACGAAATCATTACGGAAGAAGAAAGAACCGGGGTCCAAACTGACGTCAAAAACTTGGTTTCCCGCTCGCGGAAAGAGGCCTACGCCGCAGACATTCTCTACGGGACGAACAACGAATTTGGCTTTGATTACCTGCGCGACAATATGGCCGGGAATCTGGAACAGATGGTTCAGCGCGAACTCCACTACGCCATCGTCGACGAGGTTGATTCGATTTTGATTGACGAGGCCAGAACGCCTTTGATTATTTCTGCGCCAGACGTGGAAAGCACTGACCTGTATCGGGATTTTGCGGGTTTTGCCAAGACTCTGACCGCCGAGGACTACCTGGCGGAGGAAAAACACCGGCAGGTTACTTACACCGAGAAAGGTTACGAGAAGCTGGAAAAAAAATACGGGCAGGAAATTTATAGCGACATCAAGCTCCGGCACCACGCCGACAGCGCCCTGCGGGCGGAGATTTTGTTTAAAAAAGACAAAGATTACGTCGTGCGCGAGGGCGAGATTCTCATCGTGGACGAGTTCACCGGCCGGCTGATGCTTGGGCGGCGCTACTCCGAAGGTTTGCACCAGGCCATCGAAGCCAAAGAAGGAGTGGAGGTCAAACACGAGTCCAAAACCTTGGCGACCATCACCTTCCAGAACTACTTCCGGCTTTATCAGAAACTGGCTGGGATGACCGGCACGGCCGCGACCGAAGCCGAGGAGTTTCACAAAATTTACAAACTCGACGTGGTGGAAGTTCCGACCAACCGGGCGATGATCCGGGCTGACCTGCCGGACAGCGTTTACAAAACCGAGGCCGGAAAATTTCAAGCCATCGTCCGGGAAGTAAAACGCCGTCACGGGCTCGGCCAACCGCTTTTGATCGGCACCATTTCGATTGAAAAAAACGAACACCTCTCAAACCTCCTCCAAAAGGCCGGCGTCACGCACGAAGTTCTAAACGCCAAAAACCACGAAAGAGAAGCACAGATTATTGCCCAGGCCGGCCGCCTGGGCGCCGTGACTCTGGCTACGAACATCGCGGGCCGCGGCGTGGACATTATTCTAGGCGGCAACCCTCCCGATGGGGAGGAAGCCGAAAAAATCAAGGCCGCAGGCGGGCTCCATGTCTTGGGCACCGAACGGCACGAGGCGCGGCGGATAGACAACCAGCTCCGCGGCCGCTCCGGGCGCCAAGGGGATCCCGGGTCCTCGCAATTCTTCCTTTCTTTAGAAGACGACTTGATGCGGCTGTTCGGCGGCGACCGCGTAAAAGGGCTGATGGATACTTTGGGGATCCCCGAGGACGAGCCGATCGAGCACGGCATGGTGAGCAAAACCATAGAAAGTGCCCAAAAGAAAATTGAGGGGATGAATTTTGACCTGCGAAAGCACGTCTTGGAATTCGACGACGTCCTGAACAAACAGCGGGAGGTGATTTACGGGAGGCGCCGCAAGATTTTGAGGGGTGAACTGGACTTGAAAACTTATATTTTGGACAAAGTCGCGCAAGAGATTACAGAGATTGCCACTAACGAAACGGACCAAAAACTGGCGCATCAAGCCGTGAACGCAATTTTTCCGGTTCCTCAAACTCTCGGAGAGGCCAGAAAAGAAATGGAGCTGTGGATAAGTGATTTGACAAACGCCGCCAAAACTACCTACGAGGAGAAAGAAAAACGGTTGACCGCCCCTCTAATGCGGCAAATTGAACGAATTATCGCCCTGCAGGCCATCGATAATCTCTGGATGGAACACTTGGACACCATGGATCACCTCCGGCAATCCGTGCGGCTCCGAGGTTACGCCCAAAAAGATCCGCTCGTAGAATACAAACAAGATGGCCTGCGGCTTTTTGAGCGGATGCTCAAAGAGATTGACAAAACCATCGTCTACACGATTTACAAGGTCGAGGTCAGGCCGCGGGAAGAGGTCGCTCCGGTGGGCCGGCCCGCTGAGCGGGCCCCGGGCCAAGCGAAGCTCGGCCGGAATGATCCCTGTCCCTGCGGTTCGGGCAAGAAATGGAAGAAATGCGGAATGATAAACGCGCCGTATCATAAAAAATAAAACTGGACTCTAATTGAAAATGTGCCCTGGAAAATAATATGGGAAATTTAGAACAAAGAATCCGGACGATTGAGGAAAGAAATCAGCGGGTTGAGGCTGATAAAGTATGGGAAACAAGCTGGACAAGACGGGGTTTACTGACAGCATTCACTTATCTGGCAATCGGAGTGTATATGTGGGCGATTGATATTTCTCGACCGTGGTTGAATGCTGTGGTGCCCGCAGTAGCATTTATGCTATCCACGCTAACGATGCCGTTTTTCAAGAAAATTTGGTTGAAAATAAAATAATCCTCGCGGGACAAGTAATAAAAACCAGAGGTGTCGCGGGGCGTAGAAGGATGAAACATGAAGCAAATCACATTTAGACTAAAACCGGGTCAGTATCTGAAAGAAGAGATCGAAAAAGCGGCCCGCGAAAAAGAGATAAGCGCGGGAGTTTTGCTGTCAATTGTTGGTGGGGTTCAAAATGCTGTTTTGCGAATGGCAAAAAATCAGATAGTGAAAAAGTGGGATGGGCCATTCGAGATCGTCTCCGGGACAGGTACCGTATCTAAGGATGGCTGCCATATCCACCTATCCTTGTCAGACCAGAAAGGCAATGTCATTGGCGGACACTTAAAGGACGGTTGCAAAGTGAAATATACAGCAGAGATTGTCATAGGAATATTTGATGATATCTCCTATAAGAGAATTTATGATGCTAGTACTGGTTTCAAGGAGTTAGAGATCGAATAATTCCTGCGGTCAGGTAATAAGTACCAAAATTGCCATGGGCAAAAAAAGTCAAATGAGTAATGAAAACAGAAAGTGTGATATAATTTCCTTGCGATGTCGAAAACGCGACTCTATCTGAAATTGGTTGCGGTACTACTGCTCGCTACGGCTAGCGGTTTTATTGTTTTTGACAGACTGGATATCCTCAAACTTCGGCAAAAGTTTCCTTTTCGGCTAGGCCTCGACCTCCAGGGTGGAACGCATCTGGTCTACGAAGGCGATCTCAAGGACATTGAGGGCGCCGACCGCAGGGATGCTATGAGTTCAGTCCGGGAGGTCATCGAACGGCGAGTCAACGCGTTTGGCGTTACGGAACCGGTAGTCCAGGTGGCTGGGGAAAACCGACTGATTGTCGAACTCCCGGGAATCAAGGACATCGCGGGAGCGGTCAAACAAATTGGCCTGACGCCTTTCCTGGAATTCCGCGAGGAAAACCCAGAGTACCAGCCAGAGGAGGGGACGGGGCAGATCGACTTTTCGAAACAATATCGACCGACCGGCCTTTCCGGAAAACACCTCAAGCGTTCGGACATCGTCTTTGACCCCAACACCAACCAGCCCCAAATCACCCTGCAGTTCAATGATGAGGGGCGGGACCTGTTTCGGGAAATTACCCGCCGAAACGTCGGCCAAACGGTAGCGATCTTTTTGGATGGCGTCCCGATTTCCGCCCCCGTGGTACAGCAAGAAATTACTGCGGGCCAAGCCGTGATCACCGGCCAATTTAGTGTCGATGAAGCAAAGCTTTTGGCCCAGCGATTAAACGCGGGCGCCCTGCCGGTCCCGATTAAGCTTCTAGAGCAGCAAAACGTCGGTCCGTCTTTAGGCAAAATCTCCCTACAGCAAAGTGTCCTGGCCGGAGTTGTCGGCTTTATCGTGGTGGCGCTTTTCATGCTGGCCTACTACCAGCTTTCCGGATTCTCGGCCGTGCTGGCGCTTTTGGTTTACGTCCTCCTGACTTTGAGCCTCTTCAAGCTTTTCGGCGTCACCTTGACCCTAGCGGGTATTGCCGGCTTTATACTCTCTGTGGGAATGGCAGTGGATGCCAATGTTTTAGTTTTTGAAAGGGTCAAGGAGGAGCTGCGCGCCGGACTGCCGCCCCCCAAAGCGCTGGAGGAAGGTTTCCGGCGGGCTTGGAGCGCGATTCGGGATTCTAACGTTTCTTCCCTGATTACCGTCTTTATCCTGGGCTATTTCGGCACAAGCTTGATCCGCGGTTTCGCCGTAACTCTCGGGGTCGGCATCGTAGTTTCGATGTTCACGGCTTTGACAATTGCTCGAATTTTTCTGCGTACCTTTTACTCTCTAAAACGGTCGGAAAACTGAAATGTTGACTGTCTTGAGATTTTCGAAAATCTGGTTTGGCCTCTCGGGTCTGCTGGTCGGCGGCGCTCTGGTTCTGCTGTTCACTTGGGGGCTAGAGCCGGGAATCGATTTCCGGGGGGGGGCTCTCCTGGAATTGGAATTTCCGCGAGCCATATCCGTTCCTGAACTAAGCCAGGCCCTCATGGCCCGAGGGCTCAAGGGAGCGGTAGTCCAGCCGATCAATGACCAAAGGGTAATCATCAAAACCGAAATCCTCGATGAAGCTAAAACCGAGCTCCTGAACAAGACTTTACAGGAAGAGTTCGGCGATTTCCGGGAGCTTCGATTTGAATCCATCGGGCCAACTATCAGTCGAGAGCTCATCCGGAAATCCTACTGGCAAATCATTCTAGTCTGCCTGGGAATTTTGTTCTACATCGCTTACGCTTTCCGCCGCATCAGCAAGGATACGAAGCGAACGGAAATCTCCCCTTGGCGACTGGGACTAGCCGCTGTCATAGCGCTGTTTCATGATCTTTTAATCACGGTTGGTTTTTTTGTCCTCCTTGGCCACTTCCGGGGAGTCGAAATCGACAGCCTGTTTGTCACGGCGCTTCTCACAATTCTGGGTTTTTCCGTCCATGACACGATCGTAGTCTTTGACCGGATTAGGGAAAATGCCCAAAAGTTTCCCTACAAATCTTTCGGTACCATCATCGATCACGCCATTGCCTCTACCCTGGCCCGGTCCATCAACACCAGTTCGACTCTAGTATTCGTGCTCTTGGCCATGCTCTTGTTTGGCGGCCAAACCGTATTTTACTTTGTCCTTGCGCTCCTCATAGGCGTTCTGGTCGGCACCTATTCTTCGATTTTTATTGCCAGTCCGCTCCTTCGAATTTGGGCAAAAGCCAAGTAAACCCCGCCCCACGGGCTTACCCCCTCGTCCACATAAACGACTGATTTTTGCCAATTGTGATTTGACAAAAAAAACAATTTATGCTATACTGGCATCGTCTTATTTAACGGCTAGACTATGCCAGAAGGTGATATTGAAAAAAAACCCGCGAAGTCTCCGAGTATCCTGGAGACAGTGAGCTTTTCCCAACAAACCGCGACCCTACGAACGTTCAATCCCCAAGTTCTGCTTCAGGAGTACCTAGCGGTCCTCAAACCGCGGGAGCGACAGATTTTGGAAAACCGCCACGGCTTGCAGGATGGGGAACCGCAAACTCTGGAAAGCATCGGGAAACACTTAAATCTCACTCGAGAACGGGTCAGGCAAATTGAAAAGGAAGCTCTGAAAAAACTGACCCGGGCCCCGTTACCCGCCCATCTCGCGGAGGCCGTGGGTTTAATTTTTGGAATTATTGAAGAGCAGGGAGCGATAATCCGAGAGACCAAAATCCTCGACACGCTGCTGGCGAGTAACAACACGCCGGTCGCTCGGCGGGGAATTTTGTTCATCCTCAACCTCGTTCCCCGTTTTATGTTGTTCCCGGAAAATTCCGAATACCACCAGAGCTGGTATGTTAGCGGGTTTGACCAAAAACCGCTCCGAGAAGTGATTGGGCTGGCGCAGAAGGCGCTTCAAGAATCCGAAAAGCCCATCCCGCTCGGGACCGTTTTGGAGCGCGTCAAAAAAGCCACTACTGACCCGGAAATTCTAGCGCTCTCCAATGAGGCGCTCGAGAGCTACATTGGCATTTCCAAATCTCTGGGCCGCAACGCCTATGAGGAGTGGGGACTCTCGGCGTGGACAGAAATTCATCCCAAGGATATTGGTGACAAAATTTACCTCGTCCTCCTGCACTACGGGAAACCGGAACACTACGCGAAAATCACGGAACTCATCAATAAACAGAGTTTTGACCAGCGCGTGGCGAACAAGGAAACCGTGCACAACGAACTCATCAAGGACGAACGGTTCGTGCTGGTGGGCCGCGGCATTTACGCCCTCAAGGACTGGGGCTATGAGCGGGGTATCGTGGCCGATGTCATCCGGCAAATTCTGCAAACTGCCAAGGAGCCCCTCACCAAAGCACAAATCATCGAGGAGGTCCTGAAGCGTCGTCTGGTAAAACGCAACACGGTGATTGTCGGTCTTTCCAACAAAAAACTCTTCAAAAAAACCGCCGACAATCGATACGCAAATGTTTAGCGACTTGGTAGAATTATTTCGCTTAGTCGTTTTTGTCCTCCTCAAGGGCGGCTGGGTGGTGCTGGTCGCCGCCCTGATTTACATGTTTTGGAAGCTCTACATCGATTATATTCAAATCCGATATTACAATCAGCAGGAATGGGTGTATCTCAGCATATCCGCCCCGCGGGAAAGCGAGAAAAGCCCGCTGGCTTTTGAACAGATTTTCAACCAGCTCCATGCCATACACTCTACCTACCAGCCGGCGGAAAGATACATCGAGGGCAAAATTCACATTTGGTTTACCTGGGAAATGGTGGGGATTGGCGGGACAATCAGCAACTTTGTAAAAATTCTCACCAAGCACCGCGACACGCTGGAAGCGGCAATTTATTCCCAATTTCCCGAGGCGGAAATCACGGAAACCGACGATTACTTTGACCGCCTGCCGCGCTACCACACTGACACCTCGGATTTTGACATCTTTGCTTTCAGCTTCAAGCTCGCTAATCCCGATCCTTACCCGATCCGCAGTTACCTGGATTTCGAACACCCCACTGCCGATACTTTCGTGGATCCGGTGACCGGGATCTGGGAAGAACTGGGAAAACTCAATCCCTACGAGATGTTTGTCGTCCAGTACCTCATCCGGCCCTGGGATGACAAATGGAAAGTCAAAGGTTACGAACTAGTCCAAAAGCTGAAAGGCGTGCCGGAGGCCAACAGAAAACCGGCGGGAATTGGCGGGATTATCGGAAAAGTTTTCGGACCCTTCCTCGATATTTTGATTCGCCCCGAACCGACTATGGCTAGGCCGAAAAAGGAAGAGCCGCCCAGCTTGATGCTCCACCTCTCCGAAGGGGAAAAGATCATTATCGCTGCGATTGAGCGCAAACTCTCCAAACTCTCTTTCAAGGTCAAGATCCGCTGTCTATATCTCGCCCCGCGGGAAAAATACAACCCCAGTCCCGTCTATACTGCGGTAATCGGGGCTTTTAAAAGCTGGCGCGCTACCAACCTCAATGCCCTAAAACCCGACACGGATCACTGGACCAAACCGCATTATTGGGTGGACAAAGACTGGGAAAAATCGATCCATGAGTTGCGCAACAAATACCGTAAACGCCGATTCTGGTCCCAGATTCGTCGCCGGTTCATCATCCACGGTCGAAAGCATATGATGCTGAATTCTGAGGAGCTGGCCACCATTCTACATTTCCCGACCATCGAAGTCACGGTGCCGCGCATTGAGAAGGTTACGGTCACCAAAATCCAGCCCCCGCCCGAACTTCCCGTAGCCCCATAGCAAATTATTTATCCGGCCATAAAAAATTAAAATGTTTAGCAACGCGGGCCTCAACCCAACCAAGGAGCACATCAACGTGTTCGCCAGAACGAACTTCCGAAACCGAGAAGTGGCTTTTGGCATCAAGCAGGACGACCGGCGCCGCCATATGTACATCATCGGCAAAACCGGGATGGGCAAAACAACGATGATTGAAAACATGATTGTCCAGGACATTATCGCCGGACACGGGGTGGCGTTCGTCGATCCGCATGGCGAATCCGTGGAGAAAATCCTCAACTACATACCCACGTCCCGCGTCAATGACGTCATCTATTTTAACCCGGCCGATCTGGATTATCCAATTGCCTTTAATCCCCTAGAATCCGTGGACCCAAAATATAAACACCTGGTGGCTTCGGGACTGATGGGGGTATTTACGAAAATTTGGGAAAACGTCTGGAGCGCGCGCATGGAGTACATCCTCAACAATACCATCCTCGCCCTCTTGGACACTCCCGGCAACACCATGCTCGGGATCGCCCGGATGCTCGTGGACAAGCAGTTCCGCAAAAAAATCGTGGACAATATCCGGGATCCGATTGTCAAATCCTTTTGGGTCGATGAATTTGCCAACTACAACGACCGCTTCCGCAACGAGGCCATTGCTCCGATTCAAAATAAAGTCGGGCAATTCCTGTCTTCGGCCATCATCAGGAACATCGTCGGCCAGCCGAAAAGCACGATTGACCTCCGGGAAATTATGGATCAAAAAAAGATTCTCCTTTTGAACCTTTCCAAAGGCCGCATCGGGGAAGACAACTCCGCGCTCCTGGGCGCAATGTTCATCACCAAAGTGCAGCTCGCCGCCATGAGCCGGGTGGATATGCCGGAGGAGAATCGCACTGACTTTTATCTCTACGTCGACGAATTCCAAAATTTCGCCACCGAGTCATTTGCGACCATTCTCTCGGAGGCCAGGAAGTACCATCTCAACCTCACGATTGCCCACCAGTACATCGAACAGCTCGACGAAAAAGTCGCCGCCGCGGTTTTCGGCAACGTCGGAACGATTATCGTCTTTCGGATCGGCGCCACGGATGCGGAAGCCCTGGAACCGGAATTCGAACCAATCTTTGAGATGACTGATTTGGTCAACTTGAGCAAATACCACATTTATCTCAAATTGATGATTAATGGCGTGGCTTCCCAGCCGTTCTCCGCCGTAACCCTGCCCCCGCTCGCGGAAAAAACTGGAAACGAGGAGAAAATCATCCGGGTGTCGCGCGAACGTTACAGCCGTCTTCGGGAAAAGATCGAGGAGAAAATTACGCGCTGGATGGGTCAGGAATACCATCAGGAAGCCGCCCAGCAAGATCTCACGGCAGAAGACGAAGATCAGGAAAGGGGAGGGGTGATCTTTACCGGCCCCACGGCCCGGAGACCAAACGTCGCCAGCACGGAAATGCCCAAAGCAGCGCCCGCTCCCGAGAGGCCTCAACCAAAACCGGCGGCGCGGCAGGAACATCCGGTCTGGCAACAGGTCGCCGCAGAAACGCAAAAAAAGACCGAGGAGGCGGCCAAAAAACTCGCCAAAGGCTTGCGTTTTGACTTCGGCAAAAACAGGCCGGAACCACCCCAACAGCAATAGAGTGCCACAGAAAGAAACGATCTACAGGCTACAACTGCTGCTCTTGTCTCGTTCCACGGGTAGCAACTGTTTCAAAACCTCCTGATAGCCGCTGGCGCTGGAATACGGTACACCTAAAACAACTTTCGGATCAACATCAATCCACTCCAAACCTTTGGTGGCAAGGTATTTAGCGATCGTTAGATAGGTGCCCGGAAACCAAAACGAATTGACCTGAAGAGCGACTTGATACATCTCGGTTTCGGAAACGCCCTGAGCGGCCATAAGTTCCAAAAGTCCGAGCATTGCCATGCCGTGGTTGCAATCCGGAAAATAGGTCGGGTTATCGCAGCAGGGGCGATAGATATTTTTGGAAACCCGCTCGACCAAAGCTTGTTCCTGGGCATTGAGCGGCACGAACTGATATTTCGCATAATGTTCCATGGCGTTTCCCTTAGAGAGGGTCCAGCCGCCGGTTGAAGCAAAAACTTGAGCACCGCCGTATTGCGGATCGGTCATCGGCCCGCGTTCCAAAATTTCGTTCTTGTTGCTCAGGCCAAAGCCCCAGAGTAAAGTTAGCAAAAAATTGGCATTGGCCGCGGTTATTTTTATGTTGCCATCAACTTTCTCGGTCAAGAGTCTGTTATTCTCGCCACTCAAGTCGCCCGAGGGACCATAAACTGCCTGAAGCTTTTCTGGATCAAGCACCCCTCTCTCAACCATTTTAATCCCGAGGTCGCCCCAGGTTATCGGCAAAATCACTCCCCCTGGCGGCAAAACGGATTTCTCCAGATCGGCAGTATCGGTTTTTACCTCAACTCTGCTGCCCAGAATCACTAAAACGGCTAGGAGCAAACCCAAGACGACTGGATAAAACTTTTCTGTCATACGGAACTTAGAGTTTCTGTCTTCTTAAGAATAAAGCGTTAATGGCCACAATAATCGTGCTCAAAGACATAAAGACGGCGGCCAAGGCGGGTTGTAACAAAATACCTTTAAAAGCCAAAACCCCAGCGGCCAGGGGCAGGGCTACGACGTTGTAGCCGGTAGCCCAGAACAAGTTTTGAATCATTTTCCGGTAAGTGGTCCGCGAGAGTTTGATAATCTTTACGATGTCGCGCGGGTCATTTTTGACCAAAATTATTCCCGCTGATTCGATTGCTACATTGGTTCCCGCCCCAATGGCAATCCCAATATCGGCGTGCGTCAAGGCCGGCGCATCGTTTACGCCGTCCCCGACCATGGCGACTTTGTACCCCTTGGCCTGCAAAAGTTTAACCTTTGCCGATTTGGCCCCGGGCAAGACCCTGGCAAAGTATTCGTCAATGCCCAGCTCACTCGCGACCCAAAGGGCGACCTCTTCCGAATCACCGGTGAGCATCGCGACCTTTACCCCCATGGTTTTTAAGTCTTTTACCGCTTGTCGCGATTCCTCGCGGATCAAATCAGAAAGAGCAATAACGCCCAGGAGGCTGTTTTCCATGACCACGTAGATGATGGTTTTACCAAGACCGGCGAGATGCGAAATTTCAGGCAAGAGGTTAACCGGAACTACTACCCCCAGGTCCTTCAAGAGCGCCTCGCTGCCGACATAAACCATCTGATCTTTAATTTTGGCCTTGGCTCCAAGTCCCGGGATTCTTAGGAAATCACTGACCTCAAGCAATTGCAATTTTGACTCCTCGGCTCTTTTGACAATCGCTCGAGCAATATAGTGCTCCGACCCCCGGTCGACCGAGGCCGCGTACTCCAAAACTTTCGCGACACCCTGTGCCCTATCTCCTAGCTCTGGTCCAAGATTGGGAAGCACTCGTTCTACGCCAAACTCACCTGTAGTTAAAGTACCCGTTTTATCAAAAAGCACCATGTCGAGCTTTCGGGCGGCTTCCAAAGCCATCCTTTGTTTAACTAGAAGTCCGTTGCGGGCCGCTAGGGTGGTGGAAATGGAGGCGACCAGAGGAACGGCCAGGCCCAAGGCGTGGGGGCAGGCGATAACGAGCACGGCCACCAACCGTTCGGTCGCGAAAACTACCCCAGCCCGCGCCAAAAGCCAGACAACGAAGGTCAGAGTGCCAGTGGCGATGGCAATTATTGTTAGATAAAAAGCCGCACGGTCGGAAAGAACCTGGAGTCGAGACTTAGACGCTTGAGCCTCCGCCACGAGTCTCATCACCCCGGCCAGAAAAGTAGACTCACCAATTTTGTTGACGCGAATCTGGAGGCTCCCGTCCCCATTGATTGTCCCAGCAATCACCTGACTGCCAACCGTTTTCTCCACTGGCTTTGACTCGCCGGTAACAATTGATTCATTAACTTCTGACTTGCCCTTAATGACCGCGGCATCAGAGGGGACCTTACCTCCAGGTTTTACCAAAACAATGTCCCCGACGCGGAGCTCGGCTAGAGGAATAATTTTTGTGCTATTCCCGCTAACCACCTCGGCGGTATCCGGCAAAAGTTTCGAAAGCTCCTTGAGGGCGCCCTGCGCTCCTTGGACGGCTTTCATCTCCAGGTAGTGACCGAGAAGCATGATAGTGATCAGGGTCACAAGCTCCCAAAACAGGGTATGGGGACTGCCCCGCAGAGTTTCAAAAACACTAAAAAGATAAGCCGCCGAGATCGCGACCGCGATAAGAGTCATCATCCCCGGCAAACGCGCCCTTAGCTCCCGCCAGGCCCCTGCTAAAAAGACCCAGCCGCCGTAGAAGAAGACGATTGAGCCCAAGCCCAACGCCAGGTACTGCGCGCCCGGGAACGGGGGAGCCGTGATCTTTAAGAGCTCTTTCGCCAAGTCAGAATACCAGAGTACCGGAACCGTCAAAATCAAACTCACCCAGAATTTCCGAGCAAATTGAGCAAGGCTATGGCCTTCGTGTTTATTGAACCCTTCGTGCTGCTCATGTCCCGACTGTTTCGCCTCGCCCCTTTCGCTTTTCGCCTTGACCAGAGCCATCCCGCATTCCGGGCAAATCCCGGGACCATCCTGCCGGACCTCCGGGTGCATGGGGCAGATGTATACCTGCTCCTCCTTTTGTCCGTGATTTTGCGCGTCCATATCCTTATTGCTCCGTCTGCTTAGTAAGGGAATTATACATTACGGCAAACAAATAATCCGCTGCCCAAGCCACAATCACGATACTAACCAGGCCGAACAGGAAGGAACCGAAAGTTACGTCAACACCTTTGATTTTAGCAAGGTCGATCGCATGAAACCATGAGTTTCCGAGGGAGATTAAGAAATCCGGAGCTCCTACTGTCAATCCTACGCACACGACATAAAGGATGCCGACAATGACCGCCGAGGCATTGGCAAAAGCTTTAGCATTAAGTTTCATTTAAATTCACCCCCTTTCCATTCGAAAATTCTTAGGGGTATGCTTCCGACATTTTGAATCCTGACCTCAAGACGTGAGGGAAAAGGGGTGAGGGATTTAAACACCAGCCGACCTTCACGGTGATGGCCGCCAGGCGGATCACCTTCCCAGGCCAGAGCTCCTAGCCGTCTACCCGCGTCGTCAATCAGGATGGCGCTTGCTGACATATCCTCGTCTAATTCAACCGAGTGAGTATTCAAGGTTACCTTGAACTTCCAAACTGCCGCGTCCGGCGACAGATCTTCCGGCGCCACTTCAACACTTACCGGTCCTTGTTCATCCAGCTTCGGTTCCCAAGTCCTTCTTGGCACTTCTTGCGATATCGGCGACCCGTCCGACCACAGGAGAAAGAACAGAATGATTCCTGCCGCAACAAACAAAATCAGCCCTAATTTTTTTAAGTTCATAGCGCTGCCTGCTTTCTGAATTGCATCACCCGCCTACCAACATAAGCGATTCCAAAAAGGTTGAAGGCCAACCCGACCCAAAAAAATTGTGTTTGGTATTGCGCGGCGACGCTCAAGAAACCGGAGATTCCCAAGATCGGCACTAAATTTACGAGATAATGGGCGCAACAGGAGATCATTGCGGCTGTGGAAGTCGTTCCGGAAACCGCCAAGACTTTGCCTGAAGAACCACCAGCGCGGTGAACTGAGTTTTTGAGGTATGTAAAGAGGCTTACTTGGATGCCAAAGCCGATAGCTAAAGCCAAAATGAAATACCAAAAACTTCTAAATTGATCTCTTGCGAAGGTCCAATCGTTTAACGAGGTCAGAACAAAAAAATAGACAGCAAGCAAGATGCTACTTGCTAATATGCCAAAAAATGCGGCCCTTATTTTGAGGCTATTTTCTCTTGGAGACATTGAAGACTGAAAGGATTTCCCTAATGGCTTTACCCTCTTTACCGGATTTCATTTGCTCGATGACGTGGGTTTCAAGATGGTTCCCTAGGAGCAAATCCTCTACGCTGGAGAGCGCTTCTTTCACCGCTTGCGACTGGTTGATGATATCAATGCAGTACTTGTCTTCGTCAACCAACCGCTCAAGACCGCGCACCTGGCCCTCAACAATCTTCAGTCGTCTAATCAGTTTGTTTCTGATATCGTGTTTCATAATT
This sequence comes from uncultured Candidatus Saccharibacteria bacterium, assembly GCA_964360335.1. Classification (GTDB taxonomy): domain Bacteria; phylum Patescibacteriota; class Doudnabacteria; order UBA920; family 2-01-FULL-46-14; genus CAYHVH01. Next base: position 56,034 of record CAYHVH010000002.1, read on the forward strand.
TTGCATTTTCTTCACTTTTCCGCCAAAGGCGGATCCGCCTCGGGCGGAAAACTTTGTACTTCCATGATACCCCCAGGGGGTATATCTGTCAAGAGTCGATATTCTTCGAGCGAAGTCGAGAAGAGTTCTCGACAGGCTCGAACAATAATATTATAATTTAGCTATGAAAAAAGTTCATCCTGAGCGTAGCCGAAGGATTCTGGTAGCAATGAGCGGGGGTGTGGACTCTTCGGTGGCGGCGGCCTTGCTAAAAAAGCAAGGTTATCTAGTGGTGGGCGCGTATATGAAAAACTTCTCCGAAGAGTCCTGGAAAGGAGTGATCAAAGCCGATTGTCCATGGCGGCAGGACCTCGCGGACGCCCGCGCAGTCTGCGAACTTTTGGGAATTGAGCTTCGGAGCTTTAATTTCGAAAAAGAGTATTCAGAAAAGGTCATCGAATACTTTTTCGCCGAGTATGCCGCCGGCCGGACTCCCAATCCCGACATCAAGTGCAATAAAGAAATTAAATTTGGCTTATTTTTGGAAAAGGCCCTGGGGTTAGGCTTTGATTATATCGCCACCGGACATTATGCGCGGATTCGAAAGGCTAACGCCCCCCAACCCCCGCTTAAGGTAAGAGGGGGAGAGGGGGAGTTATGCCTTCTCAAAGGCCGCGACCCTCAAAAAGATCAGTCTTACTTTCTCTACACCCTCACCCAAAACCAACTCGCTCGGACTTTATTTCCGATCGGCAAGTACACCAAGCTCCAAGTCCGGGCCTTGGCGCGAAAATTCGGCCTCCCCAACGCCGAAAAAAAGGACTCGCAGGGAGTGTGCTTTGTCGGGCACATCAACTTACGCGAATTCTTGAAGCAGCGAATACCCGAAAGGGTAGGGGAGATTGTTACGACTTCCGGACAAGTCATTGGATCTCATCATGGCGCTGCCTACTTTACGATTGGCCAAAGGGAAGGAATAGGAATTGGCGGCGGTAGCCCTTATTATGTTGTGCAAAAGGACGTCATAAAGAATCGGGTAGTCGTCGCACGAAAAACTTTAGTCCCTGAGCTTGCCCCCCCGCCGAAGCCAGGCGAAGGCTGGGTCGAGGGGCCACCGACTTTGTATTCAAAATCCGTGATGGTCAAGGACATTCACTGGATTGGTGAAAAACCCAAACTGCCGCTTAAGTGTTCTGCCAAAATCCGCTACCAGCAAGAAGATCAGGAGTGCGCTGTATTTCCCTCCCCAGGCGTGGGGAGGGTAGGGGAGAGGTCGCTCTTGGTCAAATTCAAAATCCCCCAGTTCGCCCCTGCTCCCGGCCAGGCGGTAGTGTTTTATGACGGCGAAAAGGTCTTAGGAGGCGGTACTATTTAAGAAGTTTCCGCTTGCTCACTTTTGCGCGATCGCACAAAAGTTGACAATCAAAAAACGGCTCAACCGACGGTTGAGCCGTTTTGCGGACTAGATTCTTCGCTACGCTCAGAATGACGAGAAAAACTAAACCAAAAACCTCACAATCAGCAAGGCGACGATATTGATGATTTTAATCATCGGGTTGATGGCTGGCCCGGCTGTGTCTTTGTACGGATCGCCGACCGTGTCGCCGGTGACAGCCGCGGCGTGGGCCGGGGAGCCCTTGCCGTCCAGGTTTCCTTCCTCAATAAACTTTTTGGCATTGTCCCAAGCTGCCCCGCCGGAAGTCATGGAGATTGCCACAAACAGGCCAGTGATGATGGAACCCACGAGTAATCCGCCGAGGGCCTTGGGGCCAAGCGTAAAACCAACTAAAATCGGCACGGCGACCGGCAGCAGTGCTGGAATTATCATCTCCTTAATTGCGGCCCGGGTTACAATATCAACTGCCCGGGCATAATCCGGCTTTGTCGTGCCTGCCATAATTCCTTTGATTTCCCGAAATTGCCGCCGGACTTCTTCTACTACGGCGCTCCCGGCTTTCCCCACCGCCCGCATGGCCATCGAGCCGAAAAGATAGGGAAGGAGCGCGCCGATTAAAAGTCCCGCCAAAACTTCCACATCAGACAATTCGAACGCAAGACGCGCTCCTAGACCAGCCAGTTCCTGGGTATACGCGCCAAACAGGACAAGTGCGGCAAGGCCAGCCGACGCGATAGCATAGCCCTTGGTCACGGCCTTCGTGGTATTACCAACGGCATCCAGAGCGTCGGTTACTTTTCGCACATCGTCCGGGAGATGAGCCATTTCCGCAATTCCACCAGCGTTGTCCGTGATTGGGCCAAATGCATCAACCGCAACGATGATACCAGTAAGTGACAGGAGCGCTACGACAGCAATGCCTACTCCATAGATGCCCGCTAAGCCAAAACTCACCAGAATCCCGGCAACGATCAGAAGGGCAGGTAATGCGGTCGACTCCATGCTCATCGCAAGACCGGTGATGATGTTTGTGCCATGCCCGGTCGTCGAAGATTTGGCAATTGACTGTACGGGACGGAATTTTTTTGAGGTGTAATATTCGGTTATAACAAACATCCCCAGGGCGATTAAAAGTCCAACAGCGGAAGCCAAAAAGACATGACTAGGAGACGGCAAATTGACGAGCTCGCATTTCGCTCCGACCATGTCCGGGCAGCCGCCACTGATTTGTCCGTTGATCAGAAAGTAATCCCCTATGTACATCGAGTCAAAGCTTTTCAGGCCAAGAGCGGTTGGGTTGGCAATCACGTAGTAGAAACCTAATAGCCCCAGCATCCCGCTAACTAGGAGACCCTTATAGAGCGCAGTCATAATCTTTAGCTTTTCTGATTTCGGGAGTCTCACGAAAAAAGAACCAATAATGGAAGCGAATATTGCGATGCCCCCCATAACCAAAGGCAGGTTCACCACTCCGGCCGAGCCTGGATACAGGAGTTTTCCAAGAAGCATCACAGACAGGAGAGAAACTACGTAAGTCTCGAAAAGGTCCGCGGCCATGCCTGCGCAATCACCGACATTGTCACCCACATTATCCGCAATGACTCCTGGATTGCGCGGGTCGTCCTCCGGGATACCCGCCTCAATTTTCCCTACCAAGTCCGCGCCGACATCCGCGCCTTTGGTGAAAATTCCGCCGCCTAAGCGGGCAAAAACAGAAATGAGCGAGCCGCCAAAGCCCAGACCGACCAACGCTTTCAAGTCCCCGGTTACGGCGTAAAATCCGGCGACGGACAGCAAAGCCAGGCCTACCACCAGGAAACCGGTAACCGAGCCGCCCTTGAAGGCCAAGTGCAACGCCTGCGCAAGTCCGCTTTTCGCCGCCTCGGCAGTCCGGACATTAGCCCGCACTGATACACTCATTCCAATATACCCGGCCAAAGCCGAAGCGACAGCGCCCACCAGAAACGCCAGAGCGGTCGAACCGTTGAGCAGAAGCCAAATCAGAATGGCGAGGACCACAGCCACAATCCCGACCGCGAGATATTGCCTCTTGAGATACGCTCTCGCGCCCTCCTGAATGGCCGCGGCAATACTTCGCATTTTTTCATCACCAGCCGGCTTCTGGACGATTTGATAGGTCAAAAGCAAACCGTAACCGATAGCCAGAAGCGACGAAATGATCGCAAACCCTAAAACACTCATAATATTAAAAAAATTAACTTCTCGCCATAACTTCAATTACCCTAATTCTAGCCAAAAAGGGGGCGAACACGCAAATCTCTGAAAAACTTATCCACACAGAATTTTGGCGCTCCCGGAAGCTTTCTTTTATAATGGATGTGAAAAAAGATGCAGGCGAGACTGAAGCCCAGAAGGAAAGGGGGTGATTAGCAAGATGGCAAAAACGTTTGCAATGTTAGTAGGATGGGTACTGGTTATTGTTGGAGTTCTCAACTTCTTTGTAGAACCGATTAGACTTCTGCCCGCGCACGGTGTGTTTCACATTGCCGCCGGTGCTTTAGGTATTTGGGCCGCCAAAAGCCACGCTGTAGGATATGCGATGTGGGTCGGAATTATCGGGGTGGTGTTGGCAGTTTTGGGATTCTTTGGACTCACAAACGTCCTCGATTTGATTAATCTCCCTACCTGGATCAACGTCATTCACCTGGTCTTGGGAATCTGGGGTCTGTGGACGTACTGGGCGGCAACCAAGAAACCAGCTGCGACCGGAGCCGGTCCCGCCGGGGCGATGTAGTTAGTCTAGAAATTTGCGATAAACCCCGCACCACTTTTGCTTAGGTTCGGGTCGGTAGTTATGGTAATCCGAGGATTTCTCGTCGCTTATCCTAAAAAGCATACTCCGTTCAAAAGTCGTCGGGGTAAACCAAAAACCCTCGCTCCTAGCGGGGGTTTTTGTCATTCCTGACGCGGTTTCTTGAAGACAGCAAACATTTCCTGCCGGTAGCGATACAAGAAATAGAACATTGCCAATATTACCAGGGCAAATTCCAGCTGGTGAAGATAGTGTACGAGCCACTCCTGAAGGGGATTGGTTGTTGCTCGCGAAGGAAGCTCGTGATGCATAGAAAGGCAAACTCCGCCCTCGATAAGCTCGGGGCGGAGTCGCAAGTCTCAAACCTTAAAAACTATCCTGCCGTGATCCGTAGCCGCCTCTGCCACCGCCGCGGTCGCCGAAATTTCGGCGGGGGGCGCGGGGCTGCAAGGGACGGGCTTCGTTGACCACAATCTTTCTGCCTTCGATCTCATAGCCATTGAGCATTTCAACAGCCTTGTCCGACTCCTCGTCGGATGACATCTCGACAAACCCGAAGCCTTTGGACCGGCCGGAGAATTTGTCGGTGATGACGGAGGCAGAAGAGACGGTGCCTGCTTGGGAAAAAAGATCCTGCAGGTCGCGATCAGTGGTTTTGTAAGGAAGACTCCCTACGAAAAGCCGTTTGGTCACTTCTCTGTCCTTATTTAGCACGAGTAGGGGTCCGAACAAAACCACACTAACTAGTTGCTAACTTGTTAAGATTCAAGCAGTTCACGGGTCCGCGAACGGATGTGTGTTCGTACTGCCTCCGCAGTATAACCCACAGCGCCAAATAAATCAAGTGCGTGAGGGTTTTCTGGCAAAAAGCCCCTGCACGAAGCTCTTGGTCAGGTGGACGAGCTGCCGCATAAACAAAAACGCGGCAACTGCCGTATTTAGCCGCGCTCGCCGGTCATACCATTGCCAAAACCTCTTCATCCCCAGGGGAGAAACTAGAGGCTGTTCAAGTCAGCATCGACCGCCTGAAATTCGGCGTCCAGATCCCCAAGGTTAAGAGTCCCGAGATCCTGCTCAATACTCATGGTCTGGTCGTCTGGTGCCGCCGAGAGGTCCTGCTGCCCGGCCGGGGGTGTGGCCAGTGGTTGAGGAGATCCCTTCCGGCCCGGCCCGATAAACTGGGTGAAGAGCAGGGCCAAGACCGTCACCGCGACGATGAAGACCACCAGAAAAATTAGTTTTTTGTAATTCATGGCAATAACTGGCTGGTTGAAGTGTTCTCGGCTTCATCTTCAGGTTCGATGTCGACTCGGGGAATTTTCGCCAAGGAAACGGCGGCGTTACGGACCGCGTCATGGGCCGCTTTTACCGTCTGGCGAACCCGCCGCAAATCGGCGTGGAGCGCCTGCCTGGCTTTGCCGACATCAACGCGTAAAGCCCCTTCGGTGCTGATCACAATCTCATAGGTCTTGCCTGCCTGAGTTTCGACTGCAGAGCGGCTCGCCCGGATGGCCTCGTCCGCCTCCGTGATGGCCTGCCGAACGGCGCTCACGTCCAAACCCCGTTCGGCCGCCTTGTCGGCCCGGCTACTCACTCGCTCCAAAATTCCCTCAAGCTTGTCCAGAACATTCGATAAGTGATTCAGGACCCGCTTGTTCAGCTCGTCTAGCTGCTCGTCAATGCGTTCCACGACCCGCTTTTTCCGCTCGTCCCGAATCTTCGCCAAACGGGCTTTGAGCTCTTCGCGCTTTTCTCTAATCCGTGCTTCCAAATCCTCCCGCTTCTCCTCCAGACGCTGCTGAAATTCATCGCGACGTTCTTGAAATTTCTCCTTCAGTTCCTCGCGTTTCTCCTGGAGGCGATTCTTCAATTCCTCAAGCCGTTTTTCCCGCTCCTCGTCATCCAGACGGCCGTCTCGCGGGGTACTCGTGGCGTTGAGGGCACCCACGCGCCGAGTTTCGGTCCCGACTTCCTGGCCTGCTTCCCTTACTCGACTCTGACCCTGCTGCGCGGCCTCTTGCCTCGACTTCGGGGGTCGGATCTCATTCGTTTGAGCCAAAGCCGGGGAGGCCAGCAAAAAAACGAGGAGGAAGATAGCGAGAATTTTTGTTTCAGTCATACCTGCATTAAAGACTAAGGTCTAAGGCTTTGTCAAAAAATCAGTGGATAAATTTAGTCTGTTTTCTGGAGCGGGGGATAAAAATCTTTATCGATTGTTCGCTCGAAGCATATATAACCCACGGCGTGATCCCAAGCCTCAACCCCAGAGTACGGAGCGACCGGTCGCGGTCCTTTGGCCGGAATGAAGGCTTCTGGTTCTCGTCCACTGGCAGACGGGCTCGAGCGGAGAAAGGTTGCGCAGAGGGCGAAGGTCAGGGGACCTCTAACCTCGTAGCCATACTCCGCGCCTGTCTGCGGATCGAGCGGCACTACTGTCCCGCGAATGTCATCTCGGAGATCAAGAAGTCTCGCCGGCAGGCGATCTTTACCTTGCCAGTAATAAATGATTTCCGACTGCAGATACTGAAGGTTCTGCACGCGTCGTTCGTCAAAACTGCGCAGACGCTGGTCCTGCGGGGAGCCGACGACAAAAAATCCCGCAATAACAGAAGCGGTGACAACGGCAATGATGAGGTAGATGAAGTACTTCATCGGAACTAACCCTCGTCCTTGTGTTTGCGCAGATCCCAGAGATAGTAGGAAAAAACTGAAACCGCGATAAACATGACGGTCAGAATTTTCAGGATAAACCGCCATGTCAGATCGCCGCCGAGGAGGCTGTAAACGAGCGTTACCAAATCGACAATGATGATTATCGCGGCGAGAAACAGCGTGAGATAAATGAGCCACTTCCGGGTGCGCAAATTGAGCTTCTCGGGGCTCGCGGAGTAGATTTTGTTGAGGTACCGCGTCACCAGGACATAGGTCGGAAAAACTATGATCAGGGAGGCAATAGATAACCGAATGGAGTTATAAGCGGCCGACAGCGAATAAGAGTTGCCCCCTTCTAGCGGATCCGGGATGCCGATGTTGATGTACTGGAAGATGAGAAGCCCGAATCGAATCGCGCTGAAGTACAGGGTAAAAATCGCCAGGAGATGCAAAAATACATCCTTTGGCCCGGTTTTAGGTCTTGGTGTTTGTTGCAAAAATGGCTCTGCCATGCAGTTCCAATTTAGCATATCCGATCTCGAAGTGCAAATCAGGCGTGGTAGGTTTCGGTATAACCCGGGAAGTAATCCCGCTTGATGTTTCCCGAGGCCACTCCCATACCGGACAGCATTTTTTCAAAGGCCTCAACCATCGGTTCCGGCCCGGAAACATAAAACCGGGCGGTTTGCCAGTCCGGTACTTCGGCCCGAATCATTTCCTGGTCCACAAATCCCACGCGCCCGGCCCAGTCCTTAGGCGCTTCTAGCTTATCGGTGAGAACATAGATGACCTCGAGCCGCAATTTCCGGCTTCCCTCCTCAAAAATTTCCCGAAACGCGACGTCCTTTGCGGTTTTGCAGGAATAAAGCAGAGTGATTTTGTAGCTTGTGTTTTGCCGGTCCGAAAGGTCCTTAATCATGCTGCGGAAGGGCGTAATGCCGATGCCGCCGGCGATAAAAACGCACGGTTGACTTGGAGTGGGCGGGAGTACAAATTCTCCCTCCCGATTGGAGACAATGATGTCGTCGCCGGCCTTAAGGGCGTTCAGGGCTTTTTTGAAACTGCTGGAGTCAGGCGAGAATTTCGTGGCGAGAAGAATACGACTTTCCGTCGGCGAGGAAGCAATTGTGAAATAACGGCGCACGCCGCGGCTATCAGGATGGGAGTGTGGTAAGGTCCACTCCAAAAACTGGCCGGCCGTAAAGGGAAAGGGATGCTGAGGTTCAAACCAAAAGGCAGAGGTATTGGCCGCAACCTCCTGTTTCCGCCTCAGAGTCAGGACCAACCGCGGATCCTGGCTCACGAACCGGGCCACCAGGTTGCCAACGAGAAGAGAAAGCTCCAAACCGTAAGAAATTTGCGCAAAATATTTCTGGAGGATTACTGCGACCGCGGCAATCAGAAAGCCGTAACCCAGGCGCCAGCGGCGATCCTGCGGGCCGGTCAGGGGCTCCACCAACATCACGAAAGAGAAAAAGAGCAGGGGAGAAAACAGGAAGAGATTTTTTGCCGCGTTTAACGTTTGAACTAGAGGCTGCCCTCCTAGAAAAGCAAACAGCACATAAAAAACCAAGTAACCCAAAAGAAACGAACCCACTAAATGGAACCGCCGGATTTTGGCGACCACGAGAAGGCCCCCCAGAAGCACGAACGGCAGGAGAATCTGATGCCCCACCCACCAGCTGGCCCCCTCGCCCAGAAAAAGCGCCACCGCGACGGCCGCGAAAGCGGCCGGATTGAAAATGTGCCGCCGCTTGATGACCAGCAGATATTTCGAAGCCATGGCAATTGCCGCGAGCGCTGTCAAAAACCAAAAATTCGAGGCGACAGAGAGCGGCCCGACAATCAGGGTGAGAATCAAGGCGGTTATCGACCGGGATTCCAAATTCGGCCGGGTCCGGAACAGAAAAGCCAACAGCCGATTGGCGAGATAACAAATCAGCACCAAAAAAGCCCCGGAGGAGAGAATATCCCAGGGCTTGTAAGGCAGGAGGCCAAATTGGCTAAAAACCGCGGCGGCGGCGACCAGAAGCAGCAAGTAGTAGAGCATCAGCCGATACATGGTGATGCCTTGGACTTGCGACCTCCAAAGTCTACTCCACGATAACCGTGCCACTGTGGGTCGGCCTTAGATGATTATGGTAGCGCCAAGTTCCGGCTTGGGAAAAAGTGAAAGCGTAGGATTGCCCGGTGGCCACGCCGCTTAAGGCGTCAAAACCCGGCAATTCTAGATGAGTGGGATGCACTGCCGAAGCAGGCCACATCAAATCCGCGCTCTGGTTTTCAAAAATCACTTTCGTCCCGGCCTTAACTCTCACCTCGGCCGGCGAGTAGCCCGAGTCTGTATAAGTCACCACCGCCTCTGACCCTGCCGGTCTCGCCACATTGACCGGTTCGGGGCTGCCTAGGCGGTTGCCCCGGGAAAAAAACCAGACGCCGACTGCGACGAGTACAATAATTATGACGACAAGGACGGTTCTGTTCATAAATTTTTTTTTAAGGATTGGCCCTCGCTACTATTATAAACGATTTTTGAGAATTGTCCAAAAACCCAAAAGGGCGTCTCTAAATCTAATCTTCTTTCCTTCCGCAAAGCGGCGAGGCGAATAATCGATGGCGACCTCCACAATCGGGATGCCTCGTTTTAGGAGTTTGGCGGTGACTTCGGCCTCGAATTCAAACCCCTGACTTTGAAGATTGAGGGACCTCAGGACCGAAGTGCGAAACAGTTTGTAACCGGTGTAGACATCCGTGAGATTGCTGCGGTACAGGATGTTCGTCAACGTGGTCAGCACCCAAACTCCCAACACATAATGCGGGTAGCCGGTCCGCCGGGGATGGATATTCCGGGACCCGTAAACTACGGGCGCGTTTTTCGTCTGTGCCGCCGCCAGCAAAACAGGGATATCTTTTGGATCATATTCCGCATCCGCGTCTTGGATAATAACGTAATCGCCCGCAGCCTCCTTGAGCCCGGTTTTGATGGCCTGGCCCTTGCCCTGATTCTCTGGGTGAAATAGCAGTTTTAAATTTTGATTTTGAAATTGGAATTTTGCTTTTTGCGTTTGAACTTTTGAATTGTCTGTTGACCCGTCGTCCACGACGAGAATCTCTTTTTCCCAAGCGGGCAGCGCCAAATTAAAAAGGCGCTGGAGCGCCAGCCCAACAGTCCTTTCTTCGTTGTAAACCGGGACGATAATCGAAAGCTTCATCAAAAGAAAACTTTACTTCAGCGCTAGAGAGCCGAAAAGCACGAGCGCTATGACAATCGCCGTGAGGGAAAAAATCAAAACCACCGCGGCCGAAATTTCCTTGATCTGGGCCACCACCGGATCCGGCCTCCCGACCGTGTGATCTAGCCAGTACTCCAGGGCGGTGTTCAGAGCCTCGCTGCCCAAAACCAGGGCAGAGATTATCAAAACCAGGATGATTTCCACTCGCGAAAAACCAAAAACGTAAACCAAGAGCACGGCCAGCGCACCCAAAGCCAGTTGTACCCGGAAATTCCGTTCGGCCAGCACATAGCGCAACCCCCGAAACGCTCCGGCAAAACTCTGTCCTAAAGTTTGCTTGTTTTTTGCCATGATAAAGCTTTTTGAATTTAGGTACCCTGGCTCCCGAATTAAATCTCTCTCAAACCCCGAAGGAGAATAAGTTCCCTACGGGGCATGCTTTTGAAGTTATTTTACCAAATCTGATACACAAATCCAAGAAACGAAATCTAATATAACCGCCTTGCTTCGCTCGGCGGAACGCTCGGGCGTGGCGGGATTCCTCCCCCAACCCCCTCCTTCCGCCGCGCCCTCGCTTGGACGGACAGAATTTTCGGCGGCGATGTGGATAACTTCCGCTTGCGTGAACTTATACGTTTTGTATAATAAGAGCAGGACGGTAGCAGTTTAAAAATCAATTCAGACAAGACCGGTTATCATTTCGACGATTCTAGATCATTCTCTACTATTGAGAATATCTGACCTCTCCTGTTTTGACAAGGAGTGGACCTTGCCCCGGCATGCATATACATGTGCGCTTTATGCCTCATGTAATCCTTGAGGGACAAGTTAAGTTCAAGTTGCTTTAGGCGTTAAGCTTAATGCTTCACTTGCACAGGGACTGCCATAACCTCACGGTTACTGGTATTACCGGAAGGTTTTTATCGAAAACTGATAACCGTGAGGGGTTGGTGTGTTCCAAGTAGTAAATTAAAGGTCATTATTAACCGTCCCCTTTAACGAAAAAACACATGGAGCAAATCATAAAACACCAAAATCCAATTGCTGAATTGTGCCTTCCGTATAAAGGGGCGATTATCAC
>CAYHVH010000002.1:67247-68335 GCA_964360335.1 uncultured Candidatus Saccharibacteria bacterium
CTCAAGAAATATGCAAATTAACAGATACCCAAAACTTTACATACGGAGCAAGAACGAGCTAGCAAAGCATTTAAGTCATAGTAAATTCCCAAAAGAAGAAGCTCTGGCTCTGATAAATGATGTCCTTCAAAACTACGGCGGATATTGGAAAGACAACGAGTACCGATCAGAACCAGAAAAAGAAAAATTTGTGCGTAGCGCAAAAGGCACTCCGCTTGGAAGACTTTTGGACAATCTAAATAAAACCGTTCTTGCTCCGCATGATAAAATACTTCCCGATTTTATATTTGGTGGAGTAAAAAACATGAACCATGCAAAAGCCGCTAAATATTTACTCGGTAGAAAAAGAAGAAGAACATCCTTAAAGTTAGATATAACTCGTTTCTTTGAACAAATAAGCGAAGAGAGGGTTTATCACCTCTTCCGTGATAAATGCGCTTGTAGCAAAAAGGCTGCAAAATTACTCGCGAATTTTTGTTGTGTTCCCAGGGGGCAAAAAGGGACAAATTCGAGATATAAAACAATCGCGCGCGGATTTGCCACATCTTCTCGTCTTGCTGTTTGGTGTAATTTGGACACCTTTATCAAGCTTGATCGTCTTGTCAAAAAACGCCTGAAAGGAAGAGATCCTCGTATCGCTATTTACGTTGATGACATAGGAATAACTGCAAGTAGGGTATCAAAAGAAGAAATGAAGAAATTGTCTGCCGAAATCGCAGATCTTCTACTTAATGCAGACAAAAATCAAAGATTGCCAATAAATGAGAAGAAAACAAAAATATCTTCTCACGAAGAAGGAATCGAGCATCTTGGTCTGCGATTGTATAGAAATAGGTTGTCTATTGGTGCCAAAACAAAATCCAAAATAGACAGAGCCAAAAACAAAAGTGAGCGTAAGCCGCTTATTCGATATAAACACTATGTCGAGAAAATGTAGTTGCTTTTATGTGCGGCGGTTGTGTATACTATAGTTAGCGAGCTAATTATGACTTCAGATTATCAAAATATTTTAGAAAATGAGTATTCAAAAAGTGCCGATCTAGAACATCGGCGGACTTTTGGTCAATTCTTCACCCCTTTTGAAATCG
>CAYHVH010000003.1:0-58217 GCA_964360335.1 uncultured Candidatus Saccharibacteria bacterium
TTGCATCGAAAATTGACAACCTTACAGCCGGCAATCCAGATTCTCCAAAAATCATGGAACAAAGTGTCAGTGACTCGCTCTTGAAACTTAATTTGCCCGCCCTGGATATTTGCTACCTCCACCAAAATGAGATTGAGATACTTAGTGATAAATATGTGCACGAGGGATTGGGCATATTGAAAGAAAAAGGACTGATCCGAAAGATCGGTGCCTCGATTTACAGCGAGGAGGAATGCCTATACGCTCTGAAATCGGGGGTGTTTGATATCATTCAGGTTCCGGTGAGTGTTTTTGATCTCGGACTTTATAATAGTTTTGTTTATGAGCATTCAACCTCGATCGTACTTGTCGCCCGTTCCTTGCTTTTGCAAGGGATTCTGGTTAATCGCAAATCCATGAATAAACGGATTAGGCGGTCCGAGCCCGTGCGGAAGTATCTTGACAAGCTTGATAAAATCGCTGACAGTTGCGGCATCTCAACGTTGGAAATGGCGCTGGCTTTTGTATATGGACTCCCCGGAATCGACTATTATGTCATCGGTACAACGTCTCTGCAAAACCTAAAGCACGATATTGAATGTATGAAAGTTGAATTGCCGCAGTATGTTACTGATGAACTCAAAGCATTGGCAGGTGTGGAGAAGGAGTGGACCAATGCACGCAATTGGAAATAAGATTTATGCCTTCCGGATTTTGAATGATTAAGTTTAGCGTCATTGCGAGCGGCCGAAAGGCCGCGCGACAATCTTAATTCGAGATTGCCTACTCGTTCCGCCTTTCGGTCCTCCTCGCAATGACAGACGTATATGAGTCTACAAGGCAAAAAAATATTTATTTTTCAGCAGCGCAACTGGGGCCGGACCATCGGTCATTTTTTGGCCAAGAAACTTACGGCTGAAGGTTGCGTATTGGCGGCTTGGACTATGAAGCCCAGCACCCACAAATTTACCAAAAACCAGAAAGACGTAAAATACGAATTCTTAATCAATGATGACGAGGCGCTAAATGATCCAGTGCGATATTTAAGCCATGAGGATTATTCTCTTCAAGAAATTTGTGAAGCTTTGGGGGTCCCCGGTGTTTGGCCAATGGCCTCCACGATTAGAAATTATGTCAAATCTTATCGCGAAAAATTCTACTACAGTTTTCGGCAAAACGTTCCGGATGAGCAGATCGTGGCCTATATCAAAGCAGTCTATAAGTACCTTAAACGGGTTTTTGAGGAGTTCCAGCCGGATTTGATTCTCGCCCCAAATTTCGTAGTTCTGCCGCATATTATGTTCAATCTTTACGGGCAAAAACGCGGGATACCGATGCTCGCTGTTACCGACAGCAAAGTCCAGGGAATTAACATCTTTACTTACTCTTACCGAGACGACAAGGGGCCGTTTTTTGAGCGAGTGGATGCGCTCAATCAAAATCTGGACGAGACAATTAATCGCGAACGGGCCAAAAAATACATTGCGGAATTTCGGCAAAGTTTTAAGCATCCCGACCATACCGAACTACCGGTTTCCCGCGGTTCTATTTGGCGAATAGTTCGCCACGAACTCTCGCCCTTCTATCAAATTTTGAAATGGTATTGGAAGCGGCCCGAAAATGAACTTCCGGCCCTGGGTCCGACTTTGGATTTTCGTCCACCCGGAATAATTTTGCGTGACCATTTTGCCAGAAAACGGTATCAAAAATTTGCCGAAAAGTTTTCTTACCACCCGATTGAGAAGATTCAAAAGTACGTTTATTTCCCCTTGCAGTTTCAGCCGGAAGCCGCTATCGATGTCATCGCCCCTTTCTTCAACAACCAAATCGAGACGGCGAGGCTGGTCGCAATGTCTTTGCCCGCCGATTACACCCTGGTGGTAAAAGAACATCCGTCAATGGTGGGATTGCGTCCGCCGTCTTATTTAGAAAAAATTGCTCGGAGCCCCAACGTCAAGCTGGTTGATTATCGGATTCCCAGTGAAGAAATTTTACGAAAGGCCCGGTTGGTAGTGAATTTAGGAAATACGATTCTGGCCGAAGCGGCTCTTTACAAAATTCCCGGAATTCAGCTCGGGGACTTGGGCGTGACCTTAAAACTCCCGAATGTCTGGAAGCACACGGATATGACGAGTCTTTCAAAAAAGATCCAAGAAGTCCTAGAAGTTGATCTAAACACCGCTGATTATGAGCGCCGGTTGGAGAATTTCGTGGCCGCGGCATTTGATGCGGGTTTTGATTTCAAGTATTTTGAGGTCTGGGCTAAAGGGGGAGATATGAATATTTTGTGGCAGATTTATAAAAAGGAAATAGAAAAGGTCCTTGTATGACCATTAGTACCATTATTCCCACTTGTGATCGTCAGGATTATCTCAAACAGGCCCTCGAATCGGTTTTGAGCCAGACGGTAAAGCCTCTCGAGATAATTATCGTCAATAACGGGAAGGAGCAATTACAATTGCCAGTCGAGTTGGCGGCTAAAGCGAAGATTTACAATATCCTTCCTTATGCAGGAGCAGCGCAAGCCCGAAACTTTGGGGCAAGTGTGGCTGCCGGAGATTACTTGGCATTTCTGGATGACGACGACCTCTGGGAAGAAAAATATTTGGAAAAGGTCAGTAAAGCATTGGCGACCGGAGCAGAATGCGTAATCAGCCGCTTGGACGAACTTAAGGAAGGGCAGGTTTCTTTATACAAAAACGCTCACGGGAAACTGACACTGGCGAATCTTTTCGTCTACAACCCCGGGGTTACGGGTTCCAATCTGGTAGTTTTCCGGAAGCTGTTTTTTGCGGTCAGCGGGTTTGATCCCAAACTGCCGCCCTCGGAAGACAAGGGATTTCTGATTGAGGTACTGCGCCGCGGCCATAAAGTTGCGACTTTGCCCGACAATCAGGCGATTATTCGGGTGCACACTCACAGCCGGCATTCCGATGATGCGGCGCGCCTGGCGGAAGGGATTAATCAATTTACCAGAAAATACGGGAAACTCATGACGAGAAAGCAACATTTGAAAAATTGGCTCAAGGTTTACCGCTATCGTTACAAAGGCGGAAGCAAAAAGGCTCTCCTGGTTTACATCCCGTTGTATTTTCTCTTTCGCTTGATGAAATTTTTGTGATTTAGGTCAAGTCAATGGATTACCTGCAAAAAATTCTCAATAAGTTTCGTTCCTATCCCCGCCCGGCGTTTCTCCGCTTGAGTTTAAAGCTCCGAAGTCCGCAACTGACGGCTTGGGCCTTGAAATTGCTCTGCGGTAAAATAAACGATTCGGGCCGATTTACCGTGTTGTGTCTCGGGCGAAGCGTTTTTTTGGACGACGTCAAAGCCCTGGCCGCTTTGGGCCAAAACCTGCAATATGTGGTTATTCATATCCGACACTTCAAAACCATTTTTGGCCATCTAGTAAAGAAATCCGAGACCGAGGGACTGACCGAGAGTAATTACCATTCCCATTCCTTAAGTGAAAAGGGCAGAAACAGATATTACGCTTACCTCAAAAAAGTCCTGCCTTTTCTGCAAAAACTTATCGGTTTTGACGCTGTCCTGTCCGGCAATGTGGGGTATATCGTTCAGCAGGAAATAGCCAAAGTTTGTGAAGCAGAGCGAGTGCCGTTCATTGTTTTGCACAAAGAAGGGATGGACGCCTTTGGTTACGTCCATACGTATGACGGCCAAAAGTTTATCGGAGCGCGGATGTTGTTCGGTAATCAGAAGATGAGAGACTCGCTTTTGGCCATGAAGATGCCGGGTTTGACCGAGGACAAGGCCCGCGTGGTAGGCATGCCGCGATTTGATTTTTATCACAGTCAAAACGACCACAGTCCCAAGAAGCAGGTTGTGTTCTTTTCGTTTTTTCCGCAAGATCGGCTCATCGCTTCGATTTCCGAGGGAAAAAATCTCCAGCAGGCCAAAGAAGCGTATGCGAATTTTCATAAGCTGGTTATGGAATTTGCCTTGCGCCACCCCGAGATAAAGGTCACCATCAAAACCAAGGCGGCGGCGTATTTTGTTCAATACGTAAAAGATATTTTGCAAGCCAGTTTCCCAGAGGGGATACCGAATTTATTCATAACTAATTCAATTAATCCTTTTGAGTTGATCAGGAATTCCGACGCCGTCGTTTCTTTCAATTCCACGACTTTGATTGAGGGGCTTCTGGGGGGGAAAATCATAATTTCTCCGGATTTTCGAGATTTGATTTCCGATACGTCATGGAATTTTTTTGCGAGCTACCCCGATTTAATCCATTACGTCAAGAATGAGTCAGAACTCGAAGACCGCCTCTTGCATCCGCGGAAATATTCTGAATATGACCCTTCGCGAAAACAAGCATTTTTGAAGGAAGTCATATTTCTCCCGGACGGAAAGGCCAGTCTCCGTACCGAATTAGAGATTCTCGGAGCTATTAAGGAATATCAGACCAAAATCTCATGAAAAAAATAAGAATAGAAAAGTTAAGTAATCAGGCCGTTGAAATTTACCAGAAATTTCAGCAGCAAACGGGTTCAGAACGCATTGCCACACCAGTTAATCTGGAGGCCTTGCTTCGCCTTTGCCGGGAGATAAAACCACAACGGATTTTAGAGCTAGGAGGGGGAATTGGGACGATTAGTTATACTTTACTCAATAATTCCGAGGCGGCCTTGGATATTTACGAAGATAATGAGTTTTGTCAGAAAAAATTACGGGAAAATTTAGCCCCGTTTATGGGCAGGTTCCAGATTTTAGAGACTTACCGTTTGTTACCACCTTCCCGGGAATACGATTTGATTGTGGTTGATGGCGGTAACGGGAAATCTTGGGATGGCGGGTTTAATCAAGCAATTTGGTTTTACCTCCACTATCTTAAATCCGTAAAAACTATCTATGTTGAGGGCTATCGCCGCCTGCAACGGTTTTGGGCGAGAAAGGCCCTGCGCCACCGCTACCTCTATAACCTTGTCCAATATGATAAAATGGATTGGGAGGGAATATCCTGGAAAGGGGGGTTGTTGATGGAATGTCGGCCGAGCAGTTCCGCGATTTTCCGGTTTTTAAACTTTGTTTATTGGGAATTGATCGAATGGTATTCAATAAAGAATTTTTTGGAGTACCGGTGGGGTAGATTTAAATCTGCCTTAGGCAGACTCAAATGACAAACAATACTGCCAAAAAATTGGATTTGTCAGGAAAGACCATCTTGCTTACAGGTGCTACCGGTTTTTTTGGGCGGCATTTTGCCCAAGGCTTTTTGGAAGCGGGGGCAAAAGTGGTCCTACTGGGTCGGTCCTTAAAGCTAGCGGCTCAAGTGCGGGAACTGCAAAGACAATACGGCAAAAGTCGCGCCGTTGGTTTTCGAGTAGATTTTTATGCCAGGGCAAAATTTGCCAAAGTTTTGAAACAGGTCGTGAGGCGCTTCAAAATCGACGTCCTCGTGAATAACGCTTTTGATTTTAGTTCCAGGACCGGTTTCAATACGCCCAAAGGAAAACTAGAAAACGCGCTTTACGAACAATGGCAGGCGGCGTTTGAGTCCGGGATTTACTGGGCGGTCCTTACTACGCAGGTTATCGGTAGCCAAATGAGAAAGCGCAAAACCGGAAGCATTATTAACATCAGTTCAATGTACGGCATAGTGGCGCCCAATCCGGATTTGTACAAAGGTACGACTAAATTCAACCCGCCCAGTTACAGCGTGGTCAAAGCCGGTCTTCTAGCCCTGACCCGCTATACGGCTACATTTTGGGCGGAGGATGGCGTACGCTGCAACAGTATTAGCCCGGGCGCATTTTCCAATTTAGAAAGTGTTACAGCCAATAGTGTGGCTCCTCAAGATCCTTTCTTGAGACGGCTTCGGGAGAAAATTCTTCTGGGGGTTACGGGTCATCCCAGGGATCTTCTTGGCGCGCTCTTATTTTTGGCTTCGGACGGCTCGAGTTATATGACCGGTCAAAATATTGTCATTGACGGCGGGTGGACCATAATTTGATTGCATGGCTTACGCTATTGGCATAATGCAAGGGCGTTTGAGTCGCCCAGTGCAAAACCGCATCCAGGCTTTCCCCAGCCAAACTTGGGAGCAAGAATTTAAAACTGCTTCGCAGATTGGCCTTGCTGCGATTGAATGGATTTTTGAAGAACCGTATGCGGAAAATCCTCTGTGGTCTCCGGCTGGCCGAGAGGAGATTAAAAAACACACGGCCGAAACCGGTGTGAGGGTTGACCACGTTTGCGCCGACTATTTTATGGAACATCCATTTTTTCGGGTCTCTGCTGCAGAAGGGCAGCAGAGCTCGGCGATTTTGAAAGAACTCATACCTTTCTGCCGGGAGATTGGGGCGAAGAGCGTTGAGTTGCCGTTTTTGGATAATTCCCGAATTGACTCGCAGGAGGAAATGGATGCGACCGTGAGGGCAATGAGGGCCGCCCTCCCCGTCGCTCAAGAAGAGAAACTGGCGATTGCTTTGGAGACGTCTTTGGCCGCTCCGGCCTTCCGGAAACTTCTGGAGGACATGGATCACCCCTTGGTGAAAGCAGTGTATGATATCGGCAACAGCGCGTCTTTGGGTTATGATACCAGCGAAGAGATTGCGGCCTTGGGAAAGTATCTTAGTAACGTGCATATCAAAGACCGTTTGCTGGGCGCTGGTACTGTACCGCTCGGGCAGGGGAATGCGGATTTTGCCAAGACTTTTCAAGCCCTAAAGGACCTAAATTACCAAGGCGATTTTACCCTCCAAGTTGCCAGAGGAGAAGAAGGCCAAGAGGTGGAAACCGCCAAGAAACACTTCGATCTTTTAAAGAATCTTTTAAACGATTACTTTATAAAATAAATTGTCATTGCGAGGCTTGATAGGCCGAAGCAATCTTTGCGAAAATTTATGAGCAATAATTCAGCTATCAAAAAAATGTTTGATCTCACTGGCCGGGTCGCGGTTATCACGGGTGGCGCGGGGCTTTTGGGTCCCAAGCACGCCGAGGCCTTGGCCGAGTTTGGAGCGGTTCCAATTTTGTTTGATATTAGCCCCAGAGTGCAAAAGGTGGCCCAAGCAGTTGCCAAGAAATTTCGAACTAAAACCCTAGGGCTAAAAGTTGACATTACGAAAAAGGCTGAACTCGAGAAAGCGTTGCGCGTGATTCTGAAGAAATTTGGGCGGATTGACATTCTCATCAATAATGCGGCCAATAATCCGGCAGTCAAGGCCAGCGGTTTCTCCCAAAACTGGTCGCGCTTGGAAAATTTTCCACTTAACGCCTGGGAAAACGATATGGCAGTGGGACTCACGGGTGCTTTTCTTGCTTCCCAAGTATTTGGAAGCGAAATGGCCAGAAGGCGCGAGGGTGTAATTTTAAATATTTCTTCGGATTTGGGGATCATTGCCCCTGACCAGCGGATTTACCGCAAACCCGGTCTTGCTTCTGATGAGCAGCCGGTCAAACCCGTGACTTATTCGGTGCTGAAGCATGGGATTTTGGGACTTACGAAGTATCTTGCTAGTTATTGGGCCGAAGCAGGGGTAAGGGTCAATGCCATTAGCCCGGGCGGGGTTTATAATCAGCAACCGGCAGGCTTTGTGGAGAAGCTCACAGCCCATATTCCGCTCAAACGCATGGCCAACATAGACGAATACAAGGCTGCTATCGTCTTTTTGGTCTCGGATGCTTCAAGTTATATGACTGGCGCAAATTTAGTGGTTGACGGAGGGCGGACTGTATGGTAAAAATTCCAAGAAAAATTATTGCCGTTATTCCCGCGCGGGGAGGATCAAAACGAATAAAAAATAAAAATTTGGTCATGCTTGCCGGTAAACCCCTTTTGGCGCATTCCATTGAGCATGCCAAAAATTCCAAATATGTCGCAAAGGTCATCGTTTCAACTGATGATCAAAGGATAGCGGCAGTGGCAAAAAAATATGGCGCGGCAGTAGTTATGCGCCCCAAAAATCTGGCAACTGACAAAGCCTCAAGCGAGGAGGCTCTCCTCCATGTTTTGGATAATTTGCATAAGATTTCTCCCTCCCCAGGCGTGGGGAGGGTAAGGGAGAGGTCGCCTGATGCAGTCGTGTTTCTGCAGTGCACATCGCCAGTTAGAAAAAAAGATGATATTGACAAAGCCATTAGGCATTTTATTAAAACTCGAGCCGATTCCCTTTTTTCCGCCTGTCGCAATTACGGATTGGTTTGGGAGCGACGAAAAGGCAAATTTTATTCTTTGAATTACGATTTCCGCCACCGCAAGCGCGAGCAAAAAATGGCGCCGCAATATCGGGAAAACGGTTCAATTTATGTTTTAAAACCAGAAATTCTTAAGAAATATCACAATCGCTTGGGCGGCAAAATCGCGGTTTACGAAATGGATTTTTGGAAATCTTTTCAGGTGGATGAGCCACAAGACTTAAAATTCGTTGAGTGGATCATAAAAAATTGGGTCAGGTGACCCGATTTAAAATTTTAAAAAAAGCGGTTTTTCAGAAAGCCTCGTCGACAAGTTCACAGAGGATATGGTTGACGAACATATAGGTTTCCTGGATCCGGGACTCGCGGCGAGAATGCGCTCGGAAAACAATGTCGGAAAGGTCGGCGACGGTATTTTTTTGACTGCCGGTGAAGCTGATAGTTTTGATTCCTTGTTTTTTGCAGTATTTTACTGCGTAAACCACGTTTTTTGATTCCCCGCTGGTGGTAAAACAAATAACCAAATCCCCCGGTTCAGCAATGGCCTTAAGTTGGCGCCAAAAAATATAGTGATAATCCCAGTCATTAGCAATCGCGGTTATAGTTGATATATTTTCGGTAAGCGCAATAGCTGGTAACCCCCGCCTGATTCTGGTTTTGGAGGATATGCCTACGTATTCTTCCGCCATGTGGATGGCGTCAGCTGCGCTCCCCCCGTTTCCCAAGAAAATGAGTTTATGGCCATTTTTAAGGCAAGTGATGATTTCTTGGGCAATTTGCTCAACCTCTTTTTCGAAAGAAGGAAGCATTTGCGCGATTTCTAAGTTTTCCTGGAAATTTTTTTGAATCGTGGAATTCATATCGTATTTTTCCGCCGAAGTTTTGCGGCAATCGGTTTCTCGGATTCCAAAAGCACTTTTTGGGGATTACCGAGAACCGATTTTGCGCTTGCCGGTCATCATAAACTTAGAGATCGCTACCAGGGGTTGATGGTCTCGACGACTTTT
Organism: uncultured Candidatus Saccharibacteria bacterium; assembly: GCA_964360335.1. Lineage (GTDB taxonomy): Bacteria > Patescibacteriota > Doudnabacteria > UBA920 > 2-01-FULL-46-14 > CAYHVH01. The sequence goes on from CAYHVH010000003.1 coordinate 9,144, forward strand.
TTCTTCAATTTCAAATAAGCTTTGGTGGCCCGCTTTTCTACCTCGGGGGAGACGAGGCGCAGAATTTCTTTGCCTAAAATTCGGTACTGCCCCCCGATCTTATTGGCTTTAATCAGTCCTTTTTTGAGGAGGCGCTTAATGGTACTACTGCTGATTTTTAGAAAGGCGCGAGTTTCAGCAGTGGTGTAAACTTGATTTTCCCGGATTTCCGCCATACCTTGATGGTATCATAGGGTATCAAAAGGTGTCAATAGGTCTCTGATAAATTCGCTAAAAAAGCCGGTTTCGGCCGGCTTTATACCAATTAGGCGTTTCTTTTTATTCTCCTTAGTTTCAAGGCCCCCGGAGCCTGCTCTGCTCCTCCAGGTGGCTTATTGTCCCAGCCCGCTTAAGATAATGTTTATAGTTTTGAGCATGACTCCGAGATCCAAAGGGAGCGACCGGTTCTTGATATAGAACAGGTCATATTGAAGTTTTTTGAGGGCGTCGCCCGTTGAGGCGCCGTACTGAAAGTTGATTTGCGCCCAACCGGTAAGTCCTGGTTTGACGAGATGCCGCTCGTTGTAAAAGGGGATAAGCGTTTGTAACTCCCTGACGAATTCCGGGCGTTCTGGCCGGGGGCCCACAAAGCTCATATCTCCTAACAAGATATTTAGGAGTTGAGGGACTTCATCAATTCTGGTTTTTCGGAGCAGCCGACCAACACGCGTCACCCGAGGGTCATTAATTTTTGCCCATTGGGCTTCGCCATTTTTTTCCGCCCCCACGATCATACTCCGGAACTTGATGGCTTGAAAAGGCTTGCCCAATCGACCGATGCGGATCTGTCTGAAAAATACTGGTCCGGGACTGTCAATTTTAATTAGCACCGCGACCAAAGGAATCAAAGGCAAGCTTAACAGAAAACTTAGTCCCGCCAAAGTCAAATCCATAATCCTTTTCGTAATTTCATAGAGAGTTTTTTCACTCTCCGTTAAATTTTCCAGAAACCAGATGTGGCCGATAGTTGTGACTGGCACTTTTCCGGTCAATTTTTCATAAAAAGTCGGAAGGTCAAAAAACTGCAGCTTCAAGGCCAGGCTCTCGTAGAGATTTTGGACCAGTTCCGGATGATGGTGGGGGTCAAAAGAGGTGACGACAGTACTGATATTTTGCTCCCGGAGCAGTTTTTTGAGATTGACGGTACTGTCAAAGATCGCCACTTCCGGAATTTTTTTTTCGTCTTGATAGCCGTCATGGATGATGGCCGCGATCCGGTAGCCCAATTGGGGTTTTTTGATAATTTCCGCAATGAGCTCTTTCGCTTCGTCTTTCATGCCAATTAATAAAACGTTTTTCAGGAAAGACGGTCGTTGCAAGAAAGAGTTAAACCAGTAACGCCACAGCGGCAGCAAGACCAGGGAAAAGCCCATAAAGATGAAAAATACCGCCCGCGGCTTAATATCAAAGAGCCTGTCAGTGAGGAGGTAAAAGTAAGCGGCCGAGATGCCAAAGTTAATTAGCAAATTGCGCAGAATTTTATTGTAAAATTCCACGTCATTTTTGCTTGCGGAAATGTCGTAGAGTCCGTTGATGTAAAAAATTATGATCCATATCGCAAACAGGATGGAAAAAGGCATGAAATTTTCCTGCCATACGGCTGCTCCGGGAATTTGCCAGCGCCGCAGCAGTAGCGTGAGGTACAAACCCAAATACAGCGCCAAAAGGTCTCCGCCCAGTAGTGCCGCCCTTTTTAATCTCGTGAGTAGCATTTGCCTTAGTATAGCAAAATCGGCAGAAAACCACACCGCTTTTTGATAACCGCCAAAGTGGAAGTTAGCCGCCCCGAATTGACCGAGACCGACTGGGTTGATCCCGGAATTTGACCGAGGGTCAGGGGTCTTGTAACATTGAATCATGGCCGTAGCCCAAGAAGAGAGACTTTCTTTTTATTTCCTGCGAATCATTCTCTACGCTTTATTGCTCACCCCGTTATGGGTCTGGAGCATTTTTTTATTCCCGTTCATCACCACCAAAATTTTGTATTTCCGGTTGCTTCTAGAGCTTCTGGTTTTGTGCTATGCGGTTCTGGCTTGGAAATATCCGGAGATTCGTCCCCGGTTTAACTGGCTTCTGAAAACCGTGTGGTTGTACCTCCTAGTGGTTGTGGTGACCAGCATTTTCGGGCTGAATTTCGGAAGCAGTTTTATGGGTACGGTCGAACGGGGCGAGGGGATTGTGACCTTGTTGCATTTCGCGGCCTATTTTACCATCTTGACTGGGGTTTTGCGCACTAAGCGGGAGTGGTATCGATATCTGATGTTTGCCGTGTCTGTGACCTTGGTCGTTGCCCTCTATGGTCTGGCGCAGCTTCTAAAAGCTCCCTTTGTCATTGAGCCTGGTGCGACCAGGATTTCTGGGACGATCGGCAATGCGGCATTTTTCGCGGCGTACTTGCAGTTCGGTGTTTTTTTGTCATTGTACCTCCTCCGCCAAGCGCCGACCCTGGCGCAACGGGTATATTTGTGGGTCGTGCTCCTATTTGAGCTCGTGATGTTGTTTCAGAGTCAGACCCGAGGGGCACTGCTGGCAACCCTGCTGGCTTTTCTGTTGTATTTTCTGGTGAATCTCTGGAAAACCCAGGGGCGAAAGCCTAAACTTTTGTTCTCGGGTTTGCTGATTTTGTTCCTGCTGGCTGGTACTGGAGTTTATCTAAATCGCCATGCGACTTGGGTCAAAGTCAACCCTACCTTGTCGCGGCTGGTTTCCATTTCCCGCGAGGATATCACTACCCAATCCCGGTTAGATACCTGGGCCGCTTCTTGGCGGGCCTTCCGGGATCGATTGTTTTTGGGTTATGGCTACGAGAATTATAATCTAGCGTTTAATAAATATTTTCCCGCCCGGATTTTCAAAGACCAAGGGAGCCAAATTTGGTTTGACCGCGCCCACAATATCGTTTTTGACGTGGGAGTGACTTCGGGGGTTTTTGGACTTTTGGCCTTCTTAGGAATTTTTCTGGCGGCTGGGGTAGTCCTAGTTCGGCTGTTCCGGCGGCCGCCGCCGAGCTTTAGTTGGCAGGATCCGGTGATTTTGGCGGTCTTACTTTTGGCGTATTTTTTGCAAAACCTTTTCGTCTTTGATACTCAGGCGACCTACCTGATGTTTTTTGTGGTGCTCGCCCATCTGGCTTTTTTGCAGACTTTTGCGGGAGGGGAGGCCAAATCACTGCAGGCGGCGAAGAGTTACCATCCCGGTTTGGTATTTCCAGTAATGCTGGCGATTCTAATGGTAGTGCTGGCGTATTTCGTCAATCTGCAGCCGGCCCGGGCCAATTATCTGACCATTAGGGCGATCAAAGCCGCTCGCGAGCGCCAGTACCAGTTGCTGAAGCCGACCTTTGAGCGCGCTTTGTCCCTCGGCACCTATATGGACCAGGAGATTCGTCAGCGGATGGTTGACTATGCCTATGAAGCGATAAACAGCGGGCAACTCCCGGCTAAGGCCCAAGGAGAATTTTCTCAGTATCTCGTAGCAGAACTGAAAAAAAATATCCGGCAAGCCCCGCACGACGCCAAAAATTATCTGTATCTTATGAATGTTTTAAATCGTTTTCCCAGCAGTACTGCCACCATTGATGAGGTTTTGAGTTTGGGCGAAACCGCACTGCGCTTGTCGCCAACCCGGCCCCAAATTTATACCGAGCTGGGCGAAGCTTACTTTGCCAAAAAGGACGCGGAACAGGGACTCCTGGCTTTTCGCAAAGCAGTGGACCTTAACCCTCGACCAAAGGAATCTCGCTTTAACTATTTGTTGGCGGCCATTCTGGCCGGTCGGGAGGATATTGTGCAGAGTGAATTGCAGATTTTAGGAGGCGGGCAGCCTGGCTACGAGTTGACTGCCGTGGATTACCAAAACATCGCCCGCGTTTATTTCCGAGCCGGGAACAAGCTTCGAGCCATTGAAAATTATCAGCAGGCCCTTAAACTCCGGCCAGCTGATCCGGATTTGCACAGCAAACTGGCGGCCGCCTACGGCGAAGCCTGTGATCTTCCAAACGCCCAGCGGGAGGTGGACGAAGTCGTCCGCTTGAATCCGTCCTTTGCCCTGCAGGCCGGGGAGTTTTTGCGGCAACTGGAAATAAAGTGTCAGAAATGATATAATAACAACAAGGTCAAAAATTTCGAAGCCTGAAATCCTAGTCTGCGATTGCAGGCGAAATTCCAAACAAATCTCAATAATCAAAATTCAAAAATGGCTTTGGCCTCAACTGATCTGCGAAAAATTTTAGTGGATCAGAAAATCATCAAGCAGGAGGATTTCGACCAGCTGGAAAAGGAGGCAACGGATAAAAAACAGACGCTGGTCAATTATTTAGTGGTGCGCAAAATCATTCCCGAGGACAGACTGGCGGAACTGGTGAGCGAATTTTTGAAAACTCCCCTCATTGATCTCACAAAAATTAAGATTCCCCAGGAGGTCTTGAAAATCATTCCTGAACCGATCGCTCACCGTCACCAGGTTATCGCCTTTAAGAAGCGCGGGGAGGAGCTGGACTTGGCGATGACCGACCCCGAAGATCTGCAAACCCGAGAGTTCGTGAAAAAGAAAACCGGCTTTATCATCAAGCCGCATTTGGTCACGAGGACCGGTTTGGATTATGCCCTTTCCCAATACCATAGCAGTTTGAAGGCGGAGTTTGAGAAGATTCTGACGAGCAAAAAAGCTGAAGCGCCAGTAGCCGGGGAAGCGGAGGAGGACGTGAAACTCAAAAAAATGGCGGATGAGATTCCGGTGGTCCGGGTGGTGGACACCCTTTTGGAATACGCGATTTTCGAGGGAGCATCGGATATCCATATTGAACCGCAGGAGAAAGAAGTCACGGTGCGCTACCGGATTGACGGGATTCTCCATGACGCGATGACCTTACCAAAGATTATTCAGCCGGCTTTGGTGGCGCGCATCAAAGTGCTTTCCAATCTCAAGATTGACGAACACCGCCTCCCGCAGGACGGGCGATTTAAAATTCAGACCGAGGAATATTATATTTCCTTCCGGGTTTCCACGATTCCGATCTTTGACGGCGAGAAAGTTGTGCTCCGGCTTTTGGATGAGGGGGCCAAAGCCTTGACCTTTGAGGAGTTGGGCTTTGCCCGAACTTCTCTGGAAATCATCAAGCGCAACCTTAGTCGCCCTCATGGCATGACCCTTATCACCGGACCGACTGGTTCCGGCAAATCCACCACTCTGTACACCATCCTGACCAAACTCAATACCAAAGGAGTAAATATCAGCACCATTGAGGATCCGATTGAGTACCGGATCATGGGGGTAAACCAGATGCAGGTCAATCCTAAAATTGGTCTGACTTTTGCTATCGGTTTGCGAGCCTTGCTCCGCCAAGACCCGAATATCATTATGATCGGGGAAATTCGGGATTTGGAAACCTCGGAAGAGGCGGTGCACGCCGCGATGACCGGTCATATTGTCCTTTCGACCTTGCATACCAACAATGCGGCGGGGGCCATCCCGCGACTTCTGGACATCGGGGTGGAGCCATACCTCATTGCCTCTACGCTCAATACCATAGTTGGCCAGCGGCTGGTGCGGAAAGTTTGTGCTGACTGCAAAATTGCCAAAAAGCTGGATGAAAAGGAAATTCAGAGTCTCTCGACGGATTTTAATCTCGACCACCTTTTGGAGGTGATGAAGCAGGAGCAAGTTTTGGACAAAAAAGTTAAGCATTTCCGGGATGTGGAATTTTTTGAGGGACGGGGTTGCGAGAAGTGCGGGCAGACCGGCTACCGGGGCCGGATGGGCATCTACGAGGTTTTGGATGTGACCGAAAATGTGGCCAAACTGATTTTGGCCCGGTCCACAACCAGCCAAATTCAGGGGCAGGCCGTGAGTGAGAGGATGGTTTTGATGTGGCAGGACGGTTTCATCAAAGCCCATCTCGGTTTGACCACCATTGCCGAAGTGCTGCGGGTAACCAAGGAATAACAAGCTATGGCAGAATTTTCTTATACAGCCCGGAATCGAGAGGGGGAGGCGGTTGCTGATACCATCGAGGCGCCTTCCCGCGCGGCCGTGGGGCAACTCTTGAGGAGCCAAGGTTTGCTGCCGACCGCGATTGTTGTCAAGTCCAGAAGGGTTCTTGAGCTGGGAGCAATCCTTCCTTCGGTTTGGCGCGGGGTTTCTTTGCTCGAGCGCCTGACCTTCATCAAGAATTTATCAGTTACCATCAAAGCCGGTTTACCAGTAGCCAGAGCCCTCAATGTTTTAGGGAAGCAGATGCCCAATCCCTATTTTCGCGGCGTAGTGGCAGAGATTGCCCACCACGTGGAAACCGGCAAAACTTTATCGGAAAGCATGGCCGCTTTTCCCAAGATTTTTTCACCGATGGTTACCAACATGGTGAAGGTTGGCGAGCAGACCGGCGATCTGGACAAAAATTTGGAATATTTGGGGTCCCAAATCTCTCGGGATTACAATTTGATTCGCCGGACCCGGGGCGCGTTAATGTACCCGGCGGTGGTGGTGATTGCCCTGGTGCTGATTGGTTATTTGATGTTCAGCTTTGTTTTGCCGCGCCTCACGGAAACTTTCAAGGAGTTTGATACCCAATTGCCGGCCTTGACGGTCGCCATCATCAAGTTGGTTGACCTATTTTCCCATTATTCTTTAGTGCTGTTGCTGTTCCTTTTAGCCTTGGTAGTGGGCTTTCGCTTCTGGCGGCGGACGAAAAGTGGCAAAGCGGTGACGCACAAGTTCAATCTGACGGTGCCGGTGATTGGTAAAATTGTGAAGAAGTTCAACCTCGCCCGGCTTACCATTATCTTTAGCGGGCTGTTGCGTTCCGGGATGCCCATCGTTGAGGCCTTGAAAATCACCAGCGACACCATGACCAACCTTTATTACCAGCAGGCCTTGGCCGAGGCGGCGGACAAGGTCAAAATCGGGGTGGACCTGGTGGTCGCTTTGGAGAAATACCCCAAGCTCTTTACTCCGATGGTCACCCAGATGATTCAGGTCGGGGAGGAAACAGGCACGATGGAACAAGTTTTGGCCGAGGTTTCCAATTTTTACGAAGCCGAGGTCGATGACACGGTAAAGAACCTCTCTTCGATTATTGAGCCCCTGATGGTGATGATCATTGGCGCCGTGGTTGGGGTGCTGGCCGTGGGCTTGATTTTACCAATTTATAATATCGGGCAGAATATATGAAAGGGTTTACCCCGTTAGAAATTTTTATTGGCCGCACTGGACTACCTCGATGGCGCGCGAAGTCGGGGAGTGGGGAATTTCTAACGGGGTTCACTCTGATTGAAGTAATCATCGGCTTGGCTTTACTTTTGGCGACGATAAGTATTTTTGGGGTGGCCATCTCCACTTTGCCCTTGACCAAAACGGCCAGGAACCAGAATCTGGCCTACCACCTGGCGGCCAAAAAATTGGAGGAGTTGCGCAATACGCCTTTTGCGATCCTCCCCCCCGGCGGATCGTTTACTGATCCGGGACTAAGTAATCTGCCCAGTTCCACTGCCAGCCTCACCATCGCGGATTATCAGGACAGCAGCGAAATTAAACGAGCAACCGTCACCGTCAGTTGGGAAGACCAGGGAGCTGCGCGCAGCATTGAGCTCGATACCCTGATTAGCCAAGGGGGTGTTAGCCGGCCATGAAGATTTCTAACAGAATGAGCCAGGCCCTTACCCCGTTAAAAATTTTTGTGACCCGGAGGAAATTTCTAACCGGGTTTACTTTAGGAGAACTGACGGTGGTGATTGCGTTATTTTCCGTGCTGATTACCGTCGGAGTCGGGATTTTCCTCTACAATAATCGTTTTTATGAGACCCAATCGGGCGAGATTTTTTCCATTACCGCCACGCGGGAGGCCTCTGACCGGATTAATGAGTATGCCCGGGCCGCGGTGGCTTTTGAGCCGAGCCGGATTTACGACGGGAGAAATTACACCACCGGCACCCAGGTCGTCATTTTGAAATTGCCGGCGCTTGATGCCGCCGACCAGGTAATCAGTGAGAAGTTTGATTATGCGATTATCGGCTCTAATCCCTCGAATGCCAAACGATTGGAATTAATTTTGGATCCTGACGCGGTGAGCAGCCGCGGCGCGCGCCTGCTCCTTCTGTCCGAACGGCTGACCAGCATAAATTTTACCTACGATGATCCCAATTTGGCGCTAGCCAGAAAATTGAGCTACGAGATTGTGGTTACTGACATCGGCCGCAGTCCTGGTTCGGAACAGATTTTTGGTTCGGCAACTTTACGTAACAAGTAAGCGATGTAATTTATGGACCAAGTTCGACAAGCCGGGCAGATCATTATCATCGCCTTGATTTTTATGGTGGTAATTTTGGTCTTGGTCGGCGCCCTCTTGGGTTTTGTTTTTCAAAACGTGGGAGGCACGAGAAGAGCCGTCGCCGGGGAGCAGGCTTTGCAGTTGGCCGATGCCGGTATTGACAAGGCCGTGTGGCGGCTGAACCAGACTGCCGGGGCCTTTAGCGGCGAGACGGACACGGTTTTGGGAACTGGAGTCTTTGACGTGAGTGTTGCGACTCTTTCCGGAAATCTCAAAGAAGTCACCGCTACCGGCTACGTGCCGAACAAAACTAACCCCCAGGCTAGAAAACAAGTCAAAGTCCAAGTGAGCATCGACACCACGACGATTAGTTTTAATTACGGGATTTTAGTCGGGGAAGGGGGACTGCAGCTCCAGAATAGTGCGCGGGTCGTGGGGAATGTCTACAGCAATGGTCTGATTGACGGGACCGGGGGCACGGCCAGAATTACCGGCGATGTCTATTCGGCCGGTCCAAGCGGGAGAATTTTCAATCGCGTGCAAATTGACGGGAGTGCCCACGCGCACCGGATTGACACAAACGTGACCATCGGCGGGAGCGCTTACGGACAGATTATGGATCGCGTCACAGTGGGGGGCAATGTTTTCACGAATTCCCTAAGCCGCTGCACGATTGGCGGCAATGCCTTCTTCACCACCAAGACCGCCTGCACCATTGCTGGGAGCCAAACCACCCCATACTCCGGGGAGCCAGATCCGCCGCCCGAAACCTTTCCGCCCATTCCCAGCTCGCAAATTGAGAGCTGGAAAGCCCAAGCGGCGTCCGGCGGGACGATTACCGGCAATTATCTTTTGAGCGGGACCCAGCAAGCTTCCTTGGGGCCGAAAAAGATTGTGGGGGACTTGCGGCTCAGCAACACCGCCCGGCTCACACTCACTGGCCCCCTGTGGGTCACCGGTGAGATCGAGATCACCAACAGTGCCGTTGTCGCGCTGGCCGCCTCTTACGGGAACAATAGCGAAGTGATGATCGCCGACGGCATTATCGAAGTCAAGAACAGCGCGGTGTTTCAAAAGGCCGGACCAAATAGTTACATCATGCTTCTGACCACCGCCACGGGCAACGACGACCAGTTTGAAATTGGCAACAGCGCGGATGGGCTGATTGCCTATGCTCCAAATGGAGAGGTGGAAATCACTAACAGCGCTGGGCTACGGGAAATCGTTGGCTGGCGAGTGGAGGTAAAGAATAGCGCGCAAGTCACTTATGAATCAGGATTGGCGAATGTTAACTTCTCTAGCGGGCCGGGCGGTTCTTGGACGGTGGTCCGAGGAACCTGGCGGGAAATCAAATAATTTTTACGGGTTTCAGGAATCGTGGTATAATAAAATATACTGTCAGTGATGAAGAAACAAAAAATTTAGGACGAAACAATTTTGATGGTGAATTTATTTCGTGAGCGCCAATTACCGCTAGGGCTTGATTTGAGCGATATTTCCCTAAAACTCATGCAGTTTAGGGAACGCGGCGGCAAATATCTCGTCCAGGCCTATGCCGATGCCCCTATCCAGAAAGACGTATTGGCCGGCGAGAAAATCAAGGATCCGGGTATGCTCATCAAAACTATCCGGCAGGCAATCGCGGCCCCGCAATTCGGAAAGGTTACGACTGACGAGGTGGTCGCCTCTATCCCAGAAACCAAATCTTTCGTGCGGGTGATTCAGATTCCCAAAATGTCGGAGGCAGAAGCCGCCGAAGCTGTGCCTTGGGAAGCGGAAGCCTATATCCCTTTACCGATGAGTCAAGTTTATCTAGATTGGGTGCTCTTGGCCCCCGCTGCTTCCGCCCTAGATTCGGGAGGCGAGAGCAGCACCGAAAAGCTGACCGTTCTGATTACTGCCGCCCCGAAGGACTATGTTGACGACCTGGTGGCGATTTTGAAGAAGGCGGGACTGCGGCCCTTGGCTTTGGAAGTGGAATCCCAGGCCACGGCCCGGAGCTTGGTGTCGCGGCCGGAGGAAGCAGTGCTAATCGCGGATATCAATACGGTGCGGACCAGTCTCATCATCTACGACAGAGGGGCGTTGCAGTTTACTTCTTCATTGCCGATTGCCGGGAACAGTTTCACAGAAAGCCTGGTCCAGGGGCTGGATTTAGATTTTGCGCATGCGGAACAACTCAAGCGCGAAGTGGGCATTGATGAGGATAGTCAACGTGGGGCCGTAAAAAAATCCCTCGTCCCAGTTCTCAATAACTTGCTGGAAGAAATCAAAAATACCATTCGTTTTTATGAAGAGCATTCCCGGGGGAGTGAAAAGATTTCTCGCCTTTTACTCACCGGTGGTTCCAGCAAGCTTAGGCATCTGCCGTCTTTTTTGCATGAGAAGCTCACCCGCCAAGTCGCAGAAGAACATCCCTTGCGTTCCCTGCCAGGACTGAAGGTTGAGCTTGGCAACCCCTGGGTAAATGCCTTAAGGAAAGGGCAGACTCCGGCTTTGTCCCGGGAAGATTCTTTAAGTTACACGACAGCGATCGGCCTCGCCCTCCGGGAGCAAAAATAAAGCTATGAAAAAGTTTGTCAACCTTTTGCCGCCGGAAGAACAAAAGCAGCTTAAACTCCAGGAGCTCAACCGGGAACTCTTAAGCTTTGCTTTCTGGCTGGGTTTGAGCTTTTTGGTATTCATCGCTCTGCTGTATGCCGGCCGGGTTTTTTTGCGCTCCGAGCTTGCGGCCACTACCCAACAGGTAGCCGCGGAAACCGCTGCCCTTACTGACCTCCAGGAGGCGGGTTTGCCGGCGGAGGTGGAGAAATTTAACCTTAATCTCGCCAATTTTCGCACACTCACCGCGAAGCACGAGACCTTAGCTCCAGTTCTTTTAGAGCTGGCAGAGTTGCTGCCTCCGGACCTCACCCTGTCCAGTTTGAGCCTCGACCGAAAATCCCGAAAGGTGGAAATAGCAGGCCGGGCCGGGAGCAGAAAGTCAGTCCTTATCCTGCGGCGGAATTTGCTAACTTCCCCCTCTTTCAGCAACGTGAATTTCCCTTTGGCCAATCTGGAAAAAGCTACGGATCTGCCGTTTAGCTATCGGTTTTATCTTAAACCTAGTTCGCCTTCGCAATAAGATGTCTTTTTCCTCCTCCAGTCATACCGGAATAATTCTGACCGCAGGCGGTGTCGTTGCCGGCCTCGTTTTGCTGGTAATTTTTGTGGTCTCGCCGCTGCTTCTGGACCTCGGCGCCGCCAATCTTGCCATCCGGCAAGGCAGACAGGAACTTTCTAATCTCCAAGCGGAGATCAACAGTTACCGGGAGCTCTCTCTAGGTTTTGCGCGTTCTGCTCCGGAGCGGGAGGTTCTCCAGAAGATGTTTCCGCTGCGGGAAGAAATGGTGGGACTGGTGGAAGGTTTGGAGACTGCTGTAGAGGGCGCGGGGGCAAGCTCGAAGCTTACGATTATCGACCGGCAGGAGCAGGAACAGGAGGGTCTGGGGCGGGGGGCCGCTACCCCCGAAATAGTGATATCCGGTCTGCGGCGGACGGAGGAGATTCCCTATCAGTTGGAGGTCGCGGGTGATTATCGGCAGCTCTTGGATTTTCTCTTGTATTTGGACAATTTAGGATTTTTGACAGAGATCCGGAAGCTCGAGGTCGTAGCCGACGCGGTCCAAAACCAGATTACCGGAGAGCCGCGTCAGAACGGGGAGGGAACCGCAAAATTGGAAGGCGTATTTTTCATAAGTAAGCCATGAGCCCCGTTAGACTTAGTTATTGGAATTTGTTGGAGTCTAATTTCGGGGTTGGTGATAAACTTTGTAGCCTGATAATTTTAAGAAAGGTCTAACGGGGTGAAATTTCTTGTCAGCAAGCCAAAATTGAAGGTCCGCTTGACATTTCTACTCTGGACAATTTTTGCGCTGCTGGTGCTGGGTCAGGTGCTGGCGCTTTATAAGTACTTGTACGCCGACTTCAAGGCCAGTGCTGTAAGTCCCGAGCCCCAGCCGACGGCGATTCTCCGCATTGATGAGGTAACTTCCCAGCAGGTCAAAGCGTGGTGGCAAGACCGGCAAAACTTTGAACTTCCGGCTTACAAGTTGCAGGCGGGGGATGTGGGCCGGGAAAATCCGTTCGCCGAGTATTAGAAATTTTCGCGCGTTGCAAAAAACCCGCTTTTAAAAGCGGGTTTTTTGGTGGGTCGTGCAGGAATCGAACCTCTAATCCGCCTTAGGCGGACCCCTGCCCCGCCTGCCATTACCACTGCCCCCAGTAGGTCTCGAACCTACAACCTTCTCCTTAAGAGGGAGCTGCTCTACCAATTGAGCTATGAGGGCAATGGCAGTGGCGGGCAGGTCTGCCAGCTCCGACGCTTCGGTCGGAGCCCCGACTGGGCGTCGGGGTTGAGCTAACGACCCGAATGCCCTCGGAGGGAATCGAACCCCCACTCACAGGTCCGAAGCCTGTTGTGATATCCATTTCACCACGAGGGCGCTGTTTTATTATAAAAGGTTCAATTAATCTTTTCAATGCTTAGTGGTATAATATCCCTGCCATGGCTGATGAGAAAGACAAAATTTACGGAGCCCGGGATCTAGCGCAGTTCTTCGGGGTTACCGAAAAGACCATCTGGGAATGGTGCAAGAAAGGCAAACTCCCGGCGTTTAAGATTGGCAAAGAATGGAAAGTCCGGGTGGTGGATCTCAACAAAACAATCAGCCAGAAGATTAATATTCATCGGGAAAAAGACGGTACCCTCTTTTAGCTATGATTTATCTGTTCTATGGGGACGATACCTTGACGCTCTTGCAGGAGCTCTGGACGCTCAAGGAAAAATTTATCCAAAAACATTCGCGCCAGGCAGTCGAGGAACTCGCAATCGACGCCCAGACGACGGATGGCGGGCTTCGGGCGGCCTTGCAGGGCCTTTTGGAAAACCCGAGTTTATTCGCCCTGAAAAAGTTAGTGGTACTGCGGGATTTTCTGAACGAGCTTCATGATTATCCGGCGGCCGAGGCCTACCTCCTTACCGCTCTCGGCAAGCTTGGCTCGGCGGTGACCGTGGTGTTCTCGCAGCTTCAGCCGGTTGACCGGCGGTTGCGGTTCTTTAAAAAACTCTGGGGTTTAGCCACGACCAAGGAATTTACGGTGCCCTCGGAAAAAGCTTTGGAGACCTGGATAAAAAACCGCCTAAAAAAGGACGGATACGAGATCGAAAAACCGGCTCTGCAGGAGCTCCTGGCGGCCTTGGGAGCGGAGTTTGAGATGTGGCAGGTGGAAGGGGAGTTGCAGAAACTGATGTTTTACCGGCAGAACGACAAAACCATTAAGCTTCCCGAAGTAAAGGAGCTCGTTTCCCGCAATATCTCGGCTTCGGTTTTTGACCTGACCAATTTGGTGGCCGAGGGCAAGATCCCGGCCGCCGTGGCGCTCCTCGAGCAGATGATTGCCACTGCTCCGGCGACCGACTCCAAGGATCGGATCATTCAAATTGTTGGAGCGCTGGCTTCGCAAATTCGTTCCCTCCTCTTGGTCAAGGATTTGGAACGGGAGCACCAGAGTGCGGAAATTGCGAAGATCCTGGACTGGCAGGCCGGCCGGGTGTGGATTAACCTCAAGCTGGCCGCGAAATTCAACAAGGAAAAATTAATCCAACTCCTCCTGGATTTGAAAGCGATTGATTTTCGGCTCAAGACCTCGGAAGAGCCGCCCAAACTGCTTTTGACCTTGTTTTTCCAGAAGGCCGCCGCTTAATCTAAAGTTCGATATGTATGAATTCCTGGAACATACCGGGGAATTGGCGGTCCGGGTAAAAGGCAAGGATTTGCCTTCTCTTTTTATCAGTGCCGCTGCGGCCATGAATGACTATCTGCTTCAGGATTTGACGCCTGGTGCCGAACAGGGCACGGAAACAATTGAAGTCTCGGCCGCTGATTACAGAAGTTTATTGGTGGCCTGGCTGTCAGAGATTCTTTATCGGATTGAGGTTAATGACTGTATTTATCAGAAGTTTGAGGTTAAGGTTCTGGAGAAAACCGCGTTGATTGCGGAAATTACGGGGGCCAGGGTTAGAAAGCTCGCCCGGGATATCAAGGCCGCAACCCATCATGGGTTGGAGATTAAGCGGATACCGGACGGTTACGAAGTGGTAATTATTTTCGATATTTGAGATTGCTTCGTGTTCGCTCGCAATGATGTCATTGCGACGAGGCGAAGCCGAGGAAGCAATCTATGGATTTTCAGAAGCTCAAAAAAATTTCTGATTATGTCTATGAGATCCCGCGCTCCTATCGAGCGGATATGCGGGTTCCGGCGAGACTTCTTATTTCCGAGAAACTCTTGGCCGAGACCCGGGACGATAAAAGTCTGGAACAGCTCGTGAATGTCACGACGATTCCGGGAATTTATAAATATGCTTTGGCAATGCCCGATATCCACCAAGGCTACGGTTTTCCAGTCGGGGGAGTAGCGGCGACCGAGATGCCGCAGGGCTTGGTCTCGCCAGGTGGCATCGGCTACGACATCAATTGCGGCGTCCGGCTTTTGAAAAGCGGCCTGACCCTGGAGGACGTGAAGCCCCATTTGCGCTCCTTGGCCCAGCAACTCCAGCGCGAGGTCCCCAGCGGGGTGGGAGAGGGAGGAAGATGGAAACTTAAGCCCGCGGAAGTGGACCAAGTTCTGGAAGGGGGGGCGCCGTGGCTCGTGGAAAAAAAGGGCTTGGGCCGGGTGGAGGATTTGGAGAAGCAGGAAAGCCGGGGCTGTTTGCCTGGGGCCTCGGCCAAAACCGTGAGCGTAAGGGCCAAAAGACGCGGCAGCGACCAACTCGGGACCTTGGGGGCGGGCAATCACTTTCTGGAAATTCAGCAGGTGCAGAAAATTTACGCGGCCGAGCCGGCTGGGCAATTTGGACTCAAGGAAAATCAAATCGTGGTCATGATTCATTGCGGCAGCCGGGGCTTGGGCCACCAAAACGCCACCGACTATATTGCTCTGATGACCCAGATTATGCCCCGCTACGGGATTAGTTTGCCGGACCGGCAGCTGGCGGGCGTGCCTTACGAAACACCCGAGGGAAAAAATTATTTTGCCTCGATGTGCGCCGCGGCCAATTTTGCCTGGGCCAACCGCCAAGCCATCACGGCCGAGGTCAGGGAAGGTTTTAAAAAAGTTCTACCGCCAACTTTGGACTCGTCCTTGGAGGTGGTTTATGACGTCGCCCATAACATTGCGAAACTTGAGGAATACGACGGCCGAAAACTTTTGGTGCACCGCAAAGGCGCAACCCGGGCTTTCCCCGGACAACCGGTCCTTATCCCCGGCAGCATGGGCACCGCTTCTTTTGTTTTGGTCGGCCGCCCCGGTTCAATGGAAGTTTCTTTTGGCAGCGCCTGCCACGGAGCGGGCAGGCGCATGTCCAGGACCCGCGCCCGGGAGCAGGTTCGGGGAGATCAACTCAAAAGGGAATTGGAAGGAAGAGGCATCGCCGTGGCCGCCGGTTCGCTTTCCGGGTTGGCCGAGGAAGCCCCCGAGGCTTACAAAGACGTGGACGAAGTAGTCCGCGTGGTCCAGGAAGCCGGGATCGCCGAAATCGTGGCGCGGTTGGTGCCGCTTGCCGTGGTGAAAGGGTAGGGTGTGATATACTAGAAATATGCCGTTGTTGCTGAAAATTCTGCTCGCTTCGTTTCTCTCCGGCGTGGTTTCGCTTTTGGGCGGGATTGCCCTTTTGGGCAGAGCAGAGTGGGTCAGAAAATTTTCGATTCACTTCGTGACTTTTGCGGCTGGCGCTCTGCTTGCGGCCGCTTTTTTGGATTTGCTTCCCGAGGCCTTTGCTCTGCCGGATGCTTCGGCGGAAACCCTGTTTGGGTATGTTTTGGGAGGGATGCTGCTGTTTTTTCTTTTGGAACGGACGATCCTGAAATTTCATGCTCATCACCACGGCGATGATCCGGAGCATCACCACGCCAGCCCAATTTTGGTGCAGGTGGCCGATACAGCGCACAATTTTATTGACGGCATCGTGCTGGCGGTAGCTTTTTTGGTGGACCCGGCTTTGGGGATTGTGACGACTGCCGCGGTCGGGGCCCATGAACTGCCCCAGGAGATCGGTGATTTTTCCGTGATGTTGCACCATGGTTACCGGCGCCGGACAATCCTCGGGGTCAATGTTCTGTCTTCGCTCGCGAGTCTCCTGGGGGCCTTTTTGGCCTACCTGTCCCGCTCGTTTATCGAGCCGTATTTGCCTGTTCTTTTGGCCTTGGCCGCCGGACATTTCATTTATATCGCGGCCGTAGATTTAATTCCTGAAGTTTCGGCCAAGACCCGTCCGGACAGGATCTCGCATGTCATCGGCTTGCTGCTTCTAGGGGTCCTGGTGGTGTGGATCTTGGGACGTTTCTTGGAGTAGTAACCAGATGAATTTTGCATGAAATTTTTTGATATCAGTCTGCCGCTTGAGGAAGGGATGGCCTTTTGGCCCAGGGACACGAGATTTAGGCGCGAAGAATACCGCGGCACCGCGATTGTTTCGAAAATCACGATGTCCTCCCACGCCGGGACGCATATTGACGCGCCGCGACATTTCTTGTTTGATAAAGGAACTGTCGATCAAATTGCAATTTCGAAATTGATTGGAAAGTGCCGTGTGGTGGAAATCCGACCTCTTCTCCCTTCGGTACCCTCCCCAGGCGTGGGGAGGGTGGCTGGAGGCCGGGAGAGGTCGAAACTCGACAACAGCATTACCGTCTCTATAGTTAAGAGATTCAATATCAAAGCAGGAGATAAAATTTTATTTAAAACCCGCAATGCCGAGCTGCTTAAAAAAACCAAGTTCGAAAAGAATTACGTTTCCCTGTCCCTTGAGGCCGCCCGATATTTAGCCAAGAAAAAAATCGACCTCGTGGGGATCGATTATTTCGGCATTGAGGCCAAAGGCAGCCCCGGCCACCCGGTTCACAAGGCGCTCCTCCGGGCGGGGATCGTCATCGTCGAGGGGCTGGATTTGCGCAAAGTAAAACCAGGTCGCTATAACCTGGTGGCGTTGCCTCTGAAGTTTATCGGCGGGGACGGGGCGCCTACGCGGGCTATTCTTTGGTAAGTGGCTCGACCTCTCTCCGCCGCGGCGGACCACCCTCCCCAGGCCTGGGGAGGGGTTGGGGGAGAGGTCGTTTCATTTCTTGTATTTAACCTCGTGGCCGCCGAACTGCTTCCTAAGGAGCGCCACGATTTTGTTGGAAAGTTTTTGCTGATTTTTGGGGTTGCTTGATTCCTGCCGGATTTTGAAAGCGTCCTCAATCACTCGGACATCAACCCCGAGTTTTTTTGCCTCCTCGATCGTCCATTCGCCTTCGCCCGTATGGTGAATGTAGCCCGTGACTTTCTTCAAGTCTTCGGTTTCAAAGATGCGCTTGGTAAGTTCGATAAGCCACGATGATACCACCGATCCTTTGCTCCAGATTCCAGCAATCTGCGTGTAGTCGAGTTTGAATTTCGACGCCTCGAGGACTCCGAAGCCCTCGCCGATGGCCTCCATCATTCCATATTCAATGCCGTTGTGCACCATTTTGACGAAATGTCCGGCGCCAGAGGGACCGACCAAGCCGTAATGCTTTCCATTCGACCTCTCCTGGTCTTCGACCACCCTCCCCAGGCCTGGGGAGGGGTTGGGGGAGAGGTCGCCGGCAGCTAAGGCTTTGAAGATCGGCTCTACTTTCGGCCAGACCTCTTTTCGCCCTCCGACCATCAGCGAAAAGCCGTTTTTTTCTCCCCAGACGCCGCCCGAAGTGCCGCAGTCAAAAAAGTGAACGCCGGATTTTGCGAGCTCTTTTGCCCGGCGCTGGGAATCGCGATAAAAAGAGTTCCCGCCGTCAATGACGACGTCCCCTTTGGACAGTTGTTTTACCAGGCCCTGCTTGAATAACATTTCGTCGAGAAGCTCTCCGGCCGGGAGCATCAGCCACAAAATTCTGGGGGCAGGTAAAGCTTTGATTAGCTGTTCCGGAGTTTGCGCGACCCTGCCGCCGAATCTCTTAAAAGCCGTGCGCGGCTCCTCACTTCTGTTCCAGGCAATGACCTCAAATTTATTTTTATGGAGCCGCCTCGCGATCTGCATACCCATGCGCCCAAGACCTAGTATGCCAATTTGCATATTATTTCTCCCCCTGATTAAGTATTTCGATGTTTTGCTTAATAAGGGGAATTACTTCTTCAGGAGATTTCCCAAGGGCTTTTGAGGCTGCGTGAAGGAGGGAGCTGTAGATGGCGGCAGTTTGTTCACGGCGCATCTCAATGTTGTTGGAGATTACTCCGTCGAAATCTACAAAGACGTGTGCTCCGTCGAGTATTGCTCCGAATTTTTTCTCATCCCCAAGATCCCCAAACGAGTCGATGCCGTTCAGTTTCTCCTTTGAGATTCTCAGCTGTTCTGCAGATTGCGCTCTTACTTTTTGTCCCTCGCGGCTGTAGGCCGCCCAAATAGGTACGAATTCCACTTTGGCTGGATCAAACTGAGCTGCGATTTTTTTTGCTTCTTCGAGATTTCTCCGTAGGTCTTCCACTACCACGATTTTTATTTTTCCTTTAGGGTCTTTTTCTTGGAGTGCCGAAATATACTGACGTAACCGCTCGAGTTTATCGCCCCCGACCATGTAGGAGGTTTTATCTTTCATGAATCGTTTTGCGTTTTCTCTGCCTTTACCGGCCACAAGACCTCTGTAAAAATCCTCGATGGTTCTGGAACGGGAAATTTTGCCGGGCTGATACCCCGTAGACTCGGTGTCTCCCGATGACCACATCACGAGTTTTTTTATCTTATCGCCGTATTTTTCACCAAGTTCTCGAAGGTTGTCTTGGCTCGGATAACGCAAACGATCTTCTCTCATAGGAATCCTATGCAGACCGCTAATCATATTGTTTTCAAAAACACGAAATTCTTCATGGTTTTCCGATGGATCCCGCTGGAGTGTTTCTTTCCAGGCGCGGTTGGCAAATTTACGATAATCCATTTCCCCCTCGGACTCAATGGCCACTTGCAGTTCGAAAAAATAGCCAAACTCCGGGTCGGTTTCCGACAAAGCATGCCGGTCGACTGTTTCGCTAGGGTTTATTTTTGTCTCAGCCTCTTCTAGCTTTCGCAGAGCGTGCTGGCGAGCTTCGGAAAAATTTTCAGGATTCATATAAACAGTTTAATTCAGCCACTGACGGCCGTCCTTTTGAATTAATTTTTCCGCTTGCTTTGGTCCCGCCCCTTCCGGTTCATATTCAATCGGTTTTTTCCCGCTGGAATATTTCTTTAGAACGTCGATATACTTCCATGCCGCTTCGATTTCGTCCGAGGAAGCGAACAGCCGCTGGTCCCCTTGCATGAAGTCAAGGAGGAGGCGTTCGTGGGCATCGGGAATTTCCGGAGCCATAAAGGCATCGTAGCCCAGAGCCAGGCGGACGGGGTGGAGCCGGACGCCGAAGCCGGGATATTTGACCTGCAGCTCTAGGTAAATCCCCTCATTTGGCTGAATCTGAAAGATCAGTTTGTTTAAAGGATGCTTCGTCCCAAATAACCGAGAAACCAACGGTTTGAAATGCAAGGAAATTGAAGTGCTCTTTTTGGTTAGTCGTTGTCCGGTTCGGAGATAAAAAGGGACGTCTTGCCAGCGCGGGTTGTCGATAAACAGTCGCGTGGCCGCAAAGGTTTCTACCCGCGATGCAGAAGCAACGTTTGGCTCTTCCCGATAGCCCTGGTACTGACCGATCACCAAATATTTTTGCAAGTCGGTCTTACTGGGTTGGCGGATTGACCCAATGAGGCGGGCGCGCTGCGCCCGGATCTCCTCTGCCGAGAGGCCCGTGGGGACATCCATCGCCACGAGCGCCAAAAGTTGCAGCAGATGACTTTGCACCATGTCCCGTATCGTTCCGACCTGCTCGAAATACGAACCCCGCTCGTTGACCCCTACGTCCTCCAGCACGGAAATTTGCACCTGGTCAACATATTCGCGATCCCATAGCGGTTCGAAAATCCCGTTGGCAAATCTGGTCGCAAAAATATTTTGGACGGTTTCTTTGCCAAGATAGTGGTCGATCCTATAAATTTGTTCTTCCTGAAAATATTTACCCAAAGTGCCGTCGAGCTTTTGAGCCGATTGCAGATCCAGGCCAAACGGCTTTTCCAGGAGGACCCGGACTTTTCGTTTGTGGATTTGACACCCGATGAGCAATCCGGATTTCTTCAAATCTTCGGAGATCGACGCATAGTGCGTGGGGAGCGTGGCGAAATAAAAAAGCCGATTGGCGCAGGAGTGGCCCCGTTTTTCGATGTCATGGAGTCTCTGGGCGAGCGCCTGGAAGTCCTCGGTACTGGTAAAGTTGCCGGGATGGTAGAAAACTTGTTTGGCGAACCTCGGCCAGTTTTTGTGTTCAACTTTGACCCGTTTCCGGAAAGCCTCGTCGGAAAACTGTCGGCGGGAAAAGCCGATGACCGTGAAATTTTTTGGCAGCAGGCGGTGATCAAATAGGTGAAACAAGGCCGGGATGAGCCGCTCGGAAGCCAGTTCCCCGGACGCGCCAAAAATCACAAGGATCGTGGGGTCGATTTTGGGCTGAATTTGGTTTTTACTCATGTCTAGTAGATGTAGTTTATCATAGACTATCCTATTTCAAAAAGATTGTCCTTCGGCAGTTGGAGCTTTAGGTGCTTGCCAAGTTCGTGAAAATGTACTAAGCTAGTTTTCTGCTTTCCAAACGACAAGGAGGAGCAAATGCAGTACCTTTGGGCTATCTTGATTTACTCGGGTGTTGCTCTTGGTGTTCGACTCGTCGTCTTTCGGCCTGTCTATTGGGACGGCATCAGGGAAGAAGCGCGGTGGTTCCTCCACGCTTTGCTTTGGCCGTTCTTGGCGTTTGCTATGATTTTTGACTTTCTCGCACCTTGGAGCGAGCGCCTGGCAGTTTTTTTGCTTTGGGCAGGCGGTGGGTTCGGTCTTTACCTGAACCTTTGCCCTCCGGTGCCGCGAGTTTGGTTTTGGGTGAGCTATTTCCTAGCTTTTTTCGCAATGTGCCTTTGGGCCGTGATCGCGACGCTTTGGGCGAGCTTACCCGTTTGGATAATTCACCTGAAGCGGAAACTCAGGGGAAAACGCCAGCCGTGACTCTCAAAAAGTGGGTATTTTGGGAGTTGCGGCTTTTCAATTTGCGGGAGGGAAACTATTTTAGATATTGGTCAAAAAACGCCACAGACCGCGCCATGGCCGCCCCGAACGCTTGGGAGAGGTTGTGGTTGGCTCCACGGTAAGTGTACAGTTCCGCGATTCCACCCGCCCGCTCAATTTTTTGTTTCAGGTCCTCGGAATAAAGTACCGGAACGCGTTCGTCGGCTAGCCCATGGTGGAGCTGTACCGGGCCGGACAGGTCGGCAAGGTAAGAGGTCGGGGCCACGGACTGCCAAAACTCGGGATTTTCCTGCCAGGTGCCGTATTGATTGATGAGTTCCTGTCGGCGATTGGTGCTCAGACTATAGGGCGAGGGGACGGCGGGATTATTGTTGCGCAGTCGCCGGATGCGGTTGCGCCAAGCTTCAAACAATTCATCGTGAGTCGCCGTGAGTCCTGCCCAAACCACGCCGACCTTGATGTCTGGGGAGACCACCATGGAGGCAATCGTGAGATGCCCGCCCATGGAGTGTCCCCACATCCCGATTTTTTCGGGATTAATATAGGGCAGTTTTTGTACTGAAGACACGGCGTTCAAAATATCAGTCACATAACTCGGGGAATACCAGCCGCCATCCGGATCCCCCTCTGACTCTCCGTGACCTCTGTAATCAGACTTGAAAACGACATAGCCGCGCCTGGCGAAGTAATCGACATATGCCGCATAGCGCTCGGCCGTTTGGTATTGCGCCGGAGGGATCGAGCCGTGATTGAAGATAATTGCCGGCCATCCGCCTTGCAGCTCCTCGCCTTTTGGCACCGTGAGAAGCGCGTAAACCTTGAAGTCGTCCGAAAGGTACGAGACAACATACTGTCCATAATTTGGTTTCGCTGTCAGAGTTTGTTCTACAACGATGTCACTGCCGGGATAGTCCCGATCCCGCATCGCTTCAATAGTCAACGGATGAGGGGACGCACCCGGCCCTGCTTCGTCTTCTGGATTAATTTCTTGATTGGGTGCTTTCCAAATCTCCTCGCGCGATAAACCAAACCAGGCCACAGAAGCTGCGGCGGCGATAAAGATGCCGACAAAGGAGACTATCGTTTTTCGTGACATATCAAAATCCCAGTTTTTCTTTCACGAGAATGAGCTTGAGCCGGCCAGATTCTATCTCTTTGTTGACGATCAGTACTTTACTGACATTGCTGCCCATGCCGTAGGCTTTCCTGGCCCTCGCGTCTTCAAGAGGCAACACGTATTCATAAATGCGTTTGAAGCCGTCCTCCCGGTCTTTCACGATTTTTTGCGCTCCCACCACCCAGATCACATGCCCTGCCCCATAGGCGTAAGCTGGCAGTTGCGACCCCGTGTTCGAGGCGATTAGCAGCTGGCCTTCTTGGGTTACGGCATGCACACTGCCCAAAGCAAATGCCGGCGCTGCGCCATATTTTTTCTTATCTTGGGCAGGTATTTGTTTGTCCAGAAGTTTCTCCCGCACCGGCTTATAACCACCTGATTCATTTACCTCTTTTGCAATTCCAGTTGTCTCAAGGGTTTGAGAAGACATAGTCATCACTTCCACCCCCGGTGGCAGAAGTTCGAGCGCCTTTTGTCTGGCTTCCGCAGCATTTTCGACTACAAAAACCTCGATGCCGCTTCGGCGCAAAGCTTCAGCGGTCTTATTAATAATCTCTTGAGATGGGATTTGATCGTATTTCATCATGTTCATTTGACAATTTTTATGGCCTTGCCGTGAATTAAAGCTTCGGTTACTTTTTTGTAAGCTCCGGACAGCACGCGCTGAAAAGTGCTCTGGGAAACGCCCATGGCCTTGGCCGCTTGGGTTTGGTCCAAGCCTTTGAGGTTTTTGAGCCTCAAGGCCTCGGCTTCTTCTTCGCTCAACTCAACACAATCAAGCGGGCCGCAAGCCTTTCCTTCTGGCCGAAAATCCCGGAACCTTGGGCAATACCCGATTCGGTAATGACAGCGCGGGCGAGTCATAAAAAATTGAAAGTTAATGGTAAAATTGTTAAGTAAACTCATGGGAAAGCTCCCCGGCCCTCCTCCCCGCCTGCCGCGAATTATCTTTATTAGCAGGCTGACACAAGACGCATGCGAGGAGCTAAATTAGTAAATTTTACGGCGGGCAGGCAAAATTTGAGGAGGACCGGATCATCGGGCTTTCCCTTATTTGTCCTCCAAGTCCTCGTCTTTTTCTTTCTCCAAGGACTCCTTGAGGTGCTTGATGGTGGCGAGCTTTGCTTCCAGGACCTTTTTGTGCTCCTCCAGAAAGACCTTCCGGTCCTTTTTGGAAACCAGGCCGAACGGCTCGCAATAGCCGCCGCACATACCTGCGCGATACATAAGTTTTTGCTTTCTAAATTAGCTTATCTCGTCTGGCAACCTCGACCATGAGTTGCCTTCTGTTTTGAATATATACCCAAAACTAGGGAATGTCAAGGCAGGCAAAAACCCCCGTTCGACTAACGCCCAGGGCAAAAAGAAAGCCCGGGTCCCGGAATCGTCCATCGGAACGATTGGAACCCGAGCGGTGGCAATGTGGTTAACTTACGCAGCGATTATCGATGCTGACCAGCCTCTTGGCATACAGCCAGTGTGAAAAAGCGTCGTGGTCTTGGCGAGCCGACCAAATGGCATGTGCCCGCCCTCGGATTTCTTCTGGTCTGGGATCACGGTGAAGCAGGGGTCTTAGCTCCGCCATGGCCTGTTCCCAATCGCGCCGAGCGCGGTCTGCAGCCCCCTTTTCCCAAAGGTCGTAGGCGACCGAGGCCACCATCGCCTGGAACTGTGTTGCGGTAACCACTCTTCTGTTATCCATGCGGTACCTCCTTGATACCCCAATATTAACTGCTTGCTGTCAAAAAAACTAGCCAGGGTCCTGATTCGGCCGTTTTTTGGCACGGCGGCGGTGGTGGCGCCGAACTGACTTGAGAATCGGGACGGCCACTTCACTGTGAGCATGCAAGATGAGTACCCGGCGACAAGACCGGCAGCGGCGAACGTGTGCGTCGAACTTCGCAGCGTCTGCTTCCCTGCCGGGTCGGACCAATTTACCATCAACACAATCTCTCCAGAGCCTGCCGACTTTAGGATCGATGCAAAGTCTGGGCATGATACCTCCTTGGACCTGTCAGATTTTGTCCTTCCGCTGAAGCTTTTCTGCCTCGTCCATCATCTTCAGTCCTCTTTCCATCTTGTGGATGGCCCAGAGAGAGATCAGGATGAAGGCCGGTGCCAGGAACCAATAGATGAGGAATTCCTCGTTATTCAGCCAGAAGCGGTTGTAGATGACGAAATACCCGTTTTCCAATCGGCCGATGCGCGGTAATTCAATCAAGGATTGAAGTACAGCTCCGAGAGGAAGAACGGCGATGAGCCCGATTGTGTACAGAATGCCGCCAAAGGCGTGAACCAGAAAACCTCTGTTCTCCAGCAGTTTCCAATTTTGCATTTCGTCCTCCTGTGAAGTGCGAAAGGGAAGTTTACTACGGGACGGAGTTTTTGTCAATGAAAAAGCGCCAAGCTATCAGATAACATTCATACATACCAAAAAACCGCCCCGGGGGCGATTTTGAAGATACCTATTTTTCAAAACGCTTCAAAACTTTGCTCGGGCCAGAGTGGCAAATTGTCGGTAATAGCGGGATAAGCTTTTGGCGTTTTCGCTCGGCTGCGCAAGTTCGTCCAGACTTTGCTCTCGCAGGCGCGCGAGCTCACGGCGAGCCGGGCCGCTCCAGCGACTGTCAGCAAGCGTCAAATCGATTAATTCCAAAAATCTAAGCATGGCCGACTCTCTGCGGGCTTCATTACCGGCGAGCTTCGCCTTTATCATCCGGTCGTATTCGCTTCCAACATTGCCGAGCTGCTCCGCCAGGCTCATTGTGAACCATTTCCCTTTTGCTAAATTTGCATGCAACATCAATTTATGAGCGAATTTACGATCCCAATGATTTTTTTTCGCGTTATCTCGTCTTCAACGGAGCGAGAGCGGTTGCCCTGGCTCGGCCGAATATTTATCATCGAATCAAACTCTAACCACGAGTCGCGCGCTTGGTCAGGATAAATATTGATGCCCCACAAATCCTGCTGCTTGCTGCCTTGGTCGAGAAGGATTGCTTCCTCGTCCGCGTGTAGCTCCCCGCCTACGGCGAGTATCTTTTTTTCGATGTCCACAACCGCCTTCACCATATCGCCGAATCGTTCTTTGGCGATTTCACGGAGTTCATCACTGGTTATAGGTTTTTCGATGATTTTAATTTCGTCCATAAGTTAAATCATTATACCAAAAAACCGCCCTTCGACATAGCTCAGGACGATTTTCCAGATGCACCTAGGTCTACTTGAGGGGCGCCCTGGTGGGGTGACATCGTGCGAAGTCCTCCGAAGCTTCAGCGAAGGACGGGAAGGTTATTGGAACCGTTCTACGAGATCGAAACCCGCAATTCAGCATCAAGTGCGTCAGCGACCCTTTGTAGAAATTTAATCGAGGGATTATAGCTACCTTGCTCAAGACGAGAGATAACCGGCTGTTTTGTCCCAATTTTGTTTGCCAATGCTTTTTGTGTCAAGCCTTGGCTCATACGTTTCTTAATAATCATTCTAACCAAAGCAAATTCCGGGTCCAGTTCATCATAGGCCCTTTTGATTTTTTTATCCTTCAAGAGGCGATTTTTGAAACTCTTGTAAGTCTTCATAATCTTATGATAACTTATATGTTATATTATGTCAAGGCTTTAAGCTTCTTCCTCGCTTTTTCCAGTTCACCTCTCGGGGTTTTCTGAGACTTTTTAACGAATCCGTGAATAAGGTAAATAGTATGTTCATGGAAGCAATAAAAGATGCGAATTTCCTGCTGTCCGCGAACTCTAAGTTCAAATAATTTGTTTGTAATCTTTTTGCTGTGTGGCATGCCGAGACGGTAACCAAACTCTTCCAGTAAGTCAATCGTGCGTAAAACTTTAGCAACTGTCTGTTTTTCGAGAGATGAGATAAACTTTTCGACTCCTGGGTCTATGTATATCCGCATAAATTTATCATACCAAAAAACCGCCTTTTTCGGAACGTCTGACGTTCTGCGGCGGTTTTTTTTTAGAATGGCGTATTTAGGTAATTGACCGTTGAGGGGTCCTCGGATGATCAGATGTCTACAATTTGACCTGCCTGCCCTGACTGCCGTCAGGCCAGGGGGCGGGTAGGCGCACCTCGGTCGGGGCTATTCGGCAGAGCTATCAGTTTTTCCCCTTTTCATGAAATAACCACCATTACGATAGTATGGCCTGCTCCTGCCTCGATAAGGCCTGCTACTGCGCCCGCGGTTTTCATATCGGCGTTTGCTGCGAAAAGAACCGCGCGGGGCATGGCCTCGACTGTCTCTACGGTCCCGAAATTTTCCCGACTCGTCCTCATGATATTGCGCTGGTGGTCTGCCCGCAAAAGAAGCCCTGGAAACCGGCAGGGTTTTTCTAATCAATCGTTCGATATTTCTTATTTCGCCTCTTTGATCGGGAGTAGCGAATGAAATAGCGTGCCCTGTCATGCCGGCTCGGGCAGTCCTGCCGATGCGATGTACGTAGTCTTCCGCAGTACTCGGGAGATCATAGTTGATAACGAGTTCGATCCCGATTACGTCAATACCCCTGGCCGCGATATCCGTTGCCACCAGCACGCGATACCGGCCGATTTTAAACCCTTCCAACGCCTCAAGTCTTTGGTGCAGCGAACGATTTGAGTGGATTTCCGTGGCCTTGTGTCCGATGTTTCGGACTGCCCGGGCTATTTTTTGCGCTCCATATTTTGTTCGGGAAAACACCAAAACGCTCCCTTTATATTCGGACAAAATAGAACGAAGCAACGCGGGCTTTTCTTGTTTTTGTACAAAAAAAACTTCATGAGTTACGGTTTTGACAGCGGTCCCGGATGGAGCGACTTCAATGCGCAGCGGAAGAGACATATACGACCGCGCTATCGTCACTATCTCATCAGGCATGGTTGCTGAAAATAGCATGGTCTGCCGCGCTTTCGGCACTCGCTGCAAAATCCTTTTGATTTGCGGAGCAAAACCCATGTCCAGCATCCGATCTGCTTCATCCAAAACCAAAATTCCTACATTGGACAAATTGAGCTTTGTACTCTCCAGGTGGTCAATAAGGCGCCCCGGGGTGGCAATAAGGATGTGAGGTTTGTCGCGCAAAGCCCGGATTTGCTTGCCCATTGGTTCCCCACCAATTAATATTGCGGTTCTGAGACCAAGCGTATGGCCGATTTTTCTCAAAGTTTCGTCCACTTGCAAGGCCAACTCGCGGGTCGGCAGAATGATCAGCCCTTTGCTTTTGCCGCGGCTTTGGGCGAGCCTTTGGATCATCGGTACTCCGAAAGCCAGGGTTTTGCCCGTTCCGGTCTGCGCAATTCCCATAATGTCTTTGCCCTGGACGGCAATTGGGATAGATTGTTGTTGGATTGGAGTAGGGTGAGTGAATTTTTGGTGGCTCAAAATTTCCAAAAGCTTTGGCGCAATGCCAAGATTATTGAAGGTATTTTGCGGATCCGTTGCCGAAATCATCTCACCCTTTCGAGGAGAATAATGTTACCAAACATTATCATACCAAAAAACCGCCTCCAGGGCGATTTTTTTTGGCTAGGGTCGCGTGGTGAAGGATATTAGAACCAGACTAGCTCTCAAAGTCGCTCAAACCAATCTCATTCAAACGGGTTATGACTTTCGCAACCCCCTCAGTTTGCCTCAACTTCTCACGCTCATTTTTTGGACCGAGTGCAATTATTTTTCCAACTTTAGCATTCCTGGCCGAAGCCAGACCCATAATTGAGTCTTCGACAATAATGCATTTAACAGGGGGCAAACTAAGCTTTTGCGCAGCACGAAGATACATGACGGGCGATGGCTTTCCAGACAGGTTTCCGTCGTCGTAAACGATTTTTTCAAGATCAAACCATTTATCCAGGAACAAGTTATCAATAAAAAATTTAAGATTGACCGGTCCTGAAGCAGTGGCGATTGTTTTGGGGATGCTGTGTCTTTTCAGCAAACTTAATAGCTGCTCGCAGCCGGGGGAGAGACTGAATCGTTCACCTTTTGAAACCGCGATCTGCCGATAAATTTCTTCTTTTCTTTTTCCCCACTTCGCAACCTCCTGCGCGGGAGCGGAAGGTCCTAAAAGGTCCCGAAAAGTTTCCGAAACTGTTCTGCCGTGAATCTTTTCGATCTGTTCTTTTGATATTGGTTTACCGAGAAGCTCTTCAGTAACTTTTGACCACGCCTCAACATTCCACTCGGTATCCCACAAAATTACGCCATTGAAATCAAATATAATCCCCTCGTATTTCATAACTCAAATTATACCAAAAAACCGCCCCTAGGGCGATTTAATGTCTAGTGAGATCTTTATCTAATCTTCTAGCTTCAAACCAATCTTTTCAGCCAGCTGTAGGATCCATTTTTCATGTCTGGTATTCTTGTTTGCCACGGCAGCATATTCGGCGCGTAAATCACTGATCGCCTTGGCAAGGCCATCCACAGCCCTGGTTAAAGCCTGAACGGTTTCTCGAAGAGTGTCAGTTTCCTCTCGCAAATCCTTGATATCTTCCTTTGTGGCAAGGACTGCCGATAGCTTTTGAATATCTTCATCTGTCAGCATGGTAATTAAAGTTTAGTCATCTATAATTTCTATGTCAATGGGTGCCCGAAGGGAATCGAACCCTCGTGACCGCCTCCACAGGGCGGCGTTCTACCATTGAACTACGGGCACCACGTCGCTTTATCAATTTTGAATTTTGTCGCCCCTCCGGGAGATCTGCCGTGGGCATGGCATTTTAAGTTGTGAATTTTTATGGTACCCCCACGAGGAATCGAACCTCGATCCGCGGCTTAGAAGGCCACTGTTCTATCCGTTGAACTATGGGGGCGTGCTGTGGCAGGGGGGAGGCCACTCTTGACTTGCCCCGTAGTGTCCCGACAAAGTCGGGACTACTACCGGGGTCCATTGAACTACGGGGACCCAAACTTTGCTCTGGCTCACGCCAGAGCTTCGATGGGCGAGAATACTAGAGCAACCAATCTACTCGTCCACCAAAGCTCGAGTGGTATGAGAGCGTCGGTGGAAACTACGGGGACGCCTTTTTAGTTTAACAATTTTAGCGTTTTGAAGCCATATTGGCAAGGTTTTTGGTCTTGACAGGGGACTGATTTTTTGCTAAGCTAGGCAGTCAAACTGGTTCAAAGGGTTTGACAAGGGTTTGTTTCTATATCCGGTCCAGGGTGGACCGCATTTCGATGCTAGCAGGAGGATAGTATGAACTGCAACAAGAAGTTTGCGTGGTTGTTCGTGGCCATTTTGGCCATCACGGTTCTGTTGGTTTCGTCGCCGACGTGGGCCCAGCAGGCCCCGCCGAGTACGCACAAGGTCACGATCCAGGGCGAGATGAAAATTGACCCCGGCGTGCCCACCGCCACTACGGGGCAGGCAACTCCTGCCTTTGTCCTGAAAAAGGACGAGAGCGGCAGATGGGTCTACGGTCCGAACAAAGAGGGCGCATCAGCCCTCGGCGTTCCCGACAATTCCGCCTCGGACTTGGCAGACGAGCTCAACAAGGCCCGGCGGGCGCGCAGTGTCGCTGCCAAGCTCGGTAAGTCGATTGACGCCATCGGAAAGGCGCAGGGCGAGCAGGGTTCGAGGCTTGAGGCTCATGCTGGCTCGCTAGACGGCCTGAACAAGGCAGTGGCGGAAGCGAAGAAGTTGGCCCAGCAGGCGGTCGGGGTCAATTCCCGGGCCAACTTTGCTGTTGCCCTCTCTGCTCTCGTGTTACTGGTAGCCGTCCTCGCTTTGTTTGTGGCGATGAGACGAGGACCACAAGCACAGGAGCCCGAGGATAAGACATCGTTCATACCTCGGGAAGCAGCGCTAACGCCAGCGCCGAAAACAGATGAAGGCAGTACGGCGTCGGCTCCTCGGCGTGGCGGCAGGGGCAAAGGCGGCGATCAGCCGTCTGGAGCGCCACCACCTGCTCCAGCCGCTGAAGGACCCGCAACGGCCGACGCTGGAGGCCCGCCGGCGAAGTAAGTTTGTCGGATCGGATTTACCCCCCCCACCTGGGGCGGAAGTTCAGTTGGTTGACTCCTAGTCAGCCAGCCCTTCCGCCCCTTTTTTCTTTTTATCTGACAATTTTTATCGCCATGGCGTGTCTTTTTATCAAGGTTAATAAGAAAGCTAAGCAGCTTGTTGCCGTTCGAGCCGGTCGAGAACCTTAAAAGTCAAGTGCTTCTCGACCTCGCTTCGCTTTGCTCGAAGCAAAAATGGGTTTACTAATCAAGCAAAATGTGCTATAATTATAATGTTAAAAGCAAAATAAAAAAATTAACTGGCAATTTATCTTAGACAGAATGCAAACTCTGAATTTTTCGTATTATCTTTAGGAGAGCCCAAGCAGAGTTTTTAATTTCGTATGACCGAAAAACGACCAGAGGACAATTTAGGAAGCAAAGATCAAAACAGCGCCGTTTCGGCACCTCGCGAAGGAACCCCGGGCCTCGAAAACTTTTTAGAAATTTTGCGGCGGCTAGATAATGAGTATAAACGGTTAAAAGAGGATGCCAAAACACGGGTCGCTAAAGCTTTCGATCCCCAAAAATACCAGACTTTAAAAGCAGAGCTCGAAAGCCTTAAACGGGTGGCGAGCAAAAGCTTGCCTCCACCAGAAACTTCCAAGGAGGCAGCAGATTTTTGGGAGCTGGTACAAGTTTTTGATAAAGAACTGGGTGGAAACGGGGAGTTGCCAAACTTGAATCCCGAGGATTCCTCGGAAAATCCTATAGACGCCAGTACGACGGGTGGTGAGAGCGTTTTGCCAGCTGCCACTCCCGCTACAGATGCGGAAGCGCCATACTATCGCCCGCCGAAGACAGTAGGGCCAATTCGCGCAAAAGCAAGAAGGGGAGGTGAAGATAACGACAGTGGGGATGGCATTGCAAATAATCGCGAAAACGGCCGCGGCCAAGGTGACGTTGGCCCCAATGCTTTTGTGACATACGATCGGCCGAGAAAACAAGGACCCGGCGAGGGCAAGGGCCGGCCCTTCAGCACCAAGCCCCGGGACTTTAGGTTGAATCCCTTGGGCGAACCATTAGGCGCGGCTTTGGGGAGTCCCGAACCTCCCAGAGGGATAAATAACCCACCCAAAAACAAACTAGGACATGGCGGTCAAGACAATCCCAGTAGTTTTACCGAGGGAGATGCGCAAAAGTTAGCCGAGGCTTTGGTTGATACTTTGGAGCATCAGGAGAAGCCCAAGGAGCCCGGAGTTCAGGAAAATCATCCAGTTGGTGAAAGCGACAGAGGAGCGCTAGATGAACTGCGAGAAACCTTGAGTCGCAGCGGTCTTGACACTTCTCGTTTGGTGAGAAGCCCTGAAGAGTTGTCAAAAGCCCCATTGTCTGAATTATTGCCGCAGACTCGGGTCACGGGGCAAGAAAAAGAGGAGAAACAGGAGGTAGCAAGCGTTCGGCCAAAAATTACAAACCGGGAAAAGCTACTGGCCGCAGCACAAAAGGCCGGTCTGGGTCTCTCGGAAGAAGAAAAGCAGAATTTGCCACTTCCCGAGCTGTACGCCCGAGTGGAACAGACACGCTTGGAACAGATGGAGATTATTAGGAAGGGCCCCGCCTACCGGTTCTGGCGGGAGAGCTATCTGGAAGCGATGAGCCTGGAGGAGATGGCGTCGCTGCTCCTGCGGAAGGAAAGGCTGCCCTACCTGCCGCCGGGAATTTCTCGGGGCGAACTCGGTCCAGCTTTGGAATTGTTTACCAAGGAGGTAAAAGCCGGCCGGGATCCTTTGAATACCTTAGCCAATGAGATTCAGGAGAGGCAGGGATTTCAGAATTTTGTTTACGAAGCCAAAATCGATCGCCGCACCGGCCAACCGGGCCGGGGCTTCCTGGACACGGATTCCGACGTCCGGGCCTGTTTGTTCTTGCTGAAAAAAATCGGTCATCCGGGGGTAGCCGCTGCCCGTCCCTTAAAACACGGAGAACTCCTGCCTGGCGCGTTTCACTTGGACCTGGGCGGCCACGGCGGACCGTTTCTGGAGGAAGCCAAAACCGATGCGCAAGGCCGACCAGCGGCCGGGGTGGACAATCACCGGCGGGAACGCTCCTACCCATCTTCCACCGCGAAAATCCTGTACCGCATCCTCACGGGGCAAAACAAGATTGCCGACCAGTATCCTTTTCTGCGGGAACTCGCCACGAGTGAGACGCCGGAAGCGCGACGCCAACTCCGCGCGATTCAGCAGGTCGTGGATTTTTCCGTAGCGGAGGACAATGCCCGGTTCCCGATAAGCGGCGGGCGGAGCAAAGCGGAGCGCTTGGCGGATTTCAAAAAGAGTTACCAGACCCTGCGAGGTTTGGGCCGGTTTATGTCGGCCGACGAGCTTTATGATTATTTTTACCACTACGGGCAGCGCGGTCGTTACAAAGACGGCTTTCGCGAGGCGACCGTCGAAAAAGAGTTTTTGCCAGTCGACCTGGATCGCTACCACATCCAAGAGCGATTCCGAAGACTCGTCTGGCAGGATGAGGAAAATGGCGAAAAAAAGCGGACCTTGACGCCGATTGATGACTATGTAAGTTTGGCCGTAAACCAAGCGACAGAGAGATTCGGCCAGAAGTCCAGAAAGGAACTCCTCCAAGCGGGGCGGTTAGTGGCGACCCGCCTCGGCACGTATATGATTGATATTGTGCGGAAACCGGGAGACCGGACCTTGGCCGGCCATCAGGCGGCGCAGGCGTTTGGCTTTGACGGGATGATTTCGGTTGATGTGGCCCGGGGGACTTTTATGCTGAATACGCTTAATCCCCGCAAAGATTTGAGCCGCGACCCGCGAGTGATGGCGCTTTGCCAGAAAGTCAACGGCGTCATGGTCAGAGGGACAATGCTCATCAAGCCGCCGGATGCGGAGCCAAAGCAAATTTCGCTTAAGGATATCCTCGGCGCGGTTGCACCGAAAGATTTTACCCCCCAGGGTTTGATTAAAGACGCGCTGGAGCTGGAGGCGAAAGGGGAGTTGAAACCAGAACGGGAGGCGAAAACCGAGGAAGAAACATTACGGGAGGTGGTCGCTGGGGAGTGGGAGGAGGAGGCTCGCAAAACTCTTTCGACCTTGGGTTATAGTGACCAAGAAATTGAGGCTTTAGTTAAACTTATGAGAGATAAAGAAGTTGCCTTAATTTTGCAGGGTATTAAAGAAGGGGAGAAGAAAGATGGTGGAAAGTGAGGCTAGAAATTTAGGGGCTTTGGACGCTTTAGCCCAGTTGCGACAGCGTTTGATAGAGCGACACCGGAGGGAAAGAGAAGTTGTGTCGCCTGCCCCGACGGCGGCTCCAGAACAACCGGCCCCAACTTTGGCCAGAGAACCGACCCCTGCACCAGCAGAGGCAGTTCTGCCAGCCGGGGCCACGAGGCCCGAGGCAGGGCCAGGACTTCCTCGCGTGGAAAGGCCTCTCGAGCCACCACCATCCCAGGCCGTAGAAGCCGTGGTAGCCCAAGAAGTGCAGGGGGTTCTTCAGGAAAAAGCCCAAGCACCGGAGCTCTCTGCGGCAGAAAGGCAGCGGCTCGAGAAGATTCTCAACAATAAAAATCTTTTAGACAAAGCGGCGGAATTTGCCTATAAAAAATTAAAGGGCGAAAAGTTCGCCGGCATTCCCTTGGATTTTGCCGTATCCTTCGCTGGCACTGCGGCAGTGAGATTGGCCACGCGCAAAATCTTGGAGAGTGCTTTTTCCATTACTGGCGGAGCAGTTACGGGGGCGATAATTGGCGCTGGTTTCAGAGGTTTTCGCGAGTGGCGCAAAGCGGTCAAAGAACAATACTCGGCTACCTCTTGGCTGAAGGATCTGGAGGGAAAGGACGGATTGGAACTGGCACAACTTCATCAAGCCGTCAGTCAGGCGATTGAGCAGAACAAGGTTAGAGGCAGCGAGGAAGAAGCCAGGGCTTTGATTTTGCGGTTGCGTGATATTGAATCAAAAATCCAGGCGCAGAAAATTGACAATTCCAAACCTTTAGAGGTGGTGACCGGCCAAGTTTTGGGCATTAGGGAACAGGCCCTGGGCATGACAGAACTTGAAGGCCGGCGCAAGGATTTATACCAAGAGATGCTCCAGACCAGAAGAAAGCAAGTCTTGTGGAAAGTTGCCAAAGGAGCAGGGAAAGGAGCGCTGATTGGGGCTGCAGGCGGGGCCCTGGCCGAGTATGCGGCAGAGCAAATCAAAGATTGGCTGGAGGAGGGAAAAGAAGCGGCGGTGGCAACACCGGAGGCAGCGGAACTTGCCCGGCAGACCAAAGAGCAGGCCCTCGCGGGGATGGCCGAGAAAGTTGAAGAGGCCGAGAAGGCGGCATTGTTGCAAGCGGTCAGAAAAGGTATTGACGACCTGCCCAATCAAATTTTCGAGATCAATGCGCAAGCCGGTGAGGGACTAACGCACATTTCCAGAAACGCTATTCACGATTATCTCGTCCAGCTTCAACAGTTTGGAATCGAGCCGACCGCAGAAATGAAGCTTGACCAAGCTCAATTGGTTTACGCTGAAGATTGGCTGCGCCGCGAGATTGAACAAGTGGAAATAGTCCAGCCAGGCGAGGAGTTTAAAATCAAAGGGGAGCTAATCGCCAAAGCTCTTGGTAAAGCCCAATCCTTGAGTGAGCAAGAGCTTACAAATCTCAAAGAAAACTGGGTTGGCAAAATTGGCGAACGAACTTGGCAAAAAATTATGGATTATTCCCAGCCTTTTA
The DNA here is from genome assembly GCA_964360335.1 of uncultured Candidatus Saccharibacteria bacterium. Taxonomy (GTDB): domain Bacteria; phylum Patescibacteriota; class Doudnabacteria; order UBA920; family 2-01-FULL-46-14; genus CAYHVH01. The sequence continues at coordinate 44,397 of CAYHVH010000003.1, forward strand.
ATGAGGCCAATAATTTTTCCCAAGTCGTGCACGACAAAGCGATTGTAGCCGAGGAACAGGCCGCCGCTCAAGTCAAAAAAGCAGCCGAGGCAGTCGCAGCCGGGGCCAAAAAGCTAGCGGCGGAAAAAGCCGGTGAGGCGGTTGAGAAAGTAGGGCGCACGGCAAAAGACGAGCGCACGCTCAAATATATTCTTGGGACGGTTTTGGGCGTTGGCGCGGCTGCTGCCGCTGGCTTTACCGCTTACCGGTATCGGGAGAAAATTGCTGGCGTTTTTGGTGGAGCAACAGATGCCCTCCGCCAAAGGATTACGCAGGCGCGAGAATCCCGTCCCAGAGTCCCGGCAACACCGGAGCAAAAAGGAAAGGTGAAAGAAGGGGAGGCAGAGAAGCTTGCGGCCGATCCCATTCTCCAGTTTGTTGAGGCACACGGTTGGAAGCCAAAGCAGGGGGATATTGAATATCAAGCAATTGTTCCGGGAGATTTAGGAAAAGATAAGGCAGGGAGCTTAAGTCTTAGCAATTATTCTGACTATCGCCGTCATCTTGAGCAGATGTCACCTTATCAGCGAGTGAAAGCTTTGCAATATAGTAATACCGGTTTGTTGGCAACAGACGGCTTTTGGAAAAAAGTGGATGGGCTTTCAGAAGAGGACCAGAAAAAATGGGAGCAGTTGAGACGACAAATTAAGTCGGGCCGGGTCGAGGATAAATATACGGGGAAGCCGGAAGTCAGACCGGTAGCTAGGGATGAAGCAGAGACCAGAAGAAACAATATGGAGCATGAATATGGTATGCAGTTCTATCCTGATTATTTTGCCGATGATGACGGAAATGATTACGCCCTTGTCCGATTAGTTGAAGTTTTGGCAAAGCTGCCAAAGGAGAGATTAAAAGCAAAAAAGTTCCAGCCAAGCTTGAATAATTCCTTAGAGGAGGATGGAATTATCAAGTTTAACCCCGACGCCAAGCCAGAAGAATTACAAGAATTTCTTACAAGGGAGGCTTTGGACAAAGCAGACAAAATCGCTGATTTGGACAGGCAAGCAGACCAAATAAAATACCAACTATACCGCACCAAGAACGTAAACAACATTGTACCCATGGTTCATGGCGAAAAGTATTTGCAAGGAGTGAGATCCCTAAAAGAGGCAGCAGAGAGTTTAGATCTTCCGCCGACTTTAGATATCTACTTATTTGATCCGGCAACGCGAGAATCTTCGGATAAATACCTGTATTTAGGTTATGATTTAAGCCCGGGAGAGATGCGCGCCGTGATTGAAAAGTATTTAACTCAACAAGCTAGCAAAGAAAACAAATAGTTTATGAACACAAACCCTCATGAATTGACCAACAAACTTTTGCAGGATTTGGGTATTGAAAAGCCGAGCCCCGAACTTGCCGAAAAAGTCGAGGAGCATTTTGCCAAAGTGATTTTGGAGGTTTTGATTCGTCGTTTTCCCGAAGGCAAGCTTGATGAGCTCAAACAAAAATTTGAAGCAGACGCACCTGATCTGGAGGACTTTGTCGCCCGAGAAGCGGCGACCATCCCGGGCTTGGCGCAGGAGCTCGAGGAAGCGGTCTTGCGCGAGCGGGAAGTAATTCGTCACTTGCTGTACCGCTAAATTAAAATCCTTGATATGGACTCGGTAGAGCAAAAGCCGGTTAATCCCGGCAGCCCAAGATTTTCCCGGGCCCGCCTTTTCGGCGGGATAGGAGTTTTGGTTTTGGGTATTTTGCTCGGGGGATTTTGGGGGTGGCGGGAAAAGAATCGGGAGCAGGAAGTCACCTCCCCTGCCTCAAGCGGGGTTTTGGGCGATTTGGAGGAGCGCGCCGGAGGAGCTGTCCAGGGCACTGCGGCTAGTACCGAAGAGGGTTCGGCGTTACCGCAGGGAGAGGACATTCAGGTTTCGCTCCCCCCTCAACCGCCCTCACCCCCCGTAGCACTTCCCCCTCCCTCGCCGCCGCCCAAATCCCAGCCCAGCGTGATGAAGCCAGTGAGTGTTTGCGAGCAGGCCAAAAAAGAGCTCGCGGGTGCGCAGGAGAGCATTCGCAAGGATTACGAGAGGGCGGCCGTGGCCGCCAAAACGGCCTATGATGAAGAACAACTGTCCGTTTCGCGGCAGCTTACAGAGCTTCAAAGGCAACGCAACGAAGCGATTAACAATTATCTCACCGCGATTGCCATTACCACCTCTAAGTATAATTCGGCTACGACCACCAGCGCTTACGAAATTTATCAGCAAGAACAGCGCCTGGCGCTGGAATCATACACTCAAGTCATTACCCGGATTAGTACTGAAGAGCTGCCGCTATTGGAACAAAAAAAGACCTCCCAAGCCGCGTACGAGGAGGTCCTTCAAGCCAGAGCGTCCAAAAAAGATCAAGATTTGGCGGCCGCCCAGGTAGTGTACGAAGCAAAGGGCTGCCGGTAATTATTTCTTGGCCGGTTCGCCTTCGTGGACCGTGTGAAAGACAATTTCGTTCTTCCGGGCGTCAATTTCCAAAGTTTGTCCTTTTTCCACCTCGCCCTTGATCATCAGGAGCGCCAACTTGTCCATGAGTTCTTTCTGCAGGGCCCGTTTCAGGGGCCGGGCGCCGTAGACCAGGTCAAAACCCTTTTCGGCCAGGAGTTTTTTCGCGGCCGGCTTGACCTTGAGGGTGATGCCGCGGTCCAGGAGACGCTTTTGCATGAGCGTGAGCTGTAAGTCGACGATTTTTTCGATATGCTTGTGCGAAAGCGGATGAAAGATAATGATTTCGTCAATGCGGTTTAAAAACTCCGGCCGGAAATGCTTGTTCAAGACCTCCAGAACGTGTTCCCGCATCTCTTTTTCGGCCAAGGTCTCGGTCCCGTGATCCTGGGCAAAACCGATGGTTTGGCTGCGGATCATTTCCGAGCCGAGATTACTCGTCATAATAACGATGGTATTTTTGAAATTGACATTTCTGCCCTTGGCGTCGGTAAGTTGTCCTTCGTCCAGGATTTGGAGGAGGATGTTGAAAATTTCCGGGTGGGCTTTTTCGATTTCGTCGAACAGGACGACGCTGTACGGCCGGCGCCGGATGATTTCCGTCAGTTGCCCGCCCTCTTCGTAGCCGACGTAGCCGGGCGGGGAGCCGATGAATTTGGCGATGGAGTGCTTTTCGCTGTACTCGGACATGTCAATCTGCACGAGCGCTTTTTCGTCGTTAAACAGAAATTCGGCCAGGGCTTTGGCGGTTTCCGTTTTGCCCACCCCGGTGGGCCCCAAGAAAATAAACGAGCCGATGGGCCGTCGCTCTTCGGCGATTCCCGCTCGTGAGCGGCGGATGGCATTGCTGATTGCGGCAATCGCCTCGTCCTGGCCGACAATCCGTTTCCGAAGTTCCCCTTCCATCTGGGTTAGTTTCTGGGATTCCGATTCCAGCATCTTGTAGACGGGAATGCCGGTCCAGCGGGCGACCATCTGGGCGATGTCCTCTTCGGTGACTTTTTCCTTGAGAATTTTGTGTTTGCTCTGGAGTTTGATTAGCCGTTGTTCTTTGTCGGTGATTTCTTTGGTAAGTTTGGGCAACTCCCCATAGCGAATTTCCGCGACTTTGTTGAGATCCCCCTCCCGCTCGGCGGATTCGGCCTGCATTTTGAACTCGTCGATCCGGGTTTTGGCTTCCCGGATCTTGGTGATGATTTCTTTTTCCGCTTCCCACTGCAGCCGCAATGTGCGCGCTTCTTCCTGGATTTCCGCGAGTTCTTTCTCGATCTTCGGCAGAACTTCACTGCCGGCCGCCGTGTCGTCCTTCTTCAAGGCCTCGCGCTCGATTTCGAGCTTGCGGATTTTGCGCGAGAGCATGTCGAGGCCTTCGGGCATGCTGTCGATCTCCAGGCGCAGATTTGATCCGGCTTCGTCGATGAGGTCGATGGCCTTGTCCGGCAGGTAGCGGTCGGAAATGTAGCGCGACGAAAGTTCGGCCGCGGAGACCAGCGCTTCGTCCGTAATTTTTACGCCGTGATGGACTTCGTATTTCTCTTTGATCCCGCGTAACATGGCGATGGTGTCCTCCACTGCCGGCTCCGTGACCATAATCGGCTGGAAGCGCCGCTCCAGGGCGGCGTCCTTTTCAATATATTTCTGGTACTCTTTGAGAGTGGTGGCGCCGATGGCGTGCAGGAGCCCGCGTGAGAGCATCGGTTTGAGCATGTTCGAGGCATCCAGGCCGCCCTCGGCCGCTCCCGCCCCGACGACGGTGTGCAGCTCGTCGATAAACAGGATGATTTTCCCGGCCGAGCGTTCCACTTCCCGGAGGACGCTCTTCATCCGTTGTTCAAATTCTCCCCGAAATTTCGCTCCCGCCAGGAGGGCGCCCAAGTCCAGCCCCAGGAGGAGTTTGTTCTTCAGGCTCTCCGGGACGTCCCCGGCCACGATGCGCTGGGCCAGGCCTTCGACGACGGCGGTTTTGCCTACCCCAGGCTCGCCGATCAGCACTGGATTGTTTTTGGTGCGGCGGGAGAGGACCTGCATCACCCGCCGGATTTCCTGGTCGCGCCCGATCACTGGATCGAGCTTGTTTTTACGGGCCAGGTCCGTGAGATTCAACGTGTATTTTTCCAACGCTTGATAAGTTTGTTCCGGTTCCGGGTTGGTTACCCGTTCCGCTCCCCGAATTTCTTTGAGATGGTCCAGGACTTCCGCGGTCGTCAGCCCAAATTGTTCCAGGAGGCGCTTTGTCTGGTTGCCGCGTTCCAGAATGGCCAAAAACAGATGCTCGGTGGAAACGTATTCGTCCTTGAGTTTGATGGCTTCTTTCATGGATTGGGACAGGACTTCGTTGAGACTGCGGGTCACGTAAATTTGCCCCAAGCCCGAGGGAAAAGCGGCCACCTGCGGCAGGACCTGCAAAATTTTGACGATTTGGGTTTCCAGGAGCTTACTGTCGACTTTCATCTTTTCCAAAAGCGAGCCCACTACCCCGCCTTCCTGCTGGATGAGGGACAGAAGCAGGTGAATCGTGTCCACTTGCTGGTGGTCATATTCTGAGGCAATCGTTTGCGAGGCCGCGATTGCTTCCTGCGCTTTTTGGGTGAATTTGTCGAGGGGGATCATATAAAGCAAGTTCAAAAATCAAATATCAAAATTCAAAAATTAGAATACCAATCTTTTATATTAGCACTCTAGCACACAAAGTGCTAATTTGTCAAGCTCTGGATTTTTTCCTCCCCAGGCGTGGGGAGGGATGAAGGGAGAGGTCGAATTGTGAGACATCGGCAACCTCTCTCCTGCCTCTCCCCTCGCTCACTCGGCTTCGCTCACCCTTCGGCTCCCGTTCAGGGTGACCTTGAGCAACGCCGAAATGGTCAGAGCGACCTTGAGTGGAATCGAAATGGTCGCCAGGGGAGAGAGCTTTTTTGTTGGCGGTTATTTATATCTAAATCTCCCGTGGTATTTTTTGTGAATCTCTTTCAAGCGGCGGTTAGTGATGTGGGTGTAAATCTGGGTCGTGGTGATGGAAGCGTGGCCCAAGATTTCCTGCACCGAACGAAGATCGGCCCCGGCGGTCAAAAGGTCGGTCGCCATGGTGTGCCGGAGGGTGTGGGGGGTGATGTGGGGAGAAACGCCGGCCCGGAGCGCGTATTTTTTCATGAGCCGCTGGATGGAGCGGGGGGTGAGGGGGTTCTGGTCCTCGATGCCGAGTTCCCGGTTGTGCCGGACGAACAGGGCGGGGGAGTTGTCGGGGCGAGCTCCCAGATATTTGCGCAAAGCGTCCCGGGCCCGCTCCGAGAGAAACACGATCCGCAATTTATCACCCTTGCCTTTGACGGGAAATTCCTCTTTTTTGAGACTGACTTGCGCGCGCTTGAGCGAAGCCAGTTCCGCGACCCGCAGCCCGGTGGAAAATAAAAGTTCGAGGATGGCGCGGTCGCGCAAGCGCAAAAGTTCATCCGGTTCCTGAAGCGGGGCTTTTAGGAGTTTTTCCAAATCATCGCTTTCCAGAAACATCACTTGGCGGGCCGGGATTTTCGGCAGTTCCAGCTTTTCCGCCGCCAAGCTTTTGATGTCCCGCTTGGCCAAGTATTTGAGAAAGGAGCGCAGGGCGATGATGTGGTAGTTTTGGGTTACGAGCTTAAGCTCGTGGTTTCTTCTATCTTTAAGACGGTTGAGCCATAGCCGAAAGTTACGCACCAGGTCCAAATCAATGCCCTCGGGCCTTTTTACGCCTTTTTTGGCGCCAAATTCCAAAAACCGCTTGAGATACGAATCATAGTTGCGCAAGGTGAGTTTGGAGCGGTTCTTCTCGATCTCGAGATGCTCGAGAAATTCAGTTTTGAGTTTGTCGAGAGTATTTACCATGTTTGTTTCCATCATTTCCGTCATTGCGATCCCGACGTGTCGGGAGAAGCAATCTACTCCCTCTTGCTCCCGTCATTCGATGGGACAGGTCTCCCCGAAATACCCCTCCCCAGGCGTGGGGAGGGTGCCCGAAGGGCAGGAGAGGTCGAACCGCAATGGCTCTTAAAACCTCTCTCCAGCTCTCCCCCCATTCGGCCTCCCGTTCAGGGTCTGAGACCCTTCAGGGTCGAACGACGAGCTCATGGCCGAGAGGTCGCCTGGGGAGGGTGGTAAGTAAGGAAGAAGACAATCCGGGAGACAAAGAGGGGGTAGATTGCTTCGTTCTCCGCCCAAGGCGGACGCCTCGCAAAGACTTTTTAGAAAGGGTCGCACAATATTAGTGTAGCAGGATTTCCCCCTTCCTGTCATTCCCGATCCGATCGGGAATCCAGATATCTAAAATCAGGTCAATCTAGCGCTTGACGGAATCTTAGGTTTATGCTAGCATTGAGTGTCCTTAGATCCGGCATGTTCGTTTGCGGTTGACCGGATCGGGAAATGAAGGAGGGATACTCATGTCTCAACATGGGGATACCTTAAGTCCAAGCGGGCGCTGGATTCAGTTGCTCGCAACTGTGGTACAACAGTTTCCTCGGCACATTTCGCCGGCTCAGATGAAGTATCTGAACGGTCATCCGTCCGCGGTTGGCACGATGCTCGCCAGGGTTTTTGTGCCGATGTTCATTTCGCCGGCCGAGCAGTTCGAGCTCGTGCGGCAGCGTAACGCCAAGCGTGGCTGGGGCTTCACCGACGAGGATTTCTCCTGCCTCGGCGAACCGCCGGCCTGGCCTGACGATGACCTCTATGCTGTGGTTCTTGAGGTTTCGCTGGACTCTATCCAGCAGACTTTCGAGGAGGCCTGGCTGTGGGCGGCAGAGGCCCAACGTGACTACCGGCGACACCGGCGCTGGCCGGAGCTTTCCTCCGATGAAAGGGGCCTGCGGCTTCTCGTCGGAATCGAGCATAAACGGGGCCTACGCTGGCGGGTCGTGGACTTGGGAGCGAACTGGGACAAGAAGGACGGGATCGCTCCCCGGAATGTGCGCGATCCCAAGAGATCGCCCCACTCCGCTATCCTCTGGGCGGCGGCTCTCTTTCCGGCTTGGGTTCGGGCCATCGACGGTGTGAATGTGCCGAACGTCTGGATCCCCGGTTATGAGGCTTCTGTTTCCGACCACATGCCTTGGACGGAGGTGCCCCGCTTGCAGGTCAGTTTCGGCAATGGGGAGGTCAGTCTAGATACCCACTCTCGCGGTAGCTGCTTCGGTGGCTTAGCGGTGCCGGAGTTCCGGGAGTAATATCGGGCTTCGCATCTCGGTTTTTTGGGACCTTGGATTTTCTGGACCTTCACGTCTGGAAATCCCTGGTCCCTCTTTTTTTTGCGAAAATTGCTCGAGCGAGCGAAGCCGAGTCGAGAAGTTCCCTCTGATACTTTTGACTCCGCTCAGGAGGTAAATTTCCGGCCGTTTGCGGTTTTTTTTTGCCCGTGTTAAACTTTAGCCATGCTAGGCAAGAAGGAAAAGGACAACTTAATTAAAAAATTCCAGACGCACAAAGGGGATACCGGCAGCCCGGAGGTCCAGATTGCGATTTTGACGGAAGAAGTTGAGCAGGTGGCTAAGCATTTAAAGACGCATAAAAAGGACAATCACTCCCGGCGCGGGCTTCTCAAGATGGTGGGGAACCGGCGTCGGCTTCTGCGTTACCTGGCCGAGGAAGATGTGAAGCGTTACGAAAAAATTCTGGAAAAGTTGAAGCTGAAGAAGTAGTTCTTTAATTAATAAAAACCTGGATTCCCGCCGGAGTTTACCCCGTACTTGATACGGGGCGGGAATGACAGGATAAGGACAAAGTTTCCGCTGGGAAAGAACTGATAACTACGAAAGTACGAATTTGTTACGAAAGTACGAAAACTCCAACTTACCTTTCGTAATTTCGTATCGGTTTCGTAAGTTCGTAGCAGGTTTGCCGGCAGGAAACAAAAAAGTCAAATGACGAAAAGTGAATATTCCGTGACCGCCGAAGTCGGAGGGAAGTCTTGGCATTTCTCAACCGGCAAACTTGCTCCCCAGGCCTCGGGGTCGGTTCTGGTCCGAGTCGGGGATACCGTGGTAATGGCCACGGCGGTTCTGGCCAAAGAACAGCGCGCGGGCATTGACTACCTGCCGCTTTTGGTGGACTACGAAGAGAAACTCTACGCCGCCGGGAAAATCAAAGGCAGCCGCTGGGTGAAGCGCGAAGGGCGGCCGTCGGACGAAGCGGTTCTTTCGGGTCGCGTCATTGACCGGAGCCTCCGGCCGATGTTTGACGGCCGGATTAGAAATGACATTCAGGTCGTGGTTACGGTCCTGTCGGTAGATGGAGAAAACGACCCGGATATTATCGGGCTAAATGCGGCTGCGGCGGCGGTTGCCATTTCGGAAATCCCCTGGGACGGCCCGATTGCTGGCGTGCGGGTAGGGAAAATCAAGGATGAGTTCGTGCTTAACCCTTCTTTCACGAAGACCGCAAACGAGAGCGTTCTCGATTTGATTGTTTCCGGTACGGCCGAGCATATCATCATGGTGGAAGCGGGGGCGAGGGAGGTTTCCGAGGAGGAAATTCTCTCGGCCGTGGCTTTTGCCCAGAAAGAACTCAAAAAAATTACTGTAGCCATTGATGAGCTCGCCGCCCAAGCCGGCAAGGCAAAAATTGCCCTTCTTCTGTTTACTCCCAGCGAGGCGGTCAGAAACCAAGTGCAAACATATGAACCGCGGCTTCGGGAAGCGCTGTTTCGGCCCGCAAAACCAGAACGAGAGGAAGCCCTCTACCGGCTGCATCAGGAGGTCCAGAAGGCCGTCGCCGGTGAGGATGAGCATTTGCGGCTGGAGGTGAATGCCGTTTGGGAGGAGCTCATGAAAAAAATCATTCAGAGCAGTATCCTGCAAGAGGAAAAGCGGCTGGATGGGAGGCAGCCGGCGGAAATCCGCCCGATTAGCTGCGAGGTGGGACTCTTGCCCCGGGTGCACGGCAGCGGCCTGTTCCAGCGGGGCGAAACCCAGGTTTTGACGACGGTGACCCTTGGTGGTCCGGGCGACGAACAGCTCCTGGAGGACTTGGATACGGAAGAGGAGCGGAAGAAGCGATATATGCACCATTACAATATGCCGGGATTTTCGAGCGGCGAGGTCGCTCCCATGCGCTCGCCTGGCCGCCGCGAGATCGGCCATGGGGCTTTGGCCGAGCGAGCGCTTTTGCCGATGATCCCGCCCAAAGAAAGTTTTCCCTATACGTTGCGCTTGGTTTCCGAGGTGCTCTCCAGCAACGGCTCGACCTCCATGGCCTCGACTTGCGGCTCGACCTTGGCCCTGATGGATGCGGGCGTGCCGATCAAAGCCCCGGTGGCGGGGATTGCGATGGGTCTGGTACTCGACAAGCAGAGCAAGACTTATAAAATTTTGAGCGATATCCAAGGCATTGAGGACGGCACCGGGCATATGGATTTCAAAGTCGCGGGCAGTAAAGCCGGTGTCACCGCGCTCCAGCTCGATATCAAAGTCAAAGGCTTGACTTTGGAAATTTTGACCGACGCCCTAGCTGCCGCTCACACCGGCCGGATGTTGATTTTGGAAAAAATCCTCGAGGCCATAAACGCCCCACGTCCGAGCATGTCGCAGTATGCGCCGCGCATCGTGTCGTTCAAGATCAATACCGAGAAAATCCGCGAGGTTATCGGCCCCGGCGGCAAAACCATCAATGCGATTATTGCCGAGACCGGGGTGAAGATTGACATTGAAGATGACGGTACGGTGATGGTCACGTCCACCAATCAGGAGGCGTCGAAGAAGGCCGTGGACTGGATTGAAAATCTTACCCGCGAGGTAAAAGCCGGCGAAGAATTTCAGGGACGGATCACTCGGATTATGGACTTCGGCGCGTTTGCCGAGATTTTGCCCGGCCAAGAGGGTTTGATCCACATTTCGGAGTTGGCTCCTTTTCGCGTCGACCAAGTTACGGACATTGTCCAAATCGGGGACATCGTGCCGGTGAAAGTCGTGAATATCGACGAATTGGGGCGGATTAATCTCTCGCGCAAGGCGCTTCTGCCGGGGGCGGAGAACACTCCCTCATCGCCAGCGCCGCACCACGGCTACGGCGACCGGGGGCCAGGGCGCGGGAGGGGAGGTCATGGCCGACCGCCACGGCGGTTCGGCGGCCCGCGCAGCTAACTTGTCATTGCCTGCCTGCGGTAGGCAGGCGAGGAGCGAAGTGACGAAGCAATCCACCCCCACTTCATCTCCCCCTATCCCGTTTGACGGGACAGGGGGAGAAAAGAGAGGGGGTCGCTCGCAAAGACCCGTAAACAAAACCCCGGCACCATTCCGCCCGAGGCGGATTATGCCGGGGTTTTTGACTCCTTGCTCACTTGCGTTTGATTAAGGGTCTGTTGCTCATCCCCGTTGCCAAGCCAAAGCTTGGCCTTTCGTTTTCCTATTTATTTTTCAAAGAGCAGTTGGTTTTCTCTTCCCTCCCAATTTGTCTCTCCCGCCCCTCACTTGGTTTGAGGAGGAGCGTACAGCCGTATTGCTTAAGCACTTTCATCGTAGGCCTCTTTGGGAATTTGTCAAGAGGATAAGGCGATACTAATATACGAATGCATCCGAATGATACGAATAGATGCGAATAACCCATACTTTAACCAATGGAATTTTTTAAGATCGTCAAAAAAGACAACAAAAGTCAAGCCCGAACGGGATTGATTTCTACTCCGCATGGTGTTGTCCACACCCCGGCTTATCTTCCGATTGGCAGCAAGGGGAGTATCAAGGCCGTAACTGCCGAGGAGCTGAAGTTTTGGGGGGCGGAGATGATTTTGGCCAATACTTATCATCTTTGGCTGCGGCCCGGTGATACCCTAATTCACAAAGCCGGGGGGTTGCACAAATTCATGGGCTGGGACGGTCCGATTTTTACTGATTCGGGAGGATTTCAGGTTTTTAGTTTGGGGGAAAAGCGGCGCGTCATTGCGAGCCTGCCTCGTCGGCAGACAGGCGAAGCCCCGTCTGCCGGACGGGCAGGGAAGCAATCCCAAGATCGGGGGATTGCCGCGCGCCTTTCAGGCGCTCGCAATGACAGAGATATAGACATGCCGACCCCGCTTTTGAAAAAAATCACGCAGAAGGGCGTGGAGTTTCAAAACGAACTCGACGGCACGATGCATCTTCTCACCCCCGAATCCTCGCTGCAAATCCAGTCCAACCTCGGCTCCGACATCGCCTTAGTGCTGGACGATGTGCCGGGACTGCCGGCAGCCGAAGAGCGGATCCGAAAGTCCTTGGAGTTGACCCTGCATTGGGCGGCCCGGGCCAAAGCCCATTTTGAAAAAATTGTTGAAAGCAGTATCAATCCGGGGCAACGATTGTTGGGAATCGTCCAGGGCGGGGACTACCAGGAGCTGCGAAAAAAATCCATCGGGGCGCTCAAGGAGATTGGGTTTGACGGTTATGGCATTGGGGGACTGGCTGTGGGCGAGGATGAAGAAACTATGTATCGGGTCGTCAAATTCACTTCACCTTTGCTTGAGGAAGACAAGCCCCGGCACCTTTTGGGGGTGGGCTACCCCGAGCAGATTATAAAGGCGGTAAGCTTCGGGATGGATACTTTTGATTGCGTGATTCCCACCCGCAACGCCCGCCACGGCCAGCTGTTCGTCAATAAAAAAGGCGGGGGCTACGAGGTTATTAGTATTAAGAACAGAGAGTTTGCCGAGGACTTCACCCCGGTGGACAATACCTGTTCCTGCTACGGCTGCACGCATCACAACCGCGCCTACCTGCGCCACTTATTTGCCGTCAAAGAGCCGCTGTCGGTCAGACTGGCGACCATGCACAACTTGCGCTTCTATCTCGACCTGATGGAAAAAGTCCGCCGGGCGATTGAGTTTGATAGTTTTGAAGAAATGATGGATAATTATAAAGTCAAAAGACTATGAGTGTGACTTTAGAAAAAATTGTAAATTTATGCAAACGCCGTGGGATAATCTTCCCCGGGTCGGAGATCTATGGGGGGTTAGCAAACACTTGGGATTATGGCCCCTTGGGGGCGGAACTTTTGAATAACCTCAAGGCGTTGTGGTGGAAGAAGTTTGTGACCGAGCGCGAGGATGTGGTGGGCCTTTCGTCCGGGGTTTTAATGAATTCCAAAGTCTGGGAGGCCTCGGGGCACCTGAAAAGTTTTACTGATCCTTTGGTGGAGTGCAAAGTTTGCCATCTCCGGTTTAGGGCGGATCAGGAGGAATTCAAAAAGCATGAACACCGAGATTTCACCAAGCCCCAGGATTTTAATTTGATGTTCAAGACTTTCGTGGGGGCGGTGGAGGATAAAGCTCACGCCACGTATCTCCGGCCGGAAACCGCCCAAGGGATGTTTGTGAATTTTCCGCAGATTGTTGATACCTCTCGGGTCAAGGTTCCCTTTGGAATCGCCCAGATTGGCAAATCGTTCCGAAACGAAATTACGGCCGGCAATTTTATTTTTCGCACCATCGAATTTGAAATCGCTGAAATCGAATACTTTGTCAAGCCCGGAAACGATGAGGAAGCGTTCGAGCAGTGGCTTTCCTTCATGCAAAAATTTTTGACCCTTGAGTTGGGCTTGAAAAAAGAGCACTTGAGGCTTTACGAGCATCCCAAAAAATCTTTGGCCCATTACAGTAAGCGCACGGTTGATATCCAATACCAATTCCCGTGGGGCTGGGATGAGCTCTGGGGCCTGGCTAATCGCACGGATTTTGATTTGGGTCAGCACGAAAAACTTTCCGGCAAGTCCATGAAGTATCGCGACCCGGACAGCAACGAGGAGTATATCCCTTACGTGATTGAACCGACAGGTGGGATCGAGAGGACTCTTCTGGCCGTACTGCTTGACAGCTATACCGAGGTCAAGGGTGGCCGGACGACGACCACGGAAGCGACTAAAGAGATTGAGGTTGTTTTGAAGCTCTCGAAGGTCTTGGCGCCGGTGAAGGTTGCGGTGCTTCCTTTGTCTAAAAAGCCGGAACTTATCAAAGTCGCGCGGGGTATTTTTGACGAGTTAAAAATGCACTGGCCTTGCCAATATGACGAAGTTGCCTCCATCGGCCGCCGTTACCGGAGACAGGACGAAATCGGCACACCGTATTGTATTACCGTAGATTTTGAGAGCTTGGAAGACAAGAGAGTGACGGTGCGGGACCGGGACAGCATGAAGCAGGAGAGGATTCCTATTGCGGATTTGGCGAGGCATTTAGCAGATAAGTTGGGGGATTCGTAGAGATTGCTTCTCCCGACACGTCGGGATCGCAATGACAATAAAATAAGCGTCATTGCGAGGAGCAACGCGACGAAGCAATCCAAAGAATAGTAATTTGAATAGAATAATAAAATTACGCGAGTATTTGGCGCAGGCTGAGTTATCAGCTTTTTTAGTTTTGACCAAA
>CAYHVH010000004.1:0-15683 GCA_964360335.1 uncultured Candidatus Saccharibacteria bacterium
TCGTAACAAGGCATCGGTAGCGGAAGCTGTCGATGGATCACCTCCTTTCTAAGGAGTACAACCTTAGTCCCGATGTTTCATCGGGATTATGGTCGATACGTTTCTGGGGATCAACGCATCCTCGGAAACGTGCTAAATGACCCCTCCTACGTCTCCTCTTCGGAGACTTCGGAAGGGCATGGCGCGTATTAATTCCTACCTGCCCCGTAGCCGTTATCGCAAGATGATGGAATACGGAGCAGGTCCTGATCCGCCTCTGGCGGATCGGGGTCACTATTCAGTTGCGAAAGTCCTGCCTAGCTTTAGCGAAGGAGGACCAAACTCAAAACCGCCCGAAAGAAGGCGGTTTTTGTTTGCCTTCCTTAGTCTTCAGATTTGTGATATAATAAAAGTACAGGTTTCGGAAGAGTGAAACAAAATAAATAAAAATAAATGGAAGCAATCAAGAAGCGGCATCGCTACCTCATCGCGATTTCTGCTCTTCTAGGGTTGGGGATAATGGCATATCTGACTTACATTCACTATGCCAATGCCCGATCGTTTTGTGATATTTCTGCCGAAATTTCCTGCGATGTCGTAACAACCAGTATTTACTCCGAGATTTTTGGTGTTCCAGTTTCGGTCTTGGGGATTTTGTACTTCGCAACAGTATTGGCCACGGTGCTGTTAAAACCGACCTTCAGAGCGTTCCGCACTCTGTTTTTTATTACGGTTTTCGTGTTGATTCCTTCTCTGTATCTTTCGCTGATGGAATATTTTTTCATCAAAGCGTTCTGTATTTTGTGCGAGACTTCCAAAGTTTTAATGATTGTGATTCTGGCGACGCTGTGGTCGCTCCTCCGGCCGCAAATCAAAAATCTGTCCCGTCTCGTTGCCCCCTTGGTCATCGCCGGAGTCGTCGTTTCGGCAATGATCTATTTCGTGCAAACCGGGACAGTGGTGAAAAGAGATTATTCTTCTCTGACGACTTACCTGACCGAACAGGGCTGGGTCTACTATCGCTCTTACACGTGTTCGAACTGCAAAAAACAGGAAAAACTTTTAGGTGAGGCTTACAAAAAATTAAACTCTGTTGAGTGTCATCCGAAGGGCCCGGGTGGTAACCCCGAGCTGTGTTTAAAGAAAAATATTAGCAAAACTCCCACTTGGCTCCTGGAAAAAGATGGTCAGGAAGTGAAGCGTTTAGAAGGATACCAAACTATTCAAAATTTGATTCAAGCCTCCAGTTTCAGCGGAGAGATCAAATAGCAGTTAGGGGAAGGTCTTATGTTTGACCGAAATTTGACCCTCGGTCTGGTAATCAGTGCGGCTATCGTAGACAGCATCAACCCTTGCGTTTTTGGTGTGCTGATTTTTTTGATTGCCTTCATGCTAAAGGTTTTCAAAAGTCCGGCGCGAATGCTTTTGGGCGGATTGTTTTATACGATAATAGTTTACGTAACGTATTTACTTTTGGGTTTCGGCATTTTGAAATTGGCATTAAGCACGGGGGTGGCAGCGGCGTTTTATTGGGGCGCGGCAATCATCGCCATTCTCGCAGGGCTTCTGGAGATCAAAGATTATTTTTGGTACGGCAAAGGTTTTTCGTTGCAGATGTTTCCGGGCGGTGCAAAAAGATTGAAATATTATACGAGCCAGATTGAAAAAATGGAGAAGCGTCATCCCGCCACGCTGATTTTAATGACTGCTGTCTTGGGGGTATTTGTGGTACTGGTGGAGCTGCCCTGCACCGGAGCGCCGTATTTAGCGATTCTGGGGATGTTGTCCCGAGGCGAGTTTGCTTCAGCGGTGCCGCTCTTGCTGCTTTACAATTTTGTTTTTATCGTCCCTCTCTTCATCATTATCGGCATAGCATATTTCGGGACGTCTTCGGATAGATTGGAGAACTGGCGCAAGGAACATCGGGGACTGATGCGCTTGGGGATTGGGCTATTTCTCCTCCTGCTAGGCTTGTATATGATTTATTCGCTTAATGTCTAACAGTTGGTGTTGGTCGATCAAAATTATTATTAATTAAATAGCCAATACACCAATGGATACCAAAAAAATCGAGTGGATTCTGCGCATCGCCATTTTTGGAGAATTTCTGGGTCATGGGGTTTTTGCCATCCAGGGAAAGCAGGCTTGGATCGGCTGGACCCAGCAACTCACCGGACTTGATCCCGCAGTCGCCAAAACCTTTATCCTGGTCGTGGGGATGGTTGACGTATTGATTGCGCTGAGTGTGCTCGTCAAACCGATGCGTTGGGTGTTGATCTGGGCCACGGTTTGGGGTTTTTGGACAGCCTTGTTGCGGCCGTTGGTGGGGGAGCCGATCTGGGATTTCGTAGAGCGGTGGGCTAACTGGGGCGCGCCATTGACCCTGTACTTTCTCTTGAAAGAGAAACCAAAAAGTTAACTTGCAGTTGACCGAAAACCGTGGGGAGGGGGGCTGCGGCTGCGCTTGATCACCCGAAGTTTTTGTCCGGAGTATATAATTAATTTCGGATTTTAAAAAAATGCAAGCAAAATGGGTTTGGGCGCTCTTAAGAATCGCCCTCGGTTGGATATTCTTGTGGGCGTTCCTCGATAAAGTTTTCGGGCTCGGGTTTGCGACTGTTAGGGATAAGTCATGGCTGATGGGCAATTCACCCACAGCCGGATTTTTGCGATTTGCCGCGAAAGGACCGTTTGCAGATTTCTACCATTCGCTGGCTGGCAACCCGCTTGTCGACTGGTTGTTTATGCTCGGGCTTTTGGGTTTGGGGCTGGCACTGGTTCTTGGCGTGGCGATGCGACTGGCGGCATGGGGCGGCTTTGTTTTGATGGCGTCTATGTATCTAGCGCTGCTTTGGCCGCAGAACAATCCAGTCGTGGACGAGCACGTCATCTACGCGCTGGCGCTGTTGTCGCTGCATTCCGTTGACGCTGGAAAGATTTGGGGTTTGGGCGAGTGGTGGGAGCAGTTGGCCTTGGTGCGGAAATTCCCGGTGTTGAAATAGTTTCGGCTTCTGAGGCTGGTTTCACCATAGTTTAGGGTCACTATTCAGTTGCGAAGGTCCTGCCTAGCTTTAGCGAAGTAGGACCAAACAAAAAAACCGTCCGTTCGACTGCGCTCAGGGCGGTTTTTTGCTGCGCGGAACAGTTGTGGTATTGTTATTAAATTACAGCTTGAAGAGGGGGACGAATGGAAACTGACGTGAAGAAGGCAGATTTTGAGGTTTGTTCCATTTGCCGCCGGCACGGTCGGGTGAGGTTCTTCATCGGCCAGTGGGGCCCGGAGGCAGCGACCAAGCAGGAAGCTTACCTTACCGTAACCGCGGGCCTGCAGGCCGGGTTCATAAACGTTACCATGGCGGAGGAAGTGAGAGAAACAATTGCGAGGTTGCCTTTTCCCGAGGGCGGCTTTGCCACGATGGATGATGCGAAGATGTGCCTCGAGCGGTATCTTTTTCTAATCAGAGGAAGAATGACCGATCCGGCCGATAGCGATCGTCGCCATGAGCTTTTCCTACGCTCGATGGCTTTGCTCCAAAGCGCCACGCCGCGTTGACTCACGTCCTTGAGGCCCTTTCATCCAAAGCGGGCGGATGTAATGTCCTCCCGCTTTTCTTTTTGTCAAAATCAAACAGCCCTGAGCCACTCGAAAGAGCGGTTGTTTCATCATCAAAATCATGTTATCCTCAACTGTCGGACCTTTCACCACCACAGGAGGAAACGAGCTATGGCTACAGCTGACAGGCCATTGACCAAGGATGAACTAGAGTACCATTTGCACACCCGACCCGGGGATTTGGCGCCTTTGTGCTTGATTGTTGGCGCACCGGGGCGTGCTGAGATGATCGCTGAGACATTCCTCGTCAAACGAAAGCGTTTTGCTAACGACCATCGGGGGCTTGTATCGTACACAGGCGAGTTTCAAGGAGTGCGGGTGTCGGTAACGACTTCTGGCATGGGCGTTGCGTCCCTGGGAATCGTTTTGCCAGAGGCTGTTCGCAGCGGGGCAAGGGTTTTTATTCGCGTGGGCTCCTGCGGCAGCCTCATCTCTGAATCGCTTCCTGGCGATACGATCATAGTCACGGGCGCGATTCGCTACGATGGCGCTACCATTGATTGGGCACCAATCGAGTATCCCGCTATTGCTGACTGGCGGGTCGTGGAGGCGCTCGTCGCGGCCGCTAAACAACTCATGCCCAGGCACTACTTTACCGGAATCGAAGCCACGACCAGCGATTTCAATACCGGTCAAGGAAGGCCGAATTTGCATGGAGACGTGCCGCCACGGATGATGGCTAGACACCAAGAGGTCCAGCGTCTCCGGGTTTCTTGTTACTCGATGGAGGCTGCCGGTCTCTTTGTCTGGTGTGCGACAGAAGGCTGGGGACTGCCGAGCGGCGTAATCAACGCGGTTTACGCGAATCGCGTCACCGGCGCCTGGGAGGTAGCGGGCGACGAGAACGCCGCGAGCGTCGCGCTACTGGCTTGTAAGTTTCTGGCCCAAGATCCGGCTTTTGCCAAGGAGTACCTTGGGTGTGACGAGTCTTGATGTTCTTTCGAGGCGGGTGCGGTTGCTTTTCTGGCAATAGCCCCCGCTTTTCTTTTTGTCGAAAACTAATCACCCCCTTGTGTTAGAGGCGGATAGCTTAGACGGCTATGTGCCTCTGGAGCAAGGGGGCGGGATTATTCTAAATGGCAGGGCAGGGCAGGGTCAAATTTTTCGTCAGCGTAGTTTCCTGTCCCTCGTTTTTCCAAGGGAGAGCCCGGGGCTCTCCATTTTTATCTTAAACGATTGCGAAGTCTGGATAATTCTCCGTCGGTTCGCGCCACGACGCTTCGACTTTTTCGACCTGCGCAAACTGTGGGCCAGCCTTGGTCCAAGCCAAAAATTTTTCCAAATTTTCCTTGTCTCCTTGCGCCACAATTTCCAGACTGCCATCCGGCGCGTTCCGCACGAAGCCGCCAAGATTTAACTCTTGAGCTTTCCTTTGCGTTTGGTAACGAAACCCCACTCCTTGAACTTCGCCTAAAATTTTTATTACTACTTCGCGCATCGTCGTTGACAGTATAGCATAAATTGTGATATAATATTGTTAGTAAAATCGATTTCGAAACAAAAAAATACAAAATGATTCCCAGAACAGTGCTTAGTCAAACTAGCCGAGCTTTGGCTTTGATTGTGGCGCTATATTTTTTGGTCTTGGCTGGGCCTGGCGAAGCGGCGGTGGTTGCTTTTCCCGGTGCCGAGGGTTTTGGTTCGACCACCATTGGCGGCCGCGGCGGGCGGGTGATCTATGTCACGAACCTCAACGATTCGGGGACAGGTAGCCTGCGGGACTGTCTGGCCGCGACGGGGCCAAGGTACTGCCTCTTGCGAGTGGCTGGCACGATTTCTCTGCAGAACGACCTGGTTGTTTCGAACCCGTTTGTGACCATCGCCGGGCAGACGGCTCCGGGAGAAGGTCTGCAGATCAAGGGGGGACATCTGGACATTCGGACCCATGACGTCGTCGTTCGCTACATGAAATTCCGGGCGGGAGACGAAATCAATGGGAGTAATAACGGTGACCGTAACTCTGTATTCCTCAACGGACTGAAGGGCGAGGTCTATAACGTCATCATTGACCATTCAACGATGATTTGGGGGCCGGATACTGGTGGCGTCGAAATGGTTGAGAATGTGCACGACGTGACTGTTCAGTGGTCTATCAATGGTGAAGGATTATATTTCTCCAATCACTACGAAGGCAGTCGTTCTAGTGGCCACAGCAAGGGCGTGCGCATAGCTCGGAACAACTCCATTTGGCCGAAGCGTATTACGCTGCACCACAACTTGATCACGACCTCCGCAGCCCGCAACCCCTTGCTCCGCGACGGCGAGAACCTCGATATCGTCAATAATGTCGTCTATAATTTTGGCGGCGGGGAACAGGGCGGCAATCCTCGATCGCTTAACCTCATCAAGAACCTTTTCATCCCTGGACCGAAAACTAATACATCCGTTGCCTACCAGCCATCTACCGGCGGCAGTGTT
The DNA here is from genome assembly GCA_964360335.1 of uncultured Candidatus Saccharibacteria bacterium. Lineage (GTDB taxonomy): Bacteria > Patescibacteriota > Doudnabacteria > UBA920 > 2-01-FULL-46-14 > CAYHVH01. The sequence goes on from CAYHVH010000004.1 coordinate 6,011, forward strand.
TCCACTTTATTCGAGAGTGCTGTCTTTGAGCAGGGTAATGCGGCCGAGGGAACTATGACAATTCGCGGTGGACCAGCATCGGTGTATACAGCTACTCGTTTTTCGCCCTACTCACTTAGTTCAGAGCAAACGCCGCAAGAGGCTTATAACGCAATTGTGCAGAACGTGGGTGCCGCGCGACCAGTCCGCGACAGCGATGACCGGCGTATTATTTCAAATCTCGCCAATCGCAGCAGCGTCACCCCGCAAGGCACCTCTGGCTTTGTGAGCGGCGTCAACTATGGCCTAGTCTGGCCCACGCTCGCCTCCGGCACCCCCTATCCGGACAGCGACGCCGACGGCATGGACGATAATTGGGAACAGCAACATTTCGGCAACACCTCCCGCGGCAGTGCCAGCAGTAGTAGTAGCGATTTTGACGCTGATGGCTACACGGATTTGGAAGAGTATCTGAACAACACCGACCCGAAGGTTGCCGGGGGCGGGACTTCTCAAGATACTACGCCGCCATCAGTCACGATTACTGCTCCCAGCACCGGTACCACCGTCTCTGGCACGGTTTCTGTCTCGGCCACTGCCTCGGACAACGTCGCGGTAGCAGGCGTGCAGTTCAAGCTCGATGGCGGAAATCTCGGGGCTGAGGACACGAGCTTCCCCTATTCTGTTTCCTGGGATACTATCCTTACCCCGAACGGGACTCACACTCTGGTGGCCACGGCCCGAGATGCTTCAGGCAACACCAAGACCAGTAGCTCGGTAACTGTGACTGTGAGCAATGCTGGTTCCACTACTTCCTCGGCTGACTTGAACGCCGACGGCCGGGTGGACGTCATTGACCTCGGGATTCTCCTTTCGGCCTGGGGCCAAACCACCAAACCAAAAGCGGACATTAACCAAGACGGCCGGGTGGACGTGGTCGACCTCGGGATACTCCTTAGCAAGTGGGGAGGCTAGAGTTATCAGTTATTTTTAATCTCCTTTTGTTCATTATTAATTAAAGATTTATGTTAGAAGGAAAATTTCTCAAAAACCCCCTCATAATAATCCTCGGAATTTTTGTTTTGGGGGGCATCGTATGGTTGGTTGTCTCCTCGCGCCTTCAGGTTGACAAACTTAGTAGCGAGGCGGCCGGCAACGTCCTTCGGGTTCCTGCCCAGCATGCAACCATTCAGGCCGCGATCAACGCCGCCTTGAGCGGCGACACGGTTTTGGTCGCCCCCGGAACTTACAGTGAGTCATTGACCATCAACAAAGTCATTACTCTGGAAGGCGAGGGGTACAAAACCAACGTCAATGACTTGCGCCTCAATCCGGTTAAGCTCAGCGGCAATATCGCGGTGAACGGCGGCACGAGTGTTTGGAATCAGGGGCCGCTGATTCGAGGATTCCACGTCACCGGCGGTGATCCGGTGAAAAGCTTCAGTCCGCTTATTCTGGAGTACAGTTATTTGCGTTCCACCAGTGGCGATGGATTGAGTTTTGAGGCGGGTGGCGGCGGGATCGCCCGCCATAATCTGATTGAGCTTTCAGCGGACGACACGATTGATGTTGATCACCAGACCAAGCACATTTGGATCGAGGACAATCGGCTCCTCAATGCCGGCCAAGACGGTCTAGAGACCAGACAACATAATGATAGTATTCCAAGCCTCGTCAGACTCACCTTCATCAACAACTGGGTCGAGGGCGCTGGCCATGACGGAATCCAAATCATGGACTACAACAACAACTCGAATAGGGAATACTATATCGAGCGCAACCTGTTTATCGGCAATAAGCGAGTGGCGATCGGCCTTATGCCGGGAGATGTCACCGACGAAAATTACGGGGCGGCGGCCATGCCGGAACGGATGTACTTGTTTAATAACACCTTTGTCAATAATAACGCCGGTCTTTCCGGAGGAGCAAACGTCATTGCGGTCAATAATATTTTTGCCGACGCCGACAGCAGCTTCTTGTTTGAGTTAAAAAATGTCACGGGAAGTTCCATTGTCGCCCACTCGCTTTTGAGGAATCAATCAGGCCTGTCGGGTACGGTGAATTTGAACGCGGCCACGACGAAATATGGAGACCCGCTTTTGGACGCCAATTATGGGCTTCAAACCGGCAGCCCGGCAATCGATGGTGGTGCTACTACCTTCACCCATAACGGTCAAACGGTTTTGCAGATTCCGACTAGCCAGTACTCCGGTACGGCGCCGGATCTGGGCTTCAGGGAAAGCGGTCTTTCCGGACCGCCTCCTGCCGCTGGTTCTGCCGACCTCAACGGAGATGGCAAAGTCGACGTCATTGATCTCGGGATTCTCCTTTCCGCCTGGGGCCAAACCACCAAACCAAAAGCGGATATCAACCAAGACGGCCGGGTGGACGTGGTCGACCTCGGGATACTCCTTAGCAAGTGGGGGTAAGGAACAAAGCTTACTCCACAATTAAAATCCCGACCTGGCCCGCCTCGCGGTGACCCGCGATGGCGCAGTAGAATTCGTAGCTGCCTGGGGCTTTGGGAGCAGTAAATTCCACTTCGGTCGTGCCCACGGGCGTTTGGCTGTCAATTCCCAGCTCGTCAATCGTGAAAGTATGCAAATCATCAGACTCTATCCGGAGTCTGATTTTTTCACCCGCGCGTGCGTGAATCATGTTCGGGGAAAAGAAGTATAAGCCGGAAGCAAGCTCCACCACCCGAGCTTCCGAGGAGAAGCGCTCGAGGCCTAAGCCCTCCACTTTCTGTTTTCCGGGATTACCTAACCAAACTGGCCGAAGCCACCACCCAGTCAGGGCGCCCCCGCCGCCGAGAATCAGAATTGCACTGATAACCACGATTTTTTTTGCTTGAAAAGTCCCGCGAATTTTTGCCACGAGCAGAAGGCCGCCAAGAAGTAAAAGCCCAATGCCCGAGGCCAGGAGCCAAAGACTTTGTTTGCCCGGCAGAGCTGGCCAGCGCAGGTCCCGAAGCTCCTGAAACGGCTTGTAAGCCACGAGGTGAGTGAGTACTAATTTTTTAGGAGGGAGGCGGAGATAGAAATTGTTCCAGGAGTCGGTCCCAAATTTTCTTCCGTCGATTTTGGCTGTCTCCAGAAGCTCAAACTCCGGCAATTCCGTCCGGCGCTCGGCAAAGATAAACAAATCGAGCTTAAAGTTTAAAAGCTGCAAAGGCAGGCGCGGATATTTATTCAGAGAAGGGGCGGCAAGTTCGGCGTCAACCGCCTCGTTGGTAATGCCCAGGACCTGGGCGGAGGGCGTGCCGTAGGCAAACGACAGCGGCACGGCTTCCGAGTCCAAATCCGGTTGGGTGCCGGTAATCGCCAGTGGAATAACCAGTTCCTCTGCGGGAAAAGTGATTTTGAGCGGCAAGACAAAGGCGTTTTGTACAACGAGGCTATCGCTTGCCGTCCGCTGGATGTGTACCCCGTCAACCTCGGCCACCACGAAATACCACCCTTTCTGCCAATAGTCGTCAAGCTTGGGCGGCAAGTTTTTTGGAAGAAAGTAACCGCTTTCCTGTACCCAGTCCTTAAGCACTTGCGGCTCTTGCGGCGGCCCGAAAATTTCAAATCGTATGATGCTGGCCGCCCGCAAGGAGGTTTGTTCCGGGCCGTCGCCGGTCGTTTCTCGGGGAGCGAGGAGCTTGTCTAAACCGGCGAACAGGTCACCGTTCACGGGTTCGACTTCCGGCCGGGCGGGAACGGGAATCAACCACAAAAAATTCCAGGCCACCAAAGGATTAAAACTGAAAGTTTCGCTCGCGATCAAAGTTTCTGTTTGACCGTCATGAAAAATTGCGACTTTGGCTTGGGCTGCAACGATTTGCTGGTACTCGTTGGTCAAAAAAATCCCGACCGCCGAGGCCTGACTGGGCAGGCCAAACAGAAGGAGCAGGCAAGCGACAATAATTTTGCGGAGTTTGGCGAGGATTGACATTTCTTAACCCAAGATTCTTTGCACAAACCAGATGAGGGAGATAATAGCAATTATCCCGGACACGCCGTACACTACGAAGCTTATTTTACCGCGTTTTTGCAGAAAAACAAGAACCGGAAACAGAGCGCCGACTACTGCGAGTTGGCCGATTTCCACGCCGCCGTTAAAGGCCAAGAGCGCGGGGAGGAAATAATTTTGGGGGATTTCCACGGCCCGTAGGGCCGCGGCAAATCCCAAGCCGTGAATAAGCCCAAAGCCAAACGTTCCCAGCCAGCGTTCCCGGAGATTCGTTATTCCCCCCCGCCGCTCGATGGCAAAGTTGCGCCAGGCCATATAGCCGATGGACAGGGCAATCAGCGGCTCGACGAGGCGAGAGGTGATAGTGATGAGTCCCAGGCCCGCCAAAATCAAGGTTAGGGAGTGGGCAATCGTGAAAGAGGTCACAAGAATGATAATGTTTCGAAACTTCCTGACAACGAGGTGCACGGCGACTACAAACAAAATGTGATCTAGGCCAAATAAAATGTGCTCGATCCCGAGCTCCAAAAATTGCTTGAGGACGGCGCCAAAGTTTTTTTGCGAGACCAGCACCGGAGAAGCCGTTTGCCGCGGCGTAAAGAGCAGGTCTTGAACCTGGTCGCCAACCTCCAGAGTGACAAAGTGATTGAGGTCAAAAAATAAATCGACGAATAGGTCAGTGGCGATCTTCAGTTCCCCAATTCCCGCTATCTCTGCGGGGCAGGAGAAACGGCCGTTAAATCGCGTGAGGGGTTGTGCTTCTTCAATCTGAAGGCCGTCCATTTTCAATGTGCAGGGACGGCCTTCCTGCCTGACCAGAAAATTTGCCCCGAAGTATCCAGTCAAAAATTCTAACCTCCTTTCGTACTCCGGCGACGGGTAATCAAACAAAAATGGTACTTCGGTCTCCAGGGACAACTCGTTGCCCGCGGCCTTGAGTTTGGTCTTGACGACCATGAAATCCAACGGGTGAGCTTGAACTACTTGGGCAGTCACGAGGCCAGCACCAACGACTACCAGAACCCAGATTTTTTTTAATCCCATGAGCAAAATTATAGCATATTTTCGTTGACGACTTGTTTTGGATATGGTATAATAATTTTGTTATGCTTAAAATTTCGGGTAAAAATTCAGAAGTAGGCCTTAGTCGGCAGGGGATTATTATTTTGATCCTTATCTTGGCCGGTGGGTTTGGTGTGTATCTCGTGGTGCAAAACCAGCGAAAAACGGATCTCAAGGTGACTTACAGCACCGCCGGCGCGACTCGCCAGATCCCAGTTACGGCCAGCGGTGACGAATTTAAACCCAATACTTTTCAAATAGGCCATTTGGAGCCGATTGCTTTAATGGTTACCGCGGTGGACAAGGATTATGTCTTGGAAATTCCCGAAGGGGGCATTCATGCAGCATTGCCGCAAGGGCAGGCCACTGAAGTGCAAATCGGCAGCTTAGGCTTGGGGAAGTTTGAATTTATCTGTAGTCAACAGTGCCGCGGCACGATCGAGGTGATACCTCTCAAGGACGAAGACGATGAACGGAAGAATTAACGATCAGAAGTTTTTGGCGGCTTCAGTTTCCCTGAAGCGGTTTGCCCAAAAATCAGTTTTGGCCCCGGTAGTTTTGGGGTCGTTTTTTATTTGGGCGCTCTCCCCTTTCCCGGTTTTCGCCCAAGCTACCTTGACGCGGGCCCCATATATCCAGAATGTTACTGCCTCGACGGCAGAGGTTGTTTGGAAAACGGCAGCGGGCGGGGACTCGACAGTAAAGTATGGGACCACCACGAGCTACGGCCAGCAGGCGACTGGTGAGGCGGGGAGGAGCATCATCGGCGGTCAGCCGGGATTTTTGCACCACGTGAAAATTACCGACCTCGCGGTCAATACCAAGTACTTCTATCAAATTCTCACCAGTGGCCAATCTCTCTCGCCAGCTGCTGACCCAAGCTATTATTTCAAAACCGCACTACCGACCGGTTCGACAACGCCCTTTACTTTTGCAATTTTTGGCGACCGCAGTAGCGGCACAATCGCCAGTGCTTTGAATACCAGGAATCCGGATTTTTACATGGTTGCCGGCGACGTCGCCTATAACTATAGCGCTGACGGTTCGGTTCAAGACGCCCAGCACTTTGGGCCATTTAACATCATCAACCGCCATACTCCGGTCTACCCGACCTGCGGCAATCACGACTCGAGCGCCTGTCCCACTCTGGTCGACGAGCACGCCTTGCCGCAGGGCGGCAAAGCCGGAGGCTTGTCAACTTTTTCATTTGATTGGGGAAACGCGCATTTCACGGCGATCAATTCCAACGCCAGCGTCACTTATAACAGCAGTAGCCCCCAAAGCTCCGCGCCGCAAATGGTTTGGGCCTACAATGACCTGAAAAATTCCAATCAGCCCTGGAAAATCTTGTTCTGGCATCACAATGCTTGGTCGTCCGGCTCGCACAACACTTTGACCAACATTGTGAACGGTCCCGCGAAAATGGCCCAAGATTTGGGAGTGGATCTGGTCTTTTGGGGACACTCTCACGTCTATGAGCGGTTCTCCCGGTATCCCGCCAATGGCCCCGCTTTCTTTACGATCGGTAACGGCGGCCGGACGAGTGGGACGCCGAATTGCGGCCCTTATCCGAGCGGACCAACTTGTCTCGCGAGCTCCCATGGCGAAGCCGGCTTTCTTTTTGGGGAAGTAAACGGCAATGACATGACCTTGCGCTACGTCACTTCAGGAAATGCCAACCCCGATACCTCAACTTATAAATCCGACGGTACTGGAGGGCCGCCCCCGACCACGAACACTGCCGACCTCAACGGCGATGGCAAAGTCGATGTCATTGACCTCGGGATTCTCCTCTCCGCCTGGGGGCAAACCACAAAGCCCAAGAGTGACCTCAACCAGGACGGCCGGGTGGATGTCGTGGATTTGGGGATTTTGCTTTCGAAGTGGGGCTGAACTTATTTACCTTTAAACAAAGCGGTCATTACCTGTCTCCGGTCGCGGCTTCATCTCATGCACAAAGGGATAATTTTACGCTCTTTCCGGGATTGAGAATCTCCTTGATTTTTTCCGGTATGTGTGATATAATAAGAATAAGCAAAAGTGAAATATTTCTTTAAGAACAAGACAACCTTAATTAGTAATTTTCTAAGTTCACGCCAACATGCAGAATTCTAGTTCCCAAAACAAAGATGCGTCACTCGGTTTTGAAAAAACTTGGCTGGTCGTTGGGATAGCCGTTATCTCGGCGGGAGTTATCGGACTAGCCGTTTATCAGTATCAAGGCAAACAAAAAGCCGCCGAAGTGTCCTTTTTTGAGTCGCGCGCCGCAGAGGAGCAGGCGGCCAAGCTGGATTTGAATGGCGACGGTGCGGTTAATGCAAGTGATTTCGGGATAATGCTTTCCGCCGCCAGCGCCGGGCAGAGCGACAACCCCAAAACCGACATTAACGGCGACGGGAAAGTCGACACCCAGGATTTAGAGATTTTTCGAACCAACTTCGCAAGCGTCGCGGACTAAAGTCAAAAGCCGCCGGCGCTTGATTTCTGGAAAACAAAACAAAAATAAAAAATAAAGTGAAAAAAAGGAACGTGGCGAAGGTTTTTGGACTCGGAAGCCTGTTGACCCTTTTATTGGTCAGCGCTTTTTGGTTTGGGAGCTTCCCGGCTTCGGCCGCCGCCGCCTCCCTTTCCCTCTCGCCCGCAAGCCAGACCCTGGCTGTTGGCGACACCTTGACTCTGGAGGTGCGCCTCGACACCGGGGGCAATGCAGTCACGGCCGTGTCTTCCTATCTCAACTTCGACACAGCGCGTCTGCAGTTTGTTTCGATTGACTCTACGACTTCGGCCTTTGACGTGAAAGCCGAAGAGCTCCTTTCCGGCAGCCAAGTGCGGATCAGCCGTGGCAAAATCCCGCCCGCCGTCAACTCTGCCTCGGCCCTGGTGGCCAAGGTCAATTTCAAGGCTATCGCTTCGGGTACGGCCAATGTCAGCTTTGCTCTCACTTCCCCGGGCGCTGGTCCCTCCCGGGTCATCAAGAACGATGGCCTGGGGACAGATATCTTAGGAGCGGTGACCAATGGGAGCTACACGGTTAGCGGGGGCGCGACTCCCGCTCCCACCCTCAATCTTTCCGCCTCACCCACCTCCATCAACTCCGGACAATCCAGCACCCTGACCTGGTCTTCTACGAACGCCACCTCTTGTACCGCCTCTGGCGGCTGGTCGGGAAGCAAGGCGACTTCTGGTTCGCAAAGTGTTTCCCCCACGACCAACACGACTTACACTCTGGCCTGCACTGGGGCAGGCGGCTCGGTGAACAAATCCGCAACCGTCACGGTCAGTGGTCAGACCGGGGGAACCACGGGTACTGCCTCCCTTTCCCTCTCGCCCTCAAGCCAGACTCTGGCAGTGGGCAGCAACTTGAGCCTGGAGATTAGGCTCAATACCGGGGGCAACGAGGTTTCGGCTGTGTCTGCCTATCTCAACTTTGACACGGCCCGTCTGCAGTTTGTTTCCGCCGATTATACCGGCTCGGCCTTTGACGTCCAAGCCGAAGAGACGGTCAGCGGGGGCCTCCTCAAGATCACCCGCGGCAAGATTCCCCCGGGCGTCGTGAGCGCCTCGGCCCTGGTGGCCAAGGTCAATTTCAAGGCTATCGCTTCGGGTACGGCCAATGTCAGCTTTGCTCTCACTTCCCCGGGCGCTGGTCCCTCCCGGGTCATCAAGAACGACGGCCTGGGGACAGACATCTTGGGCGCAGTGACCAATGGGAGCTACACGGTTAGCGGGGGCGCGACTCCCGCTCCCACCCTGACCTTCTCCGCTCAGCCCACCTCCATCAACTCCGGACAATCCAGCACCCTGACCTGGTCGTCTACGAACGCCACCTCTTGTACCGCCTCGGGCGGCTGGTCGGGAAGCAAGGCGACTTCTGGTTCGCAAAGTGTTTCCCCCACGACCAACACGACTTACACTCTGGCCTGCACTGGGAGCGGGGGTTCGACAAGCAAATCCGCCACGGTGAGTGTGGCGGGGGCTGCGGGCGGTACCCTCGACATCGTGATTTGTAATCCGACTTTAGGAGAAAAACCCTTCTCGTTAACGATTGACAATCCATTCCTGCCGTTTCCGGTGGGCATGGTCAACGTGCTGGAAGGTGGTGGCCTCAAGGTCCAAGTCAGCGTGTTAAACCAGACCGAGGTTGTGGCTGGCGTGACCACGCGAGTGGTAGAGGAGCGCGAGTGGCAGAATGGCAGTCTGATTGAGATCTCGCGCAACTTCTTTGTGCAGACTTCAGGTGGCACAGTTTGTTACTACGGCGAAGATGTCGACATGTATTCGAATGGCGTTATTGTCGGCCACGGCGGCGCCTGGCGCGCCGGCGTGGGTGCGAACAAGGCTGGCATCATGATGCCCGCTAACCCGACTGTCGGCATGACCTACGAGATGGAGATTGCTCCTGGCGTCGCGGAAGAGACTGCAGTGATCACTTCGGCCGGAGTTACCCTGGTTACTCCAGCGCGTACGTTTACCGACACGCTCTACATCGTGGAAACCGGCCCCTCGTATAAGTACTATGCCCGCGGCGTTGGTATGATATATGACGATGGGATCAAACTAACAAGTACTTCTTTCCCAACCTCGACTACCGCCCCGACCCTGACCTTGACTGCCAATCCTACCTCCATCAACTCCGGACAATCCAGCACCCTGACCTGGTCTTCTACGAACGCCA
>CAYHVH010000004.1:15783-49011 GCA_964360335.1 uncultured Candidatus Saccharibacteria bacterium
TTCGCAAAGTGTTTCCCCCACGACCAACACGACTTACACTCTGGCCTGCACTGGGAGCGGGGGTTCGACAAGCAAATCCGCCACGGTGAGTGTGGCAGCTGCCGGAACATTAGGTACTGCCTCCCTCTCCCTCTCGCCCGCAAGCCAGACCCTGGCGGTCGGCAGCAACTTGAGTCTGGAGATTAGGCTCAATACGGGCGGGCAAGCCGTTACCGCCGTTTCTGGTTTCCTCGACTTTGATGCTGCCCGCCTGGAGTTTGTTTCGGTGGACAGCTCCACCTCGTCCTTTAGCGTCAAAGCCGAGGAAATCCTCTCCGGCGGCCAAGTCAAGATTAGCCGCGGGCAAGCTACCCCCGGCGTGAACTCGGCCTCGGCCCTGGTGGCGAAGGTCAATTTCAAAGCCCTGTCCTCTGGCACCGCTCCCGTGAGCTTTGCCTTAACCACTCCCGGCAGCGGCCCCTCCCGGGTCATCAAGAACGACGGCCTGGGGACAGACATCTTGGGAGGAGTGACCAATGGGAGCTACACGATTAATGCGGCTGGCGGCAGTGCCGACACGATAGCCCCAAGCGTATCTATCACCGCTCCCGCGGTCAACGCCACGGTATCCGCCACTACGACTATTTCCGCTACCGCCTCGGACAACGTCGGTGTCGTAGGTGTGCAGTTCAAGCTCGACAATGTTAATCTCGGCTCCGAGGATACCTCTTCCCCTTACGACATTTCTTGGAACACTACTCAAGCCACCAATGGTACTCATGCCCTGACGGCGGTGGCCCGGGATGCGGCGGGCAATACCGCCTCCTCGGCGACTGTCAACATTAACGTTGCCAACACCGCAACCCTAACCACGGCCGTTACTATTGCCGATGACTTGTTTACGCCTAAGCAGTTGACCGTCACCGCCGGAACGACTGTTGTTTGGACCAACACCGGCGCTCGCTCTCATACGGTGACTGCGGATAACGGGTCCTTTGACAGCGGCACGCTTTCCCCGGGGGCGACTTTCTCGAGACAATTTAATACCCCTGGCACCTATCCCTACTATTGCATTTTCCACGGCGGATCAGGGGGCGTCGGGCAGTCTGGAACCATTATCGTAACTAGCACGGCCTCCGCCAGTGCCACTGCTTCCCTGTCCCTCTCACCTTCTACCCAGACCCTCAAGGTGAACGATAGTTTCACCGTGGATATCCGGCTGAATACCGGAGGGCAAACCGTTACGGCTATGGCTTCCAATCTCAACTTTGATAATAGTAAACTGCAAGTCCTCGCTGTCGACTCCAGCAGTTCGGCCTTTGGCGTGACCGCCGAGGAAGTTATCTCCAGCAACGTAATCAAAATCAGCCGCGGGCAAGTGGTACCCGGAATCTTGAGTGGCAACGCCCTGGTCGCGAGGATTACTTTCAAAGCCATGGCCTCGGGTACGGCGAATGTGAACTTCTCACTAACCGCCCCAGGAAGCGGCCCCTCCCGGGTCATCAAGAACGATGGCTTGGGTACTGATATTTTGGGAAGTGTAACCAATGGCTCTTACACGATCACTGCTGCATCTACCGGCGGCGGCGGTACTGGGGGTGGTGGCGGTGGTTCGGGTGGTGGTGGTGGGGTGAGTACTGCCCCGACTCGCCAAGGAGCCCTCATCAAGTATCACAATAGCCCCACGGTTTACTTGGTGGAGAACGGACTCAAACGGCCCATCCCCAGCTATGAAATTTACCTGGCTCACTACAAAGCGAGACCGATCGCCCTCATTCCGGACAGCCAAAGCTATCCCACGGGTAGCCCTGTAAAGTTCGGTCCCGGCGCTCTTCTTAAGAGCCGGAACAACCCCACTGTTTACTTGGTGATTGATAATAGCACCAAATACGGTTTCCGGAGTGCGGAGGAGTTTCACCGGTTCGGTTATCGCTTTGAGCAGGTCAGGGAAATTGCGGAGTCAGAGCTCGCCTCTTATCCCGATGCGGGTCTTGCGAGCTTGGCCTACCATGCTACCGGTAACTTTATTAAATATCCCAATAATCCGACCGTGTATAAGATTGAGCATAATACCAAGCGGGGCATTCCCTCACTCGCGGTGTTTCTCTCCCACGCCGATCTTTCGCAGATTTTAGTGGTGTCCACTTCCTTCCAGTATGCGGACGGACCGATTTTGGGGTTTGCCGAGGGAATCTTGATCAAGGGTTCCGGGCCGACCGTGTATCTCGTTCAAGACCAGAAGCGTCGCGGTTTCCGCTCGGCCCAGTCATTTCTAGACCTCGGGTATTCCTTTTCGCAGGTCAGAGTCGTGAGCGACGCCGATCTCGCGCTGCATCAGGAGGGCGAGCCTTTCTAGAACGAGTTTTAATACGAACTACAAAACATGTCACTGCCAGAAGACCGCGATTTGATTCCAGGTGAACGGCCAGAGGAGTTTCTGCCTCATCAGTCGCAAGTTTCTCCGGAAGCCGAACAGGCGGCTACCAAGCAGCCGATTTTGGAACGTCCCGAAAAGCCCATTGTTAAAGCACGGCCAAAGCAACCGGCAAAACCAGAGAAAAGAAGTTGGCAACCCTTTAATCTCTCGAAGGAGCCGGTTCGGGGCGAAAGAGTTGCCAACCGCGACCGATTTATGACTGATTTAAAACAGACTTTAGGCAGAAGCTGGGGGGATGCGGAAACAAGAGGAGATGTGGCCGCGGCGTTAAGGAAAGCTAGCCGCGGGGGTCTCTTCAAAGGAGAAACCAAAAAGGTACTACGCCGGTTGGAGCGGGACGACACGATTTCCCCTACCCAGAAAAGAATCTTGCGGCGAAAATTAGGCGCATTCTAAGCTTGAATCAGCCGAACATAAAACAAAAAGGCCCCGCTCTCAAGCTGGGCTTTTTGCAACTGATTAAATTAGTTTTTTAATCCCGAGCCACAGCGAGGGGTATGTAATCGGGGCAGTTTTATTTTGAAATTTGTCAAAATATTTATGGCTAAATGACAATGTCCAAACCAAAATTTTGTTTAAGATAATCAGCTGGATCATCGATTTTCCCTTTTATAATCTTCTGTTCAATAAATTTTGCAGATTCTGAGCCTGGTTTCATCCATGGTAGAAGATACCCGATTGTGTATAATCCATAATTTAATCTGGCAATACTATACCCTTTAAATTCATCAACTGGGATACCTGCGCGTTCTGCCAAGATTCTGTTGCCCTTTTGATAGTGAGGTTTCTGCATGGCTTCTAATAATATTTTTTTTCCGGCTGCAGAAACAACGTCTGTCAATATGCCCCGTCTAACCAGCTCTTCCATTTCTGGTATTTTTATTGCAGTGCCTTTTTCTTTACCATAACTTTCATCTTGTGCTAAACGGGAGCGAATATAAAAATCATCAATGGTTGTTTCCCGTCCCCTCCTTTCAAATATGTTAATTACTTTTGAGTCAGTTGGTAAATTACCCAAGTGATCAGCCAGTTTATGTTCCGGAGAATCTGGGTATGCAAAATAATGTGGATGCCCCCTCAATCTCCATAAAACTGAAGCAGCTGCATCCTGTATTCTTGCTCTTTCATTTATATTTGTATCCCAATCTCGCCCCTCCGCACTCCCTATAAGATGCTTCCAAGTATCATTTATGACATATAGCAAATTTTTGTTTTCTTTAATTACTTCTTGTGGCGGAATATGCTCCGGTGATTTTTCCGACATAAAATTTTGGTTAAGGTTTTGGCAAATTCAGTGCCGAGGGGCGAAGCCGCGAGGCAATGCTTTCCCAAAAGGGCGAAAGTTGCGTTTGGTGGAGTATTCTTAAAATAGTTCGGACGCATTTCGCCGCCTGCGGCGGCGGGGGTTTGGCCAAAAATTCCGAACCAGAATCCTGAACTTTGACAATTTCAAGTTTTTCTTTGGCGGCAAATTCTTAACAACCAAATAATCAGCTAATAGCAGTACTTGTAACTACTCAGGTAAACACATTCTTTGCGGTCGGTTTGAAAGAGGAGAACATCTTTTTTCATCTCTTCCGTAGTCCACGAAGATGTTTTCCCGCCAATCATGTCAACTTTCAGGCCAAAAGTACATATTACGTCCAAAGTTGAAAACCCCCTCTCAACACACCAACTCGAAGGGATGTTGATTGCCACTTTCCAAAACGGAGCGTCAAGCAGAACGGTTTTAGTGAGAGCTGTTCCCTGAAATGGACCGAAGATTTGAGTAGCGCTTTGCTTCCACTGCTGAAACGCCGGAGAACTCTCAGCAAGATTGATTGCATCTTTATCGGTTTGTATGGTTGCGGCACCCCCAACTAACTTAATAACTTTAATTTTGTCTTTACTGGGGAGAAAGCTTCCTGTAACTGTTACATACTGCTTTGCGCTAACTTTGAAACTAAAATCGTCCTTCACAAGTTCACTTTCAGAAAAAATTATTTTCCCATTTGAATCTGATTGTCGTGAAAGATTAAGTCCTTTGGGGCACGGATACCCAACGGCTTCAGGACATTCAACCACTTGCTCAACAATAACCGTTGCACCTGAAATTGATTTACCAGTTAAAATATCTAGAATGATAAACTCCATTTGCCCTGTTTTGCTAGTAACTGGTGGAGTCGGGGTTGGACTTGGGGTAGGCGTTGAAGGTGGCGGAGACCAAAATGATTGCTGATTTAAAATAAAATACCCAGCTATTCCAGCCGCAATGATTATCCCAATAACAACGGCGATATTCGCAAACCCTTTTTGGTTCATATGATTAAATTTTCTTTTTCCAAAATTAAAATGCAGTTTGAGCCGATATTTTTATCAGGTTCTTTGGCAGTATTATTATAGCACTTTTCTAAAATGTGGAGACGAGGGGATTTGAACCCCTGACCTTCCGGATGCAAATGCGACGCCCCGCCTGCCATCGCCTGTGCCAATGGACCCTACCGGGTTCGAACCGGTCACCTCCACATTGCAAATGTGGCGCTCTACCAAATGAGCTAAGGGCCCACAGGCTCAGGCACTGGCGGGCAGGTCTACCACTGAGCTAACAGCCAGGAGGAGGCGAAGGAGATTATTTTGGAGCCAGGCCGCCGAACACGCTGCCCAAAGGAGCGAAGAGATTCTCCAGAAAACCGAACATATACAGGGCCGAGGCGATTACCACCAGTACCCCCGCGGCTTTATAAAAGAAAGAGGTTCCCCCCAGCCCACCGCCCAAGTACCGCTCCGCCCAGTCAAACCGCCCCAGGAATGAAAGCAGGGTGTAGGTTTTCCAGAGCATCAGGGTGCCGATTGCAATGCCGATTAAACCCCAGAAGATACGCATGATTTCTTTAAATCCTAAATTCTAAATCCGAAATCCTAAACAAGTTCTAATGTTCGAAATTCAAACTGACGTTGGAGGCGAGAGTGGGCGTATCTGGATTCCCCGCCTGCCAGTCGCCTTCGGCTGGAGCAGAAGGCGGGCAGGGAACCGCGGACCCCAGTAGCAATCCGCCATAGGCGGATACTACGGGGCAAGCCTCGTCATTATTTACCCCGTACCAAATTTTGGGTTTGGTGGGTGCGCCCCGATTCGAACGGGGGACCTCTTCATTATCAGTGAAGTGCTCTAACCAACTGAGCTACGCACCCAAAATTTTGGTTCGGGGCAGGCGCGCTCTAACCGTCTCAAGCTAATCGCCCACCCTTGGACCATTTTAGCTTTCTTACTTTACCATAGAATCGTGATTTTGACGAGTTTTGGGGATTTGTGCTATACTATGTTCTAGATTTGGAGCCTTCCTTAGTTTCAGAAAGCAAAAATAAACCCTGTGAGAAATCTCGCTAAAATAAAGGTGATACAGACTTTTGAGCACAATTTCTAACGGGGCAAACCCGCACAATGTTTTTTTCCCGCTCCACAAGTAAATTAGGGATTGATATCGGGACATCAAGCATCAAGGTGGTGCAGTTAAAAAGGGAAGCCAAACAGTTCTTTTTAGAAACATACGGGATAGTCAATGTCGCTTACCCCCCCGCGGCGATTAAGGATTTTGACGTGCTTGCCGAAACGGCTAGGATTTTGAAGAGACTCCTCAAGGAAAGCAAGGTGACCACCAAAAAGGCCATTGCCTCCTTGCCGAACAATATCGTCTTTGTCTCGGTGATAGAGATGCCGGTGATGTCGGAAAAAGAGCTTAAAAGCGCGGTGGAGTGGGAAGCCCAACGCTACGTGCCCTTGCCGCTTTCGGAGGTCACCCTGTCCTGGAGCCTCCTGGATCAAGGCCCTAGCCAGGAGAAACTCAAGGTCTTGCTTACGGCTGTTCCCACAAGCGTGATTGAAAACTATTTGAAAACTTTCAAGCTGGCGGGGCTTGTGCCGTTGGCTTTGGAAATCGAGGCGCTGGCCCTGATTCGCTCCTTGGTTGGTCCTCGGAAAGAGAGCTTCTTGATCATTGACATCGGGGCCAGGAGCACGAGTTTGAATCTGGTGGACAACGGTTTTTTACGGGTCAGTCGGAATCTCGCCGTGGGGGGAGAAACGATTACGGCCGGGATTGCCAAAAGCTTGCATGTCAGCACGGCGCGGGCGGAGCAGTTCAAGCATGATTTGGGTGCGGCCTCCGGAGTGCAAGCAATTCCCCAGGCGGTTCGACCGGTGCTGGACACGATAAAAACCGAGACAGCGCAACTCGTGAAAATGTACCACAGCGGCGGCGGCCGGCTTCAGGAGCTGATTTTTGCCGGTTCGGGGTCGCGACTGCCAGGACTTTTGAATTATTTTGCCGATCTCGGCATCAAAGCCGAAGCGGGGGACCCGCTGAAATTTATTGTCTACGATGCCAAAATTCAAAGCAATTTATCCCAAGTCGCCAGCAGCCTGTCCGTAGCTTTGGGTTTAGCGATGCGGGAATGAACTTTGCAAAATACCAATGGCGGAAATAAACTTACTCAAAAATGAATTTCAAAATCGGAGCGGGCTGGTATCGACGGAGAGCAGATACCGGTCGGTGTTGGCAGTAGCGGTGGCGCTTTTGGTCCTGGAGATTTTGGCTTACGGGGGTTTGTGGCTTTATGAACGGCAACTCGAGAAAAATCTCCTCGAGACCGAGCAGAAAGCGGCGGATATCGATTTGGAGCTGAGTAAAGTTGACGAGGAGCGGCAGGAGGCGATTTCTTTCCAGTCCCGCCTCGCGGATTTCCGGACTTTGCTCACCAATCATCTCTTTTGGTCGCAGGTCTTCGCGGAGCTGGAGGATTTTACGTACACGCCCGCGGTTTATCAGGACATTCAAGCCATTCAGAGCGAAAACAAAATCATTTTGACCGGGACCATTCCCAGCTATACCGATTTGGCGAAACTGATGCTGGGGTTGCGGGTCTCTCCCGAGGTGAGCAGCGTCGTGCTTTTGTCCAGCGGTCAGGATACGACCGGCACCAGTGGTGGCTACGGCTTTACGCTGGAAGTGTTTTTTGACCGGAAGCTTATTTTGCGTTAATGATTTTATGAAAACCCCTCGATTCAGCTCTGCCGATTTGTCTAGCGGAATTATTGTACCCCTGCTCTTAGTCGTGATTGGAGCATCTGGTTATTTTGTGCTCTTGCCGAGATACCGCGAACTCAAAGACAATCGCGAAGCTGTGCGGCAACGGCAGGCAGAGGTCATGAAGCACGAATCCCAGCTTACCGATATCCAGAGGTTGGTCGCCGACCTCAAGGAGAAAAGAACCTCCCTTAAGGTTTTGGATGAGGCGTTGCCGACCGCGCCGCGCATTCCGGAACTCTTGGCCAATTTCGACCAACTGGCCAAGCAAAGCGGTCTGTTTGTTTCCGATTTGAACCTTACCACCGAGCCGGCACAATTTATGTTCCCCGCCGGCCAGAGCTCGGTCGAGTTGGATGATTTCGCCAGCCGGTTGGGGGTGAGCAAAAATCTGGGAGTAATGCAGGCAACCGTGACGCTCAAAGGCAACTACAGCGGCTTGAAGACCTTCCTCAAGGCCGCGGAACGAAATCTTCGGCTCCTCGACGCCCAGTCAGTGGTGGCAACATCCTCGACCGAGCCGGGGGAGTCCCAGGAATTTTCCTTGCTCCTCCTGATCTATTATTTCAAAGAATGAACCCCGCTAGAAATCTTTTCTTACGGGGAAAGTCGCGGATTATAATTATTCAGAATTAATCACGAGATTTCTAACGGAGTGAAAATCTTGCCCGAAAACCGCAAACGGACCGTAATCTACCTCCTGGTCCTTCTAGGACTTTTAGTCGGGATATTTTGGATACTTTCCAAAAATTCCTCCCCGGCTTCCAGTACTCCTCAAGCCGGTCTTGCCCCCGGCGGGCTTAGTTCTTCCAGTGCGGCGCGCGAGCTTCTGCCGTATGGCAGCAAATTGGACACGAGTATTTTGGAGAGCGAGGACTTCAAGGCTTTGCGGGCCGCCTTGCCGGTAGGCGTCACTGAGGAAGAGTTGGGCAAGTCAGATTTATTCACGAGGTAAACTCCGTTAGAAATTTTTTGAGCGGGGGAGTTTACAGAAAGTCCGGTATTTATGATTAAGCTTTGGGGATTTCGAACGGGGTAAATCTTTCATGCCAACCTTGACCAAGGACAAACCCAAAACCCGACCCGGCAGCCCGGGCAGTTTTGAACAGTTTTTACTGGAGCAAAATTTGCTCACCACAAAGCAGCTTTTGGAGCTGAAGAACCAGCAGGTGAAAAACCAGCAGTCCTTGGAGCAGGCGTTGCTCACTTCCAAAATTTTTGACGAAGAGAAATTGACCAGATCGCAGGCGGATTTTTTCCACCTCCCTTATGTGGATTTGCGCAATCAAGCTTTGCCCAAAGAGGCCTTGGCAATTGTGGCTAAATCGACTTTGGAAAATTACCAATTTGTGCCCTTTGCGAAGCAAAAAAACGTTTTGAAAGTCGCGCTCACCGACCCGGCGGATTTGCAGGCCCTGGAAGCTTTGGAGTTTCTGGCGCAGAAAAATAAATATCGGATCGAGTTATATCTGACTTCGCGGACCAGTTACCAGGAGGCCCTGCGGAAGAGTCAGACGATTTCTGCAGAAGTCGGCGAGGCCTTGGCGGTGATTCAGGAGAAAGAGCAGATTGGCGGAACCAGACGGCCGGCTGCCGAGGTCGCGACTAAAAAAATGTCGGTCGAGGCGCCGATTACGAAGATCGTGGACGTGATTATCAAGCATGCGATTACCGCCCGCGCTTCCGACATCCACATCGAGCCGCAGGAATCCGATTTGCGGATTCGTTATCGGGTTGATGGGATTTTGCACAGTTCCCTGATTGTGCCCAAAGTTGTTCATCCGGGCATTGTTTCCCGGATTAAGATTTTGTCTAACCTCAAGATTGACGAACAGCGCTTGCCGCAGGATGGCCGGTTTCACATGGACATTGAGAAACACTCCATTGATTTTCGGATTTCCACCCTTCCTACGGTCAGCGGCGAAAAAGTGGTCATGCGGATTCTCGACAAATCAGGAGGAGTGCCGAAACTGGAAGAACTGGGACTTAGCGGGATGAAACTCGAACGCTTGAAAGAAAATATCAGCAAGGCCCATGGTATGCTCTTGGTCAGCGGCCCCACCGGTTCGGGGAAATCCACGACCCTCTATGCGGTCCTAAACATTCTGAACAGAATCGGGGTCAACATTGTGACCCTGGAGGATCCGGTGGAGTATTTCATCGAGGGAGTCAACCAATCCCAGATCAATCCCGATATAGGTTTAACTTTCGCTTCCGGCTTACGCTCCATCTTGCGGCAGGACCCCAATATCATTATGGTAGGAGAAATCCGGGATCGGGAGACCGCCGAACTGGCTGTCCATTCGGCTCTCACCGGCCATCTTGTGTTTTCCACCTTGCACACCAACGACGCGATCGGCGCCATCCCGCGACTTTTGGACATGGGCATTGAGGCTTTCCTCTTGACCGCTTCCGTGAACGCTGTCATGGCGCAGCGGCTGGTGCGGAAGATCTGCGCCGACTGCCGCAAGGAAATTCCCGTTTCCCCGGAGGTAAAGAAGTTGATAGCGACGGAGCTTGAGGATATTCCCTCCGCCGAAGCCGAAGGGTTGGATATAAAAGACATCAAGATTTTTGCGGGGCAGGGATGTAAAATTTGCGGCGACACGGGGTACCGCGGGCGAATCGCCATCTTTGAAGTTCTGCCGCTTTCGGATGTCATCAAGGGTTTGGTCCTGGAGCGACAGGCAGTGGCGAAGATTAGGAATCAGGCCAAAGCGGAAGGGATGATTTCCATGAGGCAGGATGGACTCTTGAAGGTCCTGAAAGGGGTTACCACGATTGAAGAAGTGATTAGGGTGACGAAAGAATAAACAGTAGCTGGTAGCTGGTAGGGGGGTTTTGGTCCCACTATTCTCAACTTCCGTTATGAAAATTCTTTTGATCGAGCCGGATGAGTATTATCACTCCCATTTCAGCGAGACCCTTGGCCCTTTGGGGGAAGTGGTGATTCGCCAGAAGGGCCAGGGAATCGGGGAATTCCTGCAGGACTCGCCCCCTGATGCCGTGGTGATGGAACTCCTGCTCCCGGATCGCAGCGGTTATGAAGTCTTGGCGGAGATTCGTGCCCTTTCCCCCGGCCGCTTTTTGCCGATTATTATTTTTTCCGAAGTGCAAGGGCTGGAGGATATCCAGTCCGCCCTGAATTTGGGGATCAGCGGGTATTTCGTAAAAGGCCGGGATAGCGTTCACGATGTCAAAAAATTACTTTTAAGCCTCACCTAAAAATATGGCCTACAAAAATCCGGAAATGGAGATGAGCAAAATCTTGACCCAGGTGCTGGAGCTGGATGCTTCCGATTTACACCTGGTGGCGGGCAAGCCGCCAGTCGTCCGGATCGACAACAAACTCTCGAACCTCAGCGGCTCCGAACTTCTGGATGCCGAGTCCCTGGAACGACTCATCGCGGTGGTGCTCAATGATAAGCTCAAGTCCCGCCTCCAGGAAAAACGGCACGTGGACTTTTCCTACTCTTTCAGAAACGACAGCCGCTTCCGGGTCAATGTTTACTACCAAAAGGGGACCTTGGCGGCCGCCTTTCGTTTTGTGCACAGCAAGATTCGAACCCTGGAGGAGCTGAATCTGCCAAAGGTCCTCGCCGACTTTACGAAATTCCGGCAAGGACTGGTGCTGTTCGCCGGACCAACGGGGCACGGCAAATCCACCACCCTGGCGGCTTTGATTGATATCGTCAACCACTCCCGGGCGGAACACATTATCACGATTGAAGATCCGATTGAGTATGTGTTTACCCAAGACAAATGCCTCATCAGTCAACGGGAGGTCGGGGACGACACGGAAGGTTTTGGGCCGGCGATTCGCGCCACGTTGCGGGAGGACGTGAATGTGGTCATGGTCGGAGAAATGCGGGATTTGGAGTCCATCGCCACGACCATTACCGTGGCGGAAACGGGACATTTGGTCTTTGCCACGGTACACACCAATGATGCGCCGCAAACTATTGATCGGATTATTGACGTGTTTCCTTCCCACCAGCAAAATCAGATCCGCGCCCAGCTGGCAAATATTCTGGTCGGCGTGGTGTCCCAGCGGCTGCTACCGCGGATTGGGGGAGGTCGGCTTGCGGCCGTGGAGATTCTGTTGAGCAGTACCGCCGTGCGAAACGTCATTCGCGAAGGCCGGACTTATGAGTTGCCGAATATCATTCATACCAGTCTGAAGGAAGGAATGGTCAGTCTGGAAAAGAGTCTGGCGGAGCTGGTCCGGAAGGGGCTGGTGAAGCTGGAAGACGCTCTCGGGTACGCCAACAACGCCGAGCTCTTGAAGTCCTTGGTGAAGAGATTCTAGAACGATGAGTTTATTTAATTATCGGGCAAAAGACGAACAGGGGTTGGTGAAGAAAGGAGTGGTGGAAGCCGTTTCCGTCGTGGCGGCTTCGGAAATTTTGCACGAGCACGGCCTGACGGTTTTGGAACTCCTCCCGGAACGGCCGGGCTTCGAGCTGGAAAAATATCTCCCTTTTCTAAAGCGCGCTTCCCGCAAAGAACTCGTAGTTTTTTCCCGCCAACTTTCCACCCTGATAAACGCCAAAGTCCCAATTATCCAGGCCCTGGGTATCTTGGCTGACCAGCTGACGAACCGGACTCTCAAAGATGTGATTAACCATTTGATCGAGGACGTGGAGGGCGGCAAGAGTTTGTCAGAAGCCGTTTCCCGGTTCCCCCACGTCTTTTCCAATCTCTACGTGCACCTCATTAAGGCCGGGGAATTGTCCGGAACTTTGGACCAGGCTCTGCTGTATTTGGCCGACCAGCAGGAGAAAGATTATGACCTGGTTTCCAAGATCCGGGGCGCTTTGACTTACCCGATTTTTATCGTTTCCGCGATTGTTATCGTCGGCGGGCTGATGTTCGTGTTTGTTTTGCCCCAGATGATTGCCGTGCTCAAGGAAGCGGGTGCGGCGCTGCCCTTGACCACGCGCATCCTGATTTTTACGACCGAAGCTCTACAGCGCTACTGGGCCGTGCTGCTGGTCTTGATTTTGGGGACGATCGCGGCTTTTCGGGTTTACATCCGCGCGCCGGGCGGGCGGCTGGTCTGGGACACCCTGAAGACCCGGCTGCCGATTTTCGGCAAGCTCTTGAGAAACATCTACATGGACCGATTCGCCCTCAACCTTTCGACCCTGGTGGCGGGCGGGATTCCGATTGTCCAGGCGCTTCAGACCGTGGCCGCCATCGTCGGCAACCGGGTTTACCAAGCGATCATTTTGGAAGCGGCGGCGGAGGTCGAGACCGGGAAGTCCATCGCGGCGGTTTTTGAGCAACAGCCAGAGATTCCCAAACTCGTCACCCAGATGATAAAAATCGGGGAGCAAACCGGCAGTCTGGACGAAATTTTGGCTAAACTGGCGAAGTTTTACGACAAGGAAGTGGCTACCACCCTCACGACTCTCACGACTTTGCTCGAGCCGGTAATCATGATATTGCTGGGGGCGGCGGTGGCGATTATGGTTGCAGGAATTCTGCTCCCCATCTATAATTTAGCTAGCGCGCAGTAACTCCCACGCCAAAACATAGTAAGTATCCACATGAAACGTTTGTATTTTGCAGAGATTTTTGATAGTCTTTATCTGAATATAGTAAAATAATTTGGTGTGGGGGTAAATCCACACCCTAGCGAGAGGGGGTGAAACAAAAAGTGAAAGCAATCCATAATCTGGCCAGAAAAGCTTCGGGTTTCACTTTGATTGAACTCCTGGTCGTGATTGCCATCATCGGGGTTTTGGCTACCGTGGTTTTGGTTTCCCTTAACTCCGCTCGGATGAAATCCAGAGACGCCAAGAGAGTCGCAGACATCAGACAGGTCATGACCGCGGTAGAACTCTTCTTTAATGATTGCGGCGGGTATCCCTCTACCTGGCAAACAAGCGCAAGTAACGGCTGTCCGGCCGGTACCGATCTTGGGGATTTTATAAGTCCCCTTCCCACTAACCCGTCCCCCGGTGGCAGTGCCTATACCTACAGTGGTGGCGGCGCCACTTACAGCATCGGCTTTACATTAGAAGGACAAACCGGACAACTGGCCGCCGGCGCTCATACCGCCACACCGGGAGGAATTCAGTAGTGATTAAATAATGATTTGAGTGTACTTCACCTTCCTTCGATCTGTGATTGGAGGAAGGGATTGTGCACTTAAACTGCTTGGTAGTTGGTAGCTTATAGCTAGTCGAAACGATGACAAACCGCAAACTCCCCGTCTCCCAGAGGGGCTTTACCCTAATTGAACTTCTGGTGGTGGTGGCGATTATCGGACTTTTAACTTCGGTGATAAGCGTGAGCTTAGTCCGGCAGCGCATCAAGACCCGCGATACCAAACGGATTACCGATATGAAGCAATTCAAAACTGGGCTGGACTTGTACTTTACTCATGCTAACGGGTATCCGAGTGCCGGCGCGTGGTCGGTGGGCAGTACCTTAACCTGCGATTCCATCGAAATTATGAGAATTAGCAACGACCCCGCCGCCCCGCTGTATAATTACACTTATACTCCAGGCGGAAGCTCCTCGGCCGGCTGCGGCGGGACGGTCAGGACTAGTTACACCCTCCAGTTTTATATGGAAAACCAGGCCGCTTCCTACACCATGGATGAGGATGGGGTGCTCCGCAATAGCGGCGGCGCGGTGGTGTCATTTGATTCGCTGCTGTAAATTGAAATACGTGTCATTGCGAGCGCTAGCGAAGCAATCTCAATATGGGATTGCTTCGTCGTTTCATTCCTCGCAATGACTATTTAGCGCTACTTTAGATGATTTTTATTATTTTCGTTTTCGGTCTTCTTCTCGGCAGTTTTTTGAACTCGGTCATCTTTCGATCCGCCTCCGGCGGGTCGATTTTGGCTGGGCATTCGGAGTGCCCTTCCTGTGGTCATAAGCTTGGCTTCTGGGATCTGATTCCGATCTTCAGTTTCGTTTTTTTGCGCGGCCGTTGCCGGTATTGCGGCAAGAAAATTTCCTGGCAATACCCCGTGGTCGAATTAGCGACAGCGGCGGCTTTTGTTTTGATTTATGCCCAGGGCGTCATTCCCCGATTAAATCGGGGAATCCAGGCTGGATCCCCGATCGGGTCGGGGATGACAGACTGGGTGAATATTATTTTTCAATTCATTTTTGCCAGTTTCCTTATCGTGATTTTCGTCTACGACTTGAGGCACTATTTGATTCCCGACAAGTTTGTCTATCCGGCAATTTTTTTGGCTGCTTTTTACCAAGCCATTGCTGGACGGTCGGGACAAGCCGCGCTCGGCGCGTTTCTGCTTTTTGGTTTTTTTGGACTTTTATATTTGGTTTCTCGTGGTCGCTTCCTCGGCTTGGGGGATGTCAAGCTCGGGGTATTTTTGGGTTTTTTAATTCCCTATCCGGAGACGCTGGTCCTGTTTTTTCTGGCCTATGTCTTGGGAGCGCTCGTCTCGCTGCTGCTGCTTCTCGGGCGGCGGAAGCGGATGCGGGACCCCGTCCCGTTCGGCCCGTTTTTAACATCCGCCGCGTTTATTGCTATGCTTTATGGAGAGGAGATGGTCGGGTGGTATTTTGGGTTGATTGGGATTGCTTAAGCAAAAAGAAATGAAAATTAAAAATTGTCTCCCTGCGGGAGATCTCCCGGAGGGAGAAAAATTGGAAATTGACCAGATCGGCTTCACTCTGATTGAGCTTTTCGTCATCACCGGCATCATGGTGTTCCTGGCGACCGCCGTGACTCTGAATTTTCGCGAGCTCCGCTCCTCCCAGGAGCTTATGGCTGCCGCGAACGACCTCATCTCCAAAGTCCGGGAAACGCAAAATGCGGCGCTGGCGGGCCGGATTAATCCCCAGGGAGGGGCGGCTGCCAGTTCTTATGACATCGTTTTGGCCGCTGGCCAGCAGCGCTACACCCTGGATTACATTTTCCGCGACCCCTCCTCGCCAAGCGGTACTTCGACCACGACGAGGGCGGAAACCGTAATTTTGCCGCGCACCGTGAGGCTTAGTCGGCTCCTGGTGGACGGGGGCGCGCAGGGGCAAATCCGGATCCGGATTGAGTCCCCTTTTGGCAAAATTTCCGTGGGTGGTCAGGCCCAGAAAGTTGTTCAGGTTGAGCTTACAAGCCAAGCAGGCAGTCAAACTCGCACCGTGGTCATCGACGGGGTTTCCGGCCGGATTGGCACGCAATAAAGACTTATCATATAATGGTTTTGTATGGCCCGAATTCCCTTTGAGAAGTTCGTAAAAAAATACGGCACGGCGACCGCGATTCTGCTGGGGGCGGTGATTATCGGGGCGGCCATTTTAGTTTCCTCCGGGAGAGTGGAGTGGGGGAGGGGCGACAAGTCGGGACAGAAGCCCCAGGGAGAGGGGCGCGCGAGCGTCATTCGTGGAGAGCGCCAGGAAGTATCGGCGGACGATGATCCGGCCTTGGGCGAAGCGAACGCGGCGGTCACGATGATTGAGTTTAGTGATTTTCAGTGCCCCTTCTGCCGGAGTTTTTGGCGGGAGACCCTGCCGCTTATCAAGCAAAACTATATTGATAAAGGTCTGGTGCGCTTCGTCTATCGGGATTTTCCCATCGACAGTCTGCATCCGGCGGCGCGGAGCGCGGCCGAAGCGGCCGAGTGCGCTCGCGATCAGGGGAAGTTTTGGGAGTATCACGACCGGATTTTCGCCGGACAAGACGAGGAGGGCCGCGGCACGATTCAGTTTGGCCTCGCGGAACTTGAGACTTGGGCCCGGGACCTGCGGCTCGACGCCGAGGAATTTAAGAGTTGTCTCGATTCCCGGAAGTACCGGGAGGAAGTGGAAAAGGATTTAAGCGACGGGACCGCCGCCGGAGTTACCGGCACGCCGAGTTTTTTCATCAACGGTCGGCCAGTCGAGGGGGCCTTGCCTTTCGAGAAATTCCAGCCAGTGATTGAGCAGGAGCTGGCCACTAAGAAATAACTGTGCTATAATAGGTATAAGCGAGAGGTCCTAAAATGGCCGAAACAAAACTTATTAACAATCGGACTTTCCGGCTCATCCTGCTTTTGGCAGGAGTGATGCTGGCGGCGCTCATATATCTGAATGAGCAGCAGGTCTCGCAGCTTCCTCTGCAACAAGAGCCAGCCCCAGTTGACCTCACGCAGATGGCCGATACCCCCCGCCTGGTACGCGGGGAGGTGAAAGGCGTGATTACCGCTTTTCCCGAAGGTTTTCCGGCGGAACAGGGCGCTCTGCATTTAGATGGCTATCAGTATGTGCCGGCGCGCTCCTTGGAGCTGCAGTCCACCGTGAGCTACATTTCCCAGAAGACCCTCGCGGAAAACGGTGAGCTGATGCGGGACTATCTCGCGGCCGCGGGTTTTGAGATTACCAATCGGGTGGAAAAACCAGGGCTGCTGTTCTACTACGCCACGCGCGGCGAGAACGACCTCTCCATTCAAATCGCCGAGGACAACAACCAAGTCATCTTGAGCGCCAGTTATCTCAAGCGCTGACCGCGCCGCTGTTGTCGTATTTAAGGTCAATACTACACAAGCTCCCGCCTCTCGACTACATCCCGCTTAGCGGGATTACGCTCGCGGCGGGGGTTTTGTGATTGACTGTTTTTGCTGCTCCTTCTATAATCTCAAATGTTCGAAAGCGGACTTCAAGGAGGAAACTATGAAACGAGTAGCGATAGTTTGTGGCTTGGCACTTTCAGTTTTCGGTTGGTCTCCTGGCCTGTTCGCACAGGCTGAAATCCCGGCCAAACAGAGTCCGGCCCAGGAGGAAGTTCTGACCAACGAGGCTGTCATCAAGCTGGTCAAGGCCGGTCTCCAGGACGGCCTGATCGCCAACAAGATTCTCACCAGTAAGGTCAACTTCGACCTAAGCACCGAGGGGTTGTTAGCCCTAAAGAAGGCCGGCGTCTCGGACTATCTGGTTCAGGTCATGCAGGGGGTTTCTATCGCCCAGCGTTATGGTAGGACACCGGGAGCCAATCCCTATACTGAGCCAGCCGGCAATGCCGGGGGTTTCCCTGACCTGCCGCAATTGTACAGCTGGCGAGGGCTGAAGCTCGATAAAACCACGCCCGAGGAAGCACTCCAACTTCTTGGCCAGCCCGACCAGGACAAAGACCAGGACAAAATCGGCCTTTTGCGGGTCTGGGTGCGCTTTACCATGAATGAGGATTTGATTGGGAGGCGATACTTTCGCATTCTGACCTACAAAAAGCGCCACGGGCTGGATGAGCTCCGCCTCGCTTTTTATGACGGCAAGCTGGTCATGATTCATCTTGAGCTCAAGGGGTCAGAGCAGCTTGATCCCAACAGGCTCGAAGAGGAGTACGGGGTGATTTTCCGTCCCAGTCCAGATTGGGCGGAGGACAAGCTGGAGTACTACCTCTGGACCGAAGGGGATCGGAGCTGGGTCTGGGCCAGGGCCGACAAGCCCAGGTCCATCGTCGGGCAGATCCTCGGTTCCCGGGGTCGCGAGCACCAGAGCTACTTCCCGGGGTGGGTGAAGGATATTCAACTTGTCTCACACACGCTTCGAGGGAGAGCCGGCGCCCTTCACTAGAAGAGTGTTTTACCTTTTTTGGCAGGACCGTCACGGCGGGTCCTGGCGAGGGGAGGTCTTTACCGATCGCCCCTCCTTTTTCTTTTTTGTTTGTTAAACGGGGTGGAAATTTGCTTGGATTTAGATGATGTGGTATAATTATTTATATGATGGAGAAAAAAGTTTTATCGTTTTCAGTGATTTACGAAGCCGCACCCGAGGAGGGCGGCTATGTGGCATATGTGCCTACCCTGCCGGGCTGTCACACTCAAGGGGACACGCTGGAAGAGGCGGAGCAGAATGTCAAAGAGGCCATTCTAGTTTATTTGGACAGTTTGCTTGCCCATAAGGAGTCTCTGCCTAAAGAGTCGAGGATTCTGCAGGGAAAGGTTGAGGTGCGCATTTAAAGACAACAAATGTCAAAATTGCCCGCTCTCACGGC
The DNA here is from genome assembly GCA_964360335.1 of uncultured Candidatus Saccharibacteria bacterium. Classification (GTDB taxonomy): domain Bacteria; phylum Patescibacteriota; class Doudnabacteria; order UBA920; family 2-01-FULL-46-14; genus CAYHVH01. The sequence goes on from CAYHVH010000004.1 coordinate 34,220, forward strand.
GAAGCAAGTGATTAAGGCATTGAAGAAGCTGGGTTTTCAAGAGGACCGTCAAAAGGTTCTCATTTAGTTTTGTACAACCCGGTGACCAAGCGTCGGACGGTTATACCCGTGCATCCGGGAAAAACAATTAAGAAACCGCTGCTTAAAACGATTATTGAAAAAGACCTTGGGATCTCGCAGGAAGAGTTTTTAAAGTTGCTATAATTTTTTTCATCAGCGGCCGGCGCGTGGTGGACGTCGAGGCAGGCACGGCTTATGTGTCCAACCGGGGCGCCTTGCCGGTGCCCGTGAACCTCAACTGAAATCCTCGTGCCGCCGCCCGCGCGGTCGGCATCGAGCAGGGGAAAGACTCTTTAGGGCCTTTCCCCTTTTTTCTTTTTCTTGCCGGGGTTTTTTCAGATTTTTGTGGATATGGTATAATCATATGACAAGCATTTGACAAGTAATTAACCGTTGTATATACTTTAGACATGAAGACGATTTTGAATATCAAAACTGATGAAGAGGTAAAGCAAAGCGCGCAGCGCATCGCTAAAGAGTTAGGCTTGCCGCTAAGTACCGTGGTAAACGCTTATTTGAAGGAGTTTGTTCGCAATCGCGAGGTCCGTTTTTCTCTCGAGCCGCAGCTTCGCCCCGAAGTGGAGAAGTTGCTCAAGCGGGCAGCGGCGGACTACCGGACGCGGAAGAACATCGCCGGGCCTTTTTCGACCGCCCGGGAAATGGCTGCTTACCTTGACTGATAATGAAGATTTTCTTTCACAACAATTTCAAGAAAAAGTACAAAAAACTCCGCCCCAGCGAGAAACAGAAGTTCAAGCAGCGGAGTTTATTATTTTTGCAAAATCCTTTCGATCCGGTTTTGCGTAATCACCCGCTAGGCGGCCGGTACGAAGGTTTCAGAAGCATAAATATTACTGGCGACTTGAGAGTCCTCTATCAAGATTTAGGCCGACAAGAAGCCTTGTTCATTACCATTGATACTCACAGTAATCTTTACAAATAGCGCGCTTGTCTGATTAGCGATCAAGGCCCAGACCGCAGAAACACCCGCCTCTCGTCTATCTCCCGCTTAGCCCCAGATTACACTCGAGGCGGGAGTTTGACGTTGTTATAAGCCTTATAAGCCATTGACAGGGGAAGAGCCAGGATATACGCTACCCTATTGGCGACCAGGGAGGCGGCTTTGTGCGCCTCCAAGCGGTCTCCATTTTCCCAAGCTCGAGGAGGGCTTATGAAGAGGATTTTCTGTTCGCTTCTGCTTCTGGCAGTCTGTCTGCTTCCGGCTGGCTGCGGCGGCGGTGGGGGCAATACCCCTCCTCCGCCACCGCCTCCACCCCAGCCGTCGGTGGCAATCACTGCTCCGACTTCTGGCCAAACGGTTTCCGGGACCGTGACCGTGAGCGCGAGTTGCACGAACTGCGCCGCGGGTGCGCAAATCCAGTTCAACAAGGATGGGACCAGTAATATCGGTGCTCCGGCCGCGGTGGCCGCGGGTGTAGCGTCCGTGAGCTGGAACACCATGACTATCGGCAACGGCTCCCACACTCTAACGGCGGCCTTGGTGGGAACGCTTATCGTGAGCCCCGGCGTGAATGTGTCTGTGAACAATCAGCAGTCCCAACTGCCGCGGATTGACTCCATTACTCCGCCGTGGTTCGGGACCCAAGGACCCTTTGGCGTTATTAACGCTTTTAACGTCACTGGGGCGAACTTCACCAATCCTTTTAGCTTGTTCCTGACTGACCTAAAGTCCTGTGCACCGACCTTCCAGGACTCTACGCACTTCGTGGCCTGTATCATCGTCGATGCCCCGGGCTACAACCCCGGCGCCGGCGCCATGACCGTGCAGACCGCGGCGGGTACGTCTAACACCGGCCATGTCGTGCTGGTGTCTCTGGCCAACAACCTGCGGGCCACGGCGACGGAGTTTTATCTCCTCGATCCTGGTTCAGGTTTGTTTAAGGTCTATAACCGCGCCACAGGAGCAAAGGTCAACGAGATCAACGGTTCTGGCGGTATCGCTTTTGACCTAGACAACTTGACAGGCAGTCTGCTTCGTACAGGAGGCACTGGCGGTATAGGTGTACACAAACCGGACAATACCGGTGGCGTCGTGACCGACGGCCAGCCAGTTATGGAAGCGGCAGTCCGCGACGGGTTAGTCTGCGCTTCCAAACATCAGAACGGACGTATCAGCACAGTGGACATCAGCAGTATCACTGTCTGGGACCCGCCCCCGGGCTTTGACCGCCACTATGACATCGGCGGCCAGCCTTTCCCGGTTGTCAGGTGGAAGCAGGGCAGCACCCAGTTCTGTGGCTCAGTTGACGTCGAGGGCAACCGCCTGATTATCGTCAACCTCACGGCGCAGACCTTCTTTGTCTCAACCATCAACGGCTTGCGGAAGAAGAGCGAACTGCTTCCTTTCCCAGACATCCAGGTGGGTTTCAAGTTCGCTACCGCGGAGGGCGCTTCGTTTCTTGGCTACCTACACATCCCGGATCGCAAACTGAAACTCTTCGATCGCGTAACCGGCGCCGAGACCCTTACGGTTGACCTCCCCGTCCCTCTGGGCGCCGTGCCCACGGAGCTCGCGGTCAATCCCGCGGACGGCACGGTGGTGGTGGCGCTTTTTGACACCGCGACCGGACTCGGCCGGTTGGTGAAGGTCAACTCCCAGACCGGCAATGTAACGCAGTTGGCGCAAACCGTGACTTTCGCGATTGACTGCATTTTCATCGAGGCAGGCACGGCGCACGTGTCCAACCGGGGCGCCTTGCCGGTGCCCTATAACCTCAACTGAAATCCTCATGCCGCCGCCCGCGCGGTCGGCATCGAGCAGGGGAAAGACTCTTTATGGCCTTTCCCCTTTTTTCTTTTTCTTGCTTTTGCAGACAAAGTGTGATATAATACCAGTAAGCTTAAAAAACTTCCTGAAACTAAAAGCCAAGCGAAAAATGGATTCCCCAAGAAGTTCCTCCCAGACTCTCTTCCGTGCTTTCATTATCGTGGTTGCGATAGGGATTGTTTTGGCGGTAGTTTTCAATTTCCAGAAAAAAACCGAGCCGCAAACCCCCGAAGGCCCCCAACCAGTGTACGCCCCGCCGGGAGAGCTCATCGCCCGCTTCCCGCGCGCGCTCATTCTCGACGAGCAGGCGGAAGTTTCGCAAAGCTACTCCATCACCTATGACCCGAAACTCACGCAGTACTCGGCGGTTTTGATTTCAGCCGAGAAGCCAGCCGAGCTCTATGACCGGTACCGGACGTACTTCGGGAGCAACGGCTGGATCATCCTCAACGACACCGCCGCGGAGATTTACGGTCTCTACGCGCGCATCGCGAGCATCGAAGCCAACGTCACCATCTCCCCCAAAAACGGGGGGAGCGAGGTTAACATTAGTTATTTGTTGAAATAGGCAAAATGGCAGAGTTGTTCCGAGAATTGAAAAAAAACTTTTTCGCGGTTCTGCTACTCGCGGTCGTGGCCGCCGGTCTGGTGTGGGGCGGTTCTGCTTCCGCGGTATTACGAGGAGAGGCTGAATGCTTCACTTCGGCCGGGCTACCCCGTTTATTTGCGGGCGGCACACTTAACGCCACATTTGTTGGCTACGCAGATTTTCCAGCGAATCCAAATCCGGAACCTTTTGTTATTGGAGAACCGTTAAGGAATGTTAACACAGACCTTAGCGTTACGAGCCTTGACCCCTCAATTGTGGCGGTGAATCCGCCGACGTCTGGTAACAATATTGATAAGACCGATGCTAATGGCTTTGTGCTGATTAGGACAACGCTTACGGGAGTGGCGGTGGGCAGCGCCCAAATAGGGGTAACGTTTGGGGGTACTGCCACCGGAGACGTCACGGGGACGTGTGAGGTTACGGGGCTGTATAGCGTTAGCGTCGCAGCCGGACCAGGGCAGAGCTTAAATGTGTATGTGAGTCCCGAAATTACGACCCCGCTTCCCTACCAAAATCGCCCTGGCATCCTCACCCCGGTCGTGGAAGACACCGGGGCCATGATTCCTGGTAACCTCCAAGGCCGGACAGTCATTTGCGGGATCGAAACCGAAAATCGGGACAATAAAGGAACGATCAAGGCCAACAAACCGATTGCCTGCGCTTTTTCCCAGGAAGCCATTGACGCGGGGGTAAGTCTTTGGACCCCGTCGCCATGGTGGCGCATTGACAGCGCCGGCAACAATGCGAGTATTTACTGCACCCCGCCCGGCTCCCTCGGTGTCCGGGGGGCAATAGCCGGAGCGGCGAAGTGGGCCGGGAACCACCAACTGGATCACGGGGGGTGCGGCTACCTCTATGGCGGCCACCTATATTCCTACACTTTGGTCACGCCAACCGCGCTGAATACCAAGTATTTTTGCCCCCGCGACTCCATCGTCGTGGGCGGCAAAAACGCGCCGGAGAAAAACGACTCCTGGAATGCTTTCTATTGCGCGAAAGTCCTCTTTTTGCCGGGGACCGCTCCGCCGCCCACCGGCACTATCCAGGTCAATTCCAAAAATGCAATCACCGGCGCGCCAGTTGATTCAAGCTGGACCATAACTGGACCTGCCACATTGACTGGCTCCAATGTGAGTGCGCAGACATATACTAACCAGCCGGCCGGCAGCACCTACACCGCGGCGCCGGCCGCCGGCAGCGCCGGACCTTTGTACGCCTTTAAGCGCCTGGAAACCCCGGCGGTCGCGCGGAGTGAAAAATCCAGCATATACTCTTCGTTTTTCAAATCGGCAGCCGATATACTGGTCAAAGCCGCCAAGGCGTTTGTCGTCGGCGGCTCCATTTGCCAGACTCCCAATCCGCCCGGTCCTTGCAATTCAGTTCCTTCCCAAAACTTGGCGGCCAATGGAAATATCACTTTCAATATCCTTTGGGATCCGGTTGCGACCTTGGGTGTTGCGCCTTCTGGCGCCATCCCGCTAAACTTTACGGCTACGGCGGGGGGAGCAAATCCGACGGGGACGGTCGCGGTTGAGAACGCCGGAGCGGAAGGCTCGACTTTGCAGTGGAGCGCGGTGCGCGGCGGGGCGAATGCCACGCGGCTCATCCTGCAGGCCGCTTCTGGATCGGTTAACATCCCCGCGGCCAGTCCGAGCGCCTCGCAGAACGTGGACGTGACCGCGGACATCACCGGCTTGGCGCCGGGAGTTTACAATAATTTCGCAACCGTGACTTTTTCCGGAGTGAGCCTCCCCGGGTCCCCTCCCATTGATAAATCCCATCCAGTGTTTGGCTCGGGATTATTGGACAAAACCGTTACCGTCAACCTCACTGTCATGGCCGCGACCCTGCCGGACAATCACGCTCTCACGGTTACCAAGGCCGGGACGGGCACAGGTACGGTGACGAGCGACCCGCCTGGGATTGATTGCGGAGCGGACTGCGTAGAAGTCTATGCCGACGGAACAGCCGTCACCCTCACCGCCGCTCCGGCTCCAGGTTCGACTTTTGCCGGCTGGAGCGGGGATTGTGCCGGACCGGGCAACCCCTGTCTTATCACTATGCTCACGAACCGCGCCACTACCGCGACCTTTAATGCCCCGGGGCCAAATGGCACCATCAATGTGCGCTGGACCAAGGACGGGGTGGATGGGGGAAGTAGCACTTTCTCTACGAGTTATACGATTTCCGGCCCGACCGCCGTGACCTGCAGTGCCCCAACCTGCATTGTCGGCCGCAGTCATCCCAACCTGCAACCCGGGAGCTACACTTTAAATTATACTGGTCCCAATCCTTCGGGCACCCAACGCGCGGCTAATTTCATCACGGACGCGGCAGGAAATCCGCTCTCCCCACCCTATCAGCAGACTCTTCCCGGCGGCGGCAGCATTACCTATACTTTGAATTTTGTGAGTGTCGCCGGCCCCTTTACTCTCAACCCGCCCACCACCTCCTGTGCCGGCGCGAGCCCCCGGATTGGCCTGACTTGGGCGGCCTCGGCGGGCGCTACCGGCTACGAGGTCTGGCGCGATGGTTCCCGGTTAGCCAGTGTAGGTAATGTTTTGACCTATACCGACACTGTCGTGAGTTCCGGGACTGATTATACTTATCAAATTCGAGCGAATAACGGCGCTCAAAGTGCTGAACGTGATCAGCAAGCCTACTGGTGTGTGGGCGATGTTACGGTCCGGGCCACCCTGGACGGGGCGTCCTGGCCGAGTTCTGGCACGAGCCCCATGAGTTACACCTTGGCCGGGCCCGTAAACTGGATTGGTTTAACGGTGCCGAACACGTTCCGCAATCTCGTAAATGGGTCCTGGACCGTCAATTACACCGCTGGCGCTCCGGCTGGGGCGGTTCTGAGCACGACTAGGCCCTACTCGCCCGGTCCCACCCAATCCCTGCCGCAAAATGTGGAAGACAAGCCTAGCCTGACCTTTACCATAAATTTTGTTTCGCTTCCAGACTTTCGCCTCACCGCCACCCCGGGCAACCAAACGATTAACCAGACCAATACCGCGACCTATGACATCGAAGTTAGTTGTGTTGGCGGCTACAGAGGGCCGGTAAACCAGTTCGCGGTTACGGGCCTTCATACCAACGCCCAGGCTTCCTTTAGTCCTGGAGCCGCGTCTTGCGGCGACGCAACCACCCTGACTATCAGGACTGACCGGGCCACGGAAACCGGCAGCAAAATTTTGACCATCTCCGGCGAAGGAGTAGGTTTGGGCAGCAGAAGCACGACCGCGGTTCTGAACATCGAACCCTTGACCCCGCCCACAGCAGTGGCCGTGAATAATTACCCGTGCGAGCAGCTGACTGTGAGCTGGACTGACCGCTCGACCAATGAGGCCGGATTTTACATCTACCGCAACCAGACGGGGGGCACGGATCTGACGCAGTACACTCGGATCGCCAGCCGCCCCCGGCGCTCTGGCAGCGGCTCGGTTTTGAACTACTCGGACACTGACCCGCTGCTCGTCGTCAATCAGGTTTACTACTATATCGTCACCTCCCACTTCTCGGGGCCCCCCGCGCCCGTCGAGTCAGTGGTTGACCCGAGCTTCCCGGTGTTTGCCCTCGACCGTCCCTGCGTGCCGGATCTCACGGCCTCGCTCAAGACCATTTCCCGCCTTAACGGTCGGTCGTATTCCGCCGGGGAGGTGATTCGAAACGGCGATGTGGTGACTTTCCGAATCGTCATCGACAATACCCGCGGGGAGGAAACCGCGGTGAATATGGTGGTGACTGACACCTTGACCAACAACCTCAGCTATGAGCCGGGTACGGCCCGGTTGCGCACCACTTGCCAGACCCGCGGCGGCAGCCGTCCCGGCGAGAGCGGCTCCGGCCAGAACCTGGTCTGGACTCTGGGCAACAAGCCGGAGGGACTGCCGAACTGGTGCCTGGATTTTGACGCCGCCATCAATTCCACCTCCGTCCAATCCGTGGACTTCTTCCAGAACACCGGCGTTATTTCCTATCAGGATCCGGACGGCAACGTCATGCCGCCGGTCACGGTCAGGAGCCCCCTTACTCCCATTCGTCTGGACAAAACGCGAGTGCCGACTATTCGGGAAAGCGCTTCAGAGATAGCACCATAAATTTCCGCTGATGCGGAAATTTATGGTAGCGATTGGCAATTGGCAATTGGCGAATAGCGATTTGGGGGGCAAGCTTTTCAATGACACAGCCAGATTTCATAGACTACTGGTTGGAAATAATGAAAGCCGCCGATGAGTTGGTTCTGGCGGTTTATCAATATCCGAAAAATTTTCCCAAATTGGGTTTATGAACCATACCAATCGCCAACCCGCCACGTCTCGCCCGCCCGCCATGACTTTGTCAGGCGAAGTCGGGCGCGGCCAATCCGGTCAATCCTTGATTGAGACGATTGTCGCAATTTTTATTTTGACTACCGGGCTCTCGGCCGGTTTGGCGCTCGCCATCTACGCCTTTGGCGGAAGCTCGGAAATTGCCGAGCGGGTTACCGCCGCGGGGCTCGCTAGGGAGGGAACAGAAGCCGTGCGGCGGATGCGCGATAGCAACTGGCTCCGAGATACCTTGAGCTCGGGGGGGAGTTGCGGCTCCGGGCAATTTTGTTACCGGAACTGGCTGCGGACACCTTATGACATCAGGGGCAGCAGCGGCCGGGGGCGGTCTTATCGGCTGGAATTTAATCCGTCGGCTACAGCGGCGGCGAAATGGGGGATCCGGACCGGCAGCGGCGGCGATTTTTACCGTCTCTACCGCCAAAGCACGGGAGCCGTGACCCACTCCAATGTTTCCGGCGGGCAGCCAACGAATTTTTTCCGCAAGGTCACCATCGTTGACCGGCCAAGTCCATCCCCTCCCCGGATTTTGGTGCGCTCCACGGTTTGGTGGTATGGCAAGAAGTGCAACAATACCCTAACCGACCTCACAAATCCCAGCGAAACTGGCTGCAAAATTATCTCCGAGGAATATTTGACGAATTGGAAGAATTATTAGATTAAATCCGAAGCACGAAATCCCTGCCTGCGGCGGGCAGGCGAAATCCTAAACAAACCCTAATGCTCAAAATCCAAAATTCAAAACGGTTTAGAATTTGGAATTTAGAATTTGGAAATTGTTTCGAATTTCGAAATTCGAATTTCGGATTTACTATCGTGGAGGTGGTCGTGGCGGTTGGGGTTTTTGCCGTGGCTATAACTGGCATTCTGGGCGTGTATCTCAGCGTACAACGGCTGAATCGGGCGAGCGCTTCCCTGCAGGCCTTGCAGCAGAACGGCCGGTTCATTCTGGAGGACATCAGCAAAATCGTGCGCAACGGCCGGATTGATTACGCGCGTTATCCTGGCGGTCAGGTGCCAGAGCCGGCGACCGCGAACCTTTATCTCTTTGATGTCGAGGGGACGCCGGTGTTTATCCGGCGTTCAGGCGAGAGTCTCCTTGTTGACCGGGGTGGCGGCACCTCCACCTACCATGGCCGGGAGGTCCGGGTCCTAAATTTCCGGGCTTATGTTTGGCCCCCGACCAATCCTTTCACCGTAGCCCCCCCGGGGCCTAACGAACAGCCGACAGTAACCGTGTTTTTGGAATTGGAGTCAAACGTTTTCGCCACGGACAGAAACCAGGCTTTCTTTCAAACTACGGTGGCCACCCGGGAGTATCCGCAGAATTAGTAGACAGTAGATAGTAGATAGAATAAATGCAGAAAATTAAACCCAACCCTAAGCCGCTAGCCACAAACTCCCAAAAGGGGGTGACTTTGCTGGTCGCCATCATCATGCTGGCGGCGGTGACCTTTGTGAGTTTTGCCCTCTCGGCTATCGTCCTGCGGGAACTGGTGGCCGCCCGTTTGCTGCTTAGGAGCGAGCCGGCGATTTCTGGGGCTAACGCCGGCGGAGAGATCGGCACGTACCAACTCCTGCGGGAAACCGGCAGTCTGACGGCCTCCGGCAATTTGGTGCAAAGCGGCGCGCGTTACAGCGTCTCCCCGGATTTATTTGATTATCCCTACTTGTTCACCATTCCCTCCGGCGGCGAGGGACGGATTGCCCTGTTTGATCCGGTCGATCCGATGAGCCCCGCCGCCAATTATGGGTCGGTCACAATGATTAATGATCCGCCGGGGACGAGTGTAACCTTGCGCGTGGAGATTTTTTCCTTTGGCAATGATACGACTCCGGTTTGCACTTTTACTTTGGCGCCGGGGCAGACCTCGCCCACTTGCAGTCTGAATAGTTTTGGCGATGACCGCTACGGGATCATTATCCGCCCCGCCACCACCGGGGCCGCTTCCGGGCAGATTCTGACTACCGACAATGCCGGGGCCGACAAGGGGGTCCCTTCGATCGCACCGAAACTCGAGGTCACCGGCAGCAACGGCCAAGTCGAGCGGACCATTAGAATTGATTTCAGCACCCAGTAATTAGTAGCTGGCTCCAACGTTTTAGTCGGAGCCCCGACCTTCAGTAATCTAGAGCGTCGGGGTAGACAGTAGACGGTAGAGGGTAGAGAGAAGGGCAAAAAACATAGACCAGTGCCGCTGGTCTATTTGTATCGGTCTCTGACTCCCCTCCATCCCTCACCATCTCTTGGTTACAAGCCGTTGTCTACCGGGACCTTCAGCTCCTGGCCGATTTTGAGGAGGTAGGGCTCCTCAAGATTGTTGATTTCCGCCAGGGTTTGCCAGGAGACCTCGTATTTTTGGCTCAAATTAAACAAGGTGTCGCCTTTTTTCACGCGGTAGATTTGGTACTCCATGTCTTTCCGAGTTTGTTCCTGCCCCCCGAGAATCTGTTTGTCCGGCCCGGCTTCCTGGTTTTTCGGTCGCGGTGCGGAGAGGAGATAAATTCCCGCCCCCAGCGTCAGAAGAAGTAATAGCGCCCCGCGTTTTATCCAGGCCCTGGCCTCGGGATAGGGCGTGGTCTGGGCATGAAGGGAGCGGGAGAGATGGATTCGGTTTTTCGGAATCATGGCGTATTTGGTTTCAGGTGTGGACAACCTCGAACTTAAAAACATTATATCAAAAAGTGCAAAAATTAGCTATAATAGTACTACGAAAGTACGAATTATTACGAAAGTACGAAAGTAAAAAAATGACAAATTTTCGTATTTTCGTATAGTTTCGTAATTTCGTAGCTAATGGATTTCAAAACCGCCAAAACGCGTGCTCAAAAATTGCGCGAGGAAATAAATGATCTCCGCTACCGCTATCATGTCCTGGATGACCCCCAGGTTACGGACGAAGTTTACGATTCGCTGACTGCCGAATTGCGGGATCTGGAGGCCGAGTTTCCCGAGCTTCTAACCCCGGACTCCCCCACCCAGCGAGTCGGGGGAAGGCCCCTTCAGAAATTTGCCAAGGTTCGGCATACCGTCCCCATGCTGTCCTTAAACGACGCCACGAGCCTTGAGGAAATGCGGGACTGGGAGGAAAGACTCCGGCGGTTGGAGCCGGATCAAAAGTGGACTTATTTTTGCGAGCTCAAATTTGACGGTTTGGCCGTGAGTTTGGTTTATGAGGACGGGGTTCTCAAGACCGCGGCCACGCGCGGGGACGGGCTCATAGGCGAGGATGTTACCGAAAATGTAAAGACCATTGGGGCAGTTCCTCTGCGGCTGAATATGGAACTTCGGCATACCGCCTCGGTGCCGGCGGGATTAAAACACACCCTTGCCAGTCGGCTCGCCAAAACCAAAATTATCGAAGTGCGGGGGGAAGCGCTGATGAGCCGGGAGGCTTTTCGGAAATTGAATGCGGAACAGGAAAAGAAAGGCGAACAAACCTTTGCCAATCCGAGAAATGCCGCGGCCGGCTCGATCCGTCAGCTTGATTCCAAGATTACCGCGTCCCGGAAGCTGGACTGGTATGCTTATCAGTTAGTTACGGATTTAGGACAAGAAACTCATAAAGAAGAGCACCTGTTTTGCGCGATGTTGGGTTTTAAGATTCCGAAAGAGACAGTGGTTGCGAAAAGTCTGCCGGAAATAGAGAAGTTTCATCAGCATATCCGGAAAATCCGGAAGGAACTGCCGTTTGAGGTGGATGGAGTCGTCGTTGCCGTTAACGAAAATTGGCTTAGGGAACGGTTCGGCGTAGTCGGCAAAGCCCCGCGGGGGATGATGGCCTACAAATTTCCGGGGAAAAAGGCCACGACCGTGGTCGAGGATATTGTGGTCCAGGTGGGGCGGACGGGTAAACTTACCCCCGTGGCGGTTTTGAAGCCAGTCGAGGTGGGGGGGGTGACCGTGAGCCGCGCTTCACTTCATAATCAAGATGAGATTGCGCGCTTGGGGCTTAAGATTGGCGATACGGTCGTGGTGAAGCGGGCCGGGGATGTTATCCCGGACATCGAAGAAGTTTTACCCAAACTTAGATCTGGTCGAGAAGAGGAATTCCATATGCCGCGACACTGTCCGGTCTGCGGCGCGAGAGTGGAGCAGCGCCTTTTAGGCGCTGCTACCTCAAGATTACCCTCCCCTGGCGAGGGGAGGGTGCCCGCAGGGCAGGAGAGGTTGAAAGCCAATGTCCCCTCCCTCCCCCTCCCCACAAGGAGGAGGGAAACAAAAGGGAATTCCTCCTCCCCTGGCGAGGGGAGGGCAGGGAGAGGTCGAATCATCTCTTCAGTGGATTTTTTCTGTACGAATCCGAAATGTTTCGTGAAAACCCGGCGGGGAATCAGGCACTTTACTTCAAGGCCCGCTTTCAACATCGAGGGGCTTGGCCCGAAGATCATCGGGAAGTTTGTGGACGAGGGGCTCATCACCGATGCCTCGGATTTGTTCGATTTGAAGCCCGGCGACATCGCGGCGCTTGAGCGCTTTGCCGAAAAAAGCGCAGAGAATATTTTTGCTGCGATTCAAAAGGCCAAAACCGTCACCCTGTCGCGGTTCATCTACGCCCTCGGCCTGAAGCACGTCGGGGAGCAGACAGCCTTTGATCTGGCCAGTCATTTTGGGTCACTGGAGAAGTTGCGACGCGCTAGTCTCGAAGAATTAAACGCAATTGAAAACGTTGGCGATGTTGTAGCCAAAAGCATCCACGAATATTTCCAAGACAAGCAAAATCAAAAATTTGTGGATCGGCTGCTTAAGAAAGGAATTAGAATCCAATCGCCAATCGCAAGTCGCCGATCGTACAAACTCAAGGGATTGAAGATTCTCGTCACTGGGACTCTGGAATCAATGTCCCGCGAGGAAGCCAAACGCGCGGTGCTGGAGAACGGCGGGGATTGGGTTTTGAGCGTGTCGAAAAACACCGACTACTTGGTGGTCGGGGAAAACCCGGGCTCAAAACTGGAAAAAGCAAGAAAGCTTGGGGTGAAGGTGATTAGCGAGCAGGATTTTTTGAAGATGGTGTCAAAATGATTTGTCTACATTTTTATGTAATTACATAATTCTGTAGACAAAATAAAATACAAACGGTCAAATTTAAAAGGGCTGGGACGAGATCATTGGTCGCCGTCGCCAGCCCCTTGTGATGCGCTGGGCGTGTTTTATTGAATCCCCGAAAGCGGGCTAGCTCGGTGTATGCCGCGCTCGAGACCCTGGTAGTCGTCAAGCAGACAAAATTCCAGCGTATAGTCTTTGCGGTCATTGCTTGGCTGATAGTTATAAAATGGGCCGATGCCCGCACACTCCCCGGTAGTATTCAGGGGCTGCGGAATCGGGGTTAGGAGAGCGGGATGGTCAGGCGTCTCTTTCTGGAGCTCTTCCAGTTTTTCCGGATAGATTTGGTTTTGGTTATGGTAGAGTTCGAGGGCCGCTTGAATTTGTCCAATCATGGATAATTCCCGCTCGCTGTACTGTCGATTTTGCTGCCGTTCCAAATAATCCAGGGCCCCCTGTGGTGCTTCAATCGTCACCGGCTCGTTGAACTTCGAGACCTTGATTTGGAGATTGAGGGTGGCGCTAAACGGAATGTTGAGCCAGGGATTTGTTTGCTCCACGGCGCTACCCTCTTGATTGACAACTGGTCCTTGCGCGCTAATTTCGTTAATCCCAGCCAATTCCACATCAGTGTTTTGCCCCAAACAGTAGCGGAGTTTGTAGCCAGTACCATTTTCCAGTTGCTCGTACCAGTAGAAGTTTTGTTCTCTGCTGCAGCTGCCATCAGGAGGGGTGGGGGCGAAGGGCAGAGACGAAAGGTAGCTCGAGAGCGGAGGCGAGCCGTCAGTGAGGTCAGGCAGGCCGTTTTTGGCCAGGGGATAGCGCTTGTTACTCTCCTGAAACAGCCGGATGGCGCGATCAATCCTGCCAATATCCAAAACCCTAGTCTCGTCCCGGATCCTTGCTTGTCGAATCTCCTCAAATTTGCTGAAGCCGTTGAGGGCCGAGGGGAAGCTGGTTTCGATGACGATTTGCTGAATGTGTCTGTCCGCCTTGCCTATCCAGACCTCAATTTTTTTCATCTCGAGTTTATCAAGCAAAGGTTTAAGATCAGGAAGTTTTTCGGTCTCACTTTCCGCCAGGATTGCTGTTATTCGCTCGAGGGATTGTCGCAGCGCCTCCTTGTCCAAAGTCGCCTGGTAGCGGTACGTTTTTTGGCCGTCGAGTGCTTCTGTCCCCAGGAGCTTACCGGGTTTGATAAGTTTTACCTGATTGAACGCTTCCTGGATTTCCTTGATCTGCGTTTCGCCAAGTTTTTGGAAAAGTTCCTGGAAAAAGTTGTCAGCCTGCCCGGCCGCGGGTTTTTTGCCGAGATCGATCTGGAGCCATTCCGGTTTTTGTGTCTCGTCTTCTTGAGGGCCAAAAAATGCGGCCAGGAGATTGTTGCCGACTTTGTAGTAAAGGTTTTGGCCGAGCTTCCGGCTTTCCAGCTCCACACTGATATTAAATCCGCCGACCTTAAATCCGGCGGTGGAGGATAGATTGAAATCGGGTTGCGCCCCCGGCACCGTTCGGAAATCCCCCTCGGTATCAAGCGTGACTGTAAAACCTCCGGTCCCCTGGAGAAATTCCGCGAAACCACCAGAAGCTTGCGATTCGGCCGAGGGCTGGTCGGTATAGCTCCCTTGGACGCTCAAGTGTCCGGTTTTTAGCTCCGCGGTTTTGCGGGTAGCAGTTTGCCAGATGCGTTCCGGGCTACTGGCATATTGGGCGTAAGCGAAGTAGCCGCCCCCCAGCAGGATAATGGCGGCCGCCGTTATCACGGCATACTTTCTATATCCCTGCCAAAGCCAGGCGAGTTTACCTCGCCCCACGAGATCCTCGGGAAAGTTTATGCCCGCGGCAACCTCGCTCCCCGCAGCTCCTGACTTCACTTGCGCCCAGGCACTGCGGATGAGACCTTCCTCCCAGCCGGCTTGCCGGAGCTGCTGGTTGATTTCCCCTTCGGCAATTCCCAGC
>CAYHVH010000005.1:0-10185 GCA_964360335.1 uncultured Candidatus Saccharibacteria bacterium
TCTCCCTCACCAGTGGAGTTTCGGCAAAAACGCCCTAAATCTTGAGCAAGTTTGGGAACTGGCGACAGGCAAGGGAGCCGTCGTCGCCGTGGTGGATACTGGAGTCGCTTATGAAAACTTTCGGAATTTTAAGCAGGCCCCTGACCTCCAAGAGACCCGTTTCGTTCCCGGTTACAATTTTGTGGCCAACACTAGCCACGCCAACGACGACCAGGGCCACGGCACCCATGTCGCCGGCACCATCGCCCAAAGCACCGACAACGGGATTGGCGCCGCCGGAATTGCCTATAACTCGGCGATTATGCCGGTCAAGGTACTGGACCGGGACGGCTCGGGGACATACTCGGATATTGCCGACGGCATCGTCTTCGCGGCCCAGAAAGGGGCGAAAATTATCAACCTGTCCTTGGGCGGGCCTTATCCTTCGGAAACCCTGCGTCAGGCCCTGGCTTATGCCAAAAACAAAGGGGTTTTGATTGTCGCCGCTTCCGGCAATGACGGCGGCAGTACTGTAAGTTATCCGGCTGCTTATGATGATTATGTTTTGGCCATAGGAGCCACCCGATTTGATAAAAATGTCACGGCCTACAGCAACCGCGGGGCAAGTCTCGATCTCGTGGCCCCGGGCGGGGATACCAAGGTTGACCAGGACGGCAACGGCTACGGCGACGGCATCCTCCAGCAAACCTTTTCGGCAGGTAAACCCTCGGCCTTTGGCTATTATTTCTTCCAAGGCACATCCATGGCCACTCCCCACGCGGCCGCCGCCGCCGCCCTGCTTGTGGAAAAAGGCATAACCGACCCCGAGAAAATCCGGCAAATCCTGCAAAGCACGGCTCTGGACCTCGGCCCGCCGGGCTGGGACCAAACTTCTGGCTGGGGTTTCCTCAACCCCCTGCAAGCGCTTTTGAGCCTCCAGGAAGCGCCAATTGCCGCCACAACAACCACTCCTCCCGCAACTCCGGAGGAGGAGCCGGCAGGAGAAGTCGAGCCGTCCCCTACTCCACCGGCTTCCGAACCCAAATCCCTGCACATCGGTAGCCTCAATCTTGAGCTTCTAGGGAGTTTCCTCAAAGTCAGGGCCAAGGCCAAGGTTTTAATCGTCGATCAGGACAACAAACCGCTCAAAGACGCGGAAGTCAAAGGGGTCTTTGGCGGATTGGCAGCTCAAAATGTTTCCGGCAAAACCAATGCCAAGGGGCTTGTGGAACTGTCCTCGCCTTCCATCTGGCGCACCACAGGACAATTTACCTTTACTGTCAATTCGGTGACGCTTGCGGGTTATGAATACCGGCCGGAAAACAATCAATCCTCTTCCGGGAGTGTGGACATCGGGAGCCGCAAAAGTTTCTAAGCCATTTAAAAAAAATGTTTAGTCACATTATCCACAGAAATCGCTCTTGCCAAAATTTTGGCCGGTGTTAGACTGATATGAAAACCTAATATGCCCAAAGAGAGCCCAAGCACGACAACAGAGACAACAGAGGAGTTAAGACCGAAAAGCCATATGACCGTGGAAAAGAAAATGACAAACTGTCCGAAGTGTCAGAAACCGATCTTGAATGGCGGGGTTTTTACCTCCCATGCGCAATTCACGATGCGCTGTCCCTGGTGCCAGGCGACCCTGGAAATCCACGTCCAGCCGAAAATCATCACCGAGGTCGTAAAGTTAGGCAATGGGGAAAGCTTTAAACCCCCGGGAACGGGGAATTTAGAAGAAGACAGCCTGTCCTTGCAGGGAAGTGAGGAGATTGACGGCCTGTTTGGCAGAAGTAAAACCCAGGGATTCCGGCTGGTTGGTTATCTTTATCCGG
Source organism: uncultured Candidatus Saccharibacteria bacterium (assembly GCA_964360335.1). GTDB lineage: Bacteria > Patescibacteriota > Doudnabacteria > UBA920 > 2-01-FULL-46-14 > CAYHVH01. The sequence continues at coordinate 1,815 of CAYHVH010000005.1, forward strand.
AGAAACGGGAATGAGGCCGTTTAGATAACCTTTTGACAACTGGATAAATAGCGGACTACGTGAGCCGCGGGACTACGAGAGCCCATTTTAGAAAGCTAGCTTTTTAGCTTAAGAGCTGATCAGCTTCTAGTTTTCTGAAGTGGGCTCTTCTCGTAGAGCCTATGGAGAGTACACTCGCCGGGCGCCCGTGTACCTCCATAAACCCCGCTGACGAGGGCGGGGTGGAAGGTCGAATTAATCAATAAGTTTACTAGGAAAGGGGGTGAGAACAAGATGAAAAAACTCATAGCAGGTCTGGGGATGGCGGCCCTGGTTTTGGTCTACACATCGGCACCGGCAGCGACAATCGACGGGGTTTCAGATAGTTCATCTGCGACCTCCTCGGCCAGCTGGCTGATCAAAGTGCTGCTCAAAAACTTCAACAACGCGGACATCAACAACGATGTCAGCGCTTCAGCAAGTTCGGGCGGCAACAGCTTCACTTCCGCCGATGACCAAAGCAATACGTCGGTCACCACCGGCGACGCCAACTCGGCCACTCTGGTCGAGAACACGGCCAACACCAACATGGTGAGCGAAGAGTACGACTCTTCGAACGGGGTGGATAATGCCATCAGCAATGTCAGCGACAGCTCCACCGCGGAAACTTTAAGCGACGACACTTTGGACAACGACATTGAAAACTTCAATGAAGTCGCGGTGGACAACTTCGTGGACGCGGATTCGGAAACTGGCGCGAACGCCGTGGTTTCGGGCGACAGCCTGAACGGCGCCAGCGCTTCTACCGGCAATTCCGGGGCGGTGACTGGAGTCATCACCAGCGTCAACCTGAATATCAAGGATATTCTGCGCCATCTCCGGTTCGGCCCGTAATTGGCATTTGAGACCCTTGGAATTATTCGCACCACTGGTCGAGAGTGCGATTGCCAGCAAGCAAAATAAAAATTAACCAATCTGAAAGGGGGTGAAAACGAATGAGAAAACTAATCGCAGGAGTCGGGATCGCCGCCCTGGCGCTGGTCTTCTCCGGCGCGGCCTATGCCGCTTCCGTGAGCGACATCTTTGATGACTCTATTGGCACTTCTTTTGCCACGTGGCTCATCAAGGTCAATATGATCAACCACAATGGCGCAGGCATCCTCAACTCCTCCATCAACGCGAGCGCGAGCTCGGGCGGCAACAGCGTCAGCTCGGCTGACGACCAGAGCGCGACCTCCATCACGACTGGGGACACGGATTCAGCGTCCTTGGCTCAGAACGAGGCCAACACCAACGTCTTGGAAGAAGAGTATGATTCCGCGGACGCGGTTGATAACCAAGTCAGCGAAGTCAGCGACAGCTCCACTGGCGAAGCCTTGAGTGACGACACGTTGCAAAACGACATGAACAATGAAAATGGTGTCGAGGTGGACAATGACGTTGACGCCACTTCTGAAGCCGGCGCCAACTCGGTCGCTTCTGGCGACAGCCTGACCGGAGCCAGCATTGGTTCTGGCGGTGCCGTAGCGGCATCGGGTGCATTGAGCTTCTTCAACACCAACTTCAAATCAGTTCTGCGCCATCTGGTATTCGGTCCGTAATCCAGCCCGCTAGCAGCTGAGATTCTTCCGCTAAAAGCCTTAGCCTTTAGCGGGAAAACAAAAATCCCCGGTGCAAAAAAGGGAACGTACGCCTTGGGGAGGGGTTAATCCCCTCCCCCCGCCGGGGGAAGCCAAAAACCGAAATTGATAATTGATAATCGATAACGAATAACATGCGGTCGAAAAGAGAACAATTAAAATTTATTGCAAAAAACCTCAAATCGAAAGGATTAGAGAAAGGGTTTGATTTGGCGGTCGCTGCCGTGTGGCTGTATGGGGTTGGGCCCTTGAAGAAAAGCGCAGGACATATTCTTGCCTTTTCCCTCCCCTTGAGGGGGGAGGGAAGGAGGGAGAGGGAGAATCCTCCGGTAGCGACACCAGCGACCTCTCCCCGCCGCGGCGGACCACCCTCTCCTCGCCAGGAGAGGGCGGAAAATTTGGTGAACTTTGTCACAAAACCAGTTCGAACATTGGAGGAACTGTCGCAAAAATCGGCATTGCGCAAACAAATTGACGCTTTGATCTGCCGGGGAATCGAAAAGGCCGGCTATGCGGCCTTGCTTACCCTGTGGGTCAAGGTGTTTGTGCCGATAAAGAGATGGCTTCTCCCGCGACCAATAACACCGGCGACCTCTCCCCAACCCTCTCCACGCCTGAAGAGGGCGGAAAATTTGGTGAACTTTGTTGTCAAACCAGTACGCGCCATTGTGGATACGCCAGTCGATGCGGGGTTTACGGTCAAACCAGTACGCGCGGAGGCGAGCAAGCCAGGAAACGCGTTTGATTATCTTCGGCTTTTTAAGCGAGCGGAAAACTCTTTTTCCGCAGTAGAAGAGCCGGCCAACGCAGGTTCTGGCGTGCTTACTGCTATAAGTACCCGTTCGCGGCTAAGTTTTGCCAAGCTAGAGTGGTCCCAACCTCCCGGCCTCTGGGACCGAATTGACGCCCGCGGCCTGGAAAAATACTTTTACGGTCTTCTGCTTCTGGGCTGGGTCAAAATAATCCGACCCCTGCGGCGCGGCTTCGCTCAGTCAACGAACCTCGCGAGGGCCGCAATTCGGCTTTTGAGCCTGCCAGAAGGGTCTCCCTCCCCAAGTGATGGGGAGGGATTAAGGGAGAGGTTGGTAAGAAGGACTGGAAAGATCGACCTCTCTCCCAACCTCTCCCCATCGCCTGGGGAGAGGGTAAAAGGCTTTACCATCCATCAGGTCCGAACCTACGAAGACCTAGATAAAAGCCGGATCATTGACCTCGACCTTGGCCAAAACCGGGTGTTGGCTCGAGCTTGGGCGATGATAAGGCGAACCAAGCACATTTCCCTCCCCTTGAGGGGGGAGGCCCGCCTGCCGGCGAGGCAGGGAATAAGGGAGAGGGAGAATCCCCCTCTTCTAGCACCACAGGCGACCTCTCCCCAGCCCTCTCCACGCCTGGAGAGGGAGGCCAGGCAGAAATTTGCGGTCTTCCCTGTCTCTGACATCCTGCCCAACCAGGCCCTGGCCCAAAGCTATCTTTTGAGCGAAAATGTTTGGCCGCAGGTCGCAGTCATGCTGAAGACTTTGCCCCAAAGAACTGTCATCCTGCTTGCGGAAATCGCCGAAAAAGCCGTGGACGCACTCAAAGAAGGAATGGTGGCGAGAAAAGAGCAGGAAGGCCGGGTAATTACTGTTCCTCCCAGAAAACCGACCTTGGAAGGGGTCATTGACCGACGGTCGCCATTTTACCGGCCGCGGCATAGAAACGCCGTACCGCAAAAGTTCGCCCTGCTGTATGCGGCCTTGAGCAAACTTTATTACCGGCCCCGCTTTGCCAGAAAACCGGTCAAATTTCAGACCGAAGTGGCCTTTTATGAAGACCATCTGGCGGTAGCCCAATTTTGGCGGCCACCTACCCTTTGGGAAAAGATACTTCAGCCCATTTCTGCCTTTCTTGTCATTCTGAGCCACTTTCTCTCCTCTGTCATTCTGAGGCCTTTGGCCGAAGAATCTAGATTGCTTCCCTGCCCGTCCGGCAGGCGGGGCTCCGCTCGCAATGACGCAAAACTAGCCTTGACGAATGCTCGCAATTTCAGCGCGCTAATCTACCGACATTCGCTGGCGCCCAAACTTTTGCTCCTCAAAGAGAGGATGATTGCGTCCGACGAAGCCCTGGCGGAAGAATTTCGGCAGGATCCCATACTCAAATACCTCCAGAAGTTTACCGCAACGATGCAAAAAATTGCCGCAACAGTGAGCATTATCTTTTTGACCTTTGCCCCGCTGGCGCCGCCTCTGGCCGCGGAAACCACCATTTTGACTGATGCGGATGTAAACCTCTTAAACCCGGTCCTCCAACAAATCGCCGAAGTTACCGGCAATGAGGGTAGTAATCTTATTGCCGATATTAAGAAACGGGTTGAGGAGATTGCCAATCCCCTGATCACCCGTCCGGCTCTGCCCCAGGAGGCGATTGTAGAACTTAAACCTCTGCCAGATAACCCATCGGGTGAGACCAGCCCGCCTGCTAATGAGGCAAGCGAGGCCGAGCCGCCAGAGGTAGTCCTGGTTCAAGAAAACGGCACGACGACTTTGGCCGAGGTTATTTCGGTAACGCCAATTGAACCGGAAACTCCAGCAACTCCGACAAGCACTCCTACGACAACATTAGAAGCGGTAGCTAACCCCTCCTCTATCCTCCCCTCAGGAGGAGAGGGAGAGGGATCCCCGGCTAGCAATACCTGCGACCTCTCCCCAACCCTCCCCACGTCTGGGGAGGGGGTGATTGGCGAAACTGCCACTTCGACCCCCACCACTACTCCCTTGATCCTCCCTCCCCCTGCCTCGCCGGCAGGCGGGCTTGAGGGGGGAGGGAACGAGGGAGAGGGAGAACAAGCCGAGCAGGCTTGTCAACCGCAATCCCAAAACGAAGACCAAGCCGAAAGTCAGGAACTCCTAACTGATGACAATTCGCTTCTGGACACCAGCGAAACCGTCAAAAACCTGGTGGAGATTATCAACACCAACAGCATTAAGGTCGTAAACGAAGTCAAAGGCCAGGCCCTCACCGGCCAGAACCAAGTCGTGGCCGGGGACGAAGGCCGGGACGCTTTGATCGCGAGCGGCGACATCAATGTCTTTACCAACGTCCTGAATGTCGTCAACACCAACCTCCTCAATTCCAAAATCGTGGAGATTGCGGAAAACTTCAATAATCTTTCCGCTGACGTGCTCCTCAATGAACCGGAAACCCGACCGCAAGAACTGACCCAAGACTTGGTAAGCCAGGTCTGTACCGCGCTCCTCTGCGAAAGCCTGAATTCCTTTAACCTCACCAACCGCAACTACGCGGAGGTGGAAAACACCGTGGACCTTTTGGGCCACTCCGGCCAAAACTTCATGCAGAATATTGAGGAGCGCGGAACCATCCGTTCCGGCGACGTCAACGCGGTCGTGAACATCCTGAACATCGTCAACAGCAACCTCTTGAACTCGCGCTGGACCATCGCCTCCATAAATGTCTTTGGCGACTGGGAGGGAGATTTGGTCCTGCCCTCGGAGCTCTATTTCACGGATTTTATGTCCATCGGGGCGACTCAAAATTCTGACATCTCCGTGGAGGACATCAATAAAGTCATCATCAATGTCGAAAATGACAACAATGTCGAGGTCAGCAACAACATTTTGGTGGATTCGGATTCCGGCCAAAATGAACTGGAAGCGACCGGCACCCCCGACGGCAAAAAAGGCGAACTCGAAAACAGCCAGATCGCGGCCGGGCAATCGGACGGCGCGGCGAACGTCAAAAACTTCCTCAACACCAATGTCTTTAACGGCCGCTGGTATTTGGGCATGGTCAACACTTTGGGCAACTGGTCGGGCGATATTTTCTCCCTGCCGGAAGAGGTGGCGCTGGGCACAACCCCCGCCGGTTTGAGCTTCTTTGCCAGCAACCAAAAAGACAACGACCTTTTGTACCAAAAGTTTGAGGAGACGATTGCCGAAATTTCGAAGCGCAGCACGACGACCGTTGATATTTTGAACCAAAACCAAGCGAAACTTACGAACAACGTTGACCTCCGCTCCTATTCCGGGGAGAACCAGATAGCGGGCGAGCAAATTGACGAAGGCCGAATCTTCGCGGGTAACACCTACGCGCTGGCGAACATTCTGAACTTTGCCAATACCAACCTCATCAACGCCGATTTGCACGTCGGGATGGTGAACGTCCTGGGGCGGTGGAACGGCAACATTGTCTTTGGCTTTCCGGATCTGACAGTGAGCCAAAAAATTCCGGGCGGGGTCTACCCGATGGAGAAAAACCGGACTTTTGACTACGAAATTTCTTACGGCAATCTCGGCGGCTCCTCGATGATCGGCTCTGCCGTCGAATGGCAGTATGACCCCGGGCTTCTGAAACTCAAAACCGGCAGCAGCAGTCACGAAGCCCAGCTCAAGCAGCCCGGGAAGATCGTCTTTTCTCTGGGCAAATTGACGGCGCAAACTGCCGGGAAAATTTCTTTCAAGCTCCAAACCCTCGCTAACCTCGCGGCGGGGCAAGCCGTGCAAACTTATGCGCGCATTTCCGGGATTGGGCCGGAGCGCAACAAAACCAACAATGAACACATCCTGGTAAGCAACGCGGTTGACACTCCCGAACCGCCGGGAAGCCCGCCGCCCGAGCCCGAGCCTGATCCCGAGCCGCCTCCGCCAGGCGACCAGGAGCAACAACCGCCACCGGGAAGCGGTCAAGGCGGCGGCAATCCAGGAGGCGGCGCGCCCGGAGGAAGCAATCCGGATAGCCAAGGCAGTGGCAATCCGCGGGGACTCCTGCGCATCTACAAGACTAACACCGGAGGCGGTGTCGGGATCAAACCCGGCGGCAAGCTTGATTTTACCTTGACGATTGACAACGACGGGATTGACACGGTCTATAACGTTATCGTCTTCGACACGCTCCGGGGGCCGGATGGCTTGGTGGTGGGCACGAAGAAATTCCCCTTGGGCAAAATGCTCTCCAGAGAGGAAGTGGTCATTACCTATGAGCTCGAGGTCAATCCAGTAGCGCCCCCGGGCCGCTATACTAACTCGGCCTACGTGGAAGCTTTGAACTTCCTCCTGCAACCCATCAAATCCGAAAGCACTGCAGTGAGCGCTTTCACTGTGGACAATCCCAATCCCGCCCCGTATAACCCCAGCCAACCGGTTTTTGCGGAGGAAAAACTGCCTGGCGAGAGAGACACAGCCACCACTACCGAGGATACTGTCCTCAAGGACCAGAAAGAACCAGAGGAACAGGAAAACGCCACTTCCACAGAACCCGTATCATTGGGCCTGGTTGCCGCGGCCAAAACCGACCGTACCGAGACCGAGGAGGCAGGTTCCGCTACCCCGGGACCATTCCTCTCTGCCGCCCAGGAGGCCAGCGCCTTGCAGATTAATCTGCCCGGCTTGGAGAGGCCGGCTTCTAAACGGGGCGCCTTCCGCAACTACTCCGAGCAAGACAAGATGCTAACGATTATCATCATGGCGGCCCTAATCGCCCTCGGCTACGCGACGGCCAACCTCCGCCACAGACCTAAAGAAAAACCAAAATCATGAAAAAAATAATTCTCGGCGCTTTTAGCTTCTTCCTGGTCGCGGCGGCAGTCCTGAACCTCAATGTCAGGACTGTTTCCGCTAACTCCTGCCAAACCCCCCAAGTCATCTCTTTCCCGTTCGCGGTCCAGGCCGACACCCTCGGGGTGGGGATTGCGGCCAACACCACGGTCAACGGGGACGTCTACTCCAACGCTCATGTCCAGGGTCAGCTGTTTTCCAAAGTGAACGGCGACGTGAGCGCGGTCGGCCAGATTGCCAATCTGACGGTTTCCGGCAGCAAAACCGCGCCGTCTCCTCCCCTCGCCCTGCCGGCTTTGAATACACTCGAATGGGAAACGGCCGCGAGTTTGGGCGGAACCGTGAGCGGCGATGTCGTGTTTGGCGTAAACAGCCGCAACAACTCTCTGGGGCCTTTGAAGATCGACGGTAACCTGACCCTTTCCGAAAATTCGCAGGTTTCGATCACCGGCAATGTCTTTGTCTCCGGGAATATTACCGTGGGGAGCAATGCGAGTTTCGAACTTGCCCCGGCCTTTGCCGGCTCCGGCACGGTCATCCTCGCGAATGGGCAAATCAACATCGCCGGCAACGCCTCGGTCAACGGCACCAACACCGGCGGATTTTTGCTTCTGGTTTCCGCCCAGGACGGAAACGCTGACGCGATTGTCGTGCAGGCCAACTTTAGTTCGGCAACTACCATCTTTTACGCTATGAACGGCCGGCTCGGGGTGGACGCCAATGCCCGGATTATCGCCGCCTACGGCCAGGCGGTAACTTTGGGGGCAAATAGTCAAGTCAATTTCGTGCCGGGACTCGAATTTGCGAGCTTTGTCTGTCCGCCGCCGCCGGGAACGCCGCCCGCGGTAGCAATCAGCAAAGCCGCCAGTGATACCGCAGTCGTGGCCGGGGACTCCTTCAGTTTTGCCATAACCGTCGAAAATCAGGGACTGGGTGCGGCCACGGATGCAGTGGTCACCGATGTGCTGGATCAAAGTTTAGAGTTTATTTCCAGCGCCCCCGTGCCGGCCCAAGTTTCCACCACCACCGGTCAAAACCTTGTCACCTGGAATCTCGGAGAGCTTGCTCCCGGTCAAACTTTATCCCTCAATCTCCTGGTAAAAGCTTTGAGCACCATTACTGTCCCCACGAAAATCAGCAATTTTGCGAAGGTTACAGGAAGCAATTTCCCGGAAATCTCCTCCAACGTGGTGGAAATCC
>CAYHVH010000005.1:10195-44299 GCA_964360335.1 uncultured Candidatus Saccharibacteria bacterium
TCCCCCCCACGTGGTTGTAATACAATTTGTCCCCGGCGCCCCCCCCCCGGCCCCCCCGGGGGGGGGGGGGTGGGGGTGGTGGTGGAGGTGGAGGTGGCGGTGGCGCGGCGGCAGGTCCGGCAAGTGGGGCAGCGGCCCCTAAGAGCGCTCTCGAATTTCAAGCGGCTGCCGAAAAGCAGGTCTTGCAGGGAGTCGAGGAAAGAATCATTATCAAAAATCTTAGTCCGAATTTACTGAATGTGGGCAACCTCGTGGTGACATTCCCGCCGGAGCTAAAAATCGCCGTCGCTACCCCGGCCTATGATACCTATAAAAATAACGTGGCCGAATGGACTATCCCGCAAATTGACCCCGGCTCCTCCAATACGGTCACCTTTACGGTTGTCCCCAAGGCGCCGGCCTTGAACGTCAGCACGTTTGTCGCCTTTCGGATTGGCGGGGTAGAGCTGGCCTCGACCACGGCCGTGGAAACGATTTTGGCGGCACGAGCCGGAGCGGGTCCCAGTGCCGCTCCGCCGACCGAAGGGGGAGAAATCGCGGGCGCGCGGGAACTGCCGCGGACCGGGGCTAGTCCCTTGCTCCTTCTGGGACTCATAATTTTGGGAGTGGTCTTTTTCGACTTGTTTAACTCGCGACCAACCAGCGTGGATTAAAAATATGTGGACAAACCAAGGTATGAGTGCAGAGTTGACCGCGGCCCGCCCTGCGGTTATTATTAATCTGCGCAAACTTCAGAAAGGGCTCTCTTAAATGGCCGCGGAAACCAAAACAAACATTGACCGCCTGCCGCCGCAAAATCTCGAGGCGGAGGCTTCGGTTTTGGGGGGCCTGATGCTCGACCGCAACGCGATTATCAAAATTGCCGATGTCCTCTCCCCAGAGGACTTTTATGACCGGCGGCATCAACTCGTTTTTGAAACCATGCTGGAGCTCTATGAGGAGCGCTCCAGCATTGACGTTTTGACGGTGTCCAACAAGCTCGAGGAAAAGGGAGCGCTCCTAGAGGTCGGCGGGATGAGCTACTTGACGAGCCTGGTGAACAACACCCCCACCGCCTCCCATGTCGTCCACTACGCTCAAATCGTCCAGCGCAAGGGAACGCTCCGGAAGCTCATCCAGGCTTCCTCGGATATCATCTCCGCCTCGTACGGCGAGGTGGAAGACGTAGATTCGCTCTTGGACACGGCGGAGCAGAAGTTGTTCGGGGTTTCCCAAAAGTACCTCAAGCAGAATTTCATTCCCCTGAGTTTGGTCCTCCACGAGACCTTTGATCGGATTGACGAGCTCCATAAGGTCAAAGGGAAGCTCCGCGGAATTTCCACGAGCTTCGCGGATCTGGACAATCTCTTGGGCGGTTTGCAAAAATCCGACCTCATTATCCTGGCTTCGCGGCCGTCCATGGGCAAAACTTCCCTGGCCTTGGACATTGTCCGTCACGTGGGGGTAAGAGAAAAAATCCCGGTCGGGGTTTTTTCTTTGGAAATGAGCAAAGACCAGCTCGTCGACCGGCTCTTGGCGGCCGAAGCCGATGTGGATTTATGGAAGATGCGCACCGGCCGACTCTCGGACGAGGGCGAGGACAACGATTTTGAGCGGATTGGCCACGCCATGGGCCGGTTGGCCGACGCCCCGATTTTTATTGACGACTCCGCCTCCTCAAACATCATGGAAATCCGCACCAAAGCCAGACGCCTGCAGGCCGAACACGAATTGGGCCTCGTAATCGTGGACTACCTGCAACTCATGGAGGGGCGGAGCCAGGAAAACCGGGTCCAGGAAGTTTCGGAGATCTCCCGGGCCCTCAAATCCCTGTCCCGGGAACTGAATGTGCCGGTCCTCGCCCTGTCCCAGCTCTCCCGGGCCGTGGAATCGAGAAACCCGCCCGTGCCGCAACTTTCCGATTTGCGGGAGTCCGGCTCCATCGAGCAGGACGCGGATGTGGTGATGTTTATCTATCGGGAAGAACAATACAAGGGCAAAAACGCCAAACGACCGCATATCGCGGAAATTTTGATCAAAAAGCACCGCAACGGGCCGACCGGCAGCGTCGAGCTCTACTTTGACGCGTCCAAAACCTCGTTCCGCAATCTGGCAAAAGAACAGGAAGTGGAAGTGGTGGAAGAGCTGGAGGAAATTTGATAAGCTACGAAGTACGAAATATTACGAATATACGAAATTTCGTACTTTCGTACTTTTTTCGTAATTTCGTAGCAGGCCTATGAACGTTTTACCAAAAAGCATTCGGAAACTTATTGAAGAGCTCAGCCGCCTCCCCGGCATTGGCACAAAAACCGCCTCCCGTCTGGCCTTTTTTTTATTGAAACAAAAGGACGGGGAACGGGAGGCACTGTCGCGCGCCATCGCCGAACTCAAGACCGCCCTGCAATTTTGCCAACAATGTCACAATTTGTCGGAAAGTCTGCTCTGCGAGATCTGCGCTGACAAACACCGCGACCAGAACCTGATTTGCGTGGTGGAGGAGCCGCTGGATGTGGTCGCCCTCGAGCAGGGACGGTCCTACCAGGGCACCTATCATGTCCTCGGCGGCGTGATTTCCCCGATTGACGGGGTGGGGCCGCGGGAGCTCACGATTGATAAACTCCTGGAACGACTCCGCGGCCTTTCCGGCCAGGCCGAAGTCATTCTGGCCACCAATCCCTCTCTGGAGGGCGAGGGCACGGCTTTGTATCTCGCAAAGCAGTTGAAAAAGTTTCCCGAGGTCCGAATAACGCGGATCGCGCACGGACTGCCCATCGGCGGCGACATTGAATACGCTGACGAACTAACGATCAAGAAAGCCCTGGAAGGACGGCGGGAGTACAAGCCCGGGTAACTCCAAAAGCCCTTGACATCAAAACGGCCAATGCCGTATACTCCCGGTGCGCAAAAATATGAACGAGGGATTTTTTTGACCGAGTTCTTGCCCACGCCCTGCGGAGAGGATGGGTGAGAAAGCCGGGGTACGCTGGTAACTCAGCGGCGTGCCCCGGTCCTTTTTTTGTGAAAATTTTAGAGCCTTACGATTTCAACTTCAGTCAGATTCTGCCGGTGCCCTTTGCGACGACGGTAGCGAACCTTGGGTTTGTATTTGAAAATCCGAATCTTTTTGTCTCGGTATTGCCGCAGGACTTTACCCAAAACTTTTGTTCCTTCAACATAAGGCCGGCCGATTTTGACTTCTTGATTCTCGGTTACGACCAGCAAAACTTTGTCAAAAACGACTTCCTGCCCTTCTTGGGCGGGAAGTTTTTCGATTTTGATTCGGCTTTGGGGATAAACTAGATACTGCTTACCACCGGTTTCAATGACTGCAAACGCCATATTGGTATGAATTATACTTTCGAAAATCACCGTTGTCAAATAAAAAATAAGGGGGCAGCGGTGGATTCACTCCACTACTGCCCCTTGTTCTACACCTCTTCCAGAAGCCCGTCGCACTCCCCTACCGTGCGCTGCTGAGAAGACACCGTTTCCCCAGAGAACAAATCATTCACGATTTTGGCCAGGTCCCCAGTGTTTTGGAACGATACCCTGTGCCAGTAGTGGGCGTTATCGATGGCGCCAACTACCAACCCTCGGCGAAGTTCAAGTGGCCAGTCAATCTCAGGGTCGAAAGTGACATCAAACATAATGAACGTGTCAGTGGTACACTGCGCGTCTAGACCGTTCTCCCGGTGATAATCGGCAATGGCTTTTTCCACTGCTTCTCGCAACTCGGCAAGTTCCATGGTGTCCCTCCTGACTAGCGGTTGCTCCAGCCGTCGCGGATGACGCCTGGTTTGCCTGGAGAAGTTGTGGCCGGGGCCGCAACAGTCGCCGGGAGAGTGACCGGAAACTTCTGGTCAAACTGCTCCAGTAGTTCAGCAATCGGCTTCGGCTCAATCTGAAAACCAAGATGAATGGCCTCCAGACAGCTCCGTAAAGCTCGGATGAGGTAGGTTCGATCTGGGTGGTGGGCATACATTCCCTGCAAATGGTAGTCAATGCCGCAATACGTCGCCTTGGTGCACAACGGATTAATTTTGTATGTTCTGTGCACGGTTTCCACGAGGCCTTTTACCGCAGCCCCCAGGGCCGGTAAATCCACAGCCGCGCCTTGAGCTTTCGAATCTGAATTCATGTTTCTACCCCCTTCTGGTTGGTTGAGCTATTATGAACTGAAGACCCTTGGAGAGTCAAGGGGTTCGCGAGTTATTTGTGTCAAACACATAATCCCGAAACCTCGACATTGCCCACTTTTTCTCGGTCGAGAAAAAGTGGGCAATTTAATTTAACCCGATTGCGTCGCCCTTTTTCAGACCGTGCGCTTGAACAAAACCGGCGTTGACCTCCAAAAACATCTCTGCTTCCTGCTGGCTCCAGATAGCGGGAATGGCCTTGCCGGTTTCGGGAACCGGCAGGTTTTCGTAAATTTCGCTAATTTTCCCCTCCCGGATAAAAATTATATCCAGAGGAAACTTCATATCTTTCATCCAGACGCTCAAGATCGCGGGGCGGCTGTAGACAAATAGCATGCCGCAATCCGGACAGAGCGACGGCCGGCCCGACAGCCCCTGAATTTGTTCCGGAAGCTCGTCCGCAATTTCCACAGTCAGTCTTGCGCCGCCGACAGTCAAGGTGGACTGCTCGGTCGAGGAATCGGAAAGAACAAAGTATAGTCCTCCGGCACTGACAGCGAATAAAATTAATAGGGTGATTCGGAGCATTAGGAGCGCTTCTTGTAAATCACGGCAACGCCCATCACCACCGTGATCATGACGATACTCAAAATAATCAGGGCGACAAGTTTCCCCAAGGACTGCAGAAATACCGCGATTCCTCCAAAAGTCGCGGCGAGAAAATACAAAAGCAAAACCGCTTGGCGCTGCGAAAGCCCGATGTCCAAAAGGCGAAAATGGAGATGCTTGTTGTCGCCCACAAACGGCGAGGCCCGAAACCAAACTCGCTGGACAATCACCCAGGCGGTGTCCAGCACCGGGATGCCCAAAACCAAAAGGGCGGTCGCGATTTTCCCTCCGGAAATCACGGCCAAGACCGCGATCATAAATCCCGTAAAAATACTCCCCCCCTCACCCAAAAAAATCTTGGCCGGGTAAAAATTATGCGGTAAAAACCCGAAAACCGCCCCGGCCAAGAGGAGAGCCAAAAAAGCGGTGGTCGTTTGATTGACCGCCGGCCCGAGAGACAGCACAAAAATCGCGAGAGCGGCGATCCCGGAAATTCCGGCCACCAGCCCGTCCATGCCGTCGAGAAATTTCGTGGTGTAAGTTAATCCCAAAATCCAAGCAAAAACCAGGAGGCTCCCCAGCACCGGGTAACCCAGAATTTTGTATTGGTCGAGGATAATCGGGCCGCCCAAGGGATTGGTGATGTAGGAAATGTGCGTGCCGGAAAGCACAACCAGTGCCGCGGCCGCTACCGGAAACCAAATTTGCCGGGAAGCCGGCAGATTGTATTTGTCATCCAAGACGCCCCCAATCACCAGAATCGCGCCCCCGAGCACGAAACCCGCAAGCTGCAGCCCCCGGACCTCAACCGTTCCGCCACCCGCCGCCAGTACCAGTAATCCCAAAACGAAACTAAAAAAAATGGCGACTCCGCCGAGTTTCGGCCGTGACTCCCGATGAATTTTCCGCGCCAGGTCCGGCTGATCCTCAATGCCCAAACTCAAGGCCAGGCGCTTAATTCCCTTGGTCAGAAAAAAAGAAAGGACCAGCGTTCCCAGGAAAAAAATTACAAAATAAAATTCACGATTTAGGATGATCATGAGAGAAAATCATGGCTGGTTCCTTGATTTCCGTCTTCCGGGCCTTGGGCGTGACCCAAAACTCCATATATTTGCCGAGCATTAGTCGAGTCTGGGCGTCAATGGCGGGCAACGAGCCAAAAATTGTGGAAACAATCGGGACAAACACCCATTGCAAAATCATGTTCACGGTCCGCCACCAGGAATACTGTTTCGGCCGCGGCGGCAGCAAAACCATATTAATGTACACCGAAAAAATCAGAAATAAGGTCGCAATCTGCATAATCGTCCTCGTCAGCAAAGGGAGATTAAAGGCTAAAACCTCGCTACCGAACCGATTGCTTCCCAGCAGCAGCGGCAGCCAACCGAGGACGGCAATCATAATTGAGGCCGTGGCCCAAAAATATTTCCCCTCCAATTCACGTTCGATATATAGAAGCTTTCTCCACAGGGGGATAAATTTGTCGCGAAAGGCGTTTTGGACCAGATAGGGAAAATTTTCCACCCCCCAGGCCCACCGCCGTTTCTGCTTGTATTGTCCCACCAGGGTCAGAAAGTAGGTTTCGTCCAGCATTGCGTCGAGCGAAACCGTGGTGAACAGCGGCTGGGTGCGGTAATCGCCGTGGTAGTGAAGCCAGCAACGCCAAAAAATTTGCGAGTCATCGGAGATGACATCAACCGGCCAATAATTTACCTCCACCAGGGCTTTGAGGGTCATGGCGTGAGAAGAAAATGTTACCAAGCGGTCGGGGCGGCTGGCATCGACCATCTGCCAAAAGGAATTGGCGACCGCCACCACTCGGGTAATCGCCGGGGCGTCCCAGATGTTATTGTTGTACACCGGCAGGGGCTGGTAACTGGTGCGATAAGGACTGGGGGCGGTGAGAAACGCATAGGTCAAATAGGCAAGATAATTTTTGGCTACCACCGTGTCCGAATCAAAGGCGGAAACCAAGACGCGGTCCAGGGCGATGCCGAGCTCCCGCAACACCCCGACGGCCTGCCGGGCGGCATAAGTCAGATTGGCGCCTTTGGCCCTGATTTCCCCGGCAATCCCGTCCGGATGCATGATGACCAGAAACCGGAAAAATTTGTCGCCGTAGCGCTCGCGCAGGATCCGTCCATGCTCCAAGGCTCGCTGGTAATCCCGCTCCTCGGTGGCCAACACAAAAATTATCTGCTCTTTGGGGAAGTCCGTATCCAGGAGAGAACGGATAGAGTGATCCAAAACTTCCAAGCTTTCCTTGTAGGTCGGCAGCAAAACCAGATGATAGACCTGCCGGTAATCCAGGAGGCGGGTGCGGAAATCCAACGCTTCCAGGCGCTTCAGCTCCGCCGTGAGATCCCGGCGGCGGCGGCGAGGGGTAGCGGCGGCCGAAATTTGCTGCCGCAGGACTTGCTGGTAGGCCGCGGGATCTCTCAACAACTCCAGTCGCTCCCGCCAGTCATAAGTGGCATGGAGTTTCAATTTCAAAAAACTGCTCAAGAGGTGAAGCACCGTATTCACGGCCTTGAGCACCCAATAGAGATCAAATAAAATAATGTAGGTGGCAACCCAGACGGGAGCGAGAACCGAGAAAACCACCGCCCCCAAAAGCGTCAGCCAAGTCAAAGCGCCAGGTAAAATTTCCAAACTCCGGTAAAGACGCGTTTTTGGCGGATGGTCCATGTTTCAAGAATTAAGCACCAGCAAAGTCAAAACCGCGATTCCCAGGAGAATTTGCACCAAGAGGGCGGCAAAACTCAAAAAATAAGCAAACAGCTTTTCGCGCGGATAAAGGGTTTTACCCAAATAAAAATTTACCCCAAGGAGCAAGAGGCCGCTAAGCGGCAGCTCGTAAAGCTCTCGAGCGCTTCCCACAAAATCAATACCGTAAACGATGTTGAAATGAAGGGGGATGAGCTCGCGGGAATACCCAAATTTGCCAAAGACGGCAAGCCAAAGTATAATGTTGACGACTAAAGCTGCGGCTAGCGAAACCAAAACCAACCGATCGCGAACAAAGGCGCTGGGGAAAAAATTGAGGAGTTTAGCCATTTTTCTTACCGCTAGTATAGCCAAAATCAGGTCAATTTTCAATGACAAAATTTTTTGAACAGCACTACCGGCTAGTGGTTGTTTTGCTGTTGCTGCTGATGGCGACCCTGGGCCTTTCCAGTATGGCCGGTGACTCCGGCATCGTCGACGAGGTGGCGCACATCCCGGCCGGTTACAGCTACCTCAAATATGGCGACTACCGCCTCAACCCCGAACATCCCCCCCTTTTGAAAGACTTGGCGGCCTTTCCCCTGCTGCTTCTCGACCTCAAATTTCCGCTGACCATTCCGGCCTGGACCACCGAAAGTAACGGCCAGTGGGAAACCGGCTGGAATTTCATTTACCACATCGGCAATGATGCCGACAAAATTCTTTTTTGGTCGCGCCTGCCGATTCTCCTCCTGGCTCTACTTTTCGGTTATATCCTCTACCGATTCGCCAAGAAACGCTACGGACTCCGGGTTGCCCTTTTGACCCTGTTCCTGTTTACCCTGTCCCCCAACCTGTTGGCCCATTCCCGTTTGGTAACCACCGACCTCGGGATTGCGGCCTTTATGTTTTTCGCGTTTTACTTCTTCTTTGAATTCCTGGAAAAGCCCTCGAGGAAATCCTTGGCGTGGGCGACTCTATTTTTTGCCCTGATGCAACTGGCGAAGTTCTCCGCCGTCATCATCTATCCTTTTTTTGGACTCTTGGCGCTCATCGCCGTAGTTACCTGGCAAAGCCCTCCGACTTGGCAACAGCGGTTTAAAGTCTATATCGGCGGTCTACTGCTAATTTTTCTAGCTAGTTTTCTTTTGGTTTGGATCGTCTATATTCCTCACACTTGGAATATGCCGCTTGAGGTCCAAGATAAACTCATTGTCGATTCGCTGCAATGGGGCTTGGGGAAAAAGGCGGCGGAAGTTTTGGTAAAACTCAACGACTTGCCGGGGATGAAATCCATTGTCCAGTATCTCTTGGGCGCGGTAATGGTCCTTAACCGGGTCCAGGGCGGCAACACCACCTACTTCCTGGGGCAGGTAACCAACCAGAGCTTTGCCTGGTACTTCCCGCTTAGCTACCTCATCAAGACGCCGATTGCGGAACTGTTTTTGGTCGGTTTAAGCTTAGGTTCCGGACTGCTGCGCTACTTTCGCAAAACCCCTTGGAAAATTTGGACCAAGTTCCGCTCTTACGCCCAGACGAATTTCGTGGAATTAGCCCTCCTTCTGTTCATCGTCTTTTACAGCTACCTGTCCATCTCCGGCAACTTGAATCTTGGCATTCGACACCTCTTTCCCATCATCCCGCTCATCCTCTTGCTCGCGGCCAAAGAAACCCTGGACTGGATTAGGGCAGCGCAAACGGGAATCAAGCGCCTGGCCTATTCCTTGATTTTAGGAATGTTGCTCCTCTGGTACGGCTTGAGTAACCTCTCCGGCTTTCCCCATTACATCGCCTACTTCAACGAACTGGTCGGCGGGCCGGGGAACGCTTATAAATACGTCACGGATTCCAATGTCGACTGGGGTCAGGATCTGAAACGCTTGGTTGCCTATGCGGCGGCCCGTCCGGAAATCCAAAAAATCGCCGTGGATTATTTCGGCGGCGGGGATCCCAAATATTACTTTTGCAAGCGCCGCTACGACAGTGCCGGAAAACTCATTGCCGATTCTTCTGGCTACGATTGCTCCCAGTCCAAATTTCTGGAATGGCACGCCGAGAACGGGAGGCCGCCGACTGACTATATCGCCGTGTCCGAAACTTTTTTGATGAATGACCTCTACTGGGCGCCCTTCAGAAGAGACGAAGGCTACAGCTGGCTTCGCGCGAGGGAACCCATCGCCAAAATCGGGTATTCGATATATATATATAGAATCAATTGAGTTAGTGAATGATGTTGGTTCAATCCCCCAGCGCCCCTTTACAGGGGCGCTTTTCTTTTAATAAGTATCAAATAGGTATGATAAGTTATAAGAAAGAGACCCAGAACGATCCTGGGTCTCGCGAAAGAGATCAAAGGTGCAGACCTGGAAGTCTAATCCTCCAGTTCTTTCAAAATGTTCTCGATCGCCTTGCTCAACGAACGCAAAGCGACCTTCAAGTTATGGGTCTCCCCATATGTGATGTTACCTTTCAGTTTGGAGAGGGTTAATCGGAGATATTTTTCAAAGCCCCTGATCCGCAACCGGGCTTTTTTGCTGGTGATAATTGCCCGACTTCGGCGCTCTTGGACCTCTCGAGCCCCTTCCTCACGAAGTAGCTCGACCAGCTCCGAAGCAGATAATCTGCTCTTTACAGCTTCACGGGCCAGCTGGACCTGTCTTTCCGGCGGTGTGACCAGCGCCAGCGCTTCAATGTGGCCCAGGCTGAGGCTTTTTTTTGTGTACATCTCTTGCAGCTCTTTTGGCGCGCCCAGAAGTCGCAAACGGCCCGTTACCCATGGAAGTTTCTTGCCAATCATCTTACCCACTTCAGCGGGCTGCATCTCGTATTCCTTGATCAGCTTGAGGATAGCCGCACCTTCTTCGAAGGGGGTGAGGCTCTCACGCTGGAGGTTTTCCGCCAAAGCGATAACGATCGCGTCCTGGTCAGTCACCCCAGTGACTATGGTCGCAGTTACGCTCTGTTTCCCTTTTTTCTTGAGAGAGAGCAGACGCCGCGAGCCGTAAATCAGGTTGTATTTCTGACCAGTTGTCGGTGTGACAAGGATAGGCTGAATCTGACCCAAATTTTCTTGCGATTCTGCCAGCTCTGACATCGCTCCCGGGTCATAACTCGTCCTAATCCTGTACTTCGTTTCGTTTATCGACCGAACCGGAATCTCACCGACCCTTACCACCCTTCGGCCCAGAATGCTTCGCAGTCTATTCATGTTTCCTTCTCCTTTCGGACATGACTTTCGCCCGTCGCTCGATCGCCAACAAGTCAGAACTCGTAAGCTTCTCTAGCCAGGCCTTGGTTGACCAGATTCTGCAATGTTTCATGTAGTCTATGCCTGTGGCGTAGACCGCTTTTCGCCAGCTTCCAAAGTGTCGGAGCGCTGCTTGAAAGAAACCGCTTCGACCAGGCGACAGCTCAATTGATTTAGAGCTGAGCCGGATGCCGGCCCCTTCAAGTCGTTTAATCTGGTAGAGAACCCTTTTTTTCGTCCACCAGTTTTTCCGGCGAAGCCGAACTTTGGAGTACCGCAGGCCTGCCGCACGGATTGCCCTGCCCCAGCTTCCGAAGACTGTACGGCCGCCCGACAGGAGCTTACGATATCCATTTTTGTAGAGAAACTGCATATTGAGAGGTATCCCCGCCCGCTGAAGCCGAAGTATCTCCTTTTTTACGCGTTCCTCCGTCCAAATTAGACGGGGATTTACAGAGCTTGGATCGATTCCGGCCCTGCGAAGCGCTTTCGCCCACCCTCGCGCACCAAAGACTCTCGATGCCGCGTGCACCAGGGTGGGGACATTTTGGTGATCAAGCGGCAGTCCTACCTTCTTCCTCGCCAAAACTGCAGCAACGATCATTTCTCTTGTCCACTGCCTCGCTGGCTGATAGACACGGACTTTGGAATAGTCGAAGCCTGCGGACTCCACGGCTTTTTGCCACGACTCCAGATATTTTATCGCAGCACCATATAGACGAGGGTGGTGGAGCTGCACAGAATTCGAATTAATCCCGGCTCCGGCCTTTACCAGACGCTGTATCGCACGCACTATCTTCTCACGGCTCCAAACGGGATGTGCGCGCGTCTTAATCCGAACTTGCTCATAGTCCAAACCCGCGCTTTCGATCGCATTTTTCCAGCCGCCGAAATGTCTCACGGCAGCTTGGTAAAAATTCCGATCATTAAGCTGCACGTGATTGGAGTTAAGCTTTTCGCCCAAACTGTGTTGCTCCAGAATGGTTCGGACAACCAACTCTTTACTCCACTTTTTCGGCATGTATCCTACTCCTTTGATCTGCTATGAACCCTCTTTTGCATTGTAATGAACGCAGTCAAATTCATTGGAACCAAGTAATTCCCATGAATCCTGACATATCATTCTAGGATGCAAATACCCAAAAGTCAATAGGGATATTGTCTTTTTGCCTGCCTGCGACGGACAAGCCAATCGCCAAAATTGGCTACTTGATATACGTGTACAAAATCAATTGATTTAGCGAATGATATTGGTTTGCTCCTCCGACGTCTCTTTACAGAGGCGCTTTTCTTTTGACAAGTATCAAATAAGATATTAATATCTTGCGTTCCTGAAGGATAAATCAACTTGGAGGGGAAAACCGGGGGAAGGGGTTTTCCCCTTCCAACCGTCCCGACTTTGTCGGGACTGCCTCCCCTTTCCTTGGTGCCTCGGCCCGGGGATGAACCCCACGCCTCGGCGGTTAGGCCCCGCGGCTTGCCGCGGGGAAATCTTGTTATATTATATTGTCCGTTTTTTTCGCAAATGCGAAAAAAACGGACAAACTTCGACAAGCCGCAGACTGAAAAACCTAACCGGTAAAAGTCTAAAACTAAAACCGAAGGTCAGCTAATAACCGTCCCTTTAAACGACCGGCCTTGGAGGAAGGCTTGAAAATTTTTAAAATCGCGGCCGTTCATCACAACAACTTTAATTCCTTGTTGCTCGGCGAGAGCCGAGGCCTTGGGATCAAACGGCAGGTTGGCACCCGGACGCCATTTCTCTTGAAAAAGTTTGCGAAAGTTCTGCCAAGTAATTTGCTTAATTGGCTGGGCATTTTTGTATTCCTTTGGGTCCGCATTATAGACATAATCAATGTTGGAGAGGTTCAGCACCGTCTTTATCCCGTAAGTCTGCGCCAGTCGAACGGCAGCGTAGTCTGTTGACCGGCCGGGCTTCCAACCGGAGAAGACGTTTATTCTTTTGGGCCTCTCGAGTTTTTTCGTCGGGTCATTCAGGACTTCCGGGTAGGCGAACTTTCCAAAAAGGTCCCGCAAGACCTCGGCACTGGCTCTGGTAGCTGCAATCCCGAGCCAATCCAAATCCGGGTTACTGATCTTCCCGGTCGCTTGCGCCAACGCCTGGCACTGACGCGCAAGTTTTCCGCCGCCGGTAACGATGAAAAACCGACGGCCTCGTTTCGCGTATCCCAAAATCAACTTACCAAATTTTCTTACAAATTGAAGGTCAAGACGATTGGGATAAATCAAAGACCCGCCAAGCGAAATGATATAGGTCATAATTTGGGCAAAGTCGAGGTGGCGTTTTCCGGCGCACAGGGCGCGTCGAGATAGCAATAATAGGCGATGTTGGGCAGGCGCAAGTCAATATAAGACAGGCCGCTATAGGTTTCCGGCTTGATCTCCTGGGCCAAAAGCAAATTTAGATTCCGGAGCTGGGCTTCCACACTTCGGTCGAGATCAAAATAGACCTGAAAGCCGAGGCCGGTCTTGACCGTGATGTCCGGACTTAAGCTGCCGAGGAGAACAAAGCTGGCAAAAGTCGTCTGGGGAATCTCGCGGGGCCACTGGTTCTTGACCTTTTCAACAAATTGGAGGGGCTTGCCGATTGGCAAAGCTTGGCCGACTTGGACTGGCGCTTGAGTCTGATCGGCAAGCAAAACCTCGGCAAAAGAGCTGGGCTCGTAAGTGAGAACTTTTTGAAAAACCACGCCATCCTGGTCTAAAAGGTAGTAGCTCTCGCCGCTTTGCCAAACATATAATGGTTTCCGCTTCTCTACGGCAAGCGCTAACTGGTTGGGGAACCCGCGCTTGAACCTGGTAATTTGTCTGACTTCGGGCAATTCATCCTGCAGGGCTAAAAGCAGTTGCCGCTTCGAAAGAAGCAGAATGTGGTTTCGGGGAACAAGATAACGGCGCTGTTTTTCGAGGCTCTGCAAAACGTCTTCGACTTCCGCAGGACTAATCCCCTCGCCGAGAACTGAAACCTGCCTGACCAAAAAGACGCGGGAAAGAGTCAAAAAATAGAAAAGCAGGATCAAAAATAAAATCGCAATGCCCCGCCGCCAGGCTGATCGCAAACCCAAACCCGAAAGGAAGCGGCTGCCCCAAGACTCTGGCACAACAATGGTCTGGCGCTCGTAGCGCCTAGCCCGCGCTAATTTTGCCTGGAACTCGGGCCGCCGGAACCGCAGCTGCCTCGCCGGCCGGCGCTTCCTCAAATCAAATATCGCCATGACCGTGAAGCTTAGCAAACGGCAGCTTCCCTCCCCCGGTCCGGCGCAGGATGTCAGAAGCAAAAGTGTAAGCGGGCCGCTGGTTTTTCTGGTGCCGCTCTTCCGCCAACATCAGGAGCTTTTCCAAAAGCTCCTCGAGGCTTACCCCGCTCTTCTGCCAGAGATGATGATAAAGCGTGCCGGGGAGAGTATTAACCTCGTTAGCGAAGTAGTTTTGGGATTTTCGGTCATACAGAAAGTCCACCCGGGCAATTCCCGAACAGCCCAATGATTTGAAGATTTTGACCGCCAGGGTTTGGAGGGTTTCCGTAATTTTTTTGTCCAGCCGGGCGGGAATAATGACGCTGCGACGGGCCTTCCCCAACTGGGCGCCTCCGGCGCGCAAGTATTTATCCTCGTAAGAAAAAAACTCGTCCGCAAAAACCGACTCCTGGATGAGCGAAGGCCGAGGATCGTCGTTGCCGAGTACCGCCACGGTGAGATCCGCCAAATTTTCCACACTTGCTTCGGCCAGCACCCGCTGCCCGTAATGCAGCGCTGTTTCGACCGAGAGCTCGAGTTCCTTTTCCGTCTTGGCTTTTGCCACGCCGATTGAGGAGCCCAAACGGGCCGGTTTGACAAACAGCGGGAAACGGAGTTTTTGCTGGATGCCCCGGAGCACGGCCTCGCGGTCCCTCTCCCAATCCTCCAGGGAATAGTGCACAAACGGTGTGGTCGGAATACTAAATTGCTGATAAAACTGCTTGGTCAAAATCTTATCCATCGCGATGGCCGAGGAGGTTACGTCACAACCGACGTAAGGCACGCCAAAAATTTCAAACAAGCCCTGAATTGTACCATCTTCGCCAAAACTGCCGTGAAAGGCCGGAAAGGCCAGATTCACGACATGCGTTTTCCCCCACAGACTTTTTTGCCGAAATACCAGCTTGCCGACGGATTTTTCCAAATCCAAAAAGTATCGACTAAATTTGCCGGCCAGATTTTTTTTGTTCGGGTCGGTAAAAGTCTCGAGTTTTCCCAGCTCCTCGCCGATAAACCATTCTCCCTGTTTGCCGAGATAAACCGGCAGAACCCGGCAGCCCATTCCTTTAAGCCCCGCGATGACAAGCTCCGCGGTGATTATCGAAATGTCGTGCTCGGGCGAACGGCTCCCGAAAAAAACTCCAATGGTCTGTGACCTATCCATAAAGTTTAGATTATGACCCTCCGCAAGGATGGAGGAATGTGAACGAGAATTTCGTAAGGAATAGTATGGCAAATTTTGGCAATATTCTCAACCGAATTGGGCAGAGCGGGCTCGTTACTAATCATTATCACGTCCTCGCCAATTCTGGCCCCCGCCGCCCCCGTTACGTCAATGGTCGTGATATTCATACTGACTCGGCCGGCGATGGCGCAAGATTTCCCGCGAACTTGAAAAACTCCTGTGTTGGAAAGGCGGAGATCTATTCCCTCATGGTAGCCGGCCGGGACAGTGGCAAGCGTCAGAGGGGCGGGAGTTTCAAAGGTAATGCCGTAGCCGATTTTTTCGCCTCGCGGGACAGTCTTGAGCGAACTTATTACCGAGCGCATTTCCAAAGCCGGCTTGAGTTCGATCTCCTGGGAAGGCGCCCCCCAGTTGATGCCATAGAGGCCAAGCCCCAGCCGCGCCGCGTTGGCCGCGATTTGCGATGTGTAATGGAGACCGGCCGTGGCGGCGAGATGAAAATACTTTATTTCCCCGAACTGCCTTTTCAGGATGCTCGAGATTTCGTTCCAGCTCGCAATCTGCTGTTTGGTAAAAGTCTGGTCCGGATTGTCCGCATCCGCAAAGTGCGAACACACGCCTTCCAGGATCATCAGAGGATTACTCTTAATCAATTTTGCCGCTTCCGGAATCTCCCCGGGCAAGAGTCCTTGCCGATGCATGCCGGTATCAACTTTTAAATGCAACCGGGCGGGGTGGGTGAGCTTCCCCGCCAAATTTCGCAGACTCTCCAAACTGAT
Organism: uncultured Candidatus Saccharibacteria bacterium; assembly: GCA_964360335.1. Classification (GTDB taxonomy): domain Bacteria; phylum Patescibacteriota; class Doudnabacteria; order UBA920; family 2-01-FULL-46-14; genus CAYHVH01. The sequence goes on from CAYHVH010000005.1 coordinate 26,098, forward strand.
GATTGTAAAAGCAATATCTTTTAAGGTTTTTCTTAAAATCAGGTCGTCCCGGCTATAACCGATGACCAGGATATTTGACTTGACCATAGCTCTTCTTAAAACCAGAGCCTCATAAAATGAATCCACCACCAGAAATGGCGGTTTTTCGGGCTCCAAAATCGTGGCCACCTCGACTAAGCCATGGCCATAGGCGTTGCTTTTAAGTACCGGCGCCAATTTCAGCGCTGGATATTTTCCTTGATAAGTCCGAAAATTGTGGAGAATCGCATCGCGGGAGATTAGAACTTTAATCAACGGCTCGTATTTGACGCGCGGCTTTCTGATTTGGTTGAGAAACTTTTTGAACATGAACCACTACCGATAATTGTCCGGCCAGTCGTTTTGAAACAGCACCACGTCGCCTGCTTTTAAAATATGGGGGACGGCGGCGTAAGCGCTCTGAGCCTCGTCATACCACTTAATGCGATCCGCAGGATATCCCGCCGCCCGAAGTCCTTCGGCAATTGAGGGGGTTGCGCTATTTTTTATGAGCACAACCAGATCCGCGCTCTGGGCCAGAAGCTTCCCAATTTCCCGGTGGATGGCGACCGAGCGCTCCCCCATCTCCACGAGGCCGGGGGTGACGTAAATTTTCCGCCGGCCAGCAAATCTGCCTAAAACTTTGATCGCCTCGCGAGCGCCGTCCGGGTTGGCGTTATAACTGTCATCAATAATCGTGATGCCGTTTCGGTTTTGGATAAGTTGGAGTCGATGCGGAATCGGCTGAATTTCAGCGACTCCCCCGTTGATTTGCTCGTCGGAGAGGCCCAATTCTTGCGCCACCATAACCGCCGCGCTGACTATTCCTCTGGCATAATCGCCTAAAAGTGGCAGCTGCCGCTCTCGCCCATCACGGGAACTGTAAAATTTGATTTTCTTGCCGGAAGCAAATTTTTGATAATTGGCCGTGACCCTTTCGTCATCCTGGTTCAGGAAGACGAGCCCATCGGCGGCAGAATTTTCCAGAATTTCAAATTTCGCCGCTATGGTATTTTCCAAACTTCGGAATCTTTCCAGATGGGCCTCGTTGATCCCGGTCAAAATCGCAATCCGCGGCCTCGCAAGCTCGCAGAGCGCTTGGATATCGCCCCGTTTGTAGGCCCCCATTTCCACGACCAATACTTGGATGTCCGGCTGCAATTTGTCGAGAATCAATCTGGCCAAGCCCAAGGGGGTATTGATGTTCTCCGGAGTTTTGAGAACCAAAAACTTCTGCTTGAGGACCGTGGCCAGTATCTCCTTCATCGTAGTTTTGCCATAACTTCCGGTAATGCCAATAATCGTTAGCTCCGGAAATTTTTGGATTTTCCGCTTCGCCCGCCCGATAATAATCTGTTTCAAAAGAAAATCCGCGGGCCAAAGCAAAACCACGGCAAGAACGATAAAAAGGAAATAAATCCAAAGCCAAAGCCAAAGAAAGAACAATAAAAACCAAAATTTATAAGCACCCAGCGCCAGAGCCGGAAAAACGGCCGAGCCCGCGGCTAAAAGCCCGCTTATAAAGAAAACGACCGAGAGCTTGGGGGTCCAGGTGATTCGCTTTCGCGGTTTTGGCAGCCGAAACCCGCCACGGGTTGTCCACATCAGGCGGAAAAAGCGAAGCAGGTCATAATTCTCCAGCTGCAGGAGATAAAGTTGGGATTTAATGGCTTTGACCGGATTCATTTATAAAAGAAGTTAGGGACTCGACAAATTCTTGAGGACGGTCTAAAAAACTGAAATGTCCGGACTTAGGAAAAACCAGCAGTCTCGCCGAACGTAAACGTTCGGCCATCATTTTCCCCAGAACCAGAGGCGTTTCGCGATCCAGATCTCCCCAGACCAGCAAAACCGGCATTGTAATTCTGTCTAATTCGCTTTGTAAATCCTCTCTCACCACGTTCAAAAAAACGGATTTGAGCTCGGGGGTCGCAAGGTAATCGTCCGCCCCGAGAATATGATAAATCCTGGGTCGCAAATTTTGTAAAAATCGGATAGCAAAGAACGGCTTCGCAATTTTCGCCAACCAGATAACGAGGCGATTCTTCCAAGATTCAACTCTTATTCCGCTGCTTCCGACCAGCACAAGTTTCTCCAGGCTTTCGGGGTAATTCGCGGCTAATTTTATACCGACCTTTCCCCCAAAAGAGTGGCCGACGACGCAGACCTTGTTAAGCCCCAAGGTAATGATGAATTCCCTTACGGCCTTCGCATAGTCTTCAGTTTTCCACGATTCGGGCGGAACTTGCGAACCGCCAAAACCCGGCAAATCCAGTGCGTAAAGATGGTATCGATTTTGTCTTTCCAAACTGGTCAAAATTGGCGTCCAGATTTTGGCGTTATTTCGCCAGCCATGTAAAAAAACCACCGTGGGTACGGTGTCGTCAGTCGCGCGGGCAAAGTAATAGTTCACCGCCAGATTTTTGATGACGATTTGTCTCTGAATCATTTCGGTTTTAGCAACTCTTGACCCACGAATGCAGCCAGTGCTTTCGGCACCTTTACGGAACCATCCGCCTGCTGGTAGTTTTCCAAAATCGCAATTATCGTCCGGCCGATAGCAAAGCCAGTCCCGTTCAAAATATGAGCAAACCTTTTTTCATTTCCCTGCTGGTAGCGGATATTCAACCTCCTGGCTTGGAAATCGGTGGTGGTCGAGGTGGATGTAACTTCGCGGTATTGATTCTGCCCCGGCAGCCAAGCTTCGAGATCGTATTTTCTGGCAACCGGAAAGCCCAAATCGCCGGTGCACATCTTTACAACCTGATACGGCAGCTCCAGCATCTGAAACAGTTTTTCCTCAAGAGATAAAAGATATTCGTGTTCCTGATCATCCTGTTCTGCTGTTACAAAAGAGACCATTTCCACTTTGTCAAACTGGTGAACCCGCAAAATACCCCGCGTATCCTTGCCGTATGTTCCGGCTTCTCTCCGAAAGGAAGAGGAAAAGGCCACATACCGTTTTGGCAAATCTTTGGCGGATAAAACTTCGTCTTTGTGCATCGGAACGACGGAATGCTCCGCGGTGCCCACCAGATACAGCCCCTTCTGTTCTTCTTCTGCGGGAACTTCTTCATCCACGACCCAATAGTAATCCTGATGGCCTCCCGCCTGCCAGTAACCTAGGCCATCGGTGATGGATTTTCTGATCAGCACCGGCGGCACAACCGGCGTAAAGCCCTCCTTAATCAAAGTTTTGAGAGCTAGGTCAACCAGGGCGAATTCCAACAACACCCCGCTATTCTTGAGGTAACCAAATCTCGTACCCGAAACTTTCGCCGCTCTTTCGACATCAATGATATCCAGCTTCTCGCCGAGTTCCAGGTGATCTTTTGGCGGAAAATCAAATTTCGGAATTTGGCCCCAGTTTCGCAAAACTTCGTTTTCCGTCCCGTCCCGGCCGACCTTCACGTCCAGGGCCGGTAAATTCGGCACGGCCAGCAGCAATTCGGCATAGACCTTGGAGACTTCCTTTAATTCTTTCTCGAGCTTATTGGCTCGCTCTTTTAACTCCTTCCCCTCCGCCACGGCCCGCCGGGCCGAGGTGTCCTTCCGCTGCTGGCGCAGCTCATCAATCTCGTGGGTCAACTTCCGCCGCCGTTCGTCAACTGTAAGCAGCTTCTCTAAATCTAAATCCAAGCCCTTGTCTTTGACGGCCTTTTTCACGATCTCCTGATTTTCGCGGATGAATTTAATATCTAACATCTCAGAAAAGATATGGTTCTAACTTTAACAATAATTCCCCGCAAGCTTTCCTCCGGTGATCTGCCTTTTCTCTCTCATCCTCGGTCAGTTCGTCGTAGAACTTTTGATATTCGGGAATAAAAAGTATTGAACGATAGGGATATCCGGGCATCAAGCGCTTGAGAACCTCTTTCTTTTCAGGGATTACTCCCTCCCGCACGCCCTCCACCCAGACAAGCTCCCGTTCGGCAGGAAAATACACCAAAATTATATTTTTAAGCCGGGCGGTTCTTTTGGGGGCGGCAACTCCTTCCAATAACTCCAAAAGTTTTTTCACTTTCTGCTCATTCGTCGCATTCGGGCCAAGCCACCGGTTTGATTCTACACCTGGCCTGCCGTCCAAAGCGTCAACCTCCAACCCCCCGTCGTCAGCGAGTGTCGGATGTTCTGTGCGTTCCGCATAGAATCTGGCTTTTTGAAGAGCATTATCCTTGTAAGTTTCGCCGATTTCCAGAGGTTCGTCAAGGATACCTAAGTCCTGAAGTGTAATCAGTTCCAGATTGGCATGAACCAAATATTTCTTATAATCACTAAGTTTGGCAGGGTTCGTTGTTCCCAAAAGCAACCTCATCTAACGACCTCTCCCTTCATCCCTCCCCACGCCTGGGGAGGGAAAATCGAAAAGAAACCCTCTCCCCTGGCGACCTCTCGGCCATGAGCTCGAGGCCGAATGGGGGGAGAGTTGCCCGCCCGCCTTCGAGTGGCCGAAGGCCAGCCAGGCGGGGAGAGAGGTCGAACCGTGATTCGTAAATCATAGATCATAATCCTAAATCCCCCGCAATCTTTTGCATTTCAGTTAAGCATATTTCCACCAACCCTTCCACGTTTATGCCAATGAGTTCCGGCGCTTGCGCTATCAAATCCCGTTTGGTACCGGCCGCAAAGGACTTGGATTTAAACTTCTTGAGAACGGACTCGGGAGTCAAAGAAACCAATTTTTTGTCCGGCTGCACGAGCGCACAGGCAACCACCAGACCTGTCAGACTCTCCGCGCAGTACAAGGCCTTATCCAAAAGCGTCTCCGGCTTGAGTCCGTGCAACGGGTTGTGAATCTTGATTGCCTCGCACACCTCCGGGTCCAAATCAGTCTGCTTCAAAATCTCGTAGGCCTTGAGAGAGTGCTGTTCCGGCTTGTCGCGCAGCTCATCATAATCCAAGTCATGCAGGAGTCCTGCCAAGCCCCATTTGTCCTCACTCTCCCCAAATTTCCTAGCAAGTCCCTTCATCAGCGCTTCTGCCGCCAGCATATGCTTCAGCAAATTCGGGTTCTGGACGTGCTGATGAAGAAGCGCAAGCGCTTGGTCACGGGTCATTTCTTAGTATCTCTCATCGCTGGGAATATGACTGTTTCCCGAATGGATTTGTCCATAAGTACTGCAAATAACCGCTCCGAGAGCCCAAAGCCCGCAGCCGGCGGCATCCCGTATTCCAAAGCTTCCACAAAGTCCTCATCCATCATTTGCGCCTCCGTATCGCCGGCCTTCCGCAATTTCATCTGCTCCTCGAAACGCGCTCGCTGATCCAGGGGGTCGTTGAGTTCGGCAAATCCCTTTCCAAGTTCCGTCCCCCACGCCACGACTTGCAGACGCTGAACCCGATTTGGCTGCTCCGGGAGCCGTTTGGCCAAAGGTTCCACCTCGACTGGCGGATACTCCAGAAATCCAACATCCAGTAGTTTCGGCCGAACCAGCTTTTTGTAAATCAGATCCGTCAGTCGGCCCCGGCGAGCAAACTTTTCGTACGTGAGTCCGAGCCCTGAAGCCTTTTTGCGAAGCTCGTCGTCCGAAACCTTATCCAAATCCAGCCCAGCATGCTTTTTAAAAACTGAGAAATAATCATAACTCTGCCAGGCTTTGCCCCAGTCCACTTCCGTTCCCGCAACCGCGACTTTCAAGGATCCGAAAACCGCTTTGACGACATGGCGGTAGAACTTCTGGAGAAATTCTTTAAGGTCGTCGAAGTCCGCGTACGCCCAATAGAATTCCATTTGGGTGTAATCCTGGAGATGCTCGGCGGAGATTCCTTCGTTACGAAAAATTCTGCCGATTTCAAAAACCCGCTCATAGCCGCCCACCAGCAAGCGTTTGAGCGGCAACTCCAGGGAGATGCGCAAATAAAAATCCTGATCCAAGGCCTTGTGATGCGTCACAAACGGCTCCGCCTCCGCTCCTCCCGGAACATGCTCCAAAACCGGCGTTTCCACTTCCAAAAAGCCAGCCGCTGTCAAAAACTCCCGGGTCGCCGCCCAAAATTTGGCTTTTTTTTGGAAAAGCTCGCGCACTTCGGGGTCCGCCAGCATATCCAGGTAGCGTTTGCGCAGTCGGACCTCAGTATTTGTTAGTCCGTGCCACTGGTCCGGCAACGCCCGAAGGCTTTTGGCGAGCAAGCGAAACGATTGGACCAGAAGTGTTTTCTCGCCGCTTTTCGTTGCCATCAAAAAACCCGTGGCTTCCAGAAAGTCCCCGAGATCCACAAAACTCGCAAAATTCGCAAAGTCCGCGGTCGGCAGTCCATCTTTTTTCAGCAAGAACTGCAATCGCCCGCTGCCGTCCTCCAGGTTACCGAAAATCAGCGCGCCGTGGCCGCGCATCCCGCGCACCCGGCCGACCAGCGTCACTTTTTTCTTTACCTGGGAAAGCGTCGAAAAATTCTCCAGCGCTTCGGCGATCGTATGCGTCCGGTTAGCTTTTGCCGGATACGGATCAATCCCGGCCGCCCGCAAACCCTCAAGTTTTTTGAGCCGTTCGCGGTAGAGCTCAAGTTCTTTTTCCGTAGTCATATTTGGCTTTTATTATACCATAAATGACGAAAAAACATAAAAACGAAAGAACGTATAAACAATAACAGAAGCCGCCTGCCGGCGGCTTTTCCAGATGTTCTTCCCCCCGTCTTTAAGTTTTTCGGTTCTTTGGTCTTTCTACAAAATCTCCACGACTTCGTAAGCAATTTTGCCGGCCGGCGTTTCCACCTGAATCTTATCGCCCGGCTTGGTGCCAATGAGTTTTTGACCGACCAGGGATTCGTTGGAAATCCGCCCATTGGCCGGATTGGCCTCGTTGGAGCCGACGATGGTGTAGACCTTTTCCTGGCCGTTGGCTTGCAACTTTACAGTCGAACCGATGGCCACAATGTTCCGACTCCCCCCAGTTTTTATGAGCTCGGCGTTTTTAATCGTCTCTTCCAATTCTTGAATTCGCCCTTCGATGAAAGCCTGTTCCTCCTTAGCTTGGGCGTAATCGGCATTCTCGGTCAGGTCACCATGGGCGACCGCCTCTTGGATACGTTCGATGATTTCTTTGCGCCGCTCGTTGACTAAAACCTCCAGTTCCTTTTTGAGTTTCTCTAATCCTTCTGCTGTCAGTAAATACTTTTTCGCCATGTGTATGTAATAGATAATAAATGATAGCCCAAAGGCTGTCAATTTGATAGTCGCTTAGAGCCTCTGTTCAAGCCAGTTTTCGTTGCGCCGACCTGACGACGTTTCCGAGCAACATCGCCACCGTCACGGGGCCGACCCCGCCCGGCACGGGAGCCAGGAGCCGGGCTTTTTTTACCACACTTTCAAAATCCACGTCCCCGACCACCTCCCCCTTTTCGGAGCCGGTGCTGCCAGCATCAATGACCACGGCCCCCTTTTTCACTCGCTCCCCGGTGATAAGCCCCGGCTTGCCCGCGCCCGCAATAATGACATCGGCTTTTTGCGCAAGCTCCGGGAGATTCTCGGTGTAGCGATTGGCGAGCTTAAAACTAATTTTGCGGTTCAAAAGCAGGGCGGCCAAAGGTTTGCCAATCAAATCCCCCGAACCGACTATCAGCACGTTCGCTTCGGCCAAGTTAACCTCGGAAACCTCTAAAATTTTCAGCACGGCCGCCACCGCCGGCGGTAAAAACGGCACTTCCTCTCCCCTGAACAGTTTTTGCTTGTTGCCGGAGGTCAAACAATCAACATCCAGCTCCGGGCGAATACTATCCAAAACCGCTTGCTTATCCAAATGGCCGGGAAGAGGGAGCTGCACTAAGATCCCGCAGACATCTGGCTGTTTGTTGAACTCCTGAATGGCCTTTTGCAATGCCGCTTGAGGAGTATTTTCCGGGTATGCCTGGACTTCGACACGAAGACCAACTTCACGGGCACGTTTCTGTTTGACTCGTATGTAGGAAAGCGAAGCCGGATTTTTCCCGACTAAAATAACAACCAGCCGGGGTGTGATACCGGCTGTTTTAAGTTTGCTAAGCTCGGTCCGCAATCCGGACAAAATCCCGTCTGCAATTTTTTTGCCGTCAACAATCTCGGCCATTGCGTATTAGTATCAAACTAATTGAGGAAAGTCTAAAAAAATTACGGGTGTGGTATCCTCTGTTTCAGAACTTGAGAAGCTGCGGCAAAGGTTACGACCTGACGTCGTCCTCTCCGTTCTGTCACAGGGCCCACACCCGACTTGCCATTTACTGCGCTGTGAATGCCTCCTTGAAAAATGACCCCGCAAACTGTGGTTGCGGAGCCAAGTTCCAGGGCCTAGGACCCCAGGAGCTGCCGCAACAGCGAGTAGAATAATCCTAGCCATAAATAAAGCAAAAAACAAGGGGGGCGGCTGGCAATCTGCCAGTCGCCCGCAAACACTACGCCACTTTGAACAACGAGCCTTGTTCACCTGATGTCCGGCCCCTCTTCTTAGAAGCAGGCAGGACACCGCTTTTGTGAAGCCACTCCAGGTGGTCAGTCAGGTTGACCAAGGCCGCCCGAACCCGGCCGTGACTTTTTCTGGTCCACCGTCCGGTAGTAGTCAAACCTTTAAGTGCCGCCCGAAGGTCAGAGGTCGCATACCCGTAGCGAATATCGAAGCGCCCGCCAAGTTGTGCCGCTAGCTCCGTTAAATCAGCTAGCAGATTACCGAGGGGACGCTTTCCCAACACGATGTCTTCTGACTGCTTTACAACCTGGGCAAGCCGGGTGCAGGAAAATTCTGCGACTCTGGTTTCGTGATTGAGCCAGTTTGTCAAAAGCTCTCGCTTGGAACGAACGACTGTCGGAAGCGCTGAAACCCGGCGGTGTTCTCCTTCTACTTTTGGAATCAAGCGGTAGACGATCTTCGCGCACGCCGCTTGCCAATTCTTTTCAATCACCAACCGCTCCAGACTGCGCTTCCTGGTCCGCGGAGCCGCAAGAAAGCGCCTAAGCTCCCGCAGTTGCGGTGCCCTCACTCTTCTAAGCGACCGCTTGAGTTCACTGACCGTGCTGAGCGCCTGCTGCTGCTTTTGTTGGGTAGCCATCTTAGCTCTGAAGACCGCCTGCAACCTTCTCAACAGCTCGTACGATTTCCTCATTTTGGCGGCCTTGGTTTGCAAGGATGGTATGGCCCGTCCGAGTGCGCGGATCGCTTTTTTGAAACACGGATGACCGACTACCACTATGACTGGTCGCCCGTTTTTCCAGTCCGGGCGTCTGACCGTTACCTGGTTGCCGCCCCGGCCAACTGTAATGCCTTGTCTTTTGGCTTCGGCGGCAAACCGGTGTGATACCCGAGGGTGCAACAATGCTGCGTCATAAGCCATAAGCCATCCTCCTTCCATTTGGTCGGCTCAACTATACCGCAAAATGAAAAAAGGATCAAGCGCAAGCACTGATCCTTTTTTCGAGGTGGAGAATATCCCTTCAAACGGGTTCAAATGTCTTATCTTTCAGCTTCCCGAGTTGCCCCGAGTAACCGTCAGCGTCGACTCCAAACTACTTTTTTAGGGTAGCCGGCCAACTGCGTTTCCGCAATTATTCCGAATTCCGTTTTGAAAGAGGTATCCCCCACGCTATCAATTCTACACCCGACTCAATTACCGTCAACAATCCAAAATTTTGGCTTAAAAACCAAGAAAAACTGCGGAGATGTTAATAAATTGTTCATAAATTGTGCGGAGTGAGTGTAGGGTTAGCTTCCTTTTCCTCCCTATTCCACCCGCTCAAAATCAGTTATCGATTAGTAATTATCGATTGTATCTATTTCTACTCCACCACTCCAAAACTTCGCTTGCCACGGGCGCCGCACTCACCGACCCCTCGCCCCCATCCTCGATCATCACCAGGATGGCAATCTCGGGGTTTGCATAAGGCGCAAAACCCGCAAACCAAGCGTGGGTGCGGTAGGGATTGCGAGGGTCAAATTGCGCCGTTCCGGTTTTGCCTGCCACCGCAATTGACAAAGAATTAAGCGCCTTGGCGGTACCCTCGGTAACCACCCGCCGCATCCCCTCACGAACCACTGTCAGATATTCTTGCTCGATTCCCAATTCTCGCAAAATTTCCGGTGCAAACTGTTTAGTCGTGTTTCCCTCGTTATCCACAATTCGATCCACGAGGTATGGTCGGTACAGCTTGCCGCCGTTGGCGATAGCCGCAGTTGCGGAGACTAACTGTAAGGGGGTGACTAATAAATCGCCCTGACCAATGGAAATATTGTAGGTGTTGCCCAAGACCCAGCGGCTGGAAAATGGATCGTCGGCAAACCGCTGCTTTTTCCATTCCGGAGTAGGAACCAGCCCCTCTTGCTCACCGTTCAAATCAATTCCCAGTTTTTGCCCAAAACCAAACCCTTGAAAATAACCGGCCAGCCGCTCGACCCCCAAACCCTCAATTTTTGCCGGCTCGTAGCCGCCGCCGACAATGTAAAAAAATACATCGGAAGAATAAGCAATGGCTTTCCGTACATCCAAGAGTCCCAAGGGGCGACGATTGTAGTTATAAAAATACGAAGGCGGGCCGCCGAACGGATTGCGGATGACGATCTGTCCGGAATCGTCAATCAAGGTTTTGGGAGTAACAATCTCCTCCTCCAGGGCCGCGACCGCGACCAGGGGTTTGATGGTGGAACCCGGAGGATAAACGCCCTGGATGGCCCGATTGAAAAGCGGCAGATTTTTGTCTTCGACAATTTTTTGGTAGGTTACCGCGTCAATTCCCTCGGCAAATAAATTATTGTCAAAACTCGGCAGACTGACATAAGCCAAAATCTTCCCGCTTCCAGGCTCCATAATAATGGCCGCCCCCCGGCCGCGGTTTATTCCCAAAAGTCGCTGCCGCAAAGCTTGGTCGAGCCGCTCCTGCAGGCCAGCATCGAGGTTTAAACGCAGGCTCCGGCCGGTAAACGGCTCTTTTTCCCCAAAAACTTTTTTCACGACACCCCGGGCGTCGACTTCTACCTGCCGCTCTCCAAATTGTCCCCGCAGCGCTGCCTCATAAACTTGCTCCAGCCCGGTCTTGCCCAAAAAATCATTGAACCGATAGCCAGCCGAGGCAAGTTCTTGATATTCCGCGGCGCTGACTTTCCCCACGTAGCCGATAGTATGGGCGAAAACCGGGCCCTGTTTATAATCTCTTAGCGGGGTGTTCACGACCCGAAAGCCCGGCAAGTCTCTGGCTTGTTCATGCAAAATTAAGGCCTGGTCGCGCTCCAGATTTTGTTTAATCAGGACGGATTCGTAAACCTTCACCTCCTCGCCCGAAACTAGGCTCTCAATCTCCGCAGCCGGCATTCCCAAAATTTCGGCGACTTTGGCTACGACCAGGTCGCGCTCCAGAGCCTCGCTTGGCAAATCCAAGGGACTCCCGACCAACTCAAAACTCGGTTTGTTGGCTGCCAAAACCTCGCCGAAGCGGTCGTAAAGGGCGCCGCGGGGGGCGGGCAGATATTCCACCCGCAAGCGGTTTCCTTTGGCAATTTCCGCATAATAATCGTGGCGCTCGACCGTCAGATAATAGAGGCGGCCCAAAACCAAGGACAGCACCCCGAGCAGAAAAAACACCAAAAACCGGCTCTGGGATTTCGGATCACCCTCCCGCTCCAACCTCTCTTGCAGATCAGTGGGGGCCAAGCTCTCTTCAAATGCGATCCCCTCGCCTTCCTCGCCGACTCGCCATTTTTCCGGCTCAACAGTATTTTTGAGCTCAAAAGGATTTCTCATTTGGGCAAGAGTTTAAAAACCGCGCGCACCGGGTAGAAAAACAGGAGATTCACAAAGATCGTCCAAAATATTTTGAACGACAGCAAGCTCCGCCAGGAAAGTGGTTCGGTAAATCCCAAGAAAGAAATCAAACCATCGTACAAGAAAATCCACAAGCCCAGGAACAGCGTGCTCAAAACAACCAACAGCGACGCACCCAGAAAAGAAATCTCCTGAGTGGTCAAACGCCTGGTGATGAAGTAGACCGTGAGGGCCGTAAGGACAATGGCCAAAATTTGAGCGCCAAAGAATTGGGCGGAAAACAATTCTAGGAGAAACCCGGCAAAAAAGCTGAACCACAGGGTCTCTGGCAAAGAATGGGCCAGCGCAAAAACGATGGCCAGAAGCAGCACCAACTGGGGCACAAACGGAACCGCGACACTCCAGACTTTGAGGGCGGCCGTCTGAAGGAGAAACAACACCAACAAATAGAGTGCGTAGGCGAAATACTTTTTCACCCCGTTAGACTTTCCTTGTTATAAATGATTCCTCGAAACATAATGGTAGTTCGAACACAGCAACAGCGAAACTAAAAACTAGGTCTAACGGGGGTTAATCATTGCTGGACGACAAACACGACTCTCAGGGAACGTAAATTCGTCCCCGGAATGATACTTGCTTTTTGAAAGAGTTCCGATTCACTCGAGCGAATTTTCCCAATTTCTCCGATCAACAAATTTTTGGGGAAGCGTCCCCCCAAGCCCGAGGTTAAAACCTTGTCCCCGGGCTTGATGACTTCGGTCTGGGAAACCAAATCAAAAGTCAAACCCAGGCCGTGTTCTCCGCGGACTATACCAGTCGCCCCTCCGGGAACGACCTCGGCGTTAACCGCTGCTCCGGAGGAAGTCAAGAGATCCATCTGACTGGTGTGGTCAAATACGGCGGTAATCACCCCGACCAAGGTAGGGCCTCCCGCCACGACCGGCGCCCCCTCCGCCACGCCGTGGTTTCGGCCCCGGTTCAAGGTGACTTTTTGGTCGGCTCCCAAGGGATCAAGCCCGACCACCTCCGCGGCGATTAGAGAGAGCCGGCTTTCAATTTGAAAACCCAAAGCTTCACGCAAAAAACGGTTTTCCTCTTTGGCTTTTTCCAAGGCAGCAACCTCGGCGGTGAGCTTCTCGACTTGCCTGTCAAGAATCTGGTTCTGGGCGCCCAAATCCTTGAGCTGGAGGACAAGCAGAAAAAAGTTATTTACCCGCTCCAAAAGGCTTAAGAGCGGCTGGCTCAGAAATTCCACTCCTACCCGACCCCAATCCAAAACCGGTTGCAAAACCGCGGAAACGCTCAAAAGAACCAGTACCCCCAAAACCAGCAAGGCAGCTAAAATATGGACCAGCGAAGACGGCATTGCGGTTTTCGTTACCTTGGAATCTGCTCAAATTCCGTAAGCACCAAAACTTCGCGCAAGGTCTCCAAATCTTCCAAGACAATTCCGGTCCCTCGCACCACTGTGGTCAGCGGATCATCGGCGACCTGGACCGGGATTTGCGTTTCCCGGGCTAAAAGCTGGTCAATCCCCCGCAAGAGCGCCCCGCCCCCCGCCAAAACGATCCCTCGCTGCATAATGTCGGCCACCAATTCGGGCGGTGTCTCCTCAATCGCTTGGCGAACCGAATTGACGATCGTGCGCACAGAGCGGGAAAGAGCAATCCGAATTTGTTCGTCATTCACAAAAACCTCTTTGGGCAGCCCCGTAACCAAGTCCCGACCGCGCATTTTGGTTTCCAACCGCTCTTTTAGAGGATAGGCCGAGCCGATTTTGATCTTCACTTCCTCGGCAGTGCGCTCACCGAGCAGCAAGTTGAATTCGTCCCGGGCAAACTGAACGATATTTTCATTCATCTCATCGCCAGCCACCCGGATACTTTTGGACACGACGATGCCGCCCAAGGAAATCACGGCAATTTCTGTCGTTCCCCCGCCGATGTCCACAACCATTGAACCGGAAGGATCCTGGACCGGCAGTCGAGCGCCAATCGCGGCGGCCATCGGTTCTTCAATCAGAAATGCGATCCGCGCTCCCGCATTGAGGGTCGCGTCCTGAACGGCTCTTTTCTCCACCTCGGTAACCCCCGAGGGGATGCCAATGACCACGCGAGGCCGGGAAAGAAAGTTGAAAACCTGCTGATGGACTTTATCAATAAAATACCGGAGCATCTGCTCCGTAACTTCAAAATCAGAAATCACGCCATCGGTCAAGGGTCTCGTAGCCACAATGTGGGAGGGGGTTCGGCCGACCATGCGCTTCGCTTCATTGCCAATCGCCAAGATCTGTTTGGTCTTGGTGTTAATCGCTACCACTGACGGTTCGTTAATCACAATGCCTTTGCCGCGAACGTAAACCAAAGTATTGGCGGTGCCGAGATCAATCCCAATATCTTTGGAAAACTTACCGAAAATTTTGTCGCTTAAAGCCATAAAAAAAACCTGAAAACTTCTAAACCAAAAATGGAGAGACTTTTGGTTTTAGTGTTTGGGTTTGATGTTTATTTGGGTTTTGGCTCTAGGGCTGTTTCAGGAATTTCAGCAACCCTGGTAAACTTAAGAGCTTGACATTTTTTTCGCTCCGCTTTTTCAGTTCCAGCTTCCCGGCTTTCGCCGTCTTTTCCGAAACCACCAGCCGATACGGGATTCCCAACAGATCGCTGTCGGCGAACTTTACTCCTGCTGTCTCGTCCCTATCATCATACAGTACTTCAAATCCCGCCTGTTGTAAAGAGCGGTAAGCCGCTTCGGCCAGCTTCCTGACTTTGCTGGGGGTGTTGCCTCCAAGCTCCAGGAGGTGCAGGAGGAAAGGGGCGACTGTCTGCGGCCAAATCACCCCGAACCGGTCGTGGTGAATTTCGACAATCGCTCCCATGACCCGCGAGAGTCCAATGCCGTACGAACCCATAACGACATAATCCGGCTGTCCGTTCTCTTTCAGATATTGCAAATTAAAGGCCGTGGCGTATTTGGTCCCCAGGGGAAAAATGTTCCCGACTTCAATCGCTTTCTCCCTGGTCACTCGGCCGCCGCACTTCGGACACGCGTCGCCGGGGCGCAAGTTCGTGATCTCGCTGTTCTCCGCATACTGGCAACTCGAACAGAGAAAGATCGTGTCTTCGCCTTCCGGGCTCAAAACTTGGAATTCGTGAGTATTGCTGACGGTAAAATCCCCTCCCGCGGCTACCGTGTAAATCGTCTCGAGTCCGCAACGCTGGAAGATTTGCCGATAGGCCCTCCTGACCACATCATAATACCGAAATAAATCCGCTTCCGAGACATGAAAACTGTAAAGGTCTTTCATTACAAATTCTCGGCCCCGCAACAGGCCGGACTTGGCGCGCGGCTCGTTGCGGAATTTGGTCTGGATTTGGTAAGCCGCAAACGGCAAATCCCTGTAAGAACTGACGTATTTAGTAACAATTTCGGTCAGGACTTCTTCATGCGTCCAGCCCAAAACAAACCCGGCTTTCTCGTCTTTCTTGCCCCGGGCTTCAAACCCGACCTCGACATCCCAGCGGCCGGTTGCGTCCAGGTATTTTTTTTCGACGAGGGCGGGCATGAACATTTCTTGTCCGCCGATGGCGTCCATTTCCTCTCGAATAATCCCGGCAATTTTCTCCATGACTCGCCAACCCAAAGGCAAAAAAGAGTAAATACCCGCCGAGTTTTTGTAAATAAAACCGCCCCGCTCCAAAAGCTGCGCGTTGAGGCTTGTTTCCCCTTTGGGATTCGCCTTGACGGTCTTGGTAAAAAGTTGACTCTGTTTCACAACAGTCTCTCCAAAAGCCGCCTAAATTGTTCCGAGAATCGATCCACGTCTCGGAAAGTCACGGCCACCATTAACAAAATTAGTAACAAAAAGCCGACAGTATTGGCTACGCGCTCCCATTTGATACTTTTGACGCCGCGGATTTTTTCCACGAGCAAAAACAGGATCCGCCCGCCGTCCAGCGCCGGAAAAGGAAAGCCGTTGATAATGGCGAGATTAATGGATAAGGCCGCGGTAAACTGCAGCAAATAGGCAAACCCTAAATTCGTAAAATCCCGAGTCAAAACCGCGATCCCCACTGGTCCAGACAGCCCTTCAATCAATTTCCCGGAAGTAACCAAACTCTTCAGTAGCAGCCCAAAAGCGGAGAGAATACCTAAAGTTTTGCTGACGAAGGATGCCGCGGAGAGCTTTAGGGCCTCAAAAAAAGGATAAGTCACGAGAGCGACCTCGGCCGGGGCAAACCCAACCGGGCCCGAGCCGGCCGGAGGACTCGCGCGCGGCACGACCTCTCGGGAAAGGACGGTTTTGCCCCGTTTCAGCTCGTAGCTGACCTTGCTCCCTGCCCGGGAAGTGGTGTAGCGAATCATCTCGTCAATCTCGGTAAATTTTTGGTCATCAATCGCTAAAATCACATCCCCGGCCTTAAAACCGGCGTACTGCGCCGGGGAGTCCTTTTCCACGGCAATAATCGTAATCTCTGACGCCGAAGCGCGCGCGCCGCGCAAATCCAAGTCGGCGGTAATTTCCGCGGGGGTGCCAATGGCCAGAAGTCCCAAAAAAATCAAAAACCAGCCCAAAATAAAATTCATTCCCACCCCCGCCGCCAAAACCGCCAGACGGGGCCAAAATTTCTTGTTGCCAAAGGACCGGGGGTCCGAACTCGGTCCGCCGTCCTCACCCAAAATTTTCACGAAACCGCCCAGGGGAATCCAATTGACGGAATAAACAGTCTCCCCGCGGCGGAAACCAAAAACCCGCGGCGGAAAGCCAAAGCCAAATTCTTCAACCTTCATCCCCGCCCGCTTCGCCATCACAAAATGCCCGAGCTCATGGACAAAGACCAAAAGGCCCAAGATAAAAATGAAAATGAGGATGGTCAATAAAATCATATGGTCATGATTTCCTTCTCTTTGGCTTCGGCCAGCTCTTTAATTCTTTTATTATACTCGTCCACCAGTTTTTGCAACTCTTGTTGCTGGCGAAACCGCTCGTCTTCCGAAATCACCCCGTTCTCTTCCTGCTTTTTGATCTCTTTCCAAAACTGTTCGCGTAAAGTCCGGGTTTTGACTCGCGCCTCTTCGGCCACGCGATTGGCGACTTTGACGAGCTCTTTGCGGCGCTCCTCCGTAAGTTCCGGCAGGCTAATCCGAATTTTATCCCCTTCGTTTACGGGGTTAAATCCCAGCCCGGATTCTCGAACTGCTTTTTCAATAGGGGCAAGCCCGTTTTTATCCCACACGGTAATCAGCAGCTGCCTCGGTTCCGGCACGGAAATACTGCCCAGTTGCTTAATCGGCGTGGGGGTACCGTAATAATCCGCCCGCAAGTCCTCCACCATCGCAGGATTGGCCCGGGAAGTGCGAAGTTTAGCGAGTTCACCCCTCAAAGATTCAATGACTTTCTCAAACTCTGATTTTTTGGCTTCGATATCCATTCGTATATTCGTATTGATTCGTAGTCCGTAAAGTCACCGTAATCCCGCGTAAATGCGGTTGGGCTCAGCGGGATTAACCACGATCTGGCTCATGACTCGGTTAGTGGCCAAGGATTGGGTCCGCCAGCTGGCTCCGGAATCGTCGCTTCTATAAACCGTGGACCGGATGGCGGCAAAGACTTGCCGGGAATTTTGCGGATTTATGGCCACCGCGGAAACGTTATTGACTTGCGGAGTCGCCGGCAACAAAAGTTTGACCCAGGTCGTCCCCCCGTCCTGCGTCTTGAACAAACCCTTGTCCGTGGCCAGATAAGCTGTAGCGGCGTTTCCCGTCTGCAACACAAAATCATTATATTGCCCGGGTGTTTCCGGGATTTTCAAACTCGTCCACGACTTTCCTCCGTCCGGTGAACGCCGCAAACCTTGAGCGCGGCTCAGGACATAGATCTCCTGGCCGTCATCCGAGAGAAGAATTTTCATGAGCCGGTCCGAAAAATTCACTAGCGTGTTCCAGGTATTTCCCGCGTCCAAAGTTTTTAAAATCGTCCCCGTGGACAAACCGGCGTAGAACACTAACGGATTCCTAGGATCATAGGCCAGGGCCACGACCGCCGCCCGACCCACCGGTTCCGCATAAATCTGGACCCAGGTACTCC
This sequence comes from uncultured Candidatus Saccharibacteria bacterium, assembly GCA_964360335.1. Classification (GTDB taxonomy): domain Bacteria; phylum Patescibacteriota; class Doudnabacteria; order UBA920; family 2-01-FULL-46-14; genus CAYHVH01. The sequence goes on from CAYHVH010000005.1 coordinate 43,919, forward strand.
CGCTATCGCCGGTTTTCAGAATGGTGGCTACTTGCTCGCGAGAACCGGCGACAAAAACTTCGGCCGGCTTTTGGGGATTGATAAAAGCATCATAACCGGCAAAGGAGGGCAGCAAGGAAAACCATTGCTCCCCGCCCGTATTTGTGGCGAAAACTCCGGAGTTAAAACTCACCGCCAGCAGACTTTTGGGATCCGAGGGAGCGAAGATAATCCGGGAAATCTGGGCTCCGGCCAGATCCTTGTCTTTGCCGATTGTGTTCCGCTCCTCCCAAGTCTGGCCGCCGTCAGTGCTCATGAATACGCCGCGGCTGCCGCTGCCCTGCTCACCCCCCAACTCCCCAAACAAAAAATTGCAGGCTTGGGCCGTGAACAACAAAGGGA
>CAYHVH010000006.1:0-43750 GCA_964360335.1 uncultured Candidatus Saccharibacteria bacterium
GAAAAGGCGCTGCTGCAAATCCTCCTCAGCGCTCAACGCTCGGCCGTTCACGGCCAGCAAGAAATCATTTTCGCGCAAAGGGCCGGGGGCAGCCTTTATCAGTATGCCGTATTGGCCCGGGAGACCCAAAAGTTTGGCTTGCACCGGACCTAATATCCGATAAGAAATTTTCAAAGCCGGCCAGACGATTTTGCCGTCGTCCAAAAAATTCTTCACGACCAGCTGCAGATCCTCAATACGCAGGAAAAACTTCTCCCGCCCCACCTGCGTCAGAAGTCCCAACAGTAAACCGTCTTTGTCGACCGCCACCGCCCCCAGTGCCGCTTCCCCGGCCTCCCCGGCAATCGGCACGGGGGCGGCAAACTCCTGCAAATCATAAGTTCGCAACAAACCGCTAGCCCTCACCGCCGGCCCGGTGGCGGCTGAAGGAAACAGGGCCAGTTGCCTCAGATCCTCGCCGTCTCCGGTCACGACCAACAACCGTTCACCCGCCCGGAGTTTGACGCTCGCCCCCGGTTTGGCAACCGCGAGATTCTGCCGCGAAACCCGCAGCAGACTCAAACCCGTCCGTGAGTCAAAAGCTTCCATCCGGGCCGTTGCTACTTCTTGGTCGGCAAACACCACGGTCAAGGCCTGCTCCGGCCGCAACGCCCCCCCGGTTGGGACCACAAGGACGCCGTCGCTCGTCACCACCACCCCGGCCAAAACCTGCAAGAGACGGGTTCGGGGCAGACCAAACTCCCCGTCATGCACCAAGACCCGGACCAGACTGCCGCGCAGCCGGTTCAAAACCTCCGCGTGGTTAATCCCTTCATCTATGTGAATCTCCTCGCGCCGATTGATGACCAAAGGAGTGGCAGAGCTCAAAAGCGGCCAGTGGCGGAACCAGGAAAGGGTGGAAAGGTAGGGTAAAACCAGCCGGTCCAAAAGGATGCCCCCCATGCCCCCGACCAGGAAAATCAAGAGCCAGTGGAGTGCCAAATTTTTCTTTAGAGTCGCCATGGGGAACTTAACAGACTAGCAAGCACGACTAAGAGAATTATAGCAGTTTGAAAATAAATTTTCTTCTTCGTCAATCGCCCCGCAAAATGAAGCTTCGTGAGCACTAAGAGGAGATAAAACACCGCGAAGTTGACCACGGCCGCGTTCAGGAAATACACGGGCCAAAACAGCGTGGCCCAAGCGACTTCCACCAAAATCAGCGTGCTGACGAGACTCCAAATCCAAGCTTCCCGAGGCGGAAAATTGAGCTCAAAAAAAATCTGCCGGAAGACCAAGATAAACAAGGAAAAAGTCAGCAAGGAAACTGTCCACCAGGGCGGGGTAAAAAAGAAATTGGCGGCCCACAGGCTGACCAGCAACACAAAACCGGCGGCCAGCGGAAAAAGTTCTTGGACAAACCCCAACGGACGATGGGGAAACGAGAGCTGGCGCAAGAAAAAAAGGCCGAGAGCCAATAGGGCCACAAGAATTTTAACCGCCTCCAGGGAAATGGCGGCCAAAATCCCGGCCAAGCCCAAAAGATAGAGGCTCGGCAAGACCAAGGGCCAGAACTTGTTCTCTCCAGCACGGCTTGTGAACCGCAAGGCAAAAAAATTCAGGAGAGTGGCGGCGCCCACCAGGACTACGACCCAAAACGCCAGAGTCGCCGGTCGCTCGTAGCTCTGAAGGCTTAAACCCAAAAATATTAGAACCAGGGCGGTATTAAGGATTTTCCACAGGGGTCTGTCCATAGCTTCGCCACAGCAACACTGCTCCCAGCAACACAGCCAGCAAGGAGCTCAGCTGATCGAGACGTAAATTATTAAGAAAAAAGCTGTCTAAACGCAGTCCTTCAATAAAAAACCGGCCCAGTCCATAAAGGACGAGGTAACTGCCGGCCACCGACCCCGCGGGCGGCCCCTTTCGGTAGAGCCGCAGCAGGAGCAAAAAGACGAAGAGGTCCCAGAGAGATTCGTACAAAAAAGTCGGGTGAAAAAACTTTTCGTTAAGGTACGCAAAAGGCCGCGACGCGGGGGCCACATACATCTTCCAGGGAAGGCCGGTGGGCAGGCCAAAAGCTTCCTGATTGAAAAAATTTCCCCACCGCCCCACGGCCTGGCCCAAAGGTGCCACCACCGCCAGCACATCCAAAAGCTTGGGAAAATGCAATCCCTGCCGGGAAGCATACCACCACAGGCCTAAAACCCCGCCGAGGATCGCGCCGTAAATCGCGAGCCCCCCCTCCCAGACTTTGAAAACCCCGAGCCAATCCGCCCGATAATACTGCCAAGAAAAAACCACGTAGTAGAGCCGGGCTCCCAAAAACCCGAAACCGACCACCCACGGCAACGCCCCCTCGATGGCAGAGGCGGCAAAATGAGTCCGCTGCGCTTCGCGGCGCGCCACCAGAAAAGCCGTCAGAATTGCTGTGGCCAGTAGCAAGCCGTAGAAACTTATCTGCCAGGGACCCACAGAAAACTCCGCCGCTACCGGCTGCTGCCCGCGAAACGCCGGAGCGACGTACAAAACCCCAAATCCCAGCAGGGCGATCGCCAAAAGAAGAAGGACAAGTCGCATAGATAACGAAAGTAAATCTAAAAAAGAGACGCTTGTCGCGCTACGTTCGTGCGCTTCAAGGGCTCCGCAAAATTTACGGGAATCTCCCGAGTTTCAAAAAAATCCTTGTACAAAAGCTTGCCGTTGGCTTGGCCATACTCGTAAATCGCCCTCGTCAGCCTGACGTCGTCGAGACAATATTCCTTGAGTTCTGGAATCCGCCCTTCCTTCCACAGCCGGATCGCCTCCATTCCCGTTCCGCTCTTGCCCTGGCCTAAAGTTGCCGTGGCTACTACGGAAAGACCGATGCGGTGGCCGAGGACTTTTTCAATTTCCTCCAGAATATCCAGAGTCGGAATCCCGGCCAGGGAAAAATTTAGATAAGGAGCAAGGACTTTATAGTCAAAGCTCCGAACGTTAAAGCCAATAACCTGATCGGCGGCGTGCAGGAGTTCCCCCAAACGGTGGAGATCTTTCTCCTCAAAAACCAGATACTGATCGGCGGCGTAAGAATAAACGCCCGCGACCGAAACCCGCAAATGCTGATGCCGGCTTCGTCCGCCGGCTTCGGCAAAATCTTTCTGGGTTTCCAAATCCAAAACCAGTTTGTTGCTCATATCCTTATTCCACTTCGTCCAAATCCTGAAGCGCTTGGTCCAGGTAATCATTGGTGTCAAAGGGTGCTGCCCCCGACGGCGCCTCTGGACTTGGCACAGTCGCTTCTGGTTTCAAACCCTCAGGACTTTCTGCCGGTCCCCTCCGTAGCCACTTTCCCCCGACCGCGACTGCTAAAGCCAAAAGGATCAAAAGCATCGCGTACCAGAGAGTCTTGTTGCTACCCATATTATTTTACCTGCCCTTTTACCGTATTAATAAACTTCTGCCAGGCCGCCCGGACATCCAAAATTAGCTGTCGCCGCTCCTCTTGGCTGCTGGCAACGTTGAAACTCTGTTTTTTTTCTTCAATCGTGGCCACCAATGCCGCCACCGCCTGGAGATCCGCCCCGCGGCTCCCGAGCTCCTCGGCCCGTTCCTCCAGATCGTACATTCGAAACTTGATGAGGTCATAAACTTTTTGTCGAACCTCGCTTTTGCAGGTCACCTGCTCTGCTCCGGTCTTCCCTTGGCAGGTTTTGACCTCTTCGCTTAGAACCGGCCCGAGCTTCAGAACACTCCTGGCGCAGCTCAACCGCTCCTCGCCCAGAGATTTTTCCCAGCACGGTCCAAAGGCGCGGTACCGCGCGACACAGGCGGTCTGCTTCCCGCCCTCTGCAATTGACCGACACTCCTCGGGTAGATACTGCAGCTCATATTCCCGCGCCAAACCCGCCGGAGCCAAACTCAAACGACACAGCACTCGGTCCGGAAGCGCTTTGAGATCGCCGCACTGGAGTCGCTCGCAAAGCCGCTCGGTGACCGGTGAAGGGTTCGTGCCAGCCGGACAATCAAAGGTCTTGCGGCAGGTGCGGTTTTGCCGCCCGTAGATATCACAAGTCGCCGACCACTCACTGCACTCCCAGCGGTCCTCGCGACACACGACCGGTGCCGGTGGGGGCACCACCGGCGGGAGCGGGGTTGGAGCAGGCGCGGGCGGTGCGGGAGGCGGGGTACAAGTGGCGGTCTCGTGAGGCGCGGGAGTACTCGCGGTCGGGCAATCAAAAATTAAAGTGCAAGTCCGGCTCTGCCGGCCATCAGCCGCGCAATCGCCCCACTGCGTGCAAGTGTAAAGATCTTCCGTGCAGGCCGAGCCGCCGCCCCCCCCGCCCCCGCTCCCGACAGCCAACACGCTCACGGGGCCGGGATTGAGGAGCGTCATTAAACCCAGGAAAACCCAGAAAATTTTGGCTGATCGAGCCATACAGCGTTTAATATAGCAAAAATCCCCGCTTCTCCCAAATTTCTAGACGTTTTGACAAAACCGGAACGTTTTTGTTAAGTTAAGGCATCGACAATCGAAAACCTAGGAGGACTTATGCCCAAAGCTCTTGCGCAGTTTCGGCCCGGAATGCAAGTCCAGCTCGAATGCTACCAAGAAGACTGCCAGCAAGTCCGAATCCCAGGCACTCTCACCAAGACGGAAGCAAAAGTCCACTCCGCTTTCCGCGCGCTATCCGGCGTCGGGAGGATTAGATGGCGGCCGGGGAGCGCCATGCGAGACATTCGCCTGCTGCGAGACGTTCAATGTCCGAATTGCAAGCGTTTCTATCAGTGGGTGATCATCGTCTCCAACGGCTCTGGAAAAAAGTCCACGATTTTTGCCTACGAATCGGAACCGGCTTGAAGCCTTCGCCCGAGATTAACCAGGGACGCTCCCAAAAGAGGCGTCCCTGCTTTTTTTTCCGGAAACTAGATCTCTCCTCGCAAATATTTTTGCCGCTCGTTCCGGGGAAAGCGCTCGATGGCGTAGCGGAGCATAGTCCGCGGCATCTGGCGGTAATGCTTTTTCAAAAAGCTTGCTTCCAGAGCCTGGTCGCGCTTCCCGACCTCTCGCAACATCCAGCCCACCGCTTTGTGGAGCAAATCCTGCTCGTCCCGCAAAAGAATTTTGGCGATCTTCAGCGTCTCCTCTGGTTTCCCGTTTTTGATGAACTGGAAAGTCGCGAGGATGGCAATCCGCCGCTCCCAGAGACGGCACGAGCGGGCCAGCTTGGCCAAAACCTTCGTTCCTCTGGGTTTTCTCCAGAGATAACCGCCGACGATCTTGTCTGCCGAGAGATCCACTAAATCCCAATTATTGATGTAAGCGGTGTGGCGCAAATAAAAATCAAAAATCCGCTTCCGCTCCGGTTCCGAAGCAATTTGAAAATTTTCCACCAAAAGCAGAAGCGCCAAAAGCCGTTCCTCGTGGATTTTGGAGCGCAGGAGCTTCGCGGCGGCGGGCAATCCGAGATGCCGATATTTTCTGGCGAGGCCTCTCGTGCTCGGCACCGTAATCCCCAGAAAAACATCTCCTTCGCCATACTCCCCCGGTCCGGTTTTGAAAAATCGGCTCAAAATCTCGGCCCTTTTCGGATCGGCAAGCTTTCGTAAATCCTTCTTGAGTTCGGCGAAAGTCGGCATCCAAAGTTTACGCTCTCTTCCTCACCCCCAAAACCCAGTTTACAAAGAAGAGCACGATCCCAAATAAAACCGCCCACCAGAATCCGGCTACCCGAAAGCCGGGTACGATTTTGTCGGTCAGCAAAATCAGGGCGGCGTTGATGACGAACGTAAAAAGCCCCAAGCTCAAAAGGTTGATGGGCAAGGTCAAAATAATCAGGATTGGACGCAAGACCGCATTAACCAAACCCAGCACGACCGCGACGACAAGCGCCGGCCAAAACCCAGTTAAACTTACTCCAGGCAAGAGATAAGCCGTGATCGCAACTGCTAGGGCGGCCAAAAACCAGTGGAGAAGAATTTGCATCTTTATTCCGTCCTAAATTCCCCGCACGAACAATCATCCATGCTGCACTCGCGATTCTCGCTGCCTGGATCGTCCAAATCCAGTTCCTGAAGAGAGCTATGGGCCCCGGCTGGATGGCCACAGCCTCTGCAGGGCTTGCCAATCAAATGGTTTTTGTTCTGATTCTCGTCCATGGGCTGGTCCTTTCGTGATTAATCATCTGCCCCACTGTTATTATACAAAAAAATCAATCAAATTATAATTTGAGGAGTTTGGCGTACTTTTCGCGAAGCTTGGCAAGCTTGGGGTTAATCACGGCCTGGCAGTACGGCTTGTCCTGATTGTTGCGGTAATACTTCTGGTGATAGGCCTCGGCTTCGTAGAATTTTTCCAGCGGTCTCACCTCCGTGACGACCGGGGCTTCAAAAGTCTTTTCTTTTTCGAGCTTGTCGAGAAACGATTCTGCCTCTCGGCGCTGTTCCTCGCTGGTGTAAAGGATGATCGAGCGGTACTGCGTCCCGACATCGCCCCCTTGCCGATTGAGCGTGGTCGGGTCGTGGGTCGCAAAAAAGACATTAAGCAGGATTTCATAACTTATCACCGCCGGATCATATTCGATTCTCAAAACCTCGGCATGGCCAGTCTGGCCGGAAGAAACCTCTTCGTAAGTTGGCGGTTTACCTCCTGAGCTTGTCGCCTTTCGGCCTCGCTCAAGGCGACCCTGAGCTTCCATCGAATGGGTCGAAGGACCGCCAGCATAGCCGGATTGGACCGAGAGGACTCCCCGCAGGCGTTCAAAGACCGCCTCGGTGCACCAAAAACATCCGCTGCCAAAAACCGCGATTTGTAAACCCTGTACCATATAAACCAAGTATAGCAAAAAATGATCGCGTACTTACGCCCATCACAAGTTGACAAAAAATCTAATTTCCTAGATGATAACATGATCCGGAAGGATCAATTTTATCCAAGAATGGAGGACCGTTAGATGATCAGTCTCTACGTTCATCGCCAAGATGCTACGGTGGCTACCGCCACCGTTCCCGTTCGGTGGTGCATCACCAAAGCCGGCCTGGATGAGCTAAAGATGCGGAATGTTTTCTTCCCGTATCTCCTCATCATCATCGTCTCGCTGGACGAGCAAACAGACAGCAGAGTCGAAACCCGTTACCTTGTGCCCCTCACCCAAATCCTGCAGTACGTCGAGTTCCGACGGCCAGGGCGGAACCGCATCTTCGCCACCGTCGTCTGGAATGCTGATCCTGCGACAGCAGAGGACCCGCTCAAGTCGGAAGCGCATCTGAGGGATACTTACCTCAAACGGGGGGATGGAGGCCAGTATGAAAAGACCCTCGTCAATGCGCTGGGAACCAGTATCATGTTCGATGAGCCGTATCGCATGTTGCAGTGGCTTGCCACACTCACGGCCGAGGTTCCTGCAGAATTCTTCGCCAAGCTGCATCCGCGCTGGCTCACTCGATGGGTGACGCGGTGGCTCACGACCTGGGTAGTTAACGAGTGCGACTTCAGACGGCGGGCGCTGTTCGCCTTCACGCTCCAACCCGTACTTATCCTGCTCGGCGTGCTCATCTGCGCTACGCTCAAACTCGGGGAAGTCATCCTCTTCTGGCTTGGCGGCATGTTCAAGCTCAACTACCGGGCGCTGTTCAGCTGGGCGTGGAACTTCAAGCAGATCTGGCAGCAAGGGGCATGGGATACCCCCGATGATGTGTTTAAACACACTTTCTCCTCGAGGAGCCCAGCGTTTTGGCCGCTCACGCCAATCGTACCGCTTGGCCTGGTGGCGCTCGGATACTACGGGCTAGGGTTCGCGGTGATCAAGACAGTGCTTTTCGCTGCCGTGATACTCCTCGCTGCTTCAGTGGGATTCCTTGCCAGCAGCCCCGTCATGCATCGCCTCACCGAAACCTGGACCAAACGCGAGGCCGAAGAGAAAGCCAGGGAAAGGCAACGGTGGGAACGAGAACTTAGTTACGTACTCTGCGACGGTGTCATGACGCCTGCCCTCTCCGCACTTCCACCGGAACGCCGGACTCTGCGGTTGCGGGTGCAACGCCTCATAGCAGCATTCTGTCGGCCGTTCCCGGCCTAACCACGAAAGAGACATCGAGCTCCCGGGCGAGACAACCTCTCGCCCGGCTTTTTTTTGCACAAAAACATCCGCTGCCAAAAACCGCGATTTCTTTTTTACGGCTTTGTGCCATGCCTTCACTATACCAAAAAACTTAGCTTTACCGAATGCTCTGCCCTTTCTTCAAGGCAAAAAAAGAAAAGGGGTGACCGATACCCAATCACCCCTCTACGGAAAACCTCTGGCTCACGCCGCCTGGCGAGAGGCCCATTGCTTGTTTCTTTGCGCAATGGCTTCTTGCGCCACCAGCCAGTCCTGATCTTGCGTACCCGGTATGCCCAGCCGCTGTCTATTCAACCACACGAAATAGGCAGCAACCTGCACAAAGGACTCTATCATCGGCACCACCGTGTACTCGGCCTGAACTTCCCGTTCGGCCTTGAACCAGTCCTCAACCTCCAGCTCTTTGGCTCTTCGCAGAAAGTCCCCTAGTTGCTGCAGGGTCGGGTTGGTTGCAAAAAACTCCTCGATCCGCCCCAAGTACTTGCAAAAAGCCCGATCCTTTACCGTTTGGTGAAACTCCCCAGGGGTGAGTAACGTTTTTGTCCGCATAGCGCCTCCTTTGAAAACCAACACCCCAGTGTAGCGGAAAAACCACTAAACTGAAAGGTAGTTCATGTCAAGACTCCTGTACAGAAACTCCAGGAATTGACCTATGCATAACTATTGAAACATTACAGACTCCACAAAGAAACACCTCGTGTTAACCCCTCTCCCCCTCATCCGGTCTTCGACCCCATTCTCCCACCGGGGGAGAAGGAGACAATGTGAATTACTATCGGGGAGAGAGCTGGAATGTAGCTTATTAAGGTTGAGCCGTTTATTCGTACCGCACTGCTTCATTCCACGTCGACCGCAAAAAAACCCGTGGCCCTGCGATTGCAGAGCCACGGGTTGTCGGGGAGACTTGGACCTAGCCAGGGAGGCCGCTCTTAGTGCTTGGCGGGCGCCAGGATAGAAAGATAGGGAAAAGGCGGGTTCTTACCCGGACAACCGGGCGCCAAGTCCATTTTGTAGCGCCACCGGGTATTGCCAAGCTTCATGGCATAGGTGATGTCCAATAGCGGAAAGTGGTAAGCGGTGTAGTGCTCATTTATCACGGCGGGGGGGGTCACCGGGAACTCGGCGCGGATGAAGCGCTCTCCGCCAAGCTTGATCTCCACGGCCCGGTCAAAGCGAACCTTGGCCACCGGATACGCGTTTCTTCTGTCACGCTTGTCGCATGACCAGTGTTCGTATGAGGGAGTGAGCTCGATGCTTTCGATTCGGCCCTCCAGGACTGGATATTTTTCGAAATTCCCGGCTTCGTTGATCAAAGCTGCCCCAGCCAAGGCAACGAGACAGGAGACCACAATCGCAATCGCTACTGTCAACCAGAACCGCCTGTTTTTGTTGTCCATAGTTCCTCCCTATGTTGTATTTAGTTTTCCGAAGCTAGTTAGACTAGCATACCCGGAGAACAGTGTCAAGCGGTCGCCAGTGATCAGGCTGGTGGTACTGCCTAGCGTAATTTTTTCTATTCGTACCGCATTGCCTCAATCGGGTCGAGGCGCGAGGCGCGCCGCGCCGGAAAAATGCCGAAGACGAGGCCGATCGCCGAGGACACCCCGAGGGCTATGAGCACCCCGTTCAGCGGAACGGTAAAGGGCCAGTCGAGGTTGGAAGCCGCGGCCACCGCAGAAACGACAAAGCCGAGGAGGGTTCCCCAGAGGATGCCCACCGCCCCGCCGAGCAGGGTGACGAGCACCGCTTCGAGTAAAAATTCCCAAAGAATGTCCGCGTTTCGGGCCCCCAGCGCCTTCTTCAGGCCGATTTCCGCGGTTCGCTCCGTAACCGCGACATACATAATGTTCATGATGCCGACGCCGAGGCAGGGGGAGGAAAGGATGCACGGAAAGCGGCTCAACCAACCCCTCTCCCCGCCCGACTGGCCTTGACGCCAGTCAAGGCGGGCGGGCACCTCTGCCCTCGTCAGGGGAGAGGGTTAGGGTGAGGGGAAACGCCTCAACCCTTCGACTTAAGCTCAGGGCACGTTTAGGCGTTTCTTTTGGTTAATTATCCCGTTTTTACTTCAAAAATCTTGTGCCGGGATTTGCCGCCAGCCAGGAGACGGATCTTGCTCGGCGCGGTGTTGAAATGCAGGGCCAGGGCCTCAACTACCGCTTGATTCGCGTTTCCCTCCACCGGCCGTGCGGCCACAGCCACTTCGTAATTATCCTCATGAACTTGCTCCACAAACTCCTCCCTCGCCCCAGTTTTTACTTTCACGAAAATTTTCACGGATTTTCCAATTTACGAGTCTGTAGTTCTCTTGTTCATGCCCTCACTATACCAAAAAATCCCGGCCTTGTCGGCAGTTCTAAAAGTGAGGTCAGAGGCGGAAAATTAAAAAACCCCCGGCCTCTGCGGGAAAGCCAGAGGCGGGGGCAAGAGGGTCACGGTGCCGTTTCAGGACTTGTAGGCGCGGGTGGTTTATTGAGATTTGAGTTCGGCGAAAGGCCAAACGCTTTCATTTTGTACATCAGGGCCCGGCGAGAAATGCCCAGGAGCCAAGCCGCCTGTGTACGGTTCCCGTGAGTTTGCTCTAAGGCCTTGGCAATGCACTGTCTTTCGACCAGGCCTCTAATCTCCCGCAAATAAACTTTCAACTGCGGTCCCTCTGGACTGGCGATGAGTTTCTGCTCCAAGCATCGCAAAAGAATTTCCACGAGCCGTGTTTCCCAGCCCGGGACGACCACATTTTCGAGCGGCATAAACCCTCCTGCTAAATTTTACTTACTTTCTTGTTTCTTTCGGCGTAAACCTCGTTAGATCCCCGCCCTGAAGGGCTGGGCTTTTGCTTTTGTTTGAAGATTCACTCCTTTCATCTCCGGCTTGAAAGCCGGAGCGTTCAGGATCTAACGGGGTAAATTTCAAAGCCGCGGAGTTGATGCAGTAGCGCTTGCCGGTGGGCCGGGGTCCGTCGTCAAACACGTGCCCGAGATGGGAGCCGCAATTTTTGCAGACGACTTCGGTTCTCCTCATCCCGCCGGAGCGGTCCTCGCGCAGTTCCAGACGATCTTTGTCTACGGCCTCCCAAAAACTCGGCCAGCCCGTACCGGATTCAAACTTGGTCTGCGAAGAAAAAAGCGGCGCGCCGCAGGCCACGCAGTGATACATCCCATCGGCCTTGAGATTGACATACTCTCCGCTGAAAGGCGACTCGGTTGCGCCCAGCCGACAGACCGCATACTGCTCGGGTGTAAGTTTCTGCTTCCAGGAATCCTCTGACTGATTCTGAAGATTAGACATGGTTAGGTTCTTTTTACTAGGCATCGCGGGGTTATTCTATCACGGCTGTTTCTGGAGCTCCACTTTGCAAAGAAATAGGGAGAGCCAAGCGGAACTTGGCCCTCCCTGAAAACAAAACTCCTTTGGGGGACGGTTTAGACTGGTAGGGTTGGGATTTTTGCCTTGCGAAACGTCGGTTTCGTCTCGTCCTTTGACCGGGGAAGAGGCGGCAGGTTTGGTCGATCGTCCAGGGGTAAGCCCCAGATGTCGGAGGGCGGGATGGGTGGCGGGGGCAAAGGAAAATCTTTATTCTTGAATCGTTCATCCTCGCGCTTGATCTGCGCCACCGCATTACGAAGCTCTGTACCCATATCGAATACCCAAAGCTGCGTGGCCCGCAGGCCGTCCAGAGCAATCTGGCGCGGTAGAGCACGGATGCCGTCCAAATATGCAGCGAACTGCCGCATCGCATGAGCCGTCTCTTTGTCCACGACCGGGGACGTAGCTCGTCCTTTGAGTTTAAGCTTAACCGTGAGACGGTCACTACTCCACACGACTGGTTCGTCGCCGAAATAGCGTTCCATCCCGATGCCGATTTGGGTCCCCCCAAAAACGGAGACCAAGACCATAACAACCAACCAACGAAGTTTCATGTCCTCCTCCTTTTCAAATGGTTAGTTTAGGCCGCAGGCCTGCAAACGTCAAATGCGAATTTCCAAACAGGCCTCCTCCTGTTCCCAGACCGCTTGGGTGGCGAAACCCTCGCAGAGTTTTTGCATTTTTCCGGCGATAACTTCGGCCTTTGTTGATTTTGCCAAGCGCGCCTGGAACTCGGCAATGATTGTCGGGTACAATTGCAGTTTCTGGATTTTTCCACCCTCTGTTTCCAGAACGAAAATAAACGACTCGTCATTTCGCTCAACTTCATCGACCGCATAATCGTCAATGAAATCTCCGGCGCAATAGATAATTGGCTTGCCCTGATAAATTTCTATCCCGCGGAACACGTGTCCCGAATGGCCAAAAATTAGATCGGCCCCGGCGTCTAGAAGCGCGCGGGCAAAAGGAATCTGTTCTGCTGGCGGCTCATACCCCCAGTTCGGTCCCCAGTGAGCCGAAACGATTAAAAAATCAACTTTGGTTTTGGTCTGACGGATGATTTCCAATAAGGCTTTGGCTCTTGAGTTGGACAAATCAACCGGCACATAAAAAATTCCCGGCTGATCTTTTTTGGCTTCCCAAGCTGGCTCATTATCGGTAAAAGCCACCGTTCCGATTTTTTTGCCAGCAACTTCGCAAACCGCCGGCTGGATAGCCTCCTCAATATCTCTTCCTGCCCCCGCCCGCGCGATTCTGGCTTTATCTAAAATCCCAAACATTTCAAACATCGCATCGTATTCAAAATCCAGAGCGTGGTTATTGGCCAAGGAAACGGCCGTGATTTTGGCAACTTCCAAAACCGCGAGGTTTTTCGCATCGCTCCGGAAATGAAAAACTTTGGGGGTCGCTGACCACGGCCGGCCGCGGTCCGAGATCACGCACTCGAGATTGCAAAATCGCCAATCGGCCTGCCGAAAAATCGGCAAGGTGTCGCCCCACGGGTATCCCGGCGGCGCGGAGTTCAAAAACTCGTTGACCAGTCGGCCGAGCATTACGTCTCCAACCAGTGCAAATTTCATGGCAACAATTTATCCTTACCAATATCTTAGCATATTGGCTTGCGCAGACCGGCAAGCTGCGCTATCATAAGCTCTTCAGAAATGTAGTGAGGAGGAACTATGAACCGGCAAAACCCTACCTTTGTAGCGGCCCTGAAATTCCCTGGCTTTCCCCTGGCTTTATTTATCTACGTCTCCCGCGGCGCAGGAGAGACGAGAGAAAATGAGGTGGAGATGGTTTTTACCGGAAACGAGGCCGCCGCCCGGCTCGCGGAGCTTCAGGAGGAACTTTCGGAGGAAAGATACGAAAGCATATCCCTGCTCATTCGGCAATCTAAACTTCCCGAACGCGATCCGGGTCCCGAAACCCGGCTGGATTATCGGCGGCGACTTCAACAAGACCCCCAGCAATGTAAAGTTTTATCCGGCCTCTGCGAACAACTCCGCAAGAGCGCGGAAGGCCACCCGGCTTAACTCAAACCCCACGGGAGGAATCATGTTCCAACTGCCGCAAGAAGTGGTGGAGGCGTTCCAGTGTCCGCATTGCCGCTGTCTCTTTCTCATCACCCAGGACAAAATCGGCTACAAATCTTACCTGCTTTCGAGCCTCCAGGAGGGCCGGAATGTTCTCGATACCCTCTACTCAAATCCCGCTAACAACTTTCCCGCTCATCGGTATGCGACCATTGCCTCGATGCTCGAGCACTCGGGCCTGCCGGAACGGCTCTCTCGCGACCAGAAAGAGGCTGTCAAAAATCAGCACGTAACAGACCCGGAAATTTTCCAGGCCCGAATCCTCCGCCTAATCGAGCTTGTGCTTGCCGAACAAGCTTCCAAACGCGGGCGGCCAAACTAATTGCAGTACATTTGCTTGGCCCCCGCTTTTTCTTTTCGTTTGATTTTTTATTTCCAGTTGACGTTGAGGTTGCTCACTCCGGCATCAATGGCGATCTCGACTTTTCTCGCGCTGGAGGCGTAGTTCAGGGATTCGTAAGTCCTCTCGTCCAGTTGTTTGAAGTCAATAAAGTTTTTCGAAGACAGCCCGGCTTTGACCAAAAGTTTGGCCCCCAGAGCGCGCGGCAGGCTGATACTTATGGAGCTCGCCCCAGCCTTCAAGGATACTCTGCTCAGCGGAGTTTTATCCCCGAGCGTCAGATTCAGACTCGAGGCGCCGGTATTGAGATCTAATTCCTTGACCATTACCTCTGACAAATCGAGGTTTATATCCGAAGCGCCCGCGTCAATCTCCAGCGTAGTTGGGATCGTGGCGTCCAGGAAGACCTCGAGGAGGTTGACCGGGCGATTAACAAAGCCGCGAAAATTCCCATCGGTTCTCAACGTCACTTCCTGGGTCGTGCCAGCGACCAGCGAGCGGCTCATGAGCCGCATGAAGTTGGACTCCAACTTTCCCGAAACTAAAACATCTGCCCCACCGCTTAGCCGGAGTTTCACGGCCCCCGCTTTTATGGCGACGAAGCTATTCTGCACACCAGACTCCCTAGGGATGCTAAAGTTTTCCGTTTCAAGCTCCCGCTCAACCCAAAGTCCCGCAAACAGAAAAAAACCTAAAATCCCCAAGGTTAAGGCAATTGCCAGCACCGCGATGAGGCCACCCAAGAAACCGCCGCGCCTAAGGAGCGAAAGGCCGACGAGAATAATAAACACCGGCCAAATCTTGGAAAGCAAGAATCCCCAATCTACGCTTCCGATAAACCCGGCATTCTGCGCCAAAAAAGCCAGACCGAAAAAGACAATTAAGAGCCCCAGAAAAACTCGGCCGAAACTGCCCCCGGCTCGCTCCTGGTAGTGATGATGAACCTCCCGAGCGGGCTCTTTGGACTCCGGTTGCGGCTTTGAAGAGTTTACGGTTTCCATATGCTAAATCCTGACTAGTCTTTGTTTCTTTTCGTCAAAATCATGAGACCAATCACGATCAATACTACCGGCCAGAGAAAATTCCATCGTAGCCAGGACTGCGGGAAAAGCTGGTTCAAAAGGACAAAAAAACCGAGGACGACCAGCAACAGTCCCAACAAATTGCGCGGACTCTTGAGCCATCCGCTTCGCCCCCGGACCTCCCGGGCAAGCTCCTCCGCGCGGTCTTTGATTTCCACGGCAAAATCCCTATCCACTTCCTCCCCCGCAGCCGCCGACACTCCTTCACCCCGCGGCTTGTTCGGCACGAGGATTGCCAGCAGAAGATACAATAGCAGCCCGAACCCTCCCGGCATCAGGAGCACCAAAAAAATGCCGCGGAAGATTATGGGGTCAAGCTTAAAATATTCCCCCAGCCCGCCGCAAACCCCGGCCAGCATCTTGTCGGTTCGGGAACGATAAAGTTTTTTGGGACGTTCCGGCATGTTTCTCTCGGATTCTTTAATCCACCGGTATTCTAGCAGATCCCGGGTTTTCTGGGCAAAATTTCCAAATTTTGTTATATTTACCGCATGCGAACTTACGTAGCGGAGGCTGTCAAACAAATCGGCCAAACGGTGACGGTCAAGGGTTTTATCGACGTCCGGCGCGACCACGGCAAGCTGATTTTTCTGGACCTCCGCGACGCCTCGGGCATCGTGCAGGCCGTCGTCAATCCCAAAGTGGCGCCGGCCGCGCACCGGATTGCCCAGGAGCTGCGAAGCGAATTTGTCGTGGAAGTAGAGGGACGGGTCAACAAGCGGCCGGAGAATCTCGTTAATCCCAACCTCCCGACTGGCACGGTGGAGGTGGAGGTCGCGGCCCTTAAAATTTTAAGCCGGGCGAAAGCTCTGCCCTTTGAACTAACGGACACTAAGCCAGTCAATGAAGAAACGCGCCTCAAATACCGCTACCTCGACCTCCGAACTTCCCGGATGACCAAAAACCTCAAACTCCGCCACCAGGTAACCACCCTCGCCCGCCAGTACTTGAACGAGCGGCGCTTCATCGAGGTGGAAACGCCGATTCTCACCAAGACCTCCCCCGAAGGCGCGCGGGACTTCTTAGTCCCCTCGCGACTCCAGCCCGGAAAATTCTATGCTCTCCCCCAAGCCCCCCAGCAGTACAAACAGCTCTTGATGATTGCCGGCCTGGAACGCTATTACCAAATCGCCAAGGCCCTGCGCGACGAAGACCTCCGCGGCGACCGCCAACTGGAGCACACCCAAATCGATCTGGAAATGTCCTACGACGGACAGGAAGGAGTGCTAAACCTCATCGAAGGGCTGATGATCCATATCGCCCAAGCGCTCAATAAGAAAGTCTTCAAAACTCCTTTTCCGCGTTACACTTACGACGAAGCGATGCGGGAGTTCGGGGCGGACAAATTTGATCTCAGGCTTCAAAAATCTGATCCAAACACCCTGGCCTTTGCCTGGGTCACGGACATGCCGCTGTTTGAATGGGTAGAGGAGGAAAAGCATTTCACTTTCGCCCACAACCCCTTCTCCGCCCCGAAGCCTCAGGAGGTGGAGAGGGTGATGCAGGAAAAGGACTTGGGAGCCTTGCGCGCCCAGCAATACGATCTGGTCTGCAACGGTTTTGAAATCGGAAGCGGCGGAGTACGAATCTCCGATCCCAAGCTCCAACGTCAGGTTTTCAAAATCATGGGGCTCGGCAGTAAACAAACCGAGGAGCGCTTTGGGCACTTGCTTCAGGCCTATGAGTACGGCGCGCCACCACACGCCGGGATTGCCTTGGGGCTAGACCGGCTGGTAATGATTTTGGCTAACGAAGATAACATCCGCGAGGTTATGGCTTTTCCGGTGACCTCCTCGGGTACGACGGCAGTGATGGAGGCGCCATCCCCAGCCGACCCCCGACAACTCAAAGAACTTCATCTTAAAATTGACCTCGCTGGCAAGAAAGGAACCAAACAATGACTCGGGAAGAATGGAAAGCCAAATGGCTCAAACTCCCGCACTGGGAGCGGGGACTGTATCTGGGGCTCCTCTTAGTGGTGGTCCTAATCCTAACCTTCCTCGTCTACGCCGCCGTTATCCAGAACCAAATCTGCAGCCGCTATCAGGCCTTTACCGACTGTTTACCGTGGTGGGACTTTTTAGGGCAAATGCTGGGGCTCGTGTACGTGCACTTGTTTCTGTGGGTTGTTCTCCCGATAATCGGTCTTAGCATCGGCCTGCAGATTCTGTTCAGCAAACTTTTTAAAAGGTAACGAGGACACAAACGATATGGACGCGAAACTCAAAAAATTTCTCGAACAAAATAAAATCAAGTATGAAGTTTCCGAACACAAAAAGGTCTACACCGCGTTCAATGAGGCCGAAACCCAACACTTGAACGTGAAAGAGGTGGCGAAAGCCGTGCTGGTGAAAACCGACACCGGCTACGCCATGGTCATCGTCCCGGCGGCAAAATACGTGGACTTTACCAAAGTCAAAAAAGCCCTCTCCGCCAGAGGCGGATCGGCCTTTGGCGGAAACGCAAAAAAGATCAGTATGGCAAAGGAAGCGGACATCGCCAAAATCCTCAAAACCAAAATCGGCCTCATTCATCCTTTCGGCAACCTCTATAAGCTCCCCGTGCTTTTGGACAGCGCCCTTCTCAAACCAAAAAAGTTGGTCACGAGCGCCGGCAGCTATACGGAGTCGCTGGAACTCCGGCCAAAAGATTTTGTGAAAGCGGTGCAACCGCTCCAAGGGAGTTTTTCGAAGTAAATGCGCGTCCGCCTCCAACAGTTTGAGGGTCCCCTGGACCTCCTCCTGCAACTGATTGAAGAACAAAAATTGGAAATCACCCAGATTTCGCTCGCGACCGTTACCGAGCAGTTTTTGCTCTATATGCGCCAGCAAACCGGCCTGAAACCTCAAGACCTAGCCGACTGGCTGGTTGTGGCCGCCAAACTTCTGGTGATCAAGTCCAAAGCCTTACTGCCCGCCCTGGACCTCGGGGGCGAAGAAGAAGAGGACGCCACCAACCTCGCCTGGCAGCTCTACCAATACAAGCGCTACAAAGAGGCGGCCAAATACCTTTCCCGCCTGGATAACCGGCGTCGTCAAGGCTGGGGCCGACACGCCATGCTCGTAGACAAGATTACTTTCTACCCTGACCCGTCCCTGACCACGGCCACCCTGCATCAAGCCATGCGGTATCTCGCCAAAAGTCTGGAGGAAATTCTGAAACTGCCCAAAAAAATTTTGGAGGAGGTCGTTACCATCTCGGAAAAAATCGAGCATTTGCAAAAAGTAATTCACGAAAAAGTGGAGTTGCGGCTCAAAGAACTGCTCAAGGAAGCCCAGTCCAAAACCGAGGTCATCGTGACCTTTTTGGCCCTTTTGGAACTCGTCAAACAAAAAATCCTGACGGTCGAGCAGGACGCAATGTTTTCTGATATTATTATCAAGAAACGTTCCGCCTAAACGATGTCGGAAAAATTTCTGATCCTCCTCGGACTGTTAATCATCCTCCTCGCCTTTCCCCAGATCCGCGAACCGCTCCTTGCGAGACTTTACAACGAAGGACTCCTCACCCCGCGGTATGTCAAACCCGAAAAAGCGGAGCTCATCAAATTTGCGGGACCGAATTTGAGTTTGTTTCTGCTCGGTCTAATTTTAATCATCATTGGGCTGGCGATCTAAAAAGATGGATTTAAAATCCGCAATTGAGTCAATCTTGTTTGTGGCCGGGCGGCCAGTTCCTCTCAAAGAATTGGTCCAAGCCGCCGGTCGCCCCAAGGAAGAGGTTGAGGAAGCTCTCCAGAAGCTGCGAGGGGAGCGGGAAAATTCCGGCATCCTGATTTTGGAACAAAACGGGAGTTACTTGATGTCTACCAATCCCTCAAGCTCCGCCGTAGTCAAGGACTTTTTGAATGCCGAGCTGCGGGAAAAACTAACGGAAGCCGCTCTGGAAACCTTGGCGATAGTGACCTACAAACAACCGGTGACCAGAGCGGAGGTCGAAGCCATCCGCGGAGTAAACTCCCAATACACGCTGCGGCACCTCTTGATGCGGGGACTCATTGAACGAAGTCCCAGCCCCACAGACTCGCGCGTGAACCTCTACCGCACCACCCACGAATTTTTGCAGCATTTGGGACTCATGGACTTCAAAGAACTTCCGGATTTCGAGGAACTGACGGCAAAAGTTCTGCCGCCGGAGGGTTTCGCCCCTCCGGGAACACCGGAAAAAGATGTAACAAAACCAGAGGGTGCTTCGTCTCTAGATTTGCAGCAAAGATCGTAAAAGATCGAAAACAAAACCGCCCCACAAGGGCGGTTTTGTTTTAGAAATTATTTAGCCGAAAACAAAGTTACAGCGCCCAAAGCTCCGGCGTGTTTGAGTTTGGAAATTTTTACCGGCGGCAGAACTTTTAAGGAATGCAAAGTATGTTTGGGCATCTCCCGCAAAGCCGGACGTAGGAGTAAATAATCCGCCCGGGAAATTCCGCCACCAAGGATAACCAATTCCGGGTCAAAAATATTGATTAGACTCGCAAGCCCGGCGCCCAGGTATGTTCCAATTTGCCGATAAATGGCAATGGCTTTTTTGTCTCCCGCAAAGCCTTTGTTTTGCAGAGCCAGCGGATCAGCGATTCCGAAGCGCCGAAACCCGTGACTGCTGACCAAATCCTCCAGAGTCAAAAACCGACCCCCCTCCCGGGAAAGCACAATATGTCCTAGTTCCGCGGCTGAAACCTGATGACCGGACAAAAGCTTTCCATCAATTGCCACTCCGCCGCCAACCCCCGTACCTAAAGTTAGGATGACTACGTGTTTCTTACCGCGCGCTCTCCCGAACATGAGCTCCCCGCGTAAAAAGCAATTCGCGTCGTTGTCTATGCGGACGGCTGTTTTTAGTCGTTTTGCTACCCAATCGCGGAGTCCAAAATTTTTTAAAAACCGCAAGTTCGGACTGCTTAAAATTTTTCCTTGTCGCAAATCAATCGCGCCTGCCACGGAAAGTCCGACTCCCCTCACCCCAGACATCCCCAGGAATGAGACAAGCTTGAGAAGAGCGCGCAAAAAAACGGGACGGGTCCGCGGGGTGCGAATTTGCATAGTGCTCACAATTTTTCCCCCGCGCCACAGTATGCCCTCCATTTTAGTCCCGCCAATATCTAGTCCGATAAAATTTGCTTTGCGCTGTCCCATAACTCTGGATGCCCCTGTGCTCTGGCCCAATACCACCATTCTACTCCCCAAAAATAATTCTCGGCAAATCCTACTCGCCGGGCGTACTCGACGTATTCGGAAAAAATTCTGGGATTCATAAGCTCGGCTTGTCTGGCCCACGGCGTCTGGAACACGTCCGTGGCAAACCACGGTTCGCCCTGCAGCTCCACCCCGATAAACTCATCAATATTGGAGAAAGTTTTCACGATGCCGGCCTTAAGCCGATAAAGAGCGGGTGGAATGGGATAGCGGATGTATCTTTGTTTTTTGTCATGGTAGACTTGCCGATACATGGTTGAGCCGAAAACCTCCCCGCCGGCAAAAGCCGTCCGGAGCCAATCGCCCTTCTCGCCGCTGTCCGTCACGACAATCGGCCGAGCATCCAGGCTTTTCACCAGGGCCAGTTCCTGCTTCAGGAAATCTTTTGGGACGCTGCCGCATCTCGGGCCATAAGGAAAAAACGGTTCGTTTTCGACTTGCCACGCCCGGATTGAACTAAATGGTTTGAAATGATTAACTGCCGTTTGCAGCATCGCGAGGACGGCGGCCTGTTGTTCTGGCACCGTCAAATTTTCATACCAAGCGGGATGATGGCACTCCGGCCAACGCGGCTGTTTCTGCCCCAGCACCAAAATCGCCTGAACGTTGCGCTCCTCGGCTTCCTCGAGTAAAAAGTCAATATCTCCAAAATTAAACCGTCCCGGCACCGGTTCCAAAATTTCCCAGTACGCCATAATCCTTAACCGTTTGGGTTTTAAATCGTCTAGAATCTCCACATACATTTGTCGCCAATCGAAACCCAGGTAACTCGCTTGTTCAATCGAAAAATTTAGTCCCCACCGAATCTTGGAGGCTGGTTGGAATTGGAAATAAAAGAACACGGGCGAGATGAGGAGAATGACAAGAACTAGCAAAAGAATACGCCGTATCATGGCTACTTTACCAAAAGGATAAAGCCCAAGCTGATCAAAATTATTGCCCCTATCTTTTGAACCAGAATTTCGCCACTAACCCGTTCTTTCAGAATCTTGGGATAATACTTCGACAAAATCATGGTTAAAAGCAGCAAAATCGCATATTGGGTTCCCTGCAAGGCGTTAACGATCGTGACGCTGCCCAAAGCAATTGCGTAGTTTTGCAGTAGTCCCGCCGCCCCACCGCTGACCCTGGCCCCATAATACAAAAGTTTGCTGCCGGGGGAAGCTTCTTTGGGGGCTTGCAGGATGTGGCGGCGGCTGGAGCGTGGAATGAGAAAACTTAAGGAAGCTAAAAAGAAACCCAAGCGCGTCCAGATGAGACCCGAGACAAAATTGGTTTTGTCGAAAATGAATTTCGTAAGCGTAAAAGATAGCGCAAAAAGCAATGCCGCCAGAAGCCCGTTTCCCAAGGCCTGGGGATGCCAGCCGCTGGCCTCTTTTTTGAAAGCCATTAAAATCGCTCCGGCGACCAAAAAGACGAACGCTAAAAGCTGGTTACCCGTCAATCTTTCGGAGAGAATGATATAGGCCAGAATCAGGGTGAACACCGGAACCAAGCCGCCCTCAATCGGCAAAATCCGTGAGATGCTGGTCTGTTGCGTAGCAACGTAGAGAAAATAAAGCGCCGCCACAAAGGCCGCCCCGCCGATTATGGCAACTAATAAATCCGCCAGACCCAAAAACTTCAGGCCAAAGGGGGCCAAAAGCCAGGTCAAAGGACCGGTGATGCCGATATAGAAGGCGTAGGCAATAGGATGTCGGACAACTTTGGTGAGTAAAAACTTGTCGACGGCGCCGTTTAGCGCAAAGAGAGTATAAGCCGCTATCGCAATCCAGATGTACATATTATTTTCTGTCGTTGCGAGCGTCAGCGGGGCTGACGCGAAGCAATCTGTGCGGGCCGGATCGCTTCGCTTCGGCTCGCGATGACAGCGCTAATGAATTATTTTTGCAAATCTCGGCGTACGCGCGCGCGCTCTTGCGCACGTGCCGCCGCAGGGTCGCAAAATCCACCTTTATGAGTCCAAATTTCATCTCGTAGCCGGTTTTCTCGATTTCTCTGCGCACCGGCCACTCATAATTGTCGAGGAGGGACCAATACAAATAGCCGCGGGCCTCAACTCCTTTTTTGATGGCCCGGTGCAACTCCTTGAGATAATCGGCGATGTACCGCGCGCGTTTGGTATCTTTAGCATCAGCAATGCCGTTTTCCGTGATATAGACTGGTTTGCTGAATCTCTTGAGTTTCATTAATATTTCAAACATCGAGCGAGGGTAAATCTCCCAGCCTTTGTCTGTGACCTGACTCGGATGTAATGGAACGGGCTTGGGGCCAAACGAACCAAATCGCAGTATATTACGTTGGTAATGATTAACCGCCAGAAAATCATTTTTGGTTCGGCTGTAAGGAAAATCAATTCGAAACCAATCAGCGACCCTAACTACCAGTGAGTCAAAAAAAATTTCTTTGTTCGCTGGTTCACTGAAAGTAATCCCCTGGGCAAACCCGACCTGGGCTTGGGGAAAAAGCGCGTGAATCATCTCATAAGCCCGATTATGTCCCGCCAAGAGGTTCCTATACACGCGGAAAGCGCGTATCGGCCGATGCTCAAACGGCGGCCAAATGCCGTCTTTGTAGCTAAACCCGGCGTAAGTACTCGGTTCGTTGATCGTGAGCCAAAAATCCACGAAGTCCCCCAAGCGGTGTGCTACCTTGGCGACGTAACCGACAAAATCATTAATTGTTTTTTTATTGGCCCATCCTCCTTGACTGGCAACCCACAGGGGATTGGTAAAGTGGTGAAGCGTGACAAAGGTCTGAAACCCCAATTTTTTCAAAGTTAGGAGAACTTGAAAATAGTGATCTAGCTCTTCTTCATTCCACTCGTCGGCCTGTGGTTCAATCCTACTCCACTCCAGAGAAAGCCGGTGGGCGTTGTGGTTTAATTTTTTGGCCAGAAGAAAATCCTCCTCAAAGCGATGGTAATGATCGCAGGCTAGACCCGCGGGGGGCATTTTGGCAGTGGCCCAATCATTGCCCTCAATCCCCCCCTCCACTTGGTAGGCCGAAGTCGCGGCCCCCCAAAGAAAGCCCTTCGGGAATTTCAGAATTTTTTTAGTTTGAGTTTTGCGCATTCTGCCGGTAGGCGGCCAGTAATTTTTGGCTATACGGTCCGGGGCGGCCAGTGCCGATTTTAAATTTGTCGACCCAAACTACAGGAATGACCTCGCGGGTCGCCGAGGCAATAAAAGCCTCGTCCACCTGAGGGAATTCCCGATATTTAATCGGCCGACGGGCAACCACGAGACCCGCTCGGCGCGCCAGCCGCAAAACGAGATTCATCGTTACCCCGTCGAGTATCCCCTCCCGGGGAGTGATGAGCTGCTGTTTTTTAATAACCGCGAAATTAAAGGTTGTTCCTTCCAAAACTTCATTTTTCTCATTTCTGAGTACGGCTTCGACAAAGCCCCGGTTTCTGGCCTGCCGCTGGGCGTAACTAGCCGAGAGGTAACTTAGGGATTTAAATTCCGGCAGCATTCGGGAAAATCTGGTCGTGGCAACTTTTATGCCAGTTTTATAAAATCTTGCGGGCCACGCCTTAAGCGGCCTAAACAAAATTATCAGCCGCGCCGGGCCTTCGGGCAGGAGAGTATGACTGTCCCCGCCGGTTAAAATAATTTTAATTAAAACCTCCCTGGCCTTGATTTTTTTTAGACCCGCCAAAACTTTGGCTCGAATTTCTTGAGGTGAGTGCCGTAAATTGAAACCTAAACTTTTGGCTCCCCGGACGAGCCGTCGCAAGCGTTCGTCCAAAGTAAAAGGAATCTTGTGGTAAGTTCTTAGCGTTTCAAAAAGCCCCACCCCCCGCTGCACCGCCAAATCCGTTACTGGTAGAGCAGCCTCCTGCAAGGAAACAAACTTATTTTTTATAAAAGCGACAGCCACAATTTGATTTCCTATAAATAAAATTGGCGGCCCACCGGGATTCGAACCCGGGTCTGATGGCTGACCTGCCCGCCGAAATTATGTTTGGCACCGGTACGGGGAATCGAACCCCGGTTTGTTGGCTGAGAACCAACCGTCCTAGGCCACTAGACGATACCGGCATGCAGGCGAGGAACCATCCGTCCTAGATCAGGCTAGACGATCGGGCCTTGTAAATAAGTATAACATAAATTAACCATTGACTTTTTCCAACTGGCATGTTAGCCTCTGGGTTGCTCGACTACTACGAGGAGGAAAGCATGAACATAGGAACGCGAAAGGAAATTCGCGACTATTGGCGGAGGGTTAGGAGCTCTCCTTCGCCATTGCCGCCGCCCTCACTTCCCGGTTGCGGTATCAAAACAACACCATCAAGGAAGACGAAACCCGAAAAATTTTGCGCAGGATGCGGAAAACCTCTCTCCGAATACGACCGGGATATCGGTCGAACTCGCCACCTCGATTGTGTCTGAAATGGCCTCATAGCAGTTGACTTAAACCTCATCGCTGTGAGGTCTTTCTCTTGCGTTAGGATGGATTTACTGCCGAAATTTCTGATTCACCTCGTCGGCGGAATTTGTAAATAGTTCAGCAAAAACTGGGCAATTTCGCCAAAGGCCGGCGCGGCCGTGCTTTCCGCAAAGCGCACGGTTTTGGGATTGACGATTTTCACGACCATGACAAACGCCGGATCATCTACCGGGCCAAAACCGGCGAAGGTCCCCACAGTTCTATCGGGGTCATAACCCGGGCCAGCGGACCGCGCCACCTGCGCCGTGCCGGTCTTGCCGGCCAAATAGTAACCCCCCACACCGGCGCGTTTCCCATGTCCTTTCTCGATGACGGAAACGAGCATGGCGGCCAAAGTATCCGCACTTTTCGGTGAGATTACCTGCCGCACCTCCACGGGCTTCGTCGTTTCGATCCGGCCGTCTGGAAAGCGAACGCTCTCCACGATGTAGGGCTTGAGGAGCTTGCCCTGGTTGGCGATTGCCCCAAAAGCTTGGGCCAACTGTAAGGGCGTAACCGTGATCCCCTGGCCGAAGGAGGCCGTGCCAAAGTACGCTTTACCGCCGCGCTCGAGATTGTCAAGATTTCCCGGATTCTCGGCCGGCAAGGTAATGCCTGTGGGGCTACCAAACCCAAAATTCTTGACGACTTCCCGGAACTTCTCCTTGCCTATTTTCTGCTGCACGTAAATCGCGCCGGTGTTAATGGACTGCTCCAGGACCTGAGTCATAGTTTGCACCCCATAAACCCGGTCCTGGGCATTTTTGATTACAAATTCATCCAAGGCCACCGCCCCCTTATCCTCGTAGGTCTCCTCCGGGGTAATCGCTCCGCTATCCAGGCCGGCCGCCATGGTAAATGGCTTAAAAACCGAGCCAGGCTCATAGGCCTCGGAAACGGCCAAGTTCCGATAGACACTTGGGTCCTCGACTTTGCCGAAAGTATTGGGGTCAAAGGTCGGAAAATTCGCCAGTGCCAGAATCGCACCGGTTTTGGGGGAGAGAATGAGAATCGTTCCCGAGTCCGCCTGATGCTTTTCCACCGTATCCTTGAGCACGGCTTCGGTTTTGAACTGAATCGCCCGGTCCAAAGTCAGAATCAAATCCCCACCGTCCTCGGCGGGCTCAAGTCTGCGCAGCCCCCCCGTAATCCAGCGGCCAGCCACGTCCTTGTCCAAAAGCAAACTCCCCACGCGGCCGGCTAACACTTTTTGGAAATATTCCTCTATCCCGTACTGCCCCACGCGCTCGGTGTCCCGGAAACCCAGGAAACCCAAAACCTGCGAAGCAAAAGCCTGTTCCGGATAATGCCGGTAGGGTTCGGGCTGCAAATAAATTCCCTTGAGACCCAGGCTTTTGACTTTCAGGGCGACGCTTTCCGGCAATTCCTTTTTGAGGGCCACCCATTTGCGGTTCTCGTCCGAAATTTTTTCCAGAATTTCACCCTTGCTCATTTCCAGAATTGGCGAAAGACTAGTTACAACCTGGAGTTTGTCCGAGATTTCCGGCGGGACGGCGAAAACCAAATCTTTCTCGATGTTAGTCACCACCGGCACGACTTTACCGTTTTTGCCTTCCTGGATAAAGATCGCGCCCCGGACCGGGAGGAGCGTCCGATAAGCCTGGTGCTGATTCTCGGCAAGACTTTTATAAAAACCGTAGCCTAAAACCTGAAGCGTAAAAAGCCGCACGATCACGGCGGCTGCGAGAAACAAAAAAAGGAAGTAGAGGAAAATTGTCCGGGACCTCATCGTCGTTGGTAAGCGTATCCTTGCTCTCCCACATAATAAACTTTCTCGCTTGGCACAAGGTTCAAAGTCCGGACAGTGTTTTCCATGTGTTGGATGGACTTCAGAGCCGCCATCTCCAACTCCAGGCGCTTATTGGTCTCCCGGAGCGTGCTCATGGACCGCTCCAGTTTTTTTATCTCATAGCCTTTGGTGGAAGTACTGTTCACGAGGAAAAGATAGCTAAGGCCGAAAACCACGACCACAGCCAAAAGCCACAAAGCCAAAGTCGGCCGGCCGTGGTCGGAAATTTGTTTTTTGGTTTTTATTTTGGACGGGGCCGCGGCCGGGAGGCTGAGGGTGAGAGCAAAATATCTACCCATAAGCAGCAAAGATTTTTAAGTATTTGTTTAGATTTTTTCCGCGGCGCGCAACTTGGCGCTGTGGGCGCGGGGATTGATTTTGATTTCTTCCGCCGCAGCGGTCACGGGCTTCTTTGTCAGGATCCGCAAACTTGCCAGATGGCCGCAGCGACAGACGGGAAACTCGGGCGGACAGAGACAATCGCGGGCTTCTTTGGCCAAAAAATTTTTAACGATCCGATCCTCCAAAGAATGAAACGATATCCCCACCAGCCTTCCCCCGGGTTTTAAGAGGGCGAGGGCTTGCGGCAATATCCTTTCCAGACTTTGGAGTTCCTCGTTGACTGCGATCCGCAGGGCCATGAAAATCCGCCGCGCGGTATCGCCGGCCCGGAAACGCAACGAGGCGGGTAGGGTTTTTTTAATGAGCTCGAAAAGTTCAGTCGTGCTTTCCAGGGTCCGCTGCTTCCTCACCTCCACAATGCCGCGGGCGACTTTTTTTGCAAATTTCCACTCTTCCCCGAGCGTTTGAAATGTCCGGACCAAAGCCTCCTCGGGATAAAAATTTACTATCTCGTGGGCGGTAAGCTTCTGACTTTGGTCAAAGCGCATGTCCAGTGGTCCGTCTTTTTGGAAAGCAAACCCCCGACTGGCATCGTCGAGTTGGTCGCTTGAGAGTCCCAGGTCAAAGAGAATGCCGGCAAGTTGGTCAAATTCTCTCGCCTGGACGACGGCTGCGAGATCGGCAAAGTTCGCCTGAGCCAGAAGCAGTCGGTGACTTCTAATCGGCGTTTGGTAGAGCTCCTGCAGACGCGCGATTGCTTGCCCATCGCGATCCAGGCCCAAAACCACACCCCCTTTCTCCAAAATGGCTGCGGTATGCCCGCCGCCCCCGACAGTGGCATCGAGATATTTTTCTCCCGGTTGCGGATCGAGAAACTGGAGAACTTCTTGTAAAAGAACGGGGATATGCACAATTTTGCCTTGCAAAATTTAATCCCTAATTGCTGATTGCCAATTCCTAAACGATCAGGAATTAGGTCAATTAGAAATTTTCAAATGAGCTGCTCCAACCTTTCAGCAATATCGGTCGACGTCTTTTCTGTACCGGTTTTATACTTGTTCCACTTCTCCTCGTCCCAGATTTCCAGTCGGTTATAAAGGCCGGCCAAAACCACTTTCTTTTTGATTCCCGCAAACCCCCGGAGATAATCCGGGAGCATCACCCGTCCCTGCTTGTCCACCTCCAGGTCCATGGCCCCCGCCAGCATCAGGCGGGAAAAGGCCCGGGTATTGGAACGGCTGATAGGCAGACCGGCGAGCTTGCCCGCCAGATTTTCCCACTCCTTGGCAGTATATAAGAAAAGGGCGCTGTCCAGACCCCGAGTTACCACCGCTCCGCGGCTAAGCGAGGCGCGAAACTTGACGGGTATGGACAGCCTTCCTTTCTCATCCACTGTCAAAGAATATTCGCCAATAAACATTGTTTAACCTGCCCTTCTCCCCCCTTTAGCTTGCTCCAGGGAGGTTAACGGGGTTATCCACTTTTCCCCACTTTTTTCCACAAATAGCTATAGTGTCTCCATTATATCCCACTTTAAAATTTTCGTCAATCCCGATATCCCTCGAGGAAATAACGAAAAAATCCCGATTGGCTCGGGATTTTAGGGAAAAATTCGCTATTGGGCGGTAAAGCTCCTAATTACACGGAAAGCTCCTTCATTCTGCCAAACCCTACGGTATCCTTGGCCCATTCCTCGGGAATATCCAAAAGCCGGGCAGAGCGGATGACAAATTCGCCGTACTTGTCGTTAATCCGGTCCATAACTTCTGTGAGCCGTGCCGGGCTTTGGTACTGCGGATAGAGCGGCAGGGGGGCTTTCTCAAACCGCAATCCTCCCACCGTCACCCCCATAATCTTGATGGGGAACTGAAGAGGCAGTGCCCGTGCAAAAATCCGAAACGCGGCCCGATAAATTGCCGACCCGTCATTGACATATTCCGCGAGTTTCCGCTGTTTGTGGAATCCAAAATAGCGCTTGTCCGAATGAAAATAGTGGACAATATTCCCCCGCGCCATTTTACGGCGCAACCGCCGCCCAATCTTTTCGGCCAGTTTGCACATCAATTTTTTGATTTCCCGAAGCTCAACGACTGCTTTGGGAAGCGTATAGCTGTGACCGATGGATTTTATTTCCTCGTATTCCTGCGTGATGATTGCTCCAGCGTCTTGGAAATTGGCAAGCTGATGCAAAAAATATCCCGGCTGGCCAAACTGATTCAGAAGATTCCCTAGCGGATAATCAGCCAGTTGCCGTAAGGTAAAGATTCCCAATTTATTCAAGGCCTGCTCCAAGCGAGAGGCGATGCCGGGAACGTCAGTTAATTTTAAACGTTCGTAAAGTCGGGGAATGTCTTCTGGCCGGACGACAAAAATCCGGTCAATATCTCCTTCGCCCAAATCCGCCGCAATTTTAGCCAAAAGTTTATTCGGGCCAATCCCGATGGAACAAGAAACCCACGCCCCAAGTTCTTGGCGAAGACGCTGTTTGATTTCCAAGCCCAAAAGCAAGGCATCGTCAAAACTCCTGGAGATTTCACTCAAATCGGCGAACGCTTCATCAATGCTGGATTTCTCAACCTTGTCCGTGTAATCCAGAAGAATACGCAAAAACCCGGCAGTGATGCCCCGGTATTTATCGGGATCTACCGGCAGCAAAACAATTTGCGGATACTTTTTCCGGGCGTCCCAGACCGTAGTGCCGAGTTTGATGCCCAAACGTTTGGCCTCTACCGACGGGGCGATAATAATTCCGCCCAAATGCTCACAAATCCCTATCGGTTGCCCGCGCAAGTGCGGATTGGCCTGCTGCTCCACCGAGGCAAAGTAGGAGTTCATATCAAGGTGGAGAATGATTTT
Organism: uncultured Candidatus Saccharibacteria bacterium; assembly: GCA_964360335.1. Lineage (GTDB taxonomy): Bacteria > Patescibacteriota > Doudnabacteria > UBA920 > 2-01-FULL-46-14 > CAYHVH01. Next base: position 29,591 of record CAYHVH010000006.1, read on the forward strand.
TTGAGTTGACATGCTAGAGAGTTAAATTTATATTAAAGAGTCAAAATCAGGTTGGAGGATCCGATGGAAACGCAAGTATTGCTCTCGTCGGTAGTTACTCTGCCCTCTCTGCCAACAGCCTTCCTGTGGGCTGCCCAGTTGGGATTCCACGGCTTGGAATTGTTTCCCCACCGCCGTACCGAGCCTGCCGCAGTGGACCGTTTGGCCCGCCAATACAATATGCCAGTCAAAGGGATCCATATCCCTTTCTGGTGGAAAACCAAAAGCCTGTGGCAAGTGATCAAAAGCGAATACCTGGTGCGGGAAAAACTGTTCGCTGGTGTGTGGTGGGTCCTGTTCGGTCCCGGCCACGAGGACTGTCCGGCAGTTCAGCTGCTCAAAAAATTCCCGCAGGCCTATTGCCTCCTTCATCCGGACACCTACGGCCAATCCTTGGGTCAACACCAATTCTTCCTCGGGCACGAGGTTTTCTTGGAAAACGAGCGGCCCAAGCAGGGAGAGTCAACCTTTACCTATGATCCGCTGCAAATCAAATCCTCGCTCCTGCCTTGCCTCGGGGCTTTGGCCGGGAGGCTGATGTTTGATCCCGGCCATGTCCTGCCGGCTCAAGAGGCGGGAATTTTGGAGAAGCGTTCCATTCCCGAATGGTACGAACTTCTGAAGCCCCATGGGCTTCATCTTTCGTTCAGCGGCGAGGGACGGTTGCACGACCTGCCCACGGAAGACGAATGGCGGAGCTTAGCTCTAGTCATCACGCAGTATCCGCCACAAGTTATCGTAGTGGAAACTGCACCCGGCTTTGGCGCCTACGAACGGGTTCGCACGGCGCGCCACATGCTCCAGTGGAACCTCGGCATCTAAAAAGAGCTTCTGGCCCCTGCACCTTCACCGGTGCCGGGGCCTCAATTTTTTATGATACAATCTAATTAATATGCCAGAACTGGTTTTATCCACTAGCACTTCTTTTTTCTTTGGCGGCATCCAGGCCGCTTTTCGTAACGCCCAGAAATATGGCTTTAAATATCTAGAGATTGTCCCCTACCGCTGGACTAGGCCAGAAACCATCCTAGCTTTAGAAAAAACTTTTGGCATAGCAGTGGCGGGCATTCATCTGCCCGGTTGGTGGCAAAAAACTCTGTGGCAGGCTTTCCGCGATAGTCCCGATATCTTGGAAAAGGCGCTCGTTCCCCTCTGGTATTTTTCTTTAGGCAACGCCAGTCAAAATCCCGGATTAGCCCTAGCCGAGGCTTTAGAAGCGCGCCGCCCTTATCTTTTATTGCACAGCAATGTAGTAGAAGAAATGCGGGGGGCGTTTCCCTCTTTCGCCAAAACTTACCGCGTAGTCGTAGAAAACATCCCCGTGTTCCGCCGTTCTCCCTCCAGGCGTTTTTACTGGGACCCTCTGGAAATCCATCGCACCATCCGCGACCAGGGCTTAACCGCTGGTTTGGTTTTTGATATCGGCCACCTCCGCCAGACCAGGAAGCTTCTGCCGGAGATCAACCTTTTGGAAATGTACCAGGAGACCCGCCCGGAAATCATCCATATTTCCTACAATAGCAACGGTATCCACACCCTGCCGGACAAACCTGAACAAATCGAGTTAATCGCCCTCCTGAAAATTCATCAACCTAAATATATAGTTCTCGAAACCAATCCATTGGTGAATATCAAAAGGGGAAAGGAGCTGTTAGAGAAAATTATCGAAGAAAGCCAATAACTACCGCCGCGACAGAGATTGCTTCGGCCTGACAGCCTCGCAATGACGAAAATTTATAAAGCATAACTATCCTCGATCCACCACGAGAGTGTCTCCGTATTAAACCCCAACTTCCAAGCATTGGTCTCGTCCGATACCGAAAAAAAATAAATCCGCACCGCCCCTTCCTTGATGGTATGTACTAAATTGACTTTGGCGATCCGATAAGTTTTCTGCCCCCACTTCAGCAAATGGGGAAAAGTCCCGTTTCGGCCAAACGACACGATCACTTCCACCGGCTCCGCATTGCTTCGCTCCGCCGCCATGTTGATTCAACTAAAAACTACGTGATAGAGCTTTTCGTTCACGATGACCGGCACGCCCTTGATAGCCTCGATCTCTTGGGAAATTTGTCGGACCGGACAGCGATGCTCAATGCCCTCCTTGCATCGGGCACAAAGGTTTTTCAAAGTATTGATGGCTTGGGTTTTGGTTTGATCCAATTCGGACATTTTGAAAATTTTAAATTTTTATTCCAGCTGCCTTATCACTCCCACGACTTTCCCTTGGACAGTCCATTCTTCCTGCGGATAAATATTCTGGTACTTGGGATTTTCCGGCTTGAGATACTTTCGGCCGCGAATTTCCAAAAACCGTTTGACCGTGGCTTCATCGTGCAAGAGCGCGACCACGATATCGCCGGATTTGGCCTCGCGCGTGGGTTTGACAATTACCAAATCCCCGGCCAAAATCCCCGCCCCGACCATGCTATCGCCCCGGACTTTGAGTAAAAACACGTCCTTCCGGCCGCGAATTAAAGACTGGGGCAAATTCACCCAGTCTTCCACCTGTTCCTCCACCCTCAGGGGACTACCGGCCGGAATACTGCCTAAAATCGGCACCGCCCAAGAACCGGCCAGAATCTCGTTTCGGAATTCATCAAAGACTCTAAGGCCCCGCGGCGTGCCGTCGCGTTTCAGAAAGCCCTGCTCTTCCAAAGCTCTCAGGAGCTTGGCGACGGCATTTTTGGAAGCCACTCCTAAGGCCTTGGCCATTTCCGAAATGGTCGGCGGCAAACCCTTCTCCCGGATGGCTACCGTAAGGTAATTTAAAAGCTCTTTTTGGCGCTTGGTGATATTCATACTCTTAATGGTAAACGCTCGTTCACCTTTTGTCAACCCCCTTAGAAATCTCGATTTTCTGCCTAAAGTGCAGATTTTTCCACATTATTTCTAACGGGGTCAAGACCCTGATTGTGGATAACTTTTCGCCCAAAACAAAACCTCCGGGCTTCCTGCCCGGAGGTTAATGGACTGGAATAAATTAAGATTGCTCTTCTGATGATTCTTCTCCTGCTGGCTTTTCTTCTTCAGGCGTTCCCTGTTCATCGCCCTGAAGGAGTAGTTCTCGCATGTTTTTTCTCCTTCCTGCCCCTGAAAAGATTCTTCAAGGGTAAGGATTAATTAAAACTGCAGTAACTATAAAAACAAACGATTGGCCTGTCAACCCCGTTAGAAATAAGCCCCGACGTCACGTCGGGGCTGCCGCCGTCTCGAAAGAGGGCGGATTTCTAACGGGGTCAACCCGCATCCCCAGACTTCATTTTTTGCTCAACAAAAAGCGCAGCAATTCCAAAAGCTGTTCCCAAATGTTCTTCAAGATCGGCACCGAAGCCGGCAAAAGAATAATAAGCAAAATCAAGTATATGAGCTGCTTCCGCAACACTTTGTAAATCCCGAGTATCAAGAGAATAGCTAAACCCAAAGACACCAAGCCGTGGACCTTTGGCGGGAAGTAACTTAAAAACTGATTATAGATGGAATAGATTGTGTCTAAAGAGAACTTCATGGTTTTAAATTATTCAGCAATACTAAATGGGGGTAGTCGAGGATGTCCCGAATCAACCGATCATTCATCATCCGCCGGTAGTTATATTCCGCGGGTTCCAGAAAAGCGTAGTTAATCTCCTGACCCGTCAATTTTTCAATCTCCCGGAGTCGGCGCTCGAGGAGGCTCAAGCGCAGTCCCTCCCCGACGACCAAGACGTCCACCGGCAGTTGCGGCTGCAGAGTAAAAATCCCGCTTAGGATCACGAGTTTGGCCTTTGGAATTTTTTTAAGTTTCCGACTGACCTCATCCTCCGCTGAAAATTCAGCAGCGGTCACCAAATCCTTGAGCTCGCCGTAAAAACGAAAGTGGGGATTGATCCGGTAGTAGCGCTGCTGTCCGCGGGCGGCCGCGCTCACCACTTGCCCCTTGAGAAATTCCCGCAGCGCTGAAGCCAGCGGTTTGGCAGCGCCCTGGCTGAGGTGCCGCAATTCATATACCGAAAAACTTCTGACTGGGAATTTAAAAAAAATGTTGAGGAGTCGTTTCTTGAGCTTGGAATCCAAAAGATTTTCCAACATAACCAGGACCTAAACCTCGAGATTAAATATGCTGCCTAATCCCAGTTTAGCATAACTGCCATTTGCCCCGCAATATGAATCTGCCATATAATACAGGTACTTAATCTCTGGTCTAGGCGTCCAAATTTTAACGATGAAACTCAAGACCCGAGTCGGGCAAATCTTCCTCACCCACGCCAAGGACGAAAATTATACCTCGCTGTACGAGGAGGCCTTTTCGAAACACGGCCAAAACGTGGAACTGTTCGCGGTTCTGGAAATTTCCGACTCTGCCGGGGTTTCCCCCAAACTCCGAAAAACCGAGTACGAGCACCTCACCCAAACCCTGGTGGGCGCTTTTAAAAAAACTTACGTTTCCGCTCCGGCTTTGGACCAGGCGACGTTTGAAAAAGCGCTCGCCACCATCAACGCCTCCCTGTCGCGCCTGGCTTCCCGCGGCAAGGTTGGCTGGTACGGCAAACTCAACGCCGCCGTCGGCGCGGTTTTTCAAAACCAACTTTTTATTTCCACCACCGGTTCGGCTCTGGTCTATCTCTCCCGCAAAGGCGAACTCACCCTCCTGAGCGACGGGCTCTCGGAAGCGGTCAGCCGGCCGGTAAAAATTTTTTCCAACTACAGCAGCGGACGGGTCTGGACCGCTGATCGGGTAATCTTTAGCACCAACCAGCTCGTCAATTATCTGTCTTTGGACCGGATCCGCGAATTTCTAAACGAGGACACACTGGAGGAAATCTGTCAGGGAATAATTACCGCCCTGAACGAGATAAAAACCGTGGGATTTGCGACTTTTGTCTGCGAAATTGGTACTGGCCAAGAGCCGGAGGACAGCTTGGGCGAACGGCCGCTCGGCGGTTTGACGCTGGAGAAATTGGCGGGGCGCGCTTCTGCCCCGACGGCCGGATCTGGAGCCGGAGTGGTGCGGCAGACGGGGCATTACCTTTGGGTCAGCGGAAAGTTTCTCTGGGAACTTCTTAGCAGTCTCTTGGGCGCAATTTTTGGCCTGGTGCTGACGTTCTTCCGGAAGAGGCCAAAAAAATACCTGTTCCTGGCCCTAGGACTGGTCGTGATTTTGCTGCTTCTGAATGTCGGGGTGGCGGCTTTTCGGAAATTCAGCCAAAACCGGCAAACCCAACAGGCCTCAGCGGTCACGGAAATGGCGGCGAAACTCGACGACGCTGAAGCCGCCCTGATTTATAATGACGAAGATCGGGTAGTGACCCTGGTGCAGGAAGCAGAAAAACTTCTGGCGACAGTCCAAAAGCGCAGCACTCCCGAGGAGTATCAACCTCTGGAAAAACGTCTCCTAGAACTGCAGAAAAAAGTGAAAAAAGAATTGCGGGTGGAAAGCCCCACGATTCTCACCCAATTTCCTAATATCCCCACCGATCTCTTTTACTCCCCTAACGGCGCGGTGGGCTTCAACCGGAATTCCCAAAGCTTGGCGTTTTACGATTTCCGCTCCGGGGAAACCAAATCCCTTTTGACCAATCAAAATACCAGCAACCTCCTCTTGGGCGAGTTTGTAGGCGGGGACCATCAGTACGTCTTTTTGGACAAAGGGGGAAAACTTTCGAGCCTCAAACTCCCCCAAACTGAACTTGCGCCATACGAGACCGAATCACCCCTTTTGGATCTCGGGCCGGCAAAAATTCAGGCCCTAGCGGTTTTGGGCGAAGGCGCTACGGCGCGCCTCTACCTGCTGGATACCAGACAAAACCAAATCTGGCGCTTGCGGATGACCGAAACCGGGGTAGAAACGGCCGAGGCCTGGCTCAAAGCCGAGGTCCCTTCCGTGCAGGAAGCGTCTGATCTCACGGTGGACGGGAGTATTTATCTGCAGTACCCGGAGCGGGTTGAAGAATACTTCAACGGTCAGCGCCAAACTTTCGCGCTCAACTTGATCGAGCCGCCGCTCAAAAAAGCCACCCGGATCTTCACCCAGGCAGATTACCAATTTCTGTACGTTCTCGAACCGGAAAACTCCCGGATTCTCCTGTACAGCAAAGACGGCAAGCTCAATCTCCAGATTCTTTCCCCGAAATTCCGCGACCTCTCCGATATTTACGTAGACGAAGGGGGCAAAATTATCTACGCCCTCGCGGGCGCGGAACTCCTGCAGATTAACTACTGACCTTGCTTCTTCACAAAGCAATGAAACAGCCCCTCCTCGGGGCTGTTTTTGTATTCTCCGGAGATCCTTCGTCCGCCAGTCGGCGGACCTCAGGATGACACTGAAGTTTTACTTGAGTGTCACTTTACCCCCTGCCTCTTCCAGTTTCTTCTTGATTTCCTCGGCCTCGGCCTTGCCAATATTTTCTTTCACCGCTTTGGGCGCCCCATCCACCAAGTCTTTGGCTTCTTTGAGGCCCTTGCCGGTTACTTCCCGGACCGCTTTGATGACGGCGATTTTGTTGGCGCCGACTTCGGCGAGCTCCACAGTGTAAGCGCTCTTTTCCTCGGCGGCTTCTCCGGCCGCTGCTCCCGTTCCGGCCATCGCTCCAGCCATCATTACCGGCGCGGCGGCCGACACGCCAAAACGCTCCTCGAGGACCTTGACGAGCTCGGAGAGTTCCAGAGCCGTAAGTTTGTCAATGGTTTCCACCAAGGACTTGAACTTCTCGGGTACTACCTTAGTTGCTTCTTCAGCCATGGTTTTAAAATTAAAAATTAAATATCAAGAATCAAAATTACTACCCCCATTCTTTCTCCCCCTTCGCAAGGGGGAGATGAAGAGGGGGTGGTTTACCCTGTCATTTTGCATTTTGCATTTTAATTTTTGCATTAAGGACATTCATCAGTCCTCGAATATTCCCGACTAACACCGACTGCAATCCCCGCAAGGGCCCGGCGATTGCCGAAACCAATTGTCCTCTTAATTCTTGCTTGCCCGGCAGGCTGGCCAACTGATTGATTGCGACTGCGCCCACAAGTTTGCGCTCCACTATCCCAGCTAGTAACTTGAGCTTGTCGTGCGTCTTGGCAAAGGCCCGCAGGAGCTTGGCCGGTAAAATTTCATCCTCGCGGCTATAACTTATCGCCACCGGCACCCGAAAAGTAAACTCCGAAACATCCACACCCAGACGCAGTAAAATCCGCCGCAAGAGGGTGAGTTTCACGACCTTGTGCCTAACGTCTTGTTTCCGAAGCTCCATCCGCAACTTCTGGATGTCGGCATCCGGCAGCCCCTGAAAATCGCTAAACACGAGGCCTTTGGCACTCTCGAGCTCTTTGACGAGTTCATTCACTAACTGCTTTTTTTCGGCTTTTTTGAGCATTTTTTTTACTCCTCTCCCCAGGCGTGGGGAGAGGCTGGGAGAGAGGTCGCTATTAAAAATAAAATCTGCGTATCCCCGGAGACCGCAGAAGCAAAAAACTTTGCCTTTTCCTGCGCAGGACTTAGTCCCTAAGTTTATCGAACGGGAGCCCGCGGTCTTGGGAAATATTAACTTAATCAAACTATAACCGACGATTTAGGGAATGTCAAGTAAAGAAACCTCCGAGAGGCAGGAAAAAACCTCTCGGAGCGGGGTAGAATCAGAGCTCTTACGGCTTCAGAAGCTCTGACGGAATATAGATGAGCGCGCCGGGCACGCCGTTGAAAGCGCAGGGGTGCCCGTGGCCGTAGCGGGTCACGAGCGCAGAGCCGTCGGAGAGGAAACAAATCCCGTTACCGTACACTCCGGGAAGCACAAGGGTCGTGCCCCTCATAACTCCCGGCGGTCCTTCAAAACGGTAATCGGTCACGAGCCACGACTCTTCCCTAAAATCCCTGGGGTTTTGTCCGATGCCGTAAACATATGGCGGCAAAGAACGCCTCCCTTCCAGTCGTTGCCATCTGTTCATGATGCGCTCGTAGCGGCCCAGCGACCAGCTCTCCAAATCCGTTCCTGATTCTACGGTTATTATGGTGGGCTGTTCGGCATCCGGGTTAACGAGCAAAGCTGAATGTATGATGTTCCCGTCTGATACCGGGAGAGCGAACGAGCCATGGTTCCAACTGCCCCACTTCTCCGGGGTCCCGTGTAGAGAAGGGAAGATGATGAAAAAGCGAGACTCACAATTTCGACTCACGAGCAGGCAGCCGTTCCATCCGAAGTTCACGGTCTGGGCACGGTTTGCTCCTCCTGCCGCTAAATCTGGAAAAAGTCGTATCGTTGCCCCGTCCTCGTAATGTATCCCTCTGATCCATTCCACCTCGAACTGCAGACCTATGTGACCGCGCGCAATGCGCGCCAGACATATGGCTGGTTCGAAATACGCCGCGATTGCAATCTCGTCTTGATTATCAGATAATCGTCGGCTCGCGATCCCCAGCGGCTGGAAGCCGAGCGGAATCTCGACAACCTTGCCGAGTCGGTCGTGATTGATGGCGAAAGTCGTTTTCTGGTTAGCATAGCTCTTAGCCATCGCTCTCTTGTACGCCTCACTCATCTGCGTCATGGTGCCCTCCTTGGAATTCTTCAAATCATGCCAAAACAAAGAAGTACTGGCTATGACAACTAATACTACCCCACGGAGGAAAATCAAATCAAGTCCTACTCCAAATACCTCGCTCGGTTTCTTTTGTGCTCTTCCAAAGTTTTAGCAAAATACGCCGTGCCGTCGGGGGCGGTCACAAAGTAGAGATAATCCGTGTCCGCGGGGTAAATCGCGGCTTCCAGGGCATCGAGGGAAGGATTACTGATCGGTCCGGGCGGAAGCCCCCGATTGCGGTAGGTATTGTAGGGGGACTGGATTTTGGTTTCTTCCAGCGTTGCCCGGGCCGAACCTTTCCGGCCAGTGAGGTAAGAAATGGTCGCGTCACTCTCCAGCGGGATCCCCGCCGCCAAGCGGTTGTAAAAAACCCCGGCCACCCACCGCCGCTCCTCCTCAAGTTTTTTTAATTCGGCTTCACTAAGCTTCGCCCCCTTCGGCACATTCCGCCCTACCTCTTTTTCCACAATCGAGGCCAAAGTCACGATTTCGTAGATCGACTTCTTCTGCTCGCTAATCGCTTTTCGCAAATCGCTACCGAGCTTCTGGTCAAAGTTTCTGACCATCTTCCGGACAATCTCTTCCCCACTGCTCTGGTTTCTAAAAAAATAGGTATCCGGAAACAGAAAACCCTGCAGGCCGTTTTGCCGCGGCACTTGAGCCAAGAACGCAAACTCGCCCGAGGATAGGAGGCCGCCGGCCAAGGGGCTCGGCAAGGCCGCCTGGAGGAATTCGCGGCTTTTGACAATCCCGCTTTCCTCCAGAGACTTGCCGATATCAGTCACACTCCAGCCCTCGACAACCGTAAACTTTATGGAATCGTCAATGACCTTCCCGGAAGCCAAACGCTCCGCAATCTCGCTGATTGGCATCGCGGGCGAGAGCGCGTAACTGCCGGCTTGGAACTTGCCGCCTTGGTTCCGGAGATAGGAGTTGAGTACAAAAAACAAAGCCCGGTTGATGAGCCGTTCTTGTTCCAGGTTTTGGGCAATCTGTTGGGTACTCTCGCCGGGGCTCACAACAAACACTTCCTCCTCCGCCTCGGTTTTGAGAGGCTTGCTGATCTTCACTCCCGCATAAACCAAAAATGCCAGCCCCAGGATGACAACTAAAATAATCAGCCATTTGACTACGCTTACCAAATTTCGCATGTCGTCTTTATTATCAGCGATTTCGAATTACGAAGCAAGAATTAAGAGTATTAGCGACCTCTCCCTTAATCCCTCCCCATCTCCTGGGGAGGGAACCCCTCTCTCCAGGTGATGGAGAGAGGTTGGGAGAGAGGTCGAACCGTAATTCATAATTCTTAATTCAGGATTCACTTTTTCACAAAAGGCACAAAGGCAAATCCCGGATAATCTTCCTCGACGAAATCCTGCTCCGTATTTTTTTTGAGATGCTTAATCGTACAGGCCGGGCCGGGACCCACAGGAATGACCATCTCGCCCCCGGGCTTGAGCTGGGCTTTCAAGGCCTTGGGGATGGCCGGGGCCGCGGCGGAGGCCAAAATCCGGTCAAAAGGGGCAGCTTCCGGCCAGCCCTCCCAGCCAGACCGGTTATGAAGCTCAATGTTTTGGTAGCCGAATTTCTGGAGATTTCCGCGGCCAAACTCGTAAAGGGCGGGGACGATTTCCAGACCGTAAACTCGGCCGTCCTTTCCTGCCACGGTTGCCAAAAGCGCCGTGGTCCAGCCCGACCCAAAACCGATGTCCAGAATCTTCTGGCCAGCTCGCAAGTTCAAAAGTTCCAGCATAAACACCACGGTATAGGGCTGGGAAATGGTCTGGCCCTCCCCGATAGGGAGCGGCGCATCCACATAGGCCTCCTCGGTAAATTCCGAGGGTACGAAATGTTTCCGGTCAGTCGCCAAAAAGGCGGCGATGAGCAAGGGCGTCCGCAACACCCCCGAAGCTTTCAATTTCTCCACAAGTTCTTTCATAACCGTTCGAAATTCAAAATGCTATCTGCATTATACGTACTACCCTGGACTTTAGGCAAAAATTATGCTATAATAGACTAAGTTCGAGTCCTTTTTCGCAAGAAACAAAACTCTCCGCCTCTGGCGGAAAACAAAATAAAAAACAAAAATAATGACGAGCCAAGAATTGGCCTTTTCCGGTTTGCGGGAAGCTTTCCTGCGAAGCCCCGAGTCTTTACCTTCTCCCGCCCCCAAGAAACAGATCTTTCTCTGGAAAGCCCTGCTGATCTTGAGTCTGCTGCTGTTCTGGTTCTTGGCCCTGCCCCGACACGAAGCCGTAAGGCCGGCTCTCATGAGCGAAGCGCTTCTAAGCGTCCTGAACCAGGACCGGCAAAAAAACGGGCTTTTGCCCTTAGCGATTAATCCCAAGCTTGAGAAAGCGGCAATGGCTAAAGCCCGGGATATTCTGGAGAACGACTATTTTGCCCACACCTCGCCGACCGGGGTGGTGCCTTGGGATTTCATCCGCCAAGAAGGGCTGGCGTTCCGCTTTGCCGGCGAGAATCTGGCCAGGGGCTACACCAGCGCTTACGAGCTAGAATACGATTTTCTGCAAAGTCCCGCCCATCGCGAGAATTTGCTTTCCCCCCTGTACTCGGAAATCGGGATTGCGGTTGCGGACGGGACGATAGACGGTCAGCCGTCCGTTGTCACGGTTCAGCTCTTTGCCGCACCGCTCGAGACGCTGGTATTCCGTCAATAATTTTGCATTAGGGAAGAATCAGGGAATAAAAAGGAAGCTGATCCCCAAAATTCGGGGTCTTCTCTCCCAAAACCCCCGCTTTCAGTAAAGGGCGGGGGTTTTGTTGGAATATAACAAAGTGTCTGGTTTCGACAATTGTTGAGGCCTGCGGCGATCCTATTTTCCCGTAATGTCTTCTTCCACGGCATCCAGAACCTTTTTCGCGTGGTCCCGACCACCGAGTCCAAAGGCAATTCCGCCGGCGATGGCCAACATCGCTACGAAAGCGCGGAACAAATCCTGAATGAAATCCGAGGCGACCCGAAGCTCCGAAAGCGCGGCCAAGAAGGCAAAGACCAAAACGGCCCATTTCGTGATCATCGCCAGGGTATCGGAAGTGTGCAACCCGCCCGCGTGCAAGGCGTGACGAACCACCCCTTGCAAGAAATTGGCGGCTATAATCCCGATCAGCATGATAGCCACGGCCACGATAACATTGCCGAAGTAAGGAATTACTTGCCCGTAGAGAAAACCGCTGACTTCGGAGAGGCCCAAAATGTCAGCCGCCGCCACAAAGGTCGCAATGATGAAAAACCATTTCACCAGCCAGTTGCCAAAAACGGCGACCGACAATTTCTTGCCCGTTCGAGCGGACAACTTGTCCAATCCCAAGGTATTGGCGAGGTTGTCGATCTTGATCATTTCCAAAATTTTCTGAACCACACTGCCCAAACCTGCGCCCACCAGCCAGCCCAAGATCAAAACCACGATGGCCACCACCAACACCGGCACAAAACTCGCGATCCGGTCGTAAAGACCCTGGAGCGAGATGGCAATTACTTGTCCGGTTGGCATTGAGATATCACCCCCTCTCATAGATAAATTAAAAATCAAAATTCAAAAATCAAAAAACTGTAGTGTAAAATTTTTTTATTTTAATTGCCATTTTACATTTTGATATTTAATTTTTGATCTTTCAACTATTCTCCCAAAATTTCAATGATCACGCGGCGTTTGCGGCCGCCGTCCAGCTCGACGAAAAAAATGCTTTGTTGCGGCCCCAACTGCAGCTTCCCTTTGGCCACGGGAATGGCCTCGCTGTCGCCCAGCAAGAACGCTTTCACATGGGCGTGGCCGTTACTCCGTTCGTCCGGTTTGAGGTTGGTGCGGATTTCGAAAAAGTCGTGGGCGTAGTTGATGTCTATCGGAGCAATCCGGTAAAGCATCTTCATAATATCTTGCTTCAAAAGCGGCTCGTTGTGATTGACCCGGATGGCCGCCGTGGTATGAGGAGAAAACACAACCGCAACCCCGGAACGAATTTTGCTTTTGTTTACGGCTCCCTCAACCTTTGGGGTAATGTCCACGATTTCAAACTGGGTCTTGGTTTCGAGCGCTAGTTCGGTCTGATAAGTCATGATTATTCTTCCGCTAGTTCCATAAAAATAAAATACCCAAGTTCGTGCCCCTTATCGGGGGCACAAATCGGGTAAAATCACCCTCCGCCAGACACTTCTGCTGACTATTTGCTTTTGGTTTCTAGGAGCCTTCAATTTTGTCACTTAATATTATAGCAGATTTCTTGCTATTTTGTCAAATTTGCGGAGAGTCGTTCGGCGGCTGCCGCCACTGCCTCGGAAAAAGTCGGGTAAGCATGAATGGTCTTTGCGAGGACTGTTGCCGGAACCTTGGCCTTGATTGCCACAGCGATTTCGTGAACCATTTGCCCCGCATTTTTGCCCAGAATGTGGCCGCCTAGGAAAAGTCGGGTTTTGGCGTCCGCTAAAAGCTTCACGAACCCCCGGCGGTCCTGGTCAATGAGCGCGCGGCCGAGGTTGCCGATCGGGAACTTCGCCGATATTACCTCGAAGCCTTTTTTCCGGGCGTCGTCTTCCCTCAACCCCACACTCGCTACTTCCGGCTCGCAAAAAGTCACTCTGGGAACCGCATCGTAATTTACGGCCTCCTCATGCTGGTGACAAATGTTGCGCCCCACCAAATCCCCTTCATAAGCGGCAGTGTGGGTAAACTGCCAGTTCCCGGCCGCATCCCCCGCGGCCCAGATATGGGCCTGCGTGGTCTGCAGGTATTCGTTGAGCGCAAGCTTCCCGGTATCACCGATTTCGACACCAGCAGCTTCCAGTCCCAGATCGGCAAGGGCGGCGCGGCGGCCGGCCGCCACCATAATTTCTTGGGCGCGAAATTCCTGCTCGACCCCGCCAGTCTTAATTTTGATAATCTTGTTCGTTCCTTCTTTGCGGACCGCCATCGCCTCCATGTTCAAAACCACGAGCACCCCTTGGCTCTCTAACTGCTTCTGCACCTCCTGCGCGATTTCTTGTTCCTCGCGCTGCAAAATTTGAGGACCTTGCTGCAAAAGAGTAACCTTGACGCCGAAACTCGAAAACATTTGAGAAAACTCTGTCCCAACAGGCCCCCCGCCAATGATGATGATGGACTCCGGAAGTGTAGTGAGTCGCGCGGCCTGATCCGATACGATAAACCCAGCTTCTAGGAGTCCCTCAATTGGCGGAATAAATTCTTTGGAACCGGTGGCAATCACAAAATGCGCGGCGGAGTATCTTTTGCTTGCCGCGCCATTGGACCCGCCCCCGATTTCAATTTCATGATCGGAAACAAATCTTGCCCGCCCCCACAACAGCTCAATGCCGACGTTGCGCAAATTTCGCTCAATCCGGGGGCCGGTTAACTGATTGACAATCTTGTCGCGATACTCGGCAATTTTTTTGAAATCAAAGCGCGGATTGTCAGCATAAACCCCGAAATTTTCCGCTTGTTTGACGAGTTTATAAACTTTCGCAGCATGAAGTAAAGCCTTAGTCGGAACACAGGCGTAATTCGGGCAGTTCCCGCCGAGTTTATCTGGAAATTCTTCGACGATGGCAACTTTGTTTTTGGC
>CAYHVH010000007.1:0-39614 GCA_964360335.1 uncultured Candidatus Saccharibacteria bacterium
CCCGTCCCGGCGGCCGGCGTAAAAGCAAAGAAATCTGCCGGTAAGCTACGGCGTGCTTGGAAAGATCGTCATAAACCACCAACACGTCCTTTCTCTGGTCCATAAAATACTCGCCCATGGCGCAACCGGCGTATGGGGCAAGGTAGGCCATGGCCGCAGGCTCGGCAGCGCCCGCCAAAACTACGATGGTGAAATCCATGGCCCCGCGCTCCCGCAACTCCTTCACTGTTTTGGCGGCCTTTGATTGTTTCTGGCCAATCGCGACATAGATGCAAATCATGTCCTGGCCTTTCTGGTTCAAGATCGCGTCAATGGCGACAGCGGTCTTGCCGGTTTGCCGATCGCCGATAATGAGCTCGCGCTGTCCCCGGCCGATGGGGATCATCGCGTCAATCGCCTTGATGCCGGTTTGCACCGGCTTTCGGACTGATTCGCGGGTAATCACACCGGGCGCAACTTTTTCCACGGGGTAGAATTTGGCAGTACGAACCGGGCCTTTGCCGTCCACCGGTTCCCCCAAGGCGTTTACCACCCGCCCGATGAGGGCTTCGCCCACTGGTACCGATAAAATTCTAGAGGTCGCTCGAACGATATTTCCTTGCTTCACGGACTGCTGCTCGCCCAAAAGCACCACCCCGACCTGGGTTTCCTCGAGATTAAAAGCGACTCCCGCGACCTTGCCGCGGTCGGTCTCGATCTCCACCATTTCTTGCGATGAGACCTGGGTGAGCCCCGAAACGCGCGCCACGCCGTCGCCAACCTCCAAAATCTCGCCAATCCTTTCCAGGCGGGTTTCCGGTTTGAAACCGGCGATCCGGGCTTTGAGTTCTTCAATGATTCTCTGGGTTTTCACCCCGTTAGACCTTTCTTAAAATTATCAGGCTACAAAGTTTATCACCAACCCCGAAATTAGACTCCAACAAATTCCAATAACTAAGTCTAACGGGGCTCATGGCTTAATCAACTGATTTTTTAAATCTTCTAGGGTTCGACGCACGGAACCGTCCAAAAGCAGATCGCCGAGCTTAATGACAACCCCGCCCACCAATCCGGCCTGAACTTGTTTTTTAAGCTCCACTTTTCCGCCGACATAGGCATTTAACTCCTTTAAGATTCGCTCTTCCTCGGCGGCCGAGAGCTTCTTGGCAGAGGTGACCTCTGCGGTCTGTACCTCTTTTATCTCCCGTTCGTAATTAAAAAATTCCTGTTCGATGGCATCGGCTTTCAAAAGGTCGCCGTTGGACTTTAAGAGCTGGGCAAAATTGTCCAAAATCCGCCCCTCGTCCTCGGGCCGGGATTCAAAAATCGCCTGGTGCAAAGCTTGAGCGTATTGTTTCGGGGAATAGGTCATTGTAAAGTTTTTAGAACTTCCGCCACGAGCTCGCGATCCTTATGGCCATCGAGTTTTTGCCGCAAGATTTTTTCGGTCGCGAGGAGGGTCAGGCCAGAGAGCTCTTCTCGGAGCTCCCGCAGCATTTTTTCCTTGTCGGCGGCAATGGTCGTCCTGGTTTCAACCAAAATCCTCTCCGCCTCGGCCCGGGCGCTTTCCAGAGTCTCGGTTTTGATGCTATCCGCGGCGGCCAGGGCTTTTTGCAAAACGCCCTCCGCCTCCCGCCGCGCTTCCCGGAGCTCCTGCTCGCGCTCGGCCTCAAACTGCTTCATCCTCTGCTCAATTTCTTCGGCTTTCTGGACCGAGGCCTCAATCCGGGCGCGTCGGGCCTCGAGCGCCCCGACCACCGGCTTCATCACCCATTTCCAAAGAATGAAAATCACGATGCCGAAATTCACGAGCTGGGCCAGGAACAACTTCCAATTGATGCCCAGCGTGCCGATGAAACCGGCCGACTCTTCGGGGTGTCCGATCGCCGCTTCTGCGGCTTGCTCTGTGACCAAAGTTATGAGTGACGATAAATCCATATCAAGCTGTCATTGCGAGCGAGCCCATAGGCGAGCGCGGCAATCTCTGGATTGCTTCTCCGCCCGAGGCGGATCGCAATGACATAAAAGCTTACAAAATGAAAGTAATAACCAGGGCGTAGATGGCGATGGCTTCCGCAAAGGCCATACCCAAAAGCATGGGGACGAAAATCTTGTCCGCCGATTCCGGGTTTCGGCCGATGGACTCCATCGCTTTGCTCGCGGTCATGCCGATGGCGATGGCCGGAGCGATGCCGCCGATTGCAATCGTCATCCCTTTGATGACGGTCGCGGTGGTTTCTGCATCTAGTGGCATACTTGACTCCTTCCTTTATTGATGAATTATGAAATTTGAATTTCCAAATTCTTGATTCAGTGCTTGGCGATTTCCACTTCCATCGTCGCGATACTCAAAAAAACCAGCACCAGCATCGAAAAAACTACCGCCTGTATGAACCCGACCAAAAGCTCCAGGAACACAAAAGGCAAAGGCACGACAAAGGCGATGAGACCGGCCATCACCGTCAAAAGGACTTCGCCGGCAAAGATGTTGCCAAACAACCGGAGCGAGAGGGATACGATTTTGGCGACCTCGGAAAAAATCTCAATGAGTCCCACGCCAAATTCCACGAAGGCCACGAAAATGCTCATCCCCCCTCGGCGGAAACTCCGCCAGATGTCCAGAAGTTTCACAAATTTATTGGCGTACCGCCAAAAGCCGACGGCCACGATCCCCAAAATGTGAGTAGCCGAAATCCCCAGCACGGCCATGGCCAAAGTCATGTTGAGATCGGTATTGGCCGGGCGAAAAAGCGGCACCAATTCCACCTCGCCGTGAACAGAAAGCCACCTCCCGATCGAGCCGATCCCGGGAAAGATCCCCAGCCAGTTGGAAATCACGATAAAGAAAAACAGAGAGCCGACCAAGGGCAAAAACTTCAAGGATTTCCGCCGGTCATGCGTCACCTGATCCACGTACTTCAGACAGACTTCGAAAATGCTTTCTGCAAAATTCTGGACTTTGTCCGGAATTTCTCTGGTTTTCTTGCGCAAAATCAAACCCAGGATGAAAAAAAGCACCAGGACAATGCTAGAGTTGATATAAGTGTTCGTTATCGGAAAACCTTTGATTTGGAAAATTGTTTCGGCCGCCAGGGGTGGAATTGCCAACATTGTTTAGTTCGACCTCTCCCCATCCCTCCCCAGGCCTGGGGAGGGTGGTCGGAGACCAGGAGAGGTCGCTACCGATTAAAATAATTTTTGAATTTTCTGTATATCCAAATGGTCGTAAACACAATGGCCGTAAACACTCCGACCAACGTCAATAGCGGATAGCTCCCGAGTTTTCCGTCCATCCATTTGCCGAGATAGCCAAATAGGATGACGGGGAGGGCAATGATAAATCCCAACTGAAAAGCAATCGAAACTAATTCCGACTTGGTAACGGTCTTGTTTGGTTTCTGCTCCTGATTTGAATCCATTGATTCTGCCTTTAACTATAACAAAAAAAGCCTTATTTGGAAAGCTTTTTTCATTATACTACTTACATTTTCCTTTTATCACCGGCTTGGTGTCAAGGCATCAGGGACTTGACAGAGGGGATAAATTTTGTATGGAGCCGACCCCGGGAATCGACCCCGAAACCTCTACTTGGAGTTTATCCGCCTCCGGCGGAAAAGCGTTGCGCCGCCTGCCAAGCACCTGGAGCCGATGGTCGGATTCGAACCGACGACCTTCACTTTACGAAAGTGCTGCTCTACCAGCTGAGCTACATCGGCGAGTGCTATAATGATATCAGTTATGAACCGCCTAAACAACATCAAAGCCGTCATTTTTGACTGGGGCAGAACGTTATTTGATTCCGACAAGAGGACGGAATTTCCAGAATCGGAGCGGGTCTTAAACTACTGCAAAGAAAAAGGATATCGGTTAGCGGCCATATCTCTGACCGTAAAGGGAGGAAGCGCTACCCTGGAGGAAAGAAAAAGACAAGTAGAAAATTCGCCATTAAGGGGCTATTTTGAAATCGCTTTAGTCATTTTTGGCTCACAACAAGACAAGGAAAAATCGTATGACGAAATTATTGAACACTTTGGTTTCTTACCTAGTGAAATTTTAATTATTGACGACCAAACGAACCGCGGCATCAAATACGGCAACCGACACGGCCACCCGACGGTCTGGCTTAAGCAAGGCAAATTCGCGAATGAACTCCCCACTGAAGAAACCGGCCAGCCGGCCTATACCATCACCAATCTCAAAGAACTCTTGGAAATCCTTTGAACGGCCTCGCCTTTATTCCTACAATTTGACAACTATTATACGATCGCATAATGGTTGTCATGCTTGACTCCGGCCTAAGAACAGGTTATCATTACTCGGAAGAAGAGGATGCTTTTCGTCTCTTTTTTGTGGAGCCAATTCCGAGGAGGAATCGTTGAGGTTAACTGAGGGAGAGCTAAAGCTTATTACGCAGCTTCGCCAAGATGGCGTGCTCGAGAACGTTAACAATCACCGTCTGGACCCAAAGGGAGTTATCCTGGTCGCCTGCGGCGACTGCGATCGCTTCCCCGACATCTATCGGCACAAACGGCGATCATACCGCCAAGCTGGAAAACGCCACGCCCGTCTCCACTTACACTGCTGGAACGGCGGTGCCCTGCGTCTCGTACCTGGTTCACCCGCGAATAAACCCGGCCGCAGCACCGCAGTCGACTTCCAAGAAGACGTTCTGGAATCGGAGCGCATCAAGCGTCTTCACACGGTCGCCTTGTACGTACACCGGCCGTGCGCCAAAGCCGCAAATTCCAAGATGGGCCTGCTCCAACAGATGCTTATGCTCTACGGCGCCAAGCGGGAGCTCAAGAAGAAAAACAACAAGCTGCACGTGGCGTGCTTCGTGCATATCGACTACGGAACCCGGCGGAACAAACGCCAGAAATCCTACTTCATGTCCTGCACGAAATTCATCTCCTGGTACGCCCTGCGCGCGGACAGGTAGTCACCCACTAACCCTGGCGACCCCCACTCGGTTAAAAACCGTTTCGCGGGTCGCTCTTTTTTGCTAAATTTCTGGCTATATGTCACACACTTGTAAAGCCCTCATCCTGCACTGCATTGATTTCCGCCTAGGCGCGGCGATCAAAAATTATTTAGAGGGCCTATCCTTGCTGGGAGAAGCTGATATTGTTTCCGTAGCTGGAGCAGTGAAAAATCTGGTCTCCCCTGCCTTACCGACCGACGCCGAATTTGTACTGCGTCAAATTGACCTTAGCAAGCGATTGCACGGTATAGCGGAAGTTATTCTGATTAACCACACGGACTGCGGGGCATACGGCGGCCGCCAGGCTTTTGGGTCAGATGAAGAAGAATATGAAAAACACAGCTCTGACCTAAAAAAGGCTAAAGAGATGATTCTTGCGCAGTTCCCGGGCCTGGAAATAAGAACTATATTAGCAAAAATACCGGCCAAAAACCGCCCGGATTGGGCGATTTTTGATTAATTCAAATATTTTATACTAATTTTGGTCTAGATTAGACTAACTTATCCACAGTTTATCCTTGAGCACCAGAAAGTATCCTTATATACTATAATAAAGACCAATGAACACAAATACGAGTTTGAAAAACTTCCTTGAGATTCCCTACGACGCGCTTGAAGAGATGAACCTTGAAGCCAAGGTGAAGCAGGGCGCGGCGACGCCGAAGGCGCTCGAGAAGGAATATCGCGAGTACCTTGCGAAGGAAAAACGCATCAAGGCGGTGACGCTCTGCTTTACCGACATCGAGGGGCGGTTCCATATGCTCGACTACGACAAGAAGTTCCTGCTCGAATCGGCGGGCAATCTGACCTTCGACGGCTCTTCAATCCGCGGTTTCAGCGCGCAGGCGGAGTCCGACTTGTGGCTTGAGATCGACTGGGGGAGCATCGTGTGGCTCCCGGCGGACATCTTCGGCCCCGGTAAGGTGGCGATGTTCGCGGACGTGCTCGATAAAGACAAAAGTCCCTATGAATCGGATTTTCGCGGACAGCTCAAAGGGTACCTTGAGAAACTCGCGCGCAAGGAAGACCTCTCCGCGTTCGTCTCGGCGGAAATCGAAGGGTTCCTCGTCGAAGGCGTGGATGCCGAGCAGAACTACGGCAAGGAAAACGGTTTTACGCTCGTCTCGACGGGCGGGTACTACCACTCGCTTCCCCTGGACCGCTTGCGGCAGTTCATTGACGCGGCTGCGGAGGCCCAGCGCGCGATGGGGTTCAAGAACGAGAAAGACCATCCGGAAGTCGCGCCCTCGCAGTTCGAGCTCAACTTTTCCTACACCCACGCGCTCCGCGCCTGCGACCAGATACAGCTTTATAAACTGGTGTGCCGGCAGGTGGCGGAGAAGATGGGGATGACGGCGACGTTCCTTCCAAAGCCGGTTGCCGACGTAAATGGGAGCGGCATGCACCTTAATTTCTCGCTCAATAAGAAAGGCGGGAATGTGTTTTATGCGAAGACCGGCAAGGAAGGGCTCTCCCCGCTCGCATGGGATTTCATCTCGCGCCTCCTGAACCACGCGCCGGAAATCTGCCTCGTGTTCAATTCGAGCGTGAACGCCTACCGGCGGCTTGACCCGCACTTTGAGGCGCCCAACCAAATAAAGGTGTCTCCCTTCGACCGCGGCTCGATGATCCGCATTCCGATCGGGGACGAAAGGACCGCCCGCATCGAATTCCGCTCGGTGGCTCCCGATACGAATCCCTACCTCGCCGTACTTGCTCTTGTCCGCACGGGGCTTGAAGGGAAGAAGCTCGAGCGCGACAAGGATAAGCGCGAACGATCGCGCTTCCTGCCGGACAATGTGAACGATGCGATTAAGCTCTTTAAGGCGAGTGAATTCATCTCCAAGATCCTCGGCGAGAATAACAAGCAAAAGCTTGTTTCGTATAAGCAGGTGGCGGCAGATCGCAGCCCGAAGGAGCTCGGCGCGGTCATTAAGGCCTCCGAAATTCTCTTTCACCACGAGGTGACGAACCAAGTGCTTTGGAACAAGTTCTAAATTGAGTTTTTTGTTGAAGGAAAAGATAGCACGGGGCGAGATACGTCTCTAGGCGCGATATGCGGGCACATTCGTCGCTTGGTTTCGGCGCCGCCGATTCGCGCGGCTTCGTAAATTTTTTCCCACACCTGCATGATGGCGGCGCCTTGGGCGGAAACCCTAGGCTACCGGAAAGCGACCGATGGGAATCGAACCCACGTCTCAACCTTGCCTGCCCGCCATCGCCACAGCGGGTGACGAGAATCGAACTCGCGTATCTAGCTTGGGAAGCTAGCGTACTACCACTGTACTACACCCGCTCAGGCTATGGCAGGCGGGGGAAGGTCGCGTACTACTACTGTACTACACTCGCGTTTTTTAATTATATTACAGCTTGGCGAAAACATAAACCCGATAGTTTTGTTTTTGCGCCATGAGATAATCCGCCAAGGGGTCGCTTTTTATCACAATCTGCCGCAACTGGACGCGGGGAGGTTCGGCGCGTTCGTCACGCGCCACTACCTGCAAGAGATAATAACCCTCCGGAGAAATAATCACCTCGCTTATCTCCCCGAGCTCAAGATCCAGGGCGGCATCCGAAAGCCAGGGAGGCAAGTCCTCCTCCGCCATAAATCCCAACTCCCCGCCCAGATACCTGGTCTCCTCGTCCTCGCTTACTGAAGTGGCTGTCTCCACAAAATCCTTTCCCGCTTCAAGCTCTTCCCTAGTCTTGACAGCCAACTGGTACTTTTCCGAGTCCGCAGCCTCGGTAAGGAGCGAAATCGCGAGTTGCGCCCGGCGCAAATCCGGCAGAACTATCGCTCTCTTAAATTGCTCACCCGTCAAGCCCAAAAGCTTGACAATCTCCCGGTCGGCTTCCTGGGTCCTTGCCATCCCAAACTCCCTCAAAAGATAACGAAAATAGCGCTCCAGTTCTCGCCCGGTCACGACAACGCCCCGTTTCTCTGCGAGATCGGCAACGATTTCTTCCTCGACGAGAGCCGTCAAAATCGCCCGCCGCTCATCGGACAGTTTTTCCCGCCCGGCTCCCGAGGAAAAATCAAAATCCGACTGAAAACTAACCAAATGCCGATAGGCGGCCAGCCGTTCGTTGACCCGAGCCAAGGGTATGAGTTTCCCGTTGACCACTGCGGCGGGCAGGGAGACAAAAGTTAAAAAATTGCGAGTAAGCTTATTGTCCCACTGAAACTCATAAATCCCAACCGCAAACACCGTCAAGACTGCGAAGAGCAACAAAAGGACCAGTAAAATCGAATGGAGAATTTGCCATTTCTCTACCATCTCATTTGGGTCCGAAAAAATAATCCCACCACAAGCGGAGATTGGACTTTAGATCGGTTTCGGGGCGGCCGGCTTGGGCTTCCAACTGTTCCTCGGGCTGGGGGGGGAGGGCGACCGCAAATTCTCCGGGTTTTTGAAGATTCAGAAGCGTCCGGGCTTGCCGTTCCTGGTACTCCCGGGTCTTCAGATAATCAATGAGCTTCAGGAGTTCCTCATTTTTCGACTGGTGCTCCTGGATGTCGGTTTGCAGAGACTGAATTTCTCTCCGGATCTGATACTTTTTATTGACCTCCCTGCCCACCAAATAAACGGTCAAGAGGAGAACCAGTAGTGCCCCGCCTGAGAAAAATTTTGATTTGAGCGAAGAAAGCTCCATATAGTATAATTACGCCATGAGAAATCGGAAACTCCTGAAACAAATTTTCTTGGTCCTCGCCATCGTGATGATTGCCGCCATGGTTTTGTTCACGCTCCTCCCGTTCTTTGGTGTCGGGAACTTCTATTAGCGCCTAAGGAGCGCCAGAAAAGCTTGGTGGGGAATTTCCACTTTGCCCATGGCCCGGAGGCGCTTCTTGCCCTTTTTCTGTTTCTCGAGAAGCTTCATCTTCCGGGTAACGTCGCCCCCGTAAAGCTTGGCGGTCACGTCTTTTCTCATAGCCGGAATGGTTTCGCGGGCGAGGATTTTGCCTCCCACCGCCGCCTGCAACGCGACCGGGAACTGCTGCTTGGGAATGAGGGTTTTCAGTTTCTCCACGATGCGCCGGCCCGCCGACTCGGCGAGGCTCTGGGGTACGATGAAAGACAGAGCGTCGACTTTATCGCCGGCGACTAAAATCTCGAGCTTTACCAAATTCCCTTCCCGGTACTCCAAAAATGCATAATTCATCGAGGCGTATCCGGCGGAAACGCTTTTCAGTTTATCATAGAAATCGCTGACGATGTCAGAAAGTGGAATCTCGAAATGCAAATTAAGGCGCCCTGGTCCGAGGTAACTTGCTCCTTGATAAATCCCGCGCCGAGCGGTAGCAAGTTCCATAATATTCCCGAGATATTTCTCGGGGGTAAGGATATCCAGTCTCATCCACGGTTCAAGGACCCGCTCGATCTGCGAAGGATCGGGAAGTTCCGGGGCGGAGTAAATCGTCTGCTCTTCCCCAGTGCGTTTTTTTATGACGTAGGCAACCGAGGGGGAAGTCAGCACGAGATTCAAACCGAACTCCCGCCGCAAGCGCTCCTGGACGATATCCATATGCAAAAGGCCCAAAAAGCCAGCGCGAAAACCAAAACCCAGAGACGGGACGTTCTCTTGCTCAAAAGTCAGGGAAGCGTCGTTAAGTTTCAACTTTCCCATCGCGTCGCGCAGGAAATGATAGTCGTCACCCGAAGCGGGAAAAATTGAGGCAAAAACCATGGGTTTAATCTCTTTGTAACCTGGCAGGGAGGTTGATGCCGGATTTCCGGCTGTCGTAATCGTGTCCCCCACTCTAGCCTTTTGCACTTCCCGCAGACCAGTCACGATATAGCCAACCTCGCCAGCTTCCAGTACGGCGTCTTTTTTAAAATCGGGTGCGAAGTGGCCAACCTCCAGGGCGTGACCGCTGATCCCGGCGATAAGCATACGAATTTCTTCGTTCTCGGCGACCCGGCCGTTCACCACCCGAACGTAAGCCACCACCCCGCGGTGCTTATCGTATTTGGAATCAAAAATCAAGGCCTGGAGCGGCGCCTCGCTGTTCCCCTGCGGCGGCGGGATTTTCTCGATGACCCTTTTCAAAATTGCCGCGACATTCTCGCCGGTCTTGGCCGAGACAAAAAGTATTTCGTCGTCTCGGAAACCAAAGGCCTCTTTGATTTCCTGAGCAGTCTTTTCCGGTTCGGCGTTCGGTAAATCAATTTTGTTTACCACAGGAAGAATCGTAAGATTATGCTCGAGCGCCAAATTGACGTTCGCCAAAGTTTGCGCTTGGATACCCTGGGTCGCATCGACCACCAAGATTGCGCCCTCACATGCAGCTAGAGACCGGCTGACCTCGTAGCTGAAATCCACATGACCAGGCGTATCAATTAGATTCAGCTCATAACCCTGATACCGCATCCGCACCGGCTGGAGTTTGATGGTAATCCCCCTCTCCCGTTCCAAATCCATTTGGTCCAAAACCTGGTCTTTCATTTTTCGCTGCTCAATCGTGCCGGTAAGTTCCAAGAGGCGATCCGCCAAAGTACTCTTGCCATGGTCAATATGGGCGATGATACAGAAATTGCGAATTTTTTGGAGGTCCATGGTTTCCAAATTATACCATAAAATAAGCAGGGCTGGAGGTGGACTTCCAACCCTGCGTGGGCGAGACCGGTTGAGGACACGGTGTTTGCGATAAGGCTGCGCACAGAAACAGTGCAGCGACCAAGCTCTTAGGTCGTTTAGGTTTAGTCACTTTTTGTGGACCGGGCGGCTGGAGCTTATTCCGCAAGAGCTTCACTGCTCCATCCGCACTTAGGTAATGCCCGGAAACGTCTGCCACGAGACCCGCTAAGTCAAAATTTTCGAAACCTACAAAGCCTGCACGCTTCGCGAACCAGAGCAAAATCCGCACAATCCGTTTGTCCATCTCTTTCTGTTTGTCTTCTTCTTCGCTCCGCAACTGCCAGCTCCGCGCAAAAAGAACCCGAGTTCTTTTCCAGAACTGAGCTCGTCTGGCGTTTTGGTTCTGCTTCATTTTAAACCTCCTGTCGAGCGTTGGGCTTTGATGATATCCACATCACCAAAAACTGTCAAGAAACCAAAAGCTCCTAGCGCAAATCAGTAAACAGGTCGACGAGAGCCGCGGTGATGGGCTTCGTGAATTTGGAAAACCAGGAGTGTAAGACGACCAGTAATCCCCTGGTCTCGGGAAGTTTAACGAGGAGGCCAGCTAGCAGGTAAACGACAACAGCCACTAGGAGGGCAGAGACGGTCTGAATGGCCACTCCAAGGTAAGTTTGCATATCGACAAGGGGTGCTATGGCATAGAGAGTAACGAATGTCGCTATGCCCATGGCCACCGAGGCGATGCCAATTTTGATGGTGCGCAGAATCAAAAAATCATCGTTCAAATCGCCCAAACGGCGGTGCAGCAGGAGAAGCATAATCAGGAGGTGCAACACAATTGCGATGGAAAACGCCAGAGCCATGCCGGGAGGACCAAAGTATTTGGCAAAGAGGACGGCCAAGGCGATGTTGACGCCAGCCGCGGCCAAACCGGAAAACACGGGAATAATGGTATTTTGCATGGCGTAAAAGCCCCGGGCCAGCAAAGGCACAAGACTTTGGGCGAACAGGGAAAGCGCGAAAAAGCCCAAAGCCTGCGCCGTGAGTCGCGTATCCGCAAAACTAAACGCGGTATTCTCCCCTGCTCCCAAAATCAACCGGACAATTTGGGCCCGGAGCAACAGGACCAAGACGGAAATCGGGATCATCAAAAACAAAATTTGCACAACGGTCTGGGCGAAGAAGGTTTTGAAACCCTGAATGTTATTTTTGCTGAAGTAGTCGGCCATCGTGGGGAAAGCGGCAATCGCAAAAGACATGGCAAACACTCCCAGCGGCACGGTTTCCAAGTCATAGGCAAAATAAAAAATCGCCAAACTCCCCGCTGCCTGAAAACTCGCAATCACCGAGGCGACGAGCAAACTAATCTGCCCAAGCTCTACGCCGAACACTCGCGGCCAAAAAAGTTTGGCGATTTTTTGCACCCCGGGATGACGCCAGTTCCAAAAAGACAGGGGGCGCAGGCCCAAACGCACCGCCGCCGGCAACTGAATGAGAAAATGCAACGCCGCGCCCAGTACCACGCCATAGGCCAAACCGCGCAAGCCCCAGCGCGGATAGAGATACCAGACGCCGAAGATAATTGAGAGATTGTAAAAAAGCGGGGCGACCGCTGCCAGCAGAAACCTTTTGAAAGAATGCAAGATACTGCTCAAAACGCTGGACAAGCTGAAGAGCAGCGGAGAGAGCATCAAAATCCGAGTCAGCGCGATGGTTTGGGTGGTTTGTATCTCCCCAAAGCCCGGCACGATCGCCCGCACCAGAACGGGGGCGGCAAACGCGCCCAGGAGCGACAAAGCGCCCATCGCCACCAGGGTAATATTGAAAATTGTCGAGGCGATTTCAAACGACGGCCCCTTGCCCCGATTCAAGTAACTTACGAAAACCGGAATGAAAGCTACCGAAAGCGTGCCCAAAATCAACAAATTGAAAAGCAGATCGGGCACGCGGAAAGCCGCGACATAGATATCGATTTCTTCCCCAGCACCGAACCGGTTGGCAAACACGGCTTGCCGCACCGCCCCCAAGAGTTTCGACAGGAGGCTGAAAGACGCGATGAGCACGGTCGCCCGGAGAGCGCTCATTCCCCAACCACCCCGTAAAACCGATCACTGACTATGACTTCCTCATACCGCACTTCCCGACCCTCAATCCGGGAGGCCTCGGCCGGAGTCGCATAAGCAACCCGCCCCGGAAAATAAGTTACGGAGAGGACAAACGGATAAGCTCCGGCTCCCGGCTGTTTCTGCAAAAGCAGGGTATAGCTCCTGGGATTCGGCAGGGAAACTTCATAGGTCAGCTCCACGCTCTTTCTTTCCCCGGGCAATAACTCCTGCCAGTTGGCAAACACCCGGTAGCCAGCCTCCCACCCGACATAGATTTTCCGTTCTTCGTCCCTCTGAAAACTCTTATCCCAAGCCAAGAGGTCGGCATCGGTCCCGGCTCCGGGGTACTCCGAAGCCGGGAGGGCAGAATCGTCAAATCCCGAAGCTTTCAGAAGTTTCGCGTTCCCCGGCACCAGGATTCGCATAAAATTGAGGTTCTTGGGAAAATATTGTTCGGCGAATCCCTCGTGGGTACGCGTGATTTTGAGGTTCACGATCGCCAACCCGTCGGACAGGATGCTGACCTTTTTCTCCACCTCCTGGCGGATGTGGATGTCGGTTTTTCCGCCCCCGACATTACTGTGGAAGATTGTCAGGTAATCGCCGTCGCTTTTTTTGATCCGTCCGTCAACCCCGTAAGTCGCAAACTCCCGCTCCAGGGTCGGGTCGAGGGAGAACAGCAAAAGCTGTTTCTCGCTTGCGAGTTGGGAGAGAATGTCAAAAATTTCCAAACGCTTGGGGGACGGGAGGATGGATAACTGGCCGAGAAAGCGCGGCGCAAAATCCGCCAGGAACTGCTTGGGGCGATTGACTGTCCGATCATAAGCGACGGAAGTTTGGTATTGGACTATGTCGCGAAAGTTCTGGGCATTGAGCTCCACGGCGTATTCCGGCATCGGCACCGGCCCCAGAAGGGCAAGCAATTTTTCAAAAACATCCGGGGTAAAAGCGATGATCCCGTCCGCCAGGATACCGGTTTCTTTCTCCAGAAAACCTAAAATTTTGCGGGAACTTTCGGGAAAATCCACGAACCAATTACTGTCCCGAATCCCCCAGTGCGAAGCGACCTGACGCTGGAGCGGCCCCGGGGCGGCAACGAGTTCCTTCAGTTGTCCGTCCAGATCGTAAATGCTTTCGATTTTTAAAAGACGCAGCCGGCCATTGCCAAACTCCAAAAGCCCGTAAGTCCCCAAAAAACCGCCGGTGGCGCGAATCTCGTTATTATTTTGAAACAGCAAGAGATAAGTCTTTGTTTCGCCCCCCAAAAGATTGAGAAGCAAGCTCTGCAAGCCCGCCACTTGCTTGAGCCCTTGCCGGGCTTCAAGGAGACGCCTCTGGGCCAAAACAAATTTGCGCCCGAATTCCCCCGGTAAAATGCCGACATTCACGCGCTCAAGAAGCCCGGTTGCTTCCTCCAAATTTTTGGCGGCCTGCTGCAAATCCTGCCTCGCGGCCCGGAGGTCCAGATAAAACTGCTGATCGGAACTGTTGGTCTCCTGATTCCAGA
Source organism: uncultured Candidatus Saccharibacteria bacterium (assembly GCA_964360335.1). Classification (GTDB taxonomy): domain Bacteria; phylum Patescibacteriota; class Doudnabacteria; order UBA920; family 2-01-FULL-46-14; genus CAYHVH01. The sequence goes on from CAYHVH010000007.1 coordinate 14,156, forward strand.
CGAGCCGGCTCCCTTCGAAGCGCTCAATCCCCCTGCCCGCTGCTTCCAGGGCCAGGAGAAGTAGCGTGCTTAAGCGCTTCAGCTCCTCGGCGTTAAGCCCCACCGGCAGAGTATCCAGGATCCCACCCCAGGTCTCACTCGTATTCTGAAGCTCCCGAACCGCGGTTTTCAAAGTCTCGTAAGCTGGCCCGGGATTTCCGGAATCCAAAAGTTCCAAACCCGCGCTCGTCGTCCCCAGAATCTGTTTTTGGGCCCGGAGGCCCGAGTCGACTGACCGGAGGGCAAAAACCATAATCAGGAGAAGGCTCCCGCCGAGAAAAAACAAGGCCGCGGATTTATACCGCAGCAATCGTTGGTCCGAAAAATGGTTGACTTGGGACCTAAGCGCTTGAAGTTTGCGCGAAATGATGCTCGGCCAGTTGGGTTTCCGCGTTACGCTGTCGATTGTGCCAAAAAGGTGGAAAAATGGCATTTCAAGTTTTGTTTGCCCTGTTTTTTATATTATAACCTCTGGCGGGAGATGTTCAACAAGACTCCGATCGCCATGCACGATGCCAGCAGGGAAGAGCCCCCATAGCTGATGAACGGCAGGGGAATACCGGTCAGGGGCAGAAGGCCAGAAAGCGCCCCAATGTTGACCAAGGCCTGCAACCCGAGCCAGCCCGTAATCCCGACTGCCAGCAACCGGCCAAACCGCTCCTCGGTCCGATGCGCCAGCCGTAAGCCCAAAAGGGCGAGAGCCAGAAACAGCAGCACGACCACCACAATCCGCACGAACCCCAGCTCCTCAGCCATTATGGCAAAAATAGAATCACCAATCGGTTCGGGCAAATAATTATGTTTTTGCCGGCTCGCCCCGAAGCCGTAACCCCACCACCCTCCCGAACCAATCGCTAAAAGTGCCTGCTGCAAGTGATAACCGCTGCCTCGCGGATCGAGGGACGGATCCAAAAACGTGATAATTCTGGCCGCCCGGTAAGGGGCAAGCTTAACCGCGAGCCACAAGGCCAGAAGGCCGCTCACCAGAAGCCCCCCCAGATATTGTATCCGGGTGCCGGCGGCAAAGAGCATAATTATGACGATTATTCCCAAAACCGCGGCGGTGCCGATATCTGGCTCGAAAGCAATCAGGGCGAGTGCTAGGCTCACCACCAGAACCGGGGGCAGAATCCCAAACCAAAAATTCGTTTCCGCCTCTTTTTTTCTCACAAACCACGAAGCCAGATAAAAAATTACGGCCAATTTCACGAATTCCGCAGGCTGCAAGAAAAAAGAGCCAAACCGGAACCAACTCCGCGCCCCCGAAGGCTGGAAACCCAGAGCCGGCACGAGAACCAAAGCCAAAAACAGAAGCCCGAAAAGCATAATCGGCCGCGACCAGCTTTTCCAAAAATGGTAATCAATGCGGCTAAAAACATAGATTGCCAGGAGTCCCACGGCCGCAAAGATAAGCTGCCGGAAAAAGTAGTAGTTGTTATGCCCGAAGCGCTCAAAAGATATCACCGCCGAAGCAGAGGAAACGGCCACCAAACCAAAGACCAGGAGCAGAAAAACCGTCCCCAAGATCGCCCGACCTAATTTGCTGACGGGCACTTTCGGTTTCATCCCGTTTGAAATCCCATAGTTAATTCAAAGAGACTAAACTTTCTCATTAACCCCGGAAGAACAAAATTCCTAACGGGGTTCATGACCGCTTCACAAATTTCTTAAATAGCTCGCCCCGGTGCTGGTAATTTTTGAACATATCAAAACTCGCCGAGGCGGGAGAAAGCAAGACGACGTCTCCCGGCTCGGCCAAGGCCCGGGCCTCCTCAACAATCAGTTTCATATGGCTAAAGTTCTTGTCAAGGATTCTCCCCCGAAAGCTGGCCTGCCTCGCCAAACCCGCAATTTTAGATCCAGTGAGACCAATCGGCAGCAACGACTTAATCGGCGATTTGGTGATCGCTCCGGCCAGACCAGAATAGTCGGAATGTTTTTCAGAACCGCCGACGATTAGCACTATGGGGGAATCAAAGGCGGAAATAGCGGCCACCGTGGTTTCGGGAGTAGTCGCAGCAGAGTCATTATAAAACTTAACGCCTTTGATTTCGGCTACAAACTCCAGGCGATGCGGCAGTCCGGAAAATCCGCTGACCACTTTCTTGAGCAAAGCGACATCCCGGACCCCGCAAGCCATCGCCCCCGCGATGCTGGCGGTTACATTTTCCAGATTAAAGCGGCCCAACAATCGTATTTCGGAAACGTCCATCACCGAAAATTCTCTATCCCCCCAACGACAGACTATTTTCTCCCCTCGGAGGAAGCTCCCGGGGCTGACTTCCCTGGAAACCGAATTCCAAATAATTTTCCCGGGTGTGGAGGTAGCAAAATCACGAGTTGCTTCGTGGTCGTGATTTAAAACCGCGAAATCATCTTTGTTTTGATAAGCGACAATCGGTTTTTTGGCTTGAAGATATTCCGCGAAGTTCTTATGGTAGTCCAAATGTTCGGGGAAAATTCTCAACACGACTGCAATATGGGGACTTTTGTGGAGATCTTGCAGTTGAAAGCTGGAAAGCTCCAAAACGACGAGGTCCGAGGGCCCGATTTTGTCCAAAAACTCAAACGGGTCCTGGCCGATGTTGCCCGCGAGCCAAACTTTTTTATGAGCCGCCTCAAGAATTTTGCTTATCAAAGTCGCGGTCGTTCCTTTGCCTTTGGTGCCGGTGACACCGATAATCGACGCTGGGCACAAATCAAAAAATAATTTGGTTTGACTATAAATTCCGACCCCTTTGGCCTTGGCCTGCTGGATTGGTTCCGAAAGGTAGGGAAGCCCCGGCGTCCGGAAAATGATGCCGAAATTATCCAGCCGGCCGATCAATTCGTTCAACGATCCCCAACCGTCGAGGGTTTCGAACGGAATCGAGCGGACCTTGAAATACTCGGCCAAGTGCCGGTTATTTACGCCCAAACCGAGAATTGCGATTTTTTTATCCCTTAGTCCTTCGAGACGCATGAGTTTGATTTCTTAAAAAGGCCCGTTGTTCCTACATATTAACACAAAAACGCCGCGGTGGCGTTTTTGGGAGGCTGAAAAAGCCGGTAACTTTTAAACGCGCAATACCTGTCCTGCTGGCTTCCCTGCTCCTCCTTGGGAGCTAAAGCTGACACTCCCGTTTACCAAGACATATGCAATCCCATCCGCCGCCTGATAGGGGTTTTCGTAGGAGGCCCGACTGCCGATGTCCCGCGGATCAAAAACCACCAGATCGGCAAACATTCCTGGGGCCAGGCGGCCTCTTTTCCTGAGCCCAAGTTTTTCGGCCGGCCGGGAGGTGATTTTTTTAATCGCCGCGGCCCAGCCCATGAGCTTTTGATCGCGGACCAGGGACAGAAACCGCGGCATCGTCCCAAAACAGCGGGGGTGAACCAAACCCTGCACCGAGGGATAATTGAGGTCGTAACCCGCGCCGTCGCTCGCGACGACCGACAAAGGATGACCAAGCAAAGTCATCAGGACCTCGCTAGAGAGGTTATGATCAAAAACCACGACCTGCGAACTGGTGGCGCTTAAAACATTCAGAAGGGCCTCTTCAATACTTACTTCTTGGTTGGCCGCGATCTGGGCCAAATTTTTCCCGACAAAAGCCGGGTTGGTTTCGGAGGTGGCGACGAAGATGCTAGCTAAATCCTGGTCTAAGGCGCGCAAATAGCTTAAAATTCGCTGCCGGCTGCTGGGTTCTGCGAGATGACGCAAAATCCCGGCTCGCCCTCCCTCATAGGACCATCTCGGCAGATAAGTGTACAAAACCGTCCAGGATGTGGTATAAGGATAAACGTCAAAAAATACGTCCACCCCCTGCTGATAACCCCGATCCAGGCTCCCGAGCGCCTGATCGAGCAAATCCCAATTTTTCCGCCCCTGGATTTTGAAGTGCGAGATCTTCAGTCTCGCCTTGGCGACTTTGGCGAGCCCGATCGCCTCTTCCAAAGCTTCCACAATATGGCCACTCTCCGACCGGAGATGCACGCTTAAAAGTTTGCGGCTATCAGCGACCAGCCGTGCGGTCGCCTCCAGTTCCGAAGCGCTGGCGTCGACCTCATGGGAGTAAATTAAACCTAAGGACATCCCGGCCGCGCCGCTTTTCAAACTCTGCTTCAAAAGCGACGACATCATCGCCACCTCCTCACCTGTGGCGGGCCGGACCTCGTCCCCCAAAAGTCCGCGCCGCAGAGTAGCGTGACCCACCAGGCTCAAAACGTTCACCCCCAACGGGTGGCGGTCCAGGGCCGTGAGATATTCCTCAAAAGTTTGCCAGTTGATGTTCGCCCCGGCGAGACTGTGCCATTTCTGCACCGACTTTAAGGCGTCCGGGGAGGCTAGGGGCGCCAAAGAAGTGCCGCAGTGTCCTACAGCGATGGTGGTAATCCCTTGGGCCACCAAACTGTCCTGGGTGGAAATATCCAACAAAGTCAAATAAGAATCAGAGTGGCTCTGAATATCAATGAAACCCGGAGCGACATATTTCTCGGCGGCCTCAATCGTGAGCCCAGCTCGCGCCTCTCTGAGATCGCCCACGGCCTTGATCTCCCGGCCGGAAATGCCGACATCCAAAAGCTGCCCTTCTTTGGCTATCCCGTCCAAAACGGTCCCGCCTTTTATCAAAACGTCAAAGGTCATATCACATCAGCCCGATGACCATGCCGATAGTAGCCATCACGGCGGCCACCACCCAAAACCGCATGGTGACTTTAGTTTCCGGCCATCCCGCTGCTTCGAAATGATGATGCAGCGGGGCGATCAAAAAAAGTTTCCGGCCGAAATATCTTTTGCTAAAACGCTGGACCAAGGACGACAACGCCTCGACTACAAACACAAACGCAATGACCGGCAGAAGCAAAACCGTATTAGTTAGAAAAGCCAGGACTGCCAAGGTCGCCCCCAACGCAAAAGCGCCGGTGTCCCCCATGAAGAACCGAGCCGGATAAATATTAAACCACAGAAACGCCAGCAAGGCCCCGATAATCGTGCCGGCAAAAGCCGCAATCCCGACTTGGCCCTGCACAAAGGCAATCCCTAAAATCGCGGCGAAACTGGCCATCAGGGTTCCGCCCGCCAAGCCGTCCAAACCGTCCGTGATGTTCACGGCATTGGTGAGAAACACGACGGTCAATACAAAAAGGGGAATGTACAGCCAACCAATATCCAGGCTCGCTGGCAAACCCAAAAGCTCATGAGCCGGGATCTTGATCTCGGAAAATTCCAATTTGTAATAAAACCACCACGCGCCTAAACTCGCAATTAGAAACTGAAAGATGAACTTTAGTTTGGTGGACAAGCCCCGGACAAAATTTACTCCCTTCACATTCAAAAAATCATCAATAAACCCCAAAGTCCCCGAAGTCACCAGCACAAAAACCGGCAACCAAGTCTGCGAACGTGTTAAATTCAAAAGTGCCGTGACAACGGCGGCGGTAACCCAAATCAGCAATCCCCCCATGGTCGGGGTGCCCTTTTTGCGGCGGTGCATTTTCCGAAAAATCCTCGCCGGCTCGCCGTCCCAAGCCTTTTGCCGCAGCTGCTTTACCAGCTGGTATTTATACAAAAAACCAGCTAAAAGTGGGGTCCACAAAACGGCCAGTAAAAAGGCAATCGCGGTCAAGGAAAACACCCGAATCAAATTGGCGCTGGCTAGTTCCACCCCGTTAGAAATCCTTATGTTTAATATTGAGAATCATGTTCTCCGGTTTTGCCCGCTAGGGGAGAAATTTCTAACGGGGTCCATTGGAAATTATCCCTCACCCAACTCATGATTTGCTCGGTCTCCGCTTCCCGGTCGTTGCTCCCTAAAATTATGGAATAATACTCAGCCACACCTTCTGACGCCTCCGCAGTAACATCAACTAAAATGATTAAATTCCCCTTGGCTTCGGCAGTATAGCCGGTCTTGAGCCCCCGGACTTCATCATATTTCAGAAGCAGCTTGTTGGTTGTTGCTAACTTGTGGGAGTACCGGGAATCTACGGAGCGGATAATTGTTTCTTTGGTGCTCGCGATGCCCAAAAGGTCGGGATGACTTAAAAACTCCTTAACCAGAAGTCCTAGATCCGCGGCCGTGGAATGGTGTCCTGGATCGTCGAACCCCACGGGATTGGTAAAAGCCGTCCGGGTCATTCCCAAGGCGGCGGCTTCCTGGTTCATGAGGGCCACAAATCCCTCGACTGTTCCCCCCAGATGACGAGCCAGGGCCAATGTGGCATCGTTGGCCGACGCAATTAACATCGCCTCGAGAAGCTCCGCCACGCGAATCCGCTCTCCCGGCACCAATCCCGCCCGGTACAGCTCCGTTTTGACGTCCAGGGGCGTAATCTCCAGAATCTCCTGGGGGGAGAGATGTTTGTGGACAACGACCGCGGTCATCAATTTCGTGAGACTGGCGATGGGCAAAACGGCCTCTGGGTCTTTTTCATAAAGGACCAACCCTGAATAGCGATCCCGGACCAAAGCGGAGCGAGCAATGAGCACAAGCTCGGAAAAATTGCTCGTCTTCTCGGGGGGGAATGGCCTGTCGCTTTCAGCCGCGAGCGGCAACTGGGCCGATACTTCACCTTCGACGGCAAGTCCGCTAACTTGTCCGGAAAGACCCCCACCCCAAGCCGCAACCAAAACGCCGGCGACCCCCGCGAACAACAAAACTAGCAAAAAACTTTTTGTTTCCTGCACGAGAATTGTAGAAAAATTAGGAAAATCACCTTAATTCATGATACCTCCTAAAGGCAAAATTGACAAATCATCAAAAAACGACTATACTGACTTTAACTCTACTATGGAAGTGGTCTTGAGCGCAGAAAATTTTGAATCCGAGGTCCTAAAATCTCCCCTGCCGGTCTTGGTGGATTTCTGGGCCGATTGGTGCATGCCCTGCCACGCCATCGCTCCGGCAATTGCCGAGATCGCCAATACTTATCAAGACCGCCTGAAGGTCGGCAAACTCGACGTGGACCAGCATCCGACGATCGCCTCGAAGTTCGGGGTCAGGAGCATTCCCAACTTGAAGATTTTCAAAAATGGCCGGATCGCCGAAGAAATCATCGGCGCCGTCCCGAAAAACGAAATCATCAAACGACTAGTAAAACACTTATAATTTATGTCTGGAAAGGTCTAACGGGGTGAAACTCTCGGAGCTTAATCATAACGGATACCGCTGGATAAATATCACCGAACCAGACAAGGAAATGGTGGACTATTTAAGGGAGAAGTTCCATTTCCACCCCCTGGATCTGGAGGACGTTCTTTCCAAATTCGGGTATCCGAAAATCGATGCCTATCAGGACTATTTGTTTATCATTTTACAGTTTCCGGTTTACGCGCCGGAGCGGCGGCTTTATAAGCGGACGGAGTTGGATATTTTCTTTGGCCGAGATTACTTAATCACGATTAACAGCGGCTCGCTTGTGGCCCTGCAAAATTTCTTTGAAACTTGCCAGCTCGACGAATTGGCGCGACAAAAATTTATGGGTCGGGGAATTCCTTTGCTACTTTACGAAATTGTGGACGCCATGCTGGACCAAGTGTTTCCGGTCTTAAACCAAAAAAGCGAACTTATCTTTCGGCTCGAGGAGGAAATCTTTGAAACCCCCGAATTAAAAGACATGATTCAGGAAATCATGATTTTGAAACGAAATATCATCAACATCCGCCGGATTCTCGCCCCCCAGCGTGCTGTACTAGTGGACTTGCAAAATAAATATCGGCAGTTTATCCCCGCGGAACTGAATATCTACTTCGATGACATCTTGGACAAAAAGGACAAAATTATCAGCCAGTTGGACACCGCTTCCGCATACGTGGAAGTCCTGAATGAAGCGAACGAAGCCCTCATCTCCCGGAGTACCAACAAAATCATTAAGGTCCTGGCGGTTTTTTCGGTCCTGGCTCTGCCTCTCACGATGCTCCTGAACTACTATGGCATGAATGTCCGACTGCCCCTCCAGAACAATCCCTATATCCTGACCTATATCAATCTCGCCCTCCTCGGGATGACAGCGCTGATGATCGGCATCCTGGTCAAAAAACGCTGGCTGTAACAAACTCGCTAGAAACTTGCCCCCTTTCGCGCGGGGCTTTTTTTAATTATGGCCAAGGCCTCCTCGGGCGAATCCACGAGCTCCCAAAGTTTCAGCTCTTCCCGGTCAATCGTACCGTGTTTTTTGGTGGCATTTTCTCGCAACCATTCGCAGAGCGGACCCCAAAAATCTTCGCCTACAAGAATTATCGGGATCTTCGGATAAATCTTGTGGGTTTGTCGTAGGGTTATAAGTTCAAATGCCTCGTCCAAAGTGCCGTAGCCGCCGGGGAAAAACACAAACGCGCTGGCGGAAAAAGCCAACATCACTTTCCTGGTGAAAAAATAGTTAAACGCCATCGCTCGCTTGACGTATGGATTGATTCGCTGTTCAAAAGGGAGCTGGATATTCAGCCCCACCGAAACCCCGCCGCCCTCCGCGGCCCCTTTGTTTGCCGCTTCCATGATCCCCGGGCCCCCGCCGCTCACAATCGTGTAACCGGCCTTGGCTAACATTCTCGCTAATTTTTGGGCGGCGCGGTAATGAACGTTGTTTTCCTTAAATCTGGCGGAGCCAAAAAAGGTCACACTTTTTTCAAATTGGGAAATAAAGTGAAAACCGTCGACAAACTCTGCCATAATCCGGAAAATCCGCCAGGAAGGATTGTGTTCATAATCAAAAGGCTGGGCGCCGTAATCCTCCTCCCGATGGTGATGGCGCTCGGAAATCGGCGGAATCCGCCCATGCATCGTATCTTTTGGCATTTGTTTCTTTGGCATAGGTTTTGAAAAGTTAAAAGTTCGAGTTAATTATAGCGGTTCTATTGGTAAATCGAATGATCGCCTACGTCAATAAAATATGCCGTGTCGCTGGCCAGGAATCGAAAAACGACACGGTGCTTGTGAGTTACGGAAAAAGACCATAAATCCCGATGCTTTCCTTTGAGTTTGTGGGTCCTAAGTCTGGCGTCATAACAGTCGCTCCGAAACATAACTTCTCGCCTGCGCACTTCGCTTCGCAGCTTAACCGGCAACTTTTTCATTGACCGAGCGAAAAGTGAGGAGTAAAAAATCTCCCTGACTGGCCTCATTTTTTGCGGATTAGTCCCGCCAGGCCTCCTCTCGACAGAACTTTTGCCGTTCTGCTCTTAAGCTCGCGGTCGGCAACGCGAACGGCCTCTTCTAAACGAACTTCCTCCAAGTAACGCCGCAGTGCCGAACGCAATAATTCGGAACGTGTCATCCCTTGTTTTTTGGCAACTTTTTCCGCGTCCTGCATTATGGACGGAGGCAAAGAAATTGTCACCAAAGACGTTTTTCGCATGGTTTTATCAAATTAATACTAAGTATTAACCTAAATTTATTATAGATTTGCTGAAAAATTTTGTCAAACTCCTAAATGTGAAATTATTTTTGTTTTACCTTTTCAAGACTCTCACAATCCCCTTATTCGCGTCAACTTCCACGAGATCCCCGTCTTTGAGGACTTTCGTGGCGATTTTGGTGGCGATAACACAGGGTTTTTTAAATTCCCTGGAAACAATCGCGGCATGGGAAAGTAGCCCCCCTTCGTCCGTGACTATTGCACGAGCTTTCTTCATCGCCGGCACCATTTCATAATCAGTCCCTGGCGCAATCATAATGTCACCCTCTTGAACTTTCGGAACATCATGACCTCCTAAGACAATCCGGACGCGGCCTTTCGCTTTTCCCAAAGAGGCGATAACTCCTTTTAAAACTCCCTTAAACGAAATCTGTTGCTGGATGGTTTTTTGAATAAAGCTTTCGGCTTCGGCGCCACTATATACTTTTCTTCTACTCGCAAGTTTTTTCTTCGGACCGTGCTGATAAACGATAACAAGCGACTGTTTCCGCTTGCTAATCTCGCCCTTAGTGAGCCGGGAACCCGTTGAAATGAGTTCAAAAAGCTCCTCAAGGAAATAATAGGCAAACTCATCGTCACGCAGGTGATATCTCCTCGAGATTTCGCGTAAGATGAGGTTAAAAGAATAAAGCATCTCGCCCAAGACCGCTTTATTGCGATCTCGAATATGTCCGAGGCCTGAGAAAAGATAACTGGCAATTTTAAATTTTTGATCGGTATGGAGCCTATCGTAAATCATTTTCCGTTCCTTCGCCACGTGCTGTTCGTGGACATCAACATTCCTAATACGCTTTTGCAGGTCGGCGAAGGGCTTCCGTGATAAATCTTGCCAGCGCTTAAGGAAATAAGATTTTTTCGCAGGTTCATTTCCGTGAGCGACCGCCCGGAATCGATATTTTTGATAGTGTTTCTCCAGAAGATCCAAAACTTGCTTCTTGTGGGAAGAGATTCGCTTTTTCCTTGTCCTTAAGACAAGTTTCAGAAATTCCTTTTCTTCCAGCATTACCTCGCTTGGTTTTTCCGCTATCGCTAGCCTGGAAAGATAAGAATCAATTTCCAAAGGATCTGAAATTTGTTGGTTGAGCCGTTTTCGGAGATAATTCGCGAAGCCATATTCAAAGGGCACTTGGTGAATAGGATAAACATCTTCTAAGAAAATATAGAAACTCTTTCGCAACAATAAAAGTAATGCTTTGTCACGTAGCTGTCGAAGGTTCATAGCTCTGACTTTTCTCGCCAAATCAAGTGCTTTCTGCGGAAAATATCTGTCACGGTACCAGCTATACCAGCGAATAAACCTCTTATCACCAGTTTCAAGGATTCTTGCTGCGGCTGCAATCAGCTTATCAAACTCATTTTTCGGCACAAAAAACCAGAGCCTGCCGTCGTGATAACTAAAAATCATGGTTTTATACCATGACCGAAAAATTTCAGGGCGGCTCTGATGGTAAATTCCGATAATATATTGCGCTGTCACCAAGCGTGGGCTGTTTCGTGTTTGAATAAGCTTATGTTCCATGACTTTTTCCATATTGACTCAAATTTCACGATCGAGAAAAATGCGTCAATCTATAATTTGTTTATCATTTTTGGAAAAACCTCAAAAGTTCCCCGACTGGTTTGGTATTTAATATGTCATCTCTAGTCGCCCAGCCGCGGCGGGCTTGCCCTTCGCCCAAGTACAAAAAGCTCAAATGTTTTACACTGTGGGCGTCCGTATCTATCACTAATTTTACGCCTGCCTGCACAGCCTGGCGAATTAAAGTATCGTGGAGGTCCAAGCGGTCAGGGTAAGCATTAATTTCCAAAGCCACGTGATTTTTTTTGGCGACTTTGAGAATCGCTTCAAAATCAAAGTCAATCGGCTCCCGTCGTTGAATTACTCGAGTCGTGGGATGAAAAAACATGTCAACATGAGGATTTGAGAGGGCTTTGACCAAGCGCTTGGTCATCTCGGCTCGATTCATCTTAAAATGCGAATGCACCGACACACCGACGACGTCAAGCTTTGCTAGCACTTCGTTGGCAATGTCCAAACTGCCGTCTTTGAGAATATTTACTTCTGCCCCTTTCAAAATCCGAAATTTTGATTTTTGATTTTTTCCGCCCGAGGCGGATCCGTCTTTGGCGGAGATTTTTGAATTTAGTTTGTCAATCTCTTTTCCTTGCTTGAGCAACTTCTTCTCATCCAATCCACCGGTCATATATAGGGTTTTTGTGTGGTCAGTAATGCAAATATATTCGCGACCGAGCTTGATTGCGGCTTTGGCCATTTCCTCAATAGAATTCGAGCCATCAGTCCAATTAGTTTGCACTTGCAAATCGCCTCTTACGTCTCCGTAATTAAGAAGCTTGGGTAAACCCCCTGGTTTACCCTGATCCGCCTTAGGCGGACGAAGGGCCGCCTCAATCTCTCCGGTATCAGTCCGCAGTTCCGGCGGAATCCAGTCCATGCCCAAAGTCTCATATACCTCTTCTTCTGTTGCCCCAGCAGTCATTTTGAATTTTGATTTGTAATTTTGATTTTTGATTTTTTCCGCCCGAGGCGGATCCGCCTTTGGCGGAGATTTTTGAATTCTGAACAACCCATATTCTGACAGTTTATAACCCTTCGCAATCGCAATTTTCCGAAGCTTGATATTGTGCGCTTTGTCTCCGGTAAAATACTGCAAAGCCGAGCCCCAGCTTGCAGGCCCCACAATCCGCAAATCAACCTGTAGACCACTTCCTAGTCTCACTTCCGACTTGGTTTCTCCTTTTTGCAAAACCATCACTACATCGGGGAGCCTGACAAAAAAATCCATCGCTTTTTTCGGATCCTTAGCTTGCGCCACAATATCTATATCCCCCACCGTCTCTTGCATTCGCCGATACGAACCGCCAACTTGCAAGCGGACAAAAAGGCCGGAGTCCTCAAGCTTTTTAACAAGACTGTCCACCACGGGGTAAATGTACCCGAGCAAGAACCTTCTTTCCTGACTTTCTTTGAAACCCAAGCCCTCCAAAATCCGCTCCTCGGAGCGCTGACCAAAACCGGCAAGCTTTTGAATGAGGTGCTTCTTCGCTGCCTGCTTCAAATCCTTGAGCGTTTTGATTTTAAGCTTTTTATATAAAACCTTTACCGTTTTTGGGCCGACCTCGGGTATACTGGCAAGCTCTCCCAGATCTACGGGGTATTTCTTTTGGAACCGCTCATGAATTTTCAGCCGCCCGGTTTTTAAAATTTCCTCAATGTGCTCAGCAATCCCTCGGCCCACCCCGGGAATCTTAAGCAACCCGGCAAACCCTGCTTCGCGGTAGACGTCCGTAATCTGCTCGTCAAAAGCCTCCACAGCCTGAGCGGCGTGTTCGTAAGCGCGGGGTTTGAATGGCACATCGTCCATCTCGTAGAAAGCCGCCATCTCGTATAAAATTTTGGCGATTTCCTGGTTGGTCATTGCTTGAAAAAGCGCAGATACCACGGGAAAAACAGGGCTTCAAAAATCGCCCGGTTTTTTAACTTCGACTTCCCCGAGGCCCGTTCCCGGAAAATAATCGGGACTTCTTTGATACGGGCGCCGGCTTTGTACGACAGATACTTCATTTCGGTCTGATACGCATACGGCTCGCGTTCCTCAACCTCGGGCAAAATTTTCGCCAGAAGCTCTCGAGTGTAAACCACAAAGCCAGCAGTCAAATCAAAAATCGGCGCTCCAATCACTCGGCGAGTGTAGGTATTGCCGAACTGACTGATGAAGCGTCGCCACAGTGCCCAGTTCAAAACCGCTCCGCCCGGAACGTAGCGGCTGCCCACGACGAGATCATGCTCGGCGGCGTGCCGCAGCAGTTCCAAAAGTTCCGCGGGATTATGCGAGAGGTCAGCATCCATGGTCGCGATATAATCAATGGACGGGTCAGGCAAAATCCGGGCAAAGGCATCAAGATACGCTGACGCCAAACCAAACTTTTGTTCGCGCCAGATCAACCGGACCTGGGAGCGCTCAAGAGCGATTTCCTGGACGGCTTTTGCCGTGCCGTCGGGAGAATTATCATCAACCACAAACAGCCGAGCTTGGGGCAGAAGCTCCAAAAGCGTCAGGAGTAACCGGCGGATATTTTCCCGTTCGTTGTAGGTGGGGATGACAATGGCTAACCGTTGAGGCATGCCAACATTATAACAAATATTTGGCAAAGAATTCTTTGAGCCGTCGCTGATACTCTACGCTTCCTGCTTCCCCGTGCAGAGTATCGTCCCGAAACCAAAACTCTGCTTGCGGATTTTTGCTCAAAGCTTTTTGCAAAAGCTCGGCTTGGCCGAAGGGAATGACCTTATCATCTCGAGAGTGAATGAGCAAAATCGGCTTTTTTGACTGGGAAACCGCTGTCAGCGGTGAGTCAGAAATCAAATCAAGTCTTAAAAACCGTTGCACGAGTTGTGTCATCAGCTTGGCAATAATCTTATTAAGCCCGGGGACTATCCGGTAAACCTCTTCGGCCATCAGCGGCAGACTCGCGTAGCTGGAATCGGCGACCACCGCGGCAACCAGCTCGCTTCGTGCCAAACTCATAAGCCCCACGGCTCCGCCCATAGAAAAACCCCACAGGCCAACTTTTTGCACGCCGCGTTGGGCCAGATAATCTATCGCCGCTCGCACATCCTGTACTTCCTTAATGCCAATGGTGGAGTAGCGACCTTGACTTTGGCCAAAGTAGCGGAAATCGAGATAGAGAAGATTATAATCTTCCCGCAGGAAAATGGTACTCGGCAAAACATCTCCTTTATCCGCAGGGTAACCGTGCAGCAAAATTACCGCCGTGTCAGTTTTTTTTGGGCTTAAGACAAACCAAGCGGCAAGTTTATACCCATCCTTGGTGGTTAAAATTAACTCCTCATACTCAACCCCCCAATCCTGAGGAGTAGTGGTACTCAAAATTTTGGGGGGTCGTAAATAAGCCCACAAACCGTAAAAAGCCGAGAAAATAACAAAGAAAAGAAGGCCAAAACCCAGACCCAAGACCCATTGCCAACCCCGGGTTGCCAAATTAAACTTAAGCATCTTTAACTTTTCTTTTCCGTTCCAGTTTGCGTACTCGTTCCTCGCTAAAACCAAAATGATGCGCCACCTCGTGCCAGACCGTGTTTTTGACCTGTTGTATTATCTCCTCGGGCGTTGCGGCCACCGCCTCGATCGAACTTTTGAAAATCGTGATTTTGTCCGGCAAGACCAGGGTATAAAACGGCCCGCGCTTGGTACGAGGCACGCCCTCGTAAAGCCCTAAAAGCAGACTGCCAAAACTCACCCCTCCCTTTTTCCGCTGGCTGGGCGAAGGTTCGTCCTCTACCACCACCGCGACATTCTCCATTTTCTCCCGGAACCGCCTAGGCAACTCCCGGATCGCCTGCGCTACGAGTTGCTCAAATTCCTTGTCGGACATGCCACCATCATTATACTCGCTTTAGGCGTTTCTAACGATTCTCAAAACAAAGCGTAAACGAAGTAACCGGCCATGGCTACTGACACCCCCAATCGCACGGCGGTCCCTAGGAGAAAACCAAGGAAAGCGCCCCAAGCCGCACCCAATGCTTGTTCCGAATTGCGGACTGCCAAATATTCGCCGAGGAAAGCTCCGAGCAGCGGACCAAAAATTATACCGGCCGGACCCAAAACCAAGAGTCCAAAAACGGCACCCAGAATTGCGCCCCAGGTCCCCCCGCGCGAGGCTTTGTACCCTTTGGCTCCCAGGGCGGGGGCCAAGATGTCCAGCAGCAAAGTCAAGGCGGTTAGCACCGAAAAAATTATCACTGCGGTTACCGAAATCCTGGTAAAGTGGGTAGCCAGACCATAGAGCACGAGACCAGCCAGGGAAAGCGGCGGACCGGGCAGCAAAGGCAAAATCGCTCCCAGCAATCCGGTCAGCAGCAGCAGCCCCGAAATAATAGTTAAAAGCAATTCCTGGGGCATCGCCTCAAATTCCCTCGGCTCTCAAGATGGTATAGAGAGAAATCACTAAAATCTTCATGTCAAACAATACCACCTTCCAGCCAGGATTCTGGCGGACGAAATTTATGTATTCCATGTCCATCTCGTCCTGATCCCGCTGCAACTTCCGACCCTTATGCGATTGGAAATAACCGGTTACTCCCGCCTTGATGAGATGTTTGGAGTACTTCCCCTCGCGAAGCCAGCGCTGGGCGTTTAGCGAATTGGTCGGCCGCGGCCCAACTAGAGAGAGCTCCCCTTTGAGCACGTTCCAAAATTGCGGGAGCTCATCCATATAAATTTTTTTCAAGAGTCGCCCCACGCCGGTTAAGTTCCGGCTATCATTTTCCAGTTCCTTGGTCTCGATAAAACCATTCTGTCGAAGAGCGGAACGCAGCGCGGCTTGCTTGAAAATTCGGAATTTCCGCAGGACAAACGGCCGACCTTGGGAGATTCTCTGCTCGGAATAAAAAATCGCACCGCGCGAGGACGCTACAAATATCCCTTCCCCGAACATCAGGAGAGCGATCAAGGCCATAAAAGGACTCAGAAGGAAAAGTAGCAGAAGCGTTACGACGATATCCAACAGCCTTTTGGCAAGCGGCAATTTGACCGGTACAAAAGGAAAAGGGGGCATAATGGTTTACTATACCAGAAACCCGCGCTACAAAAACTAGCGCTTCTGCCACTGCGGGGCGCGGCGAGCCCGCTTCAAACCCGGCTTCTTGCGTTCTTTCTTGCGGGCATCTCTGGTCAATAAACCGCTTTTTTTGAGAACTAGCCTAAGGTTCGGATCAAGCTTCAGAAGCGCCCGACTGAGGCCCAAGCCCAAGGCCTGGGATTGGGCGTTCAAACCCCCGCCGTGCGTTTGGGCTTGGACTTTGACCTTTTTCCAGAGCCCGGTCAAGGTCAAAGGATCAGAGGCCGATTTTTGCAACTGCAAGGTGGGGAAGTAACTTCCGAACTCCCGATCGTTGACCGTAAACTCGCCGCTCCCCGCAGCCCAAAGTTTAATCTTCGCCTCGGCGGTTTTGCGCCGGCCGATGGCAAAGAAGTACGGCGCTTTAGCTGCCGTTTTTACCGGCTTTTTTACCGGTATCTTGGAAACTGGCTTTTTCGCGGTCTTCTTTTCCATGTCTTTAGGTAGTGATTTTCTTGTCAATTTTAAAATTGTGCCGCTCCGCCGCGAGGACCTTTAAGCGCCTCAAAATCGGGCTCCGCAGGCGGTTCGGGGCAATCATGCCTCGCACCGCCTCGTAAATAACCAGTTCCGGCGTCTTTGCCAAAACTTCTCGCATGCTCCGCCGCCTGATCCCGCCGGGATAACCAGAGAATGTAATCCGCTGCTTCTGGTCGAGTTTGCGCCCCGAGAATTTCACTTTTTTAGCATTCACCACCACGACATAATCGCCCACATCCAGATGCGGCGTGTAAATAGGCTTGTGTTTGCCCCGGAGCAAGACGGCAATCCGGGTAGCCAACCGGCCGAGGTTATAGTGGGAAGCGTCTATTTCATACCACCGCCGCCTGAGCCCCGAAAGTTTAGGTAGATAAGTCGTCATTCCTTCACGAGCTCCAAGATAACTTTTGCGGTCCCGTCTTTAAACTTACCGGCGTGCCAAATTCGAGTATATCCGCCGGGGCGATTCTGATACCGGGGCGAGAGAACTTCGGTGATTTTTTTGACCGCGTTTCTGGGAAGATCCCGGCGCAGGAGCCGGATCGTCGCGAGTCCCGGGTTTTTTCCGCGGGTAATCAGCTTTTCGACCGCCGATTTGGCAATTCGCGCTCGGGCCCCGGTGGTTTCGATTCGTTCGTACAAAACCAAGGCCGAGGCCAGAGCGCGCAACTCCTTGCGACGGCGATCAGCCCCTCCCCGCAAATGTCTTTTATGACGATGCCGCATGGTTTTCCAGAGCCTTAATAATCTCCTCAACGGATTTTGCTCCCAGCCCTTCCAGATTCTGAAGCTCCTGGCGACCCAATTTCCGCAGCTCGGCTATCGTCTGGATGTTGTTGCGCAACAGGGCATTGCGGGCGCGATTGGAAAGGCCCAAATTCATGAGCTCTTCGCCTACCGCGGCAGCACTGACCTCTGGCTCTGGCTCCCGCTCTGGAGCCGCTTCCGCACTGGGCAGTTCTTCATCCGGGCCCGAAACTTGAGAGGTTTTAAGCAAACCGAAATGATCCACCAGGACTTGGGCGGCGAGATCCATGGCCTCTCGGCCAGTGATTGTCCCGTCAGTTTCCATAGCGATTGTCAACTTGTCATAATTGGTAATTTGACCGACCCGCACGTTTTCCACTTCAAAATTCACGTTGCGCATCGGGGTATAAATCCCGTCCACCGCGATCATCCCAATCTCCAGCTTCTCGCTCTCCCGCATTTCCACCGGAACATAGCCCCGCCCCCGCTCCACAAGAATTTCCATCGCAAGCTCGGCGTTTTTTGAGTCCAGAGTCGCAATCAGCAAATCCGGGTTGACAATCTGCACCCGCGAGTCCGGCTTGATGTCCCCCGCCCGCACTTCCCGCTGTCCTTTGGCCTTAAGCTCCAAGCGAACCGGCTCTTCCGCATCCAGACGCAAACGCAGCTGCTTGAGATTCAAAATCACGTCCACCACATCTTCCGTCACATTGGGGATGGTGGAAAACTCGTGATCCACCCCTTTAATCTTCACGGCCGTCACCGCCGCCCCCGGCAGAGAGGACAGCAGAACCCGACGCAGGGCATTACCAATGGTCACCCCATAACCCGGGTAGAGAGGTTCGATGATGACCTGGGATTTAAACTTCTCCTCGGCGGGAAAATAAACTTTATTGGGCAGGGGGATGGAGTTGTTCATAGAAAGAAAATTAAGGCTAAAGGCTAACGGCTGTAGTGCTCGATAATCAGGTCCATTTGCAAGAGGGAACCGGTTGAATCAGCAGTGGGTTTTGAAAGAATTTTCCCGGTCAGCGTTTTGGCCTCGAGACTCAACCACTCTTGCGGCTTATATTGCCTAAGTGCTACTTCCCGCTGCTGGACATACTTGGTCGCGGCCTTTTTGGGATTGAAAGCGATGGTATCACCGACCGCTACCTGGTAAGAAGGGACATTGACCTTTTTACCGTTCACCAGCACAAAACCGTGAGACACAATCTGTCTCCCTTGGGCGCGACTCGTGGCTAGACCCAAGCGATAAACCACATTGTCCAGACGCATTTCCAGAAACTCCAGCAAGACGGCCGAGGTCAAGGCGCGATTTCTGGCAGAAGCCTCGACATAACGGCGGAACTGCCGCTCGTTTAGCAAATAAGTCCACTTCGCTTTCTGCTTTTCTAAAAGCTGGAAAGCGTACTCGGACTTTCGTTGCCGGCTCTGACCGTGCATGCCGGGAGGATAACTCCGTTTTACCAGGTATTTGGCATCTTTTTCCCGAAGCGCTTGGCCAAGGCGCCGCGCGAGTCGGGTTTTCGGTCCAGTACGCTGCATGACTAGACCCTCCTCGCTTTCTTTGGCCTCACGCCTCCATGGCGAATTGGGGTCACGTCCTTGATGGACAAAACTTCAATCCCCCTGCCCTGCAGAGCCCGGATCGCCGAGTCGCGGCCGGAGCCCACGCCTTTAACGAACACATCCACTTCGTGAAGATCCAAATTTTTAAGCTTGCTCATGGTGTCTTCCATCGTCCGCTGGGCGGCATAGGGGGTGGATTTCTTGCTGCCCTTAAATCCAACCAAGCCGGCACTCCCCCAACCCAGGACCGCTCCAGCCTCGTCGGTTACGGTGATAATGGTATTGTTATAAGTTGACTGGATATAAATCCGGCCGCGCTGGACTTTCCGCTTCACCTTCTTGGCACTCGTAACAGCGGCGGCTGGTTTGGCCGTCTTGTCGTCAAGTCCTTGAATAGTTTTGACCTTTTGTTCACCCATTCGACTTCGTTCTCCGCTATCGCTCGAACTCCGCTCATGGTCACAAGTTCCGCTTTCGGCGGAATTTCGACCTCTGGGTAAGAAGTCGAATGTCCCGAGCGAAGTCGAGGGACTACTTAATTTTCACTAAATCTAAAATATACCATCAACCAATAACTGTTTCCTGCGAGCAACCAGCGACGACCTCATTACGTTTTCTCGGCTGCCCGCCGACGCCCGGAACCAGCGGTCTTGCGGACATTTCCCCGCACAGTGCGAGAATTGGTGCGGGTCCGTTGACCGCGAACCGGCAACCCCCGAATATGCCTCGTTCCCCGGTAGGCCCCAATCTCTTTCAGACGCTTAATATTCTGCTGCACGTCCTGGCGTAAGGCCCCTTCGACCTTAAAATTACCTTCGATGTATTCCTTAAGCTTGTTGACTTCCGCTTCGGAGAGCTCGGCCGTGTGCTTGCCCGGATCAATTTTCACCGCCGCTAAAATCCGCCGGGCGCGGGAAAAACCGATCCCGTAGATATACGGCAAAGCGGCTTCAATTCTCTTTTTAAGCGGCAGATTGACGCCTGCCACGCGCACCGACGCCATACTATTTATCCTTGTCGCTGTTTATGCTTTGGGTTGTCACAAATAACATAAATCCGGCCTTGCCGGCGGACAATTTTACACTTTTTGCAAATTGGTTTAGCAGCCGCTCTAACCTTCATTTTATCTTCCTGAAGTTCATAGTCGTCGAGTAATCCTTCCCCGTTTGAGATCGTAAGGCGTCAGCTCTACCCGGACGCTATCTCCAGGCAAAATCCGAATGTGGTGTACCCGTAATCGGCCGGCTAGGTAAGCCAAAATCTCCTGTTCGGAATTGTTAATTTGGATTCGAAACAAAGCATTTGGTAAAGCTTCGATAACCTTACCTTCGAGTTCAATGCTATCCTTATTCTTGCTGGATCTGTTCTCTCCGAGATCGTGAGGAACGGCTGAGTGACGCAAACTTAGATGGATTTACTGGTTAGAGAAATCATAACAGAACCGGTTTCATCCGTCAAGGCTTCGCTAGGAAGTCGGCTCTATTACCTGGAGGTAGATCTTTTTTGCGAACTTCGGTGCTTTTTTTACCCAGAACGGGTAAAATTTTACTTCGACCTTCTCAATCTCCGGTCGGGAGAGAAGAATCTCGCGAATCTCCGCCGCGGTCTTGCCTTTCACTTTCTCTAAAAGCTCCTCCCGCGGAAGCTCATAGACTATTTGCCCTTCAAAATGATTACTCAAAAGTCCCAGTCCTTGGGTCAAATCCACGCTGCCGAAATTGGACTGCAGGCGGATATCTGCCTTGCCGGTTTTCAAAATTTTGTTTTGCGGCAACAGCCGGCTGATTCGCTCCTTTATCACAGAACGGACCTCGTCTTCGGAGTACACCAAAGCCCGCAACTTTAGCAAAACCATCACCTCGAATTCGCCCACCTCCGTCCCGGCATTAACCGAGGCTTTCTCTTGCAAAACTGTTGTCTCCAGCGCGTTGTCCAAAAATTTTTGATCGGGATTGTCCTTCAGCAAATCCTGCTTCGCCGCTTCCGCTAACTCCCGCGCCAAGGTACTTAGGCCCTGAACCAAATCACCCGCGGTGACGATCTTTACTTCCTCGGTGGTTCCCCCGCTGAGGTTTTCCGCGGCGACGGCATACAGGGCGCGTGGCTGGTAGCCAAACGCCTCATTAGTAACTTCCAACCTCGTCCCCTTTGCCAAGTTAAACTCTTCCCCGGGGCCATCCGCCACGACCGGCACCGGGGCAATCAAGCTCGTCGGATCCACCTCCTGCTCCTCCAGGCCAATCAAGGCCGTAGGGCGAATATTCCCTACATCTTGAGTAAAAAAGTACTTCCGCCCTTGAACCTCCAGGACCGTAGTCTGGGCTTTGAGAATCAAAGTTGTCTTGGAAAAATTATAAAGATGCACAAATCCGGAAGCCTTGCGGCCGATATTACGGCTGCCACTGGCGGCAAACGATTTTGTCCCCTCCTTCATGAGCTCGAGAACTTTTCCGGGAATGACGAGCTCCGCGGCATTCGGCGTGCTTTGGTTTTGCTCCACGCGAATTTCAAAATCCCGGGTCACCGGCTCACTTCTGACCGTCGCCTTGATGCTGGCCTCCGGTAAAATCAAAAAACTGAACAGTGCAACCAAGAGTACGACGACAGACGCGGTTCCCGCAAAGGTCTTCCGCCAGACCCGCTTGCGGCGCGGCGGGAGGGGGCTTGCGGGTAAAATTTTATTGACCCTCAAAAAGACCCCGGTTCCTTTCCCCTTGACCTTGCGGGGAGGCCGTTTGCTCCCTGCTCTAATATCGAGGCTTTTCATAGACCTTTAGGGCAAATAATTTTTCGGGCGATAACTCGTCCAGGTGGTTTTCCGGATTTACCAGAAAATCCAGGGATTGAAGGTTTTTGGTGGCCGTAAAATATGTCGGCAAGGCCAAACGCAAATCATACTGGGACAGTTCCCGCGGTTTCCCGCGCAACAATTCCGGAAGGTAATTATAGGAAAGATTTGGGGTAAATTCAAGTTCCCGGCTGGTTTGGCCGGAGGCCTGAAGCCGCTCGGACTCCAAAACGTAATAGGCCGCCCCGTTATGGGCCTCGTAAGGCTCGTAGAGTCCGCTCATCCCCCGCTTCTGCCAGTTAGCCAAGACCAAAACCTCAGTACCGGGATTGATGCTGACGTGGCCGTAACCGGGCGGAATCAAAATCTTGTCTCCTCGCTCGGCTTCCAGCAAATACACCCGCTCGAGCCGTTCCAAATCCTCCGACGCACTTTGCAGTAAAAAGAAAGCCTTGCCGGAAATCACCTCATAGACTTCCGGGAAGCGGACCCGCGTGCCTTCTTTCAGGGGATGATAGTGCCCCAGGGTTTTCACAAATTCTCGGCCGATTTTCCCGGGCGGAATGACCGTAACGTCGTACTCCAGTCCCGCCGCGGCAATCACTTCCGTGTCGGCCGCCAGGGCCACGGCCCGGTAGACCCGATAAACTTCTCGGCGCCCGTAAGTGCTGGCCGGGTCCTGGAGATAGTTGCGCATCGCCGAGAAATCTCGAACCAGGAGCGTCTCGTATCGCAAACCTTCCCCAAAAACCAAACTGTAGTCCTCCCTGATTTCCAGAGGGAGGCCGGAAGCTTTTTCTAAACTCATCATAAAAAAATTATACCACCCCGACCCAAAACCCGCTAATCAAAGCCCTGTAAGCCGCGGCGGGGCAAATCCTGCTGCCTAGGATAAAGTCCGGTCAAGTCCCTTGATACTCCTGATTTAACGCTTGTTTGGATTTGAAAAAGAAATAACCGATGGCGACAAACGTCACGGCGGGCGAAAGCCACTGCGGAATGTGAAAACCAAAGCCGTCGAGGAGCATGATCATCCCCAAAAACAGGATCGAATACATCGCTCCGTTTTTCAGAAAACGATATTTTTTGATGCGCTCGATGTTCCCGATGGTAACCTGTCTAACGACGATAGCGCCCAAGCTGTTGCCCAAGAGAATCAGCGGCACCGACAGGGTAAAGGCGAAAGCGCCCAAAACGCCGTCAATGGAGAAAGTCGCGTCAATCACCTCCAGATAGAAAATTTTGCTCAAGTCCGAGAGTCCGGTTTTCATCAACTCCTTTTCCTTGGCTGCGGCGTTATCTTTGAAGCCGTGAGTGATAAAAAACGTGGTGGAACCTACGACTGCGGCGAAAGCCAAAAAGGGATCAACCCGCAAGGCCTGCCAGACGATGAAACTCAAGAGCCCGGACACGACCGCGTAAAACCACACGCCTTGCGAGTGAAAAAACCGCTCACCATAAAGGCCGTAATTTTTCGGTTCCAAAAACAGCCAATGCAGGAACAAAAACACCAAAAACACCCCGCCGGCCATCAGCAGCAGCGGGGCGGCCGTCTCCACGGCTTCAATAACGCTCGGGTCAGAGGAAAAAGACGCGGTAATCGCGCCGACCGGCCCCAGTTCCGGAACCGACAGCCAAACAATCAGAAAAGGAAGCAAGCCTCTGACGGCGAAAACCGCGAACAGTATCCCCCAAATCAAAAACCACCGCCGCGCCCGGGCCCCCATGGTAGAGAGGACTTCGGCGTTGATGATGGCGTTATCGACGCTGGAGATAGTTTCAAACAGGAACAGCCCGACAACGATGAGAATTATTGAGAAGGCGTCCATAGAACAAATCAACTTGGAAGGGGAAAACCGGGGGAAGGGGTTTTCCCCTTCCAACCGTCCCGACTTTGTCGGGACTGCCTCCCCTTTCCTTGGTGCCTCGGCCCGGGGATGAACCCCACGCCTCGGCGGTTAGGCCCCGCGGCTTGCCGCGGGGAAATCTTGTTATATTATATCAGACAAACAGTGGGGTTGACTGAAGTTTCTAATTATGATAGCTTTGAGGGTTGTAGTTGAGGAGGAGCAATGGACTTTGATCAAGAGATGAAGTTGCACGAGGACTTTATGCGCCTCGCCATCGAACAGGCGAAACTAGTAAAACGGGGCTTGAGATTCGGCGCAGTGATTGTAAAAAACTTAGAGGTCGTAGCAGCAGCTCACAACACAGTTCATGAGGACTACGATCCGACGGGTCACGCCGAGCTTCTCACGATTCGTGAAGCAGCCCGCATTCTGAAGACTAAAAATCTTCGTGAGTGCACGCTCTACTCGACCTGCGAGCCCTGCGTGATGTGTAGCGGGGCCATAATCTTGGCTGGTATCATCCGAGTCGTAATCGGTTTTCAAAGAGAGAGGGCTCTTTACCTATTCGACCGCACGCTCTATCTCCATCGAACCTTAAGTGAATTGTCATCTCCACATCCCCGCTTTGGCTTCGCCAAGGCATGTTACATGCAGTTGATAACAGGCGTGCTTGCTGCAGACTGTCTCGCGGCATGCGAGGAGGATATATAATCGAGACGAGGTCTATCCGGGCCACAACTGTACCGGGCCGGCTATGTAAAAACGTAGTCGGCCAGTTTTTTTCATTCGGTAGTGGCTTTTATTCTCCTAATCCCGCCGGCCACTGCCTCTTCTTTCACAACTTTGAACCGCCCGATTTGGCCGGTGTGTTCGACGTGCGGGCCGCCGCAAAACTCGCGGCTTACGACTTCGCCAGTTTCGGGATCGTGAATCGTATAAATCGAAACCTTATCCTGGTACTTTTCGTCAAACAGGCCAATCGCTCCCAAATCGCGCCCCTCCTGGACTGTCATAATTTCCCGTTTCACTGACAAATCCCGACGAATCTGCTCGTTGACCCAGTCCTCGACTTTTTGCAATTCTGCCGTAGTCACCTTCCGCGGATGATTGAAGTCAAACCGCGTGCGCTCGGCCGTGACGTGACTGCCTTTTTGAAACAGGTGTTTACCCAGAACCTGCCTAAGTCCCGCCTGCAACAAATGCGTGGCAGTATGGAGGCGTACCGTCTGGTCCTGATGGTCCGCCAGGCCCCCTTTGAACCGGCCGGCCGAGGAGGTACGGGACAATTCCTGGTGACTTTTGAACTCTGCCTCAAATTCTTCACGGTTGATTTTTTGTCCCCGGCCCTCCGCCAATTCCCGCGTGAGTTCCCAAGGAAAACCGTAAGTCTGAAACAAATCAAAGGCCGCCTGGCCGTCAACGGTTTTTAACTTTTCAAATTCTTTGAGGCCGCGGGTCAAGGTTTTGCGGAAGCGGAGGTCCTCCCGGGCCAGTTCTTCCACGATTTTTTCCTGATGACTCTCCAATTCGGGATAAACCGCTTTGAATTCTTCAATCACCGTGGCGGCAATCTCGGTGCAAAATTCCTGTTTTATCCCCAAGAGCTGGCCATAGCGGATTGCCCGCCGGACCAGCCGCCGCAGGATATAACCGCGATCCTTGTTCGAGGGCAGGACGCCGTCGGCAATGATGAAGGTCGCCGCCTTGAGATGATCGGCAATAATCCTCTTCGATTTTTCCCCCTCCCTAGGAGATGGGGAGGGCCGGGGAGAGGTCGTTATTAGGCTCTCAATCTTTTCCACAATCGGCAAAAACAATTCCGTGTCGTAAACGCTCTCCTTCCCCTGCAATACCACCGCCGCCCGCTCCAATCCCATCCCGGTATCCACGTTTCTCTGCTGCAGCGGCTTAAACGAGCCGTCAATCT
>CAYHVH010000008.1:0-31200 GCA_964360335.1 uncultured Candidatus Saccharibacteria bacterium
CCCATCCCGGTATCCACGTTTCTCTGCTGCAGCGGCTTAAACGAGCCGTCAATCTGCTTGTCGTATTCCATAAAGACGTCATTCCAAATTTCCACCCATCGTTTGTTCGCCGGGTCAAATCCCGCCGGCACCGGCTCCCGCCCGCTCCAATAAAACATCTCAGTATCCGGCCCGCACGGGCCAGTTAAACCCGCCGGTCCCCACCAGTTGTCCTTTTTAGGGAGGTAGGCAATTTTTTCCTCAGAAATGCCGAGTGACCGCCAAATCTTGGCGGATTCCTCATCGCGGGGGGCGTCTTTGTCCCCGGCAAAAACAGTCACTGCCAGTTTTTGGGGGTTTAATCCCAGCCATTTTTTGTCGGTCAAAAATTCATGCGACCAGCTAATCGCCTCCTTTTTCCAATAATCCCCCAGGGACCAGTTGCCGAGCATTTCAAAAAAAGTGTTGTGCACCGCGTCTCCAACCTCGTCGATGTCATCTGTCCGCAGCGATTTCTGCAAACTCACTAGGCGCTTACCGCCCGGATGCTCCTCGCCCAAAAGATAAGGAACCAAAGGGTGCATCCCGGCCGTGGTAAAAAGCACGCTCGGGTCGTTTTCCGGCACCAAAGAAGCCGAGGGAATGACGGTATGGCCCTTCCCCTTAAAAAAATCCAGGAATTTATGCCGAATTTCCGCGGCCTTCATGGCAGTAATCCCGGGGCCAAAAGTTCCAGAGCCTTTTCCAGCTGGGGATCGCGGTCGGCCTCAAAATCCTCATCCGTGAGCTCGATCTTCACATCCGGCTCGAGTCCCTCTTTATTCAAATCATGGCCTTTGGGAGTAAGCCACTTGGCAATCGTAAGTTTAAGCTCCGCCTGATCGCGCAAATCCAAAAGCTCCTGCACCGAACCTTTGCCAAAAGTTTTCTCCCCCACCAATTTCGCTCGGCCGTAATCCTTGAGCGCCCCGGCCACGATTTCCGAAGCGGAAGCGCTGCCACCGTTGACCAAGACGATGGTCGGCAGGCTCGTGAGCCGGTTGCGGCCGGCGCTCCTATAAACTTCCTCGCTGCCGTCGCCAAACTTCTGGATGACCACAACCTCCTCTGCTGGGATCCACAAGCTCGCGACATCCACGGCCGAGTCAAGAAAACCGCCGGGGTTGTTCCGCAGGTCCAAAACGACACTACTAACGTTCAGCAGTAGCAAATCCGAGACGGCTTTGTCCAATTCTCCTTTCGTCTCTTCCCCAAACCGCCGGAGTTTAAGATAGCCAATCTTTTTGCCTCTAACCTCCCGAATTTCCAAACTTAAACTCTTAATTTCTATCCGAGTGCGAGTAATCTTGAGGTCCAGAGAATCAGTTTCGCCTTTGTGAAAGATGGTAAGGGTGACCTCTGTCCCCGAAGGCCCGCGGATTTTATTAACCGCTTGTTCCAGAGTCAGATCCCTGCTTTCCTGACCGTCTATCTTCTGGATATAATCGCCGGCCCGGAGTCCCGCTTTCAAGGCAGGTGAGTCGTCCAGAGGCGCCACCACGACGAGCTGCTGGTGTTTGATGGCGATTTCTGCTCCAATGCCTTCGAAATTGCCGCGCAGTTCTTCCTGAAAATCCTTGGCCTCTTGCGGAGGTAAAAACAAGCTGTAGGGGTCATCCAGAGATGCCACCGCGCCGCTTACGGCCCCGTAAAGGATTTTCTGCAAATCCGCCGGCCGGTCAACGTATTTTTCGTTTATGGCAGCAATCGCGTCCCACAACAGTTGCCAGTTGACCTCCTGCGGACCCTGGTCGCGATTCCGCTCGACAAAAATTTTTAATCTCCCCTCGGATACGGACAAATCCGCCCGCCCGAACTGCATACCCAAGAAAAAAACGATCACCAATAAAAACAGGAGGTAGACCTTTTTATACTTCCCCGGGGGGAAATCGCCGGGGCCGAGGTCAGCAGTTTGGATTTGCATCCTTAGGAAAATTTAACTATTTACTGACGTATTTTTCGGTACGCAGACTGTTTTGCAGAAATTTGAGAGTGTAGCGCGCCCAAATCCCGGCTTTCACAAAAAAATTCACCAAGAAATTATATCGCTGCCGATAATGCTTGTCATAAAAAATTTCCATCGCCCGGTGGAATTCATACAAGGACCGCGAGGAGGCCTTCCGGGATGACGAACCCTTGTAGTGAACCACCGTAGTCAGCGGCACATACATCACTTTGTAACGGGCCTCCTTCACCCGGTAGCACCAGTCGATATCTTCCCCATACATGAAATAATCTTCATCCAGCATTCCGACTTCAGAAATCGCCTCGCGGCGGATGAGGAGAAAGGCTCCAACCACCGAATCTACCTCGGCAAGCTCGTGTTCAGGCAGGTAACTCAAATTGTATTTGCCAAAAATTTTGCTCTTCGGGAAAAGCCGGGACAAACCACTCAACCGGTAAAAAGCCACGGCGGGTGTAGGAAAGCTCCGCCGACACGCTTCATCCAAAGTTCCGTCGGGTTTGACGACGCGGCAGCCGGAAATTCCAACCGTAGGATTATTATCCATAAAGGTTATCATCTTGTCAAAGGTGCTCGGTTTCACTATGACGTCAGAGTTTAAAAGCAGGATGTAGCGGCCGCGAGAAAGTCGAATGGCCTGGTTGTTGGCCTTTGCATAACCAAGATTTTCCTCCTGGGCCAGAAGCTTCGATTGAGGAAATTCAGTCCTGACCATCTCGGGAGATCCATCGCGACTCCCGTTGTCCACCACAAACACTTCATAAAAAAACCCGGTCTGGGAACGAAACACCGACTCCAAAGTCATCTGGAGTTTTTGTCGAGTGTTGTAGCTCACGATAACTACCGAAAGGTCCACCCCGTCAGAAATTTTTGCGTTGCGAAGCATCATCGTGATCCCTTTTTCCCGTTAGAGCTGGCACTCCCCGGTCCTCGCTGTTTCTAACGGGGTCCATACTAATGAAAGAATTGCCGCAAGGCCTCGGGGTCGCCCCGGACTTTGGCCATGATTAACTGGCGTTTCCGACGCGCCTCCGGCAGTTGCCGAGAGAACTCCAAAAGCGCAAAAAACTGAAATTGCTCAAAGATCAATGTGTAAATAAAGAGCAGGAGCTCCCGCCCGAGAATATACGGCAGGTGCCGCCAAAACAGCCGCGGGAGCTCGTTTTTGACCATCATCAGATAATGATTTTTGAAGGATTGCTTCCGGATCAGGCGCGATTGCCGATGCCGGTTGAGAATAAAGTTCAGGACTTGCGATGGCCAGGAACGACCGATCGTCCGCCCGTGATAAACGACGGCACCGGGGACATAGCGACAACGGTAGCCCGCAAGCAGAAGTCGCCAAGATATATCAATGTCATCTTTGTAGGCAATAAAATCTTCGTCGAAGTATTCAAACTTCCCGTCCGCCGTCGGAAGCTTCACGGCCTCCAAAGCGCTCCGGCGATAAAAAGCCGCCGCTCCGGATGCGCCAAAAATTTCCGTATCCTGATCATACTGTCCAAAATCCTGTTCCCACTGTCCCCGATCAATCACTCGGCGGGTTTTAAAGATCTCCAGCCCGGTACTGTCTAGAATCTTCGTCTTCGAATCGATCTCGAAATTATAGTACAAAAGTTTGCCAGAAACCGAGCCCAAGGACGGGTCCGTCTCCATGGCCTGAACCAGCAAACTTATAAAATCCGGCTCCATGACTGTATCCTGGTTCAAGGCCAAAACGTATTCTCCCGAGGCATGAGCAATGCCGTAATTGTTCCCCCGGCAGAACCACAAATTTTCGCCCGGTTCCAAGATCCGGATTTTTTTGAAACGCCGATAACGGGTCTTGATAAACTCGGCAGAGCCGTCGGTGGAGCCGTTAAGGACAATTAATGCTTCCCAATTGAGATAATCCTGCTGGAGCACCGCCGCCATGCACTTCTCGATGTACCGCAGGCTGTTATAACTTAAAATAATGATACTAACCAAAGAGGGCTGTTTCATAAAACGTCTGACGGTTTCATAGGGCTTCTTTTGAATCAGGATGGAGAGGTCCGGAAAACTGGGCTACTAGCAGGAGGAGATAGCCGATCCCCAAAGGATGATTAAGGTACGGAGTTGTGATATTCAAAACCGCCAGGGCGACCAAACCAGCAAGGAGCCCAAAATTTTTATCAAAGGGCTCCGCCCGCTTGAGACTTTGCCAGCCCTGCTGGAAAAACCTCGCCAGGAGCAAAGCGTAAACCAGGAACCCCAAGAGTCCAATCTTCAAAATTATGTCGAGATAACCCCACTCGAAAGCCGTCGTGGTAACCTCACCATCGGGATTCTCTGGACTAATCCGATCCGGGAGGTAACTTTTATAAGTCACGGCGGTGCCGAAGCCTTGGCCGAAAACTGGACTTTCTCTGATCCGGTTCAAGAGTTCTGGCAGGAGTAGAAGCCGAGCACTGCCCGCCGCCTCCTGAACGGGACTTGAGAGCCGGGAACTTACGGAGCTACTGAAGCCTACGCTCCTGAAATTAGCCAGAACATAAATGGCGCCAACCTCGACCGCAATAAGCAAAACCAAAACCCCGGCTAATTTGGCCACCTCCCGGAGTGCCACTCGGTAATAAAACAGAAGCATCGGCACGGCAAAGGCCAATCCGGCTAGGGCCCCCAGCCAAAAACTCCGGGAAAGACTCATGACGACCGCGAGGAGGGACAGCGCGACCAGCCACCAATTCCTGCCCCAGGGCTTCGCCCCCAAACCAAAAATGAAAAAGCCGACAAGGGCATAAAATTGACTCTGCATAAAAATTCGGGAGGCGCTACCCACTTCCCCCGTAATTTCCCCGATGTCCTGCTGAATCACCCACTGGTAGAGAGTGGCGATACCCCAGAAACCGCCGCTGAACCACAAAAACAGGAGGAAGGTCTTGGCGGCGATGATGATAATCGCGGCCGCCAGAATTTTGAAAATATTCTCCTTGACCCCGTCGTCTTTTAGGCCGGCCAAGACCGGCAGCCAAATCAAAAAATAAAGATAATTGTTCGCATCCAGAAACACCTCGGTTAAACCGTGGCCTTTGAGCAAACCAGCAGCCACCCCAACGCCGACCACTAGAAGCAGAGCCCAATAAAGCCCCGGTAGAAGCGAAATTTGCCTGACCAAAGCGTCCGGGCGCCTGATGGTTCGCAACAGCCAAGCCAGCAGGACGGCGACAAAAACCACTAGGCGCAAAGACAAACTCACTGCTCCAAAATTGTACTCCAGCAAGTGACCGCGGCTGCCGAAAAACAATTCCCCAAACACCAAATACGCCCCCCACTCCGCTCTCCGGAACGCCAAAAGAAACGCCAAAATCCCCACCACCGCCAGAAACGGCAGGCTCAAAAAGGGATAAACAAAAGCCAGCAACGAGACAACCTCCGTGCCGGCCATAACCAGAAAGGCCCGTTTAACCATGGGGTTTGAGGTGAAACCGAAAAAGCTTTTGCAGGAAATCTAAAAACTTCGCCGCCGCCAGCACCAACGGCAGGCAGATACTGATAACGGCGACCTGCCAGAAGCTGCCGTTTTTTCGAAAATAGTAAACTAAACTTTTGGCGACCGTTCGCTTGCGCTCGTAAACATCGAGTTGCGAAAAACTCTGGGCGCCCAAATGCATCACTTCGGCCTTGGGGTAAAACTTTATCTGGTAACCCGCCTCCTTCACCCGCTTGCAAAAATCCACTTCCTCGTACCACAACCAAAATTTCTCGTCCAAAAACCCGAGTTGCGCGATGAGCGGCCGCCTCGTCAGCAAGGCCGCGCCCATAACCTGATCGACCTCGGCGCCTTGGTCGTAGCTAAACTCCTCCATCAGATACCACCGCGGCTTCCACAGCCGGTGCAAACCGGAAAACACCAAAAGCGACGACCAAATATCGGGAAACCGCCGCACCGAAGGCTGCACCGTCCCATCGGGATTGAGGATCTTCGGCCCGACAATCCCTACTCCCGGATGACCCTCCAGATACTCCACCAGGTTCTGCAAGGCCTGGGGCCTGACTTCCGTATCCGGATTGAGCAGCAGGACGAATTCACCGGAAGAATTCTTTTGGGCGAGGTTGTTGGCTTTGGCAAATCCCAGATTCCGAAGCGAAGGGATGACCTGCAGCCGTTTGTTATGTCCCAGCAAGGACACCAAGGCCTCCACGCTGCCGTCCCGGGAATGATTATCAACCACAATAATTTCATAATCAAAACTCGGCGGATACCTCAAGATCGAGTTGATACACTTAATGAGCAAGTCTCGGGTGTTCCAGCTGACGATTAAAATGGAAAGTTTCATTTCATTGGCGCGTGAAAATAGCCCTCAGATACAGCAGATCGTCCTTCTTTATAAACCTTACGACAAAAAGAAAGGCGAGATAAGTGCTGCCTCCAAGTGCTGCCAGAAAGTAAAAATTTAAGCCGCGTAACTGGAGCATAACGACAACCATCAGGGCGGTGGCGATGCCCGGCCAAAAAAGATATCTTATAAAATTTAAAACCGCTTCTCGCTGAGCTATCAATATAAAACTGGTTGCAATCAATACGTATGAGAAAAAAGTGATCCAGGCCGAGGCGATTATGCCCCCGCCGCGGGAAAGAAAAAACCAGTTCGCCCCGGCATTCAACACGGTAACGACCGCCAAAATCACTGCGGTCGCGCTGGTTCTTTTGAGTTGCATGATGACGTTCGGTACGGCATAGATAAACGTTATGGCGGAAACCCAGATCAATATTTGAAAAGGGGCCGCGGCTGCATCGTAACTCGCGTCAAAGAGCGTTCGGATGATTTCGGGTGCGAACACCGTACCGGCCACGCCCAGCGGCAATGCCAACAGAATCAAATAACGGTTGAGGCGGTTGAGAATCGCCGTAACTTCGGGTTTGTTAAGGATTACAGCTTCGGCCAAAAAAGGGAATAGCGAAAGTGCCGCCACAGCTGGGATAAAAGTCAAAAAATCAAGAAACCGATAAGCGGCAGAATAATAACCCAGCTGCTCAAAAGGCAAGTAGAACTTTTGGATGATGGCGTCCACTTTTTGAATCAATAGCTCAAATCCGGAAATCAGCGCAAAAGGCATTCCAAAAAGCAACATCCGGCGCATCAAGGGAAAACTGACTTCGAAAACTGGTCGCGTCCACCTACGGCTCACTACCCAGTAAAATACTACCGACAAAAGCCCAATGACGATATACACCCAAAAAATAAAGATAAAATCTCTTTTCAAGTAAATCGCCAAGGCCATCCACGAGGCGGTGAGTATGGTATTCAAGAAATTCAGGGCGGAGGCGATATCTAGGCGCTGCCAAACATCGGCCAGAACTCGAAACGGGATGGAAAAAGCACCGATCATCAAGCCAATACCCACCAAAAGCATGCCGTAAATCACCCCAGGCTCGTAATCGAAGAGCCGGGGTACAACAACAAAAAAAGCCAGGGTCAAAAACGCAACCAGAATCTGAACAAGCAGATGGTTTGCCAAATATACTCCGGCTAAATCTTTTCGGGGGCTGACCTCCCTGGTGATAAAGCGCGAAATCCCGAAATCAATCAGGATAAAAAATATCGTATAGTAGGCAAGTACCAGCGAGAGTTTTCCAAAACTCTCGGGGCCCAAATACGTCACTAGTCGGATGTAAACAACAAAAATAATTATCCCAGAAACGACTCGGGATAACCCTAGCGAAAATATATTCCGCCCGAGCTGTCGAGACATGACCTAATTATACCACACTAGTACTAGTTCTCCACCACTGCTCCGACTTGGTATTTGGTCAATTCCTCGGCGGAAATCGTCACCACGTCCCGGAAAAGCAGCCGGCGGTTCTGAAAAGCCGTATAGGTCAGGGGCCGCAGCACACCGTCCACCAGATAATAAACCGTAGCGGCTTCGGGCGTTTTTACCAAAGCCCGTTCTGGCAAGCGCAAATCCTCGCCCAGTTCAATGATGGCCAGTTCTTCATCCGTTGCCACTACCACATCCTTAAAGTTCAAGCGGCGGGCCAGAAACACCCCGTAAGAAATCGGCCGTTTGACTCCGGATTCGATGTAATACACCATGGGCGCCGATTGGGCCTTGACCAAAAGGCCGGTCGGGGGCGGCATCGGCTTGCCCACGGTCCAGGAACTAAGTTCGGCCTCCGGGACGCTCACCACATCCCGGAATTTAAACCCGCGCTCCTGAAAGACGAAGTAAGTCAGGGGTTCCAGCAAGCCGTTGCCCACATGATAAACCGCCGGCTGCTCTTTGGCCTTGATGAGAGTCCCGTCCAAGGGCGGCATCAAGGGTCCGGTTGGGTAACCGTCGAGTTCTCCGGGTTCCGCGGTCAGAATCTGCGAGAATTTATAACCGCGCTGCTGGAAGACGAAAGCGGACAGCAAGCGCTTCTCGTTGTTAATGATGACATACACCGCCGGATTGTCTCGGGCCTTGACCAAAGTCCCCTCTTCCGGCAAAGCCCGACCGCCGTCTTTGTAGCTTAGGATTTCCTCGTCCGGCAACAGGGTGGCGGCAGCCAAGTCGAGTTTCCGCTGGACCGCCACGAAACTGGAAAGCAACTTCCGGCTCTCGAACTCAATCAAATAGGTCTGCCCGGCGGAATTCTTGAGCAAGCTCCCCTCCAAAGGCGGCATCACTTCACCCGGAGAAAATTCGTTAAACTCCAGGGTCGAGAGACTGACGACCAAAGCGGGATTTAAACCGCGCTGGTTCATGACGAAAGACGAAACCGGGCGCCGGAGGCCGTTGTCAATCACAAACGTCCTCAGCTCACCCGTCGTCTGAATCAGCGTACCGTTCGGATAACGAAACCAGGCCGCAAAAAAGCGCCAAAAATTATAATTGCCGTTGTAGACGTGCGGGGTGTAGCGGTACAGAGCGGTGGTGGCAAAATTTAAGAGGGTAACGCTCTGGGTGCGGGGAGCGTTGTTCGGCGGTCCTTCGGTGTTGTCGACCATAATCGTGTCCCCTTTCCGAGAAGTCCGAGTCCGGTTGCCGTTGCCAAAGGCATTGCCGGCCACATCCACCAACGGGCCGCGCCCCACCCGAATCCCGCCGACCTGATAGTTAAAACTCCGCATCAACGAGGCCGGCATCCCGATATACCGGTTATCCGCAGCGTCAAAATTGCCAAACAGCTGAAAATAAAATCCCAAAAAGATGTCACTGCAGCCCCCTTCGTCCGGACAGGCAAAACCCAGAGCCCGATCGAGAGCACGCTGGAGATCTTGCGGCCCGCTAAACTTTCCGGTAATCAGGGTTTGTTCTTTTTGCAAGGTAACCAGCACCACCTGGGGATTTAGTCCGGCAGCCAGCGAGGCGTCGGAGATGAGCTCCGCCGCGGTCCGCAGGCGGCCGAGATTCGGGCGGGGGTCGGGCAACCGGCTTTTGAGCACGGCGTCGCCTGGCTCGCGCAATTTCGCCAAAAATTCCGAAGAGGTATCAGCCAGGACACTGCCTTTGCTTTCCAGAAATTTTTGAATCCCCGCGGTGCCGCCCAGCGTACCCGTATCCGCAAACCGTTCATCAACAATCAGGGAATTGGGATCAAAACTCTGCGCTTCAGCCGGAAGCGGCAACAGTCCCCCCAACACAAGCAGGACTATCGGCCATTTAATTTTTTGCCGGTTGAACATCGAAACTAATAGCAAGATTAAAACAGGATTGACTCAGAAAGTTCATAACCGTCCACTTCGCTTTGCGGCAGAACTTTCACGTCCGCAAAACGGTATCCCCGGCTCTGAAAAGCGGTCAGGGTCAATCCCCGCCTTTTCCCCGCTTCAATGAGATAAACGGTTGCCACCTGATCGCCGCGCAAAAGCGTTCCATCCACCGGGGGGTACAAAACGGCACCCGGATGCAATGGAAATATCGCCAACTCCGCCGGGGTGAGAGTCCCGATTGGCCCGTTCTGGAAACCGCGCTGCTGGAAGACAAAAAACGACAAAAGCTGGCGCACGGAATTGTTCAAGATGTAAACCGCCGGATGATCAGCGGCTTTCATCAGGACGCCGTTAAGTACGGCGGCATCTTGGGTTTGCGGATACCCCGCCATCTCCAGCGCGGGCAGCACCACCACGCTTTCGAAACGGAAACCGCGGGAAATAAATGCTAAATAGGAAAGCCCGTGCCGCTCTCCTGCCTCGACCAGATAAACCGTGGGATTAGCAGGTTCTTTGATCAGAGAACCGTCCGCCGGCGCGACGGGTGAACCCAAAGGAAAATTATCGAGTTGCCCCGGCGCGGCATTCACGATGGCTGCCCCGGCAAACCGTTGCTTCTGGACATAGCTCGAAATAGGCCGCTTCAGACCCCGCTCAATCAAAAATAAATCGCCTTCCGGACTCCTAACCACGGTACCGCTACTAAAAGTCGTGGCCAGGGTCACGGCCTTAAAGGCATTCAAGCGCCCCCGACCGATTTGGCCTTGGCAGGGGCTGCCGTTACAGCCCGTAAGGTTCACGGGGTCAATGTTATCGACGCTGCCGATCAAGCGATCCCGCAAGGACACTATGTCCAGCTCGGGAAAGCTGCTAATCATCAAGCTCGCAACACCGCTGACCATCGGGGCGGCGACCGAGGTACCCACGGCGTAGACGTACAAATCGTGCTCCCCCGGGCGAGTCGGATCATAGTACGTCGAGATCAATCCCTGCTTTTGCTGCTTATCCACGAAAGTCCCCGTGCCCGGGGCGGCGATATCCACGCAGTTCGAGCCGTAGTTGGAAAACCGGGCCTTGCGATCTTGAATGTCCACCGCCGCCACGCCTACGACCATATTCTTGCCCCCGTCCGCACACACCGGCAACACCGGACTCGTGTTCAAACTCCCGCCAGTATCGGCCGCATCGTTGCCCGCCGCCGCCACGATCAGCACTCCTTTGTTAAAGGCGTAACTAATCGCCTCCTGTAAAACCGTGATCCCCTGCAAACCCTGCCCGCCAATAGACAAATTGATGACTTTCGCACCGTGGTCCGCGGCCCACCTCATCCCCGCCGCCACGTCAGAGGCAAAGCCAGAACCGGTGGCATCGAGGGCCTTGATGGGCATCAGCCGGGCATTCCAATTGATGCCCGCGATGCCTTTGGCGTTGTTGGTTATCGCCCCGGCAATCCCCGCGACGATTGTCCCGTGCCCGTTGTCGTCGGAGTTTACTCCCGGCGCCAATTCGGCCGTGACTCTCACAACACAATCATTTGGCTGAGCGGGGTTTTGGACTTGGCAGAAGCTGGCAAACCCCCCCACCACCCGCCCGTCATTCAAATCCTCGTGCTTCGCGTCTATGCCGGTATCCACAACCGCAATCGTCACCCCCTCGCCCTTCGTCTGCTCCCAAGCGCGGTGGACCTGCATCTTTGGCAAATACCACTGCTTGGTCAAATCTTCCTGGTCTGTTAAGAACAGAGGGTCAGTGGGCGTAACCTGGCTCTTTAAAACGACATCCCGCTCAACCGTTTCCACCCATGAGGCCTGCTCCCTTAACTGCCGCGTCGCGGCCAGCACATTACCTACTCGCAAACGGTAAGTCCGGCCAACTATCCAGTCCACCTCTTGCGCATAAGCCGAGAAGTTCGGCGCTTGAGCTTGAGCTTCCTGAAGTTTCACAATTAAAACTCCGGCTTGGGCGACATCTGGCCGAACGGCAGCCGCCGAGCCGAGACTGGTTGCCAAAAGCAGAACCGGCAGCACAAAAAAAATTATCCTTCGTCTAAAATTTAAATTTGGCCAATCCTTCATCTTTTGAATTTTAAGTTTTTTTGCGGTATTGACCCAGCACCGCCTTGATTTTGATTTTTAAAAGGTCCGACAAGCTCTGCAAATAGGCCCGCAGCGGAACATGACTCCCGCCTCGCTCGTGCCAGCTGACCCCGACTTCCTTAATCCGGTAATCGTGGAGTCTCGCTATGGTCAAAACCTCCATATCAAAACCCCAGCCCGGAACAGTCACCAAAGAAAAAATATCCTTGGCGGCCCGGTGGGAAAAGGCCTTGAACCCCAACTGCGTGTCCTTGATCCCCGGCGCCACCAAAAGCTGAATCAGGAGATTGCTCAGGCGTCCCAGAATTACCCGATACAGAGGCTGTTTCCGGGTGACGTCCGAATCCTCCCGGTAGCGCGAACCGATAACCACCTCATACCCGCTTTCCAAATAGGGCCAAAATTTCGCAATCTCCGAAACTGGGGTCGCGTTATCGGCGTCCATGAACATAATGTACTTACCCTGAGCGTAGTCCTCAATCCCGAGCCGGACGGCGCTCCCTTTGGCGCCGATACTCTTCGATAAGCAGAGCCGGACAATATGCCGCATCCCCCCCTCCTGATATTTTCTGACGACATCGCAGGTCTTATCGTTACTGCCGTTATCCACCACGATGATTTCATAAGCATAAACTTGCCGCTTAAGATACGCATCCGTTTCCTCAAGCGTCTCCCTAATCCGGCCCTCCTCATTGTAGGCGGGAATCACCACTGATAATTTGGGTTTTGGGTTCATTTCAGGGGCGTTTATGTTCAGCGTTTATTATAACACACCCAAAAGAACGCCATTGCGAGCCTACCGCTGGTGGCGCGGCAATCTCATTTCCAAGCCGTTTCTTAAGATTGCTTCGTCGCTACGCCTTCTCGCAAAGACAGCTTTGTCACCATTTTCTAACTGGCGGCCGTCTGGTGCGCGCCGGCGAGCCCACCCCCATGGTTTCGCCCGCAGGGAAACGCTCGTCGAGGGCCTGTTCATCCTCGCTATCAAGGCGCCAGCCCAAAGCAACGAGATTTTCGCGGAGATGCTGCGGATTAGAGGTTTTGACGAGGGCAACCACGTTGGGCTTGCCCAAAACCCAGTTCAAAGCCACGGCCAGGGGCGGTTTTTGGTATTTCTGTCCGAGCTTCTGCAACATCTGCTGTCCCTCAACCGAAAACACGCCCTTGGCGAGGGGCCGGTAGGCCATCACCAGAATCTGATTTTTTGCGCAATATTCGAGCGTTCCTACTTCATCATGGCCGCGTGCTTCTAAACTGTAATTGATTTGGTTGTTTACGATTCGGTAAGAGCAAAACTTCTGCGCTTCGGCGATGAGCTCTGGAATAAAATTGGATACTCCAATATTTCTAATTAGCCCTTGCTCCCGCAACTTCGCCATCGCGCGCATGGTTTCCTTGAGCGGCACTTCCGGATCAGGTCCGTGGATGAGATAAAGGTCTAAATACTTAAGTCCCAGCCGTTTGAGGCTCCCCTCGGCCGCTGCTAAAACCTGGTCATAGCGCAGGTGGTAAGTGGCAACTTTGGAGGTGATAAAAAGTTTTTCTCGCGGCAGGTCCGCGATTGCTTCCCCCACCAGCTCCTCGGTATGCCCGGCGGCATAAATCTCCGCCGTATCAATATGGGTTATGCCTGCATCGAAGGCAGCCCGAATCGCCGCAATATCGCGCTCGTCGTCATTATCCGGATCAGGCAAATCCCGTCCGCCCATAGACCAAGTTCCCAAACCCAAAACCGCAGGGAAAACTCACCCGCGGTTTTAATGGGAATGTCGTAATGCATAAAGCATAAAAAAAGTATAACAAAAAAATAAATTCTTTGGCTGTTGACGCTAACTGTTAACTATACACATCCCTCGTCAAGTCTGGAAAACGATAAAAGCAGTTCGCCCTAAACTATTCTCTAATTCGCGCGAATTAGAGAATGCTAACTAACTACTTTTTTTTACGGACCGCAGACAGCATTGAAAACGAATCCCTAAGCCTCGATTTTATCAATCCAGTTCAGAAAAATGCTTTTAATCTCTTTGAGCTGGTCAGTGTCCCTAAATGTGTGAGGGGCCTTTTTTATGATATGGAGCTCTTTCGGTCCAGGCAAAGCACCAAAAAGAATTTTTTGTATCTCTGGCTCGTCGTGCTCCCCCACAATCAACAGAACCGGCATTGATAATTTTTTTGCTTCCGGTAACAAATCGTATTTCATCCGATCCTCCATGTGCGACCAGGGAAGTCTTTTTATCACACCTGGCTTGCTCTCGCTCTCCGCGATTTCCCAGCCAGTTTCCTTCCATTTTTGCAGTTCGCCTTTTTTTTCTCCTCTTTGGGTACTGAGTTTTCCCGATACGACTGTTGAAATCGGCGCAAGCGCTTTAACTTTGTCAGGATATTTTTCAGAAAACAGAGCAGTGCAAATACCGCCTAAGCTGTGTCCCGCCAAGTAAAAAGGCTTTTTATACCACGGTTGCCGTGAGGCCCAAACAATCACGTCCTCCAAATCCTCATAATAATTCGTTGTGGTTGCGTCCTCATATTTCCCATCGCTCTCCCCGATTGAATTCGTCGTATCGAAAGTCACTACCGTTAGGCCCTTTTGTTTGAAAGCCTCGGCCATTACCCGAATATGCGGCTGTTCCTTAAATCCCCCCAACCCGTGCATGACAAAAGCTAGACCCTGGGAGGCAAGGCTTTCTTCAACTATCGCAACCATTTTCAGTCCTTTTCTGTTCTGTAAAGTCACTCGCATGAAACTATTATACCAAAAAACCGGCCAAAAGCCGATTTTGAAAGAAACTACTTAAGCTAGTCCGCTATTCTCCTATTCGCACGAATTAGACGAGATATGGGATTCAATTTAAGATCACAAACTCCAAAAGAATCAAATTTTGAGAATCCGTTTTTCCAAATTCGCAAGTTCTCCGGCCGTGACGAGAAATCCCCACTTCTGCGGCGAATCGAGCTTGCAGAGTTCGGTCAAAGACTTTTTTAAAATTCGCAGACATTCTTTTAAAACATATTGCGTGTATTCATAGTCAAAATCGCCGTAACCGTCCCCGACTTTAATGTGCCAGCGATTGCAAAGCTGCCGGTAAACTTTCGCCTGCAAAGTATTAATGTACCATAACAAATCCGCGGCCTCTTCGGTCCCAAGCCAAAGCTCTTCCGATTCTTCTGCGCGCCGCGCCAGCTTGACGACTACCTTGCCACATTCTCTCACTCGGCGCCACAAGGCAAACTTCTCGGGTGGTGGAGGCTCTTTGATATCATCAATATTCGTTATATCGAAACCCTTTGAGGCGGCATCCGCTTT
The DNA here is from genome assembly GCA_964360335.1 of uncultured Candidatus Saccharibacteria bacterium. Classification (GTDB taxonomy): domain Bacteria; phylum Patescibacteriota; class Doudnabacteria; order UBA920; family 2-01-FULL-46-14; genus CAYHVH01. The sequence continues at coordinate 15,043 of CAYHVH010000008.1, forward strand.
AATCATTTGCAAGGTTTCCTTCAACGACCTCCCCACATCATCAAAAATATTCTCTAAATCATCGGGGTCCTCCCCAGCATCGAGATGTCTCTTTCGGTCCCGGTTAATCTTTCCGCAAAGCCGACAACTGTTTTTACCACACGCCTCTCTTCGCCAGGCGCATTCCATCCATTTCGGCATTTTGAAGTTATTTTTGAGCCTCACAAACCATTCTCCTATTCGCCTGCCAAAGGCAGGCAAGCGCGCCTGCCCGCCTCCGGCGGGAATTAGACTAGGTCGAGAACTTTGCTGACAAGCGGGTCGACCGGACGGGCTAAACGGTAGTAAACCGTCAAACTGATCTGTTCCTTGTCCAAAATGTTGGTGGCAAACAATATGCCCAAATGTTTCGAAGTTGCCCTAAACGAGAGCCTGATCTGAGAGGCGATATCCCCAACCGATGCCTGCTCAACGCCGTGCAAGTATTTGAGTATTGCCAACCGACGCTTATTGGCTAGGGCTTTTAATTTCCGCTCCAGCTCCCTCATAAAAGCACTATACCACCATTCGCTTATTCGCGCGAATTAGACAGGGTAGATTCGGCCTGGGCGGAACGGAAGATAAAGTGACTATTTTTTATTTTGCCTAACCCACTGCCAGGAACTTTCCAAAATGGCGCGGAGGTCATATTTTGGCTGCCAAGCTAAGTCCTTTTTGAGCTTCGAGCTGTCGGCGATGAGTTTCGCCGGGTCGCCAGGCCGGCGGGCGGCGTATTGCATCGCGATCATCCGACCAGTAACTTCCACGGCTGTGTCAATGACCTCGAGCACCGAGTGGCCGAGGCCGGTACCAACGTTATAAGTATAGGCCCCGCGCTCGCGTTCCAATTTCTGCAGAGCCAAAAGGTGCGCCTCGGCCAGATCGCGGACGTGAACGAAATCGCGGATGCAGGTGCCGTCCGGCGTCTCATAATCCTGCCCAAAAACTTTGATTTCCGAGTTCCGGCCGGCCGCGACATCCAATACGCGCGGCAAGAGGTGGGTTTCCCCTTCCCCGAGGCTGTAGCCCAGGCCGGCCTCCGGCCACGCGCCGCCGGCGTTGAAGTAGCGCAGACTGACCGACTGCAAACCAAACGCCTCCTGGTACCACTGCAGGATCTGTTCAAACATCAGTTTGGAAGCGCCATAGGGATTGGTCGGCTGGCAGAGTGTCTCTTCGGGAATGGGCTGCCTCGAGGGTTCGCCGTAGACTGCGGCGCTGGAGGAAAAAATTATGCTCTTCACCCCATGCTCGACCATGGCGTCTAGAAGCTGTAAACCGGTCACGACGTTGTTTTGAAAATACTTCCCGGGGTTCTGAACTGACTCCTCGACCTCCACGGAAGCGGCAAAATGGATTACGGACTCGATTGGCTGCTCGCTAAAAATTTTATCCAAAAGCGCGCGGTCCATAAGATCCCCCTGAATAAATTGGCACTCCGGGAGACATGCCAAGCGGCTGGTACGGTTCTGGTCTAGAATCACAACCTCATAACCGCGGTCCAGGAGGAGTCGAGCGGTGACCGAGCCGATGTAGCCAGCGCCGCCCGTGACCAAAATCCGCCCCGGGCGGGGTTGCCGCGCTTGGGGTTGGTTCTTTAGCCGCTGATAGGTTTCGTAATCTAGGACCGCGAAGCGCGGCAGCCCCTGCTCCACCACCAAAAAGCCGCCGGGCGAGGACTCAAAAGCCTTCTCTAGTTCACTGATGGTTTGGGGATTAAGCAGATTTCTAAACATATCACCTTATCATAACTCAAATCTCGGCGGCAAGACAAAAAAACCGCCCTGAGCGTAGTCGAGGAGCGGTTTTATGCAAAGGATAGCCTCTAGTTTAGAAGGCGCTTAGGTATCTGGCCCTCTCCCGGCGGGTCCGCCGATAGACCCAAATCGAGAAAGTTGCAAAGCCCGCCAAGGCGACGATAAGCCAAGAGCCGGCCCCGGTCCGGGGCGGCTGCCCCAAGACCTGCGGCCTACGGACCGGGACGCGGACCTCGTTGCCGTAAATATTGACCATCAGCAAGTCCGAACTTGCTGGAAACAGACTGGCTTGGCGGACTCGGACCTGGAAGCTCCGGCTCAACTCCACTCCCGCCGGCACGTCCACCGGCGCCCACCTGATTATACTGTTTATCGAAGTCGCCCCGCCTTGATCGGCAATCTCCGCCAGCTCCAAAATGTCGTGAATCGCGTCCTCAATCACCGCGCTTTGAATCGTCGTCTGACCGGTATTTTTGTAGAACAAAGTATAAGTAATAAGATCTCCGGGATTGGCCGGTACCGTGGTGGCGTCTACGCCCTGGGTGAGATTAAAAGCGGCCTTGCGGAGACTAAATTGGACACCCAAAACTAACTGCACCGTCACGTCCGCCTCATCCTGCCGCGTTCCGACTTGGTCGCTTCTAACATTGGCGGTATTGGTCAAAGTGGTCGTTCCCGTGAACGTCCCCGCTCCCGCGACGTCAGCGTCAAAAGTCAGGGTCCGACTCACGCCCGCCGAAAGCGTGCCGAAATTCCGGCCGCTGCCAAAGAGGTCCGACTCATTACTCACCCCAAAACCATCCAAGCGCATCGAGCCGGAAACAAAACTCAAACGGCTGCTGGGCAGAATGTCCCGCAGAATCACGTTGTTTTGCGAGGCGTTCCCCGTCGTCTCAAACCGGACCTCGAAACGGACCCGTTCCCCGGGACTGGCCGTGGTCGCGTCCCGGAAAGTGCTTTCGGCGCGAGTAACATTCAAAACTCGTTTACTGATGGAAAGATTTCGGTCCTGGTTTACGACTTGGTTGCCGACTCGGGCCCGGAACGTGACAAAACCCGAAAAATCAAAACAACCTTTGATAGTGCCAAGGTTAATCCCCGAGCCCAAAAGGTTGTCCCCCCCGCTTACCGTCTGCCCGCTGGTGCCGCGGTTGGGGAAATGCCTGACCGACCCCGAGATAAACTCCAGGGTTTGGGCATCGCCGCTGAGGTTGATGACGATATTTCCGCCGCGAAAAGCGTCCGAACTCATGACCGGCACAGTCTGGTCCGAATCAATACTGGCGGAAACCTCGTGGGAATTGCGCGTGCCCCCGGGCAAGGCAGCTCGCACAATCACGTTCGTCGCCTGTTCTTCTTGAACCCCGCTGTTGTGGTAGTAAATCTGAAATTCCAGCTCGTCGCCGCGATTGGCGGTAACGCCGTTGTCGTGATCCCCTTGGGAAGTGCTGAAACTCCCGCCAGCCGTCACATTCCGGGCGTCCAAAAGCGGGAAATCATAGTTGGTTTGCGGAAAATAGCTAATCGGAAAAGTATTAAAGGCGACTCCGGCCGCCGCCTCTGGAGCAAAGCCAGCACTCCCCACGGCCAGAAGCGCCAAAGCTGTGAGGGTCGAGCTAAATTGCAACGAGAAGGATTTCAAGTTCTGTTCTCCTGTATTACGAGAGTGTAAAGCTAAAGTTATGGCCTGGGGCCAGGGGAGCCGGGCTGCTTGGTCGGCGCCTGTTTGCAGACCTGGACCATTGCCGTATCCGAATCGCTCAAATTGCCGGTCGCGGTCACCGTGCCGGTGTTAGTCAAAATCTCGCAAGAGCCGACATTGAAGTTCGCCGGTCCCGCGACGTCGGCCTGGAAAGTCACGACTACCTGACTGCTGGGCGAAATTGAGCCGAGACTGATGCCGGTGGAGAAGAAATTCCCCTCGCTCTGGGGAGTCCCATTGACGTTCAAACTGCCGGCGACAAAAGTTAATTTATTCGGCAAGGAATCGCGCAACACCACGTTCTGCAAAGCCGCAGTGCTGTTTTGGGGGCTGACCTGCAGGCGGAAAGTCACCCGCTCCGCCGGCTGGGCCGAGACCTGATCGGCAAAACCCGAACCCGTAGTGTCGTTGCGGACCGTTTTGTCCAAATCAATTTGCTGGACGACCGGCGGCTCGATTCGGAAACCCCGGCAGGTTGCGACATTGACGTTATTGACCTCAATGAACACGTTGTAGTCGCCGGTGATGAAGCTCGAGGAAATCAGACTTTCGTCTCGAGCGTCGTAGTTGCCTTGGGCATTGGCGTTGGCCACCAAGGGAAAGCTCGGAAAGCCGGAAACGTGTTGCCGGACGATTTTGAAGAAATTGAGCGGTTGCAAACCCGAAACTTGGGTGCGGACATTAAACGCCTCGTTCACCCGGCGCAAACCGCGCTGGCTGCCGTCAGCGACCTGCGGCGCATCCCAGGTATTGACGCAGGTTACAATCTGCGGCTGAATCACGACCCGGACGTTTGCTCCGTCTTGGGCCGATTTCTGGGAGGTAAAGGCGGTCGCGACATTGGGCAAAACGTGCGTGCCGACCGGAAACTGGGAACTCAAAGCCACGACGGCCTGAAATCTGATCTCCCGGCTGACGTTGACATTGACCGTACCGATACTCACTCCGCTACTAGAGAAAAAAGCCGCGTTGTTGACCGGTATGCCGTCCACGGTTACCGAACCGCTCGGCGTGATTTTTGGATTGAGCGCATCCTTGACCGAAACATTCGGCACGGGATTGTTGAGGGCGTTAACCAAAATTTGGTATTCCACGGTATCGCCCGGATTGGCGGAAACTTCGGCGTCGTTAAAAGGAATGCCTTGGGTGATATTTTTCACGTGCTTTTGCACGCGCAAATCCCCCAAAACGGCTTCGGAAACTTTCACTTTGAAATTCACAAAGCCGTGGTACTGGAAACAGCCGCGGACATTGCCGATGTCAACGCCGGAGGTAAAAACCGTGTCCGGCATAGTCACAGGCGGAGGCTGAGGATTTAAACCCCGATCTTTGAACAGCACCGTGCTTCCCGGCACCAGCGAAAGCGACTGGGGAGCGTTACCCTGAATTTGGACATTGATATTTCCCCCGCGGCTGAAATCCCCGCTCGAAACCGTGCTGGCATTCTGGGCCCCGATCGTGGCCGAAATAGTATGAGTCGTGGCGCTACTGCCCAAAAATGGCTGGGCGAACGCCTTGACCATGGCATTGAGCGCTACGTTGTCGTTGGCGTCCGGCGCCCCGTTGTGGAAATAGACGGAAAACTCGATGATTTCCCCGGGGCTGGCTTGGATGCCAGCGTCATGATCGGCCTGCGAAGCGCTGTAACTCTCGCCGCGGCTGATGTTGCGGGCATCCAAAAGCGGCAGGTCACAGTTGAGGCCGCCCTGATAACAGATCGGGAAGATATTAAAACTCGGACCGTTGGCCGAAGCAAACGGCGAACTTATGAGAAAAACTACAAGCCCGGCCAAGCTGACTACGGCCAGAGCTTTCTTTGGATCCATGGTTTTGAGTTTGTGAATGAGAACTGCCATATTTTTCCTTTATTTATTAAAATTACTTAAAAGCTTAATGATTCTTGGTTAAGCTAAAATTACCCTAAAACAGCTAATCCTAGCATATCCCTTAGAGCTTGTCAAACCTTAGCAAAACCCCTCAAAAAAGCAAAAAAAGAAGGGCGGGAGAGCCGGAAAGCTCCCCCACCCGAAAGATCAGTCCCGGACCAGGACACCGCGTTTATTGCGGCGAACGCCGGGAATTGAGACCGCTACTGTTGCTGCCGTGGCCGCCACTGTCGCACCAATAGCCCAACCAGGCAGGCCGGAAGCGGTAGTAATAACGGGTTGTGGCAGCAGTGGACCGAGACGGTTGGGATTCTGGCCTTGGGCAAAAATCTTGCCGATTTCCGGGCAGTTCTTCAAAACATGCCCGAGAATAAAGCCGACCCCAAAGCCGACCGCAAAGCCGATCCAGAAGCTCTTCCACGACCACCAGCCCTTGCCCCACGACTGGACTGCCAGAGTATCCGTGCAGACGTTGTAGTCCACCCGGAAACCGTTGACTTTCTTCTGACCGCGCGCGCCGGGTCGAAGCTCCTCCGGCAACTCCTGGATTATGCGCGCTACCACGAATTGGCGCAGGGCGATTACCTTCTGCTGCAGAATGGGGTCTGCAGCATCGGGAATCCGCAGCATTGCCAGGAGACCTGGCGCGTCAAGCCTAATGGGATTACCGAAGTAACCCTTCTTGGGGTCCGGTGTCGCGGGGTACATCCCAATCGTCCCGGAGGACCAGTTGGGATCGCAGGGCGCATACTTCACGACCTCCACCGGCTTTTCGACGATGCGTTCTACCGGCTTCTCGATCGTCACCGTGAGTCGCTCTGGCAACCGTATCTTGCCCTCGGTCACCTTGTTGCCGCAGCGAACAACCGCAAGGACCTCGAGCGTGATCATATCGTATACGACTGGCTCCCCAGCCTTGAGGGAAAGCCGCACCTGCTCACCAGAGCCCCCGATCATCACAACCTCGGTAGGCTCGATGAGTGCCGCGATTTTCTGGCCTGGCTCAAGCCACTTCACCAGGAATCCCCGCGGTGTTTGCGGATTGGAGTTAATCACCGCGTCGGAATCTGACTGGCGAGCATCCTTCACCTCCCCACTCACCGAGAGCTTAAAGTCCCGCTCGTAGTAATGGTGGTGAGGAGGCTCCGCGAACCGGAATACGGTCGCTGGGGCCGCGGTCTGACCGTCTTGCGCCTGCGCTGGCGAGATACTTCCGAAGGTCAAAAGCCAGCACAGGAAAAGGCAAACAACAGTCTTGCAATTCATGAGCGTCCTCCTTCGGACTGCAGAATTGTCCTGATCCCGAAAGTTTCTTTGGACCAATGACCCTAAAGCTTACCCGAAAATTCCTCTTTTGTCAACCCTGTTAGGAATAAGCCACCCCGAGGCGGCTACCGCCGCTACCAAGCAAGGGCGGATTTCTAACGGGGTCAATGCCTAGAATAAAAAAAGCGGAGTGGAACCGATGCCAAAGGCACCGGCTCCACTCCCTGAAAGCTGACTGCTTACTTCGGCTCTACTCTCGCCTTCTTGTTCATGATCTTGACAAGGAGGTGGGGATTCGGGAATCTTTCCGAGGAGTCGCCTACCCCGAAAATATAGATATCCCGGTACTCCCTGTCATCAAAGGCGTCTTTGTCGGTGGCCTCGCCGTTAATCCGGAAGAGAGGCCGCCCATCTGTACCCCACACGATGTAACGAACCTTAGATTCTACTTTTCTTCGCTGCTCATCTTTGTGAACCGCGGTAGCGGTTTGGGTGACCCCCTGAACCACTCGCTGCCCAGTAGCACTGCCGCCAGCTATGGCTACGCCCATGCCCCATACTCCCTGCGCCACACCATAACCATCGATCACCTTGTTCGTTACCTTCTCATCGATGAGCACGAACTGGAAACCAATGGTACAGACGCCACTCGACTTGGGATCAACACCAAGATCAAAGAACCAGTCGAATAGCGTACCCTTGATGTCCGATGTCATCATTGACTCAACTGCCTCTCTCGTGTAAACCGGGATAGCAGCTTGGCCCTGACGACCGTAGAGAGCCCCTCGGTGATACCGCCGGACCGGGACTGGGCGCCTTTGATACGTCCGGCTGGCTCGACTGGATATACCCTGCTCCGTAAGCTCCCGCCCCTCAGCATCAACCTGGATAATGCGGATGGATGGGCAGCGGGCCGCAACTTCCTGCCACGAATTCGCCTTCTCAATCACCTGCCCAGCCGCCGGAATGGCAGTCAGAACTAACGCGAGCAGAATCCACGGCGCCGTGAAAACCAAAAACGTTAAGAACGAGAGAATCTTTCTCATTTCTTTCCTCCGGTTTGAATTTGAATCCCGAATGCTGAAAAACCTTTCCCACTGTAAAACATCCTATCTTAGCACGAAACGCCCGGATCGTCAAGACCAGGCGTTTTTTTCTACTGTCTACAAATTATAGCCCAACCAATTCCGTGGTCACCACATACCGCTTCTGGGCCGTGCCGACCGGCCAGCTGGTGGAAAGGTTCAAAAAATAGCCGTCAGCCGGAGCGGCAAACTGGGCCTTGTCGGTTTTGGCGTAAACTTTCTCGGAGCGCACGACATAGCGGTAGCGCCGGCTGGTGCCATCGCCAGCAAAAACCGTGACAAACACCTCGTCGCCAGGTTCCAAAAAGTTGAGTTTGGTAAAAACCGTCTGAAAATTCCCGTCCCAGAGGTTGCCCGAAGAATGACCGTGAATGGAGGCCAAGCCGCGCTCACCGGGATAAACCGTTTCGGGATGATGAGCCACCCCGTATTTCAGGTCCTCTTCCATCTTGACGAACTCCCGGCTCCAGATAATGGCAACGTCAATGCCGAGCTTCGGGATGCTGATATTGCCCGGCTTGCCGGGATCGAGGCGAAACGTATCCATCGGCAACTGCTCCCCGGCCACCCCCTGCTGGTCCTGAAGCTTGTTGCGGGACTCAACACCCTCCCGATTGACCCGGGCCGCGACAATCTCGGCTTGAACCGCTGTCAACCGACCCTCGTACAACGGATTGTAGCCGTTCAAAACCTCCCGGCCGTCGTTATAGCCATCGTTGTCGGTATCGGTTTTGAGCGGATTGGTGCCGAGATAAAATTCCTCAACATTCAAAAGGCCGTCCCCATCCGCATCATTTTTCGGCTGGAAAGTTTCGGGACTGCCGGCAAATACATAATACTTCTTTTGCCACTTCGCGTATTGCGGGGAAATTTGCTCGAGTTTGATCTTTTCCTCTTTGCCTGGCGCGGAAACGAAATTGGCAAGCTGCGTGGAAATCGCCCGGAAATTCAGAATCACGTAGAAAAAGCCCAAGGCCACCAGGAAAATCAAAGGGTAACGCACCCAATCCCGCGACAAAAAACGGCTCAAGGGGGAGCCAAACTCCCGAACATCCAGCTCAATTACCTGATCGGCGGCCTCTTCGGGGACCGCCGGGGCCGCCTCCGGGACCTCTTGGGTCACGACGGGTTCAGCCACCGGCAAAGCGACCAGTGGGGGGACATCTTCCCCCATGGTAGGCACGGCAAAAACTTCCGGCTCGAGTCCCATGAGTTCTCGAATGGTTTTAATCGGTTTTGAATCTTTGACTTCGGCCATTGTGGCAAACATCTTAAACTTGCTTTAGGTTATTATATCTTTGAAAACACCCAAGTTTAACACAAAAAAATCCTCTTGTCAACCCCGTTAGAAACCCCCACAGCGGCACTAATTACTACTAAAAAAGCACCAGCGGAAATGAGTAATGCTGGTTTCTAACGGGGTCAAGGACGTAATTTTGTGGGCCCTATATCGATTTATTCAAGTTTGGGGCTTTCGCGGCGCTTTTGGGCGATAAAATTGGAAGCCTTCAAGAGCGAGTCAAAAGTGCCGGCATCGATCCACTCGCCGCGGACGATGTCAACTTTCAATTCCTTTTTTTGGAGATACCAATTGTGGAGGTCGGTTATCTCCAGCTCTCCCCGGGCCGAGGGCTGAAGTCCCCTCGCCACGTCCACCACGCGACTGTCATAGACATACAGCCCGGTAATGGCGTAGTCCGAGAGGAAGGCCTTGGGCTTTTCCTCGATCTTTACTGCCTTCATATTTTCGTCAAATTTCACGACCCCAAACCGCTCCGGATCGGAAATTTTCTTGGCAAAAATGTGCGCGCCAGATTTGAAATTCTTTATGGTCCGACTGAAATCGTCCTCAAAAATATTATCCCCCAAAATCATCGTTACATTGTCGTCGTCAATAAATTCGGCGCCGATGACGAACGCCTGCGCCAGTCCCTCCGGTCGGTCCTGCACTTCATAACTGAACTTCGCTCCGAATTCCTTGCCGGAGCCGAGGAGATTCAAAAAATCTCCGGGGTGATCCGGCGCGACAATAATGAGGATATCCCTGATCCCGGCCCCCAGCAGGGTTTGCAGAGGATACATAATCATCGGCTTGTCATAAATCGGCAAGAGCTGTTTGCTGGTAACCTTTGTCAGAAGCTTTAACCGCGTGCCCTCCCCGCCTGCTAGGATAATGCCCTTCATTGGAAGTGTCGTTTAAAAATTAGGAATTAAAAATTCTTTCAGGGCCTCCTGCCACGGCCTCATGGGAGAGAGTTTGGTGTTTAGTAAAATGCCGTAGCGGGGGCGTTTCGCCGGCCGAGGAAAATGGGCAGCCGGCACTGGCTGTAGTTTAACACTGATTCCCGCGATTTTAAAGATTTCCCGGGCAAAGCCGTACCATGTCACAGCCCCGCTGTTGGGGCTGTGGTAAATCCCGGGCGAATACTCCTGCTCCACGAGTTCACGGGTTCGGGCCGCCAAATCCGGCGCATAGGTCGGGCAGGACAGTTCCTCATCTATGACGGCTAGCTCATCCCGGGTTCGGGCCAAATCCAGCATTAAACGGACAAAACTTTTTTTTGCGCCGGTGGTGGCCGCTTCCTTGCCAAAAAGCCGCGAGAGTCTCAAGAGATAAAACCGCTTGGTATGTTTCACGAGTTCCTGCTCACCCAAAAGTTTGGAGGCGCCATACTTGGAAATTGGACTGGGCTTGTCCTCCTCCCGGTAGCCGGTCGGATTCTCTCCGTCAAACACGTATTCTGTGCTGTAGTGCACCAGCGGAATGTCCAGTCCTCGGCAAACCTCGGCCAGATATCCCACCGCGCGACCATTGACCGCGTTGGCAACCTCTGGTTCCGACTCGGCGCCGTCAACATTATTATAGGCCGCGGCGTTAATCACCAAATCAGGCTTTGCAACAGAGACCTTACTCTTCACTACAGGCTCCCGGGTAATATCAACTTCCTCTCGGTCCCAAGCTAAAACCTCGTGGCTTCCCGAGAAAGCCTTTACCAACGCTTGCCCGAGCATCCCTTTGGCTCCGGTGATCAAAACTTTCATAACGTCTTGTCATTGCTTCGGCCTTCGCAGGCCTCGCAATGACAAATAAATTAAACTCCGTATTGCTTTTTATAGTATTCTTGATTTTTTTCTTTGAGCGCCTTCCACCAACTCTGATTATTTGCATACCACGTAATTGTCTGCTTCAGGCCTTCCTCAAAGCTTACCGCCGGCTCCCAACCGAGTTCGGTTTTAATTTTCCTCCAGTCAATCGCGTACTTTACGTCATGCCCGGGTCGATCTTTGACAAGCTCAACCTCGTCCTCTGACTTACCCATAAGTTGCGCAAGTCTTTTGGCGATTTCTAGATTGGAAATTTCTTCCTGCATTCCGCCCACGCAATAGGTTTCGCCGACTTTCCCTTTTTCTAATACCAACTCGATTGCCCGACAATGATCCTCAACATAAAGCCAGTCCCGCATTTGATTGCCTGGGGTGTAAACCGGAATTTTCTTGTCCTGAAGCAAGTTGGTGATGGCCAAGGAAATAAATTTTTCGGGGAACTGATATGGCCCGTAGTTGTTGGAGCAGTTCGTAATGGTCGTCGGCAAGCGGTAAGTGACATGATAAGCGTTTACCAAATGGTCAGAGGCGGCTTTCGACGCGGCGTAAGGGCTACGAGGGTCGTATCTTGACTGTTCGTTAAATTTTTCTTGGGAATCAAGAGGAAGCTGCCCAAAAACCTCATCTGTGGAGACGTGGTGAAACCTCTTGACGGCTTGCTTCCGAGCCGCCTCCAGCAAAACGTGGGTGCCAATAACATTGGTATGAACGAAATCTCCCGGTCCCACGATAGAGCGATCCACGTGAGATTCGGCGGCGAAGTGCACGACGACATCGATGCCTTTCATTACTTCCTCCACGGCCTCCGAATCGGCTATATCCCCTTTTACAAAAGAGTAACGAGGATTGTCTTCGATGGCGCGCAAATTCTCCAAATTCCCGGCGTAGGTGAGCTTGTCAAAGTTGACAATTTCGTCCTCGGGATGGAGTTTGAGCCAATAATGCACGAAGTTAGAACCGATAAACCCGGCGCCGCCGGTGACTAAAAGTTTCACGATTTTGCTTGTCATTCTGAACTAGGTTCAGGATCCAGATCGCGCGACCGGCCCTTCAGAGGGGCTAGCACATCGAAACACCCGGATTCCGGCTCGGTGGCCGGAATGACAAAGTTAAAATTACTGATTTAAATGTAGCTTATAAAAATACAAAGCGCTGGTCACAAAGCCACACAAAATTTCGCCGTTTCTTATCATCTCATTTATTTCCGCCAGCGTAAAGGCCTTTTTGCCTTTGATATCAGGTTCCACCGCAGCGGCGGACGCAGAACTTAAAGAAGTTGCCAGAAAGACGTCGATCTTCTGGACCAAAAGACCGTCGCTTGGTCGGTAACGTCCCAAATAGTTCAGGTTGCCTGCCGACATTCCCAGCTCTTCAAACAGTTCTCTTCTAGCTGCCGTTTCCGCCGATTCCCCTTTTTCAATATCGCCGTCAACCAGTTCCCAACGCTCGTCGCCGAAAATATAGCGGCGGTGTTTCACCATCCAAATCTTCCCGCCCTCGTCAACCGGAACGACTGAAATGCCGTCTGCCAATTTGACTACACCGTAAATCCCCTCCTTGCCGTCGGGACGAACGACCTGATCTTCCCGAACCTTCATCCAGGGGTTTTGGTAGACGTATTTTGAAGAAAGTTTCTTCCAGCTGCTCGCCATCTTAAGTCCCGCTTTCCCAGCTTGTTAAGTATTTTTTTTGCTCCGTGGTGAGGCTGTCGATGCTCGTGCCCATCGCGCTCAACTTCAAACTAGCAATCTCCTGATCTATCTCGTCCGGGAGAGCATAAACTTGCTTTTTGAGCTTCCGGTGGTTTCTGGCGATGAATTCTGCCGCCCTGGCTTGGGCGGAAAAGCTCATATCCATCACGGCCGCCGGGTGCCCTTCGGCCGAGGCGAGATTTACCAAGCGCCCTTCGACAATGAGAAAAATAGATCTTACCCCCTCCTTCCCTCCCCCTTTCCCAAAGGAAGGGGGAGAAACTTTTCTATGGTCTTTCTCCCCCGTGTTAAGGGGGAGATTAAGAGGGGGTAGTTTGTATTCAGTAAGATTCGGTCGCACTTCGGAAATGTCCTTGGCTATACCCTTAAGTCCTTTTACATTTATCTCCACGTCAAAATGTCCGGCATTGGCCAGCACCGTGCCGTCTTTCATCCGCTCAAAGTCCTGAAGATCTAGAGCATTGATGTTCCCGGTGGCAGTGACAAAAATGTCCCCTCGGGCGGCGGCTTCAAGGGTAGTGCTCACGTCATAGCCCTCCATCCGGGCCTCCAGCGCCCGCACTGGATCAACCTCACAAACCACGACTTCCGCCCCCATGCCGCGCGCCCGCGCCGCAATTCCCCTCCCCACCCAGCCATAGCCAATTACTACAAAAACTTTTCCTGCCAGCAAAATGTTGGTCGCCCGCAAAATGCCATCAATGGTTGACTGCCCGGTGCCGTAGCGGTTGTCAAAAAGATATTTGATTTTTGAGTCGTTTACAGCTATCACCGGAAATTTGAGCCTGCCGCTCCGGGCCAAGCTTTTCAACCGAATGACTCCGGTAGTTGTCTCCTCGGACGACCCCCAGATGTTTTTTGCCTGCTTCTCGTATTCCGTGTGCAAGAGGCTCACCAAATCCGCGCCGTCATCCATAGTAATCACCGGCTTGAAAGCTAGCACCTCATGCAAATGTTCGTAATATGTCTTCCGGTTCTCTCCCCGCTTGGCAAAAACCGGAATTTTGTGGTGCTGCACCAATGCGGCGGCCACCTCGTCCTGCGTGGACAAAGGATTGGAAGCGCACAAAGCCACACTTGCTCCGCCTGCCTTGAGCGTCTGCATCAGGTTGGCGGTCTCGGCCGTGACATGCAGACAAGCCCCAAGTTTGACTTTTTTCAATGGCTGGCGCTTAGCAAAATCCTCCCGGATTTTCAAAAGCACCGGCATCTCCCGCGCCGCCCATTCAAGGCGGGTTTGGCCTTTGTCCGCAAGCCTCAGGTTTTTGATGTCGTATTTCATAACATCTTTCGAGACTTAACCCTTTCCCCCTGGCGAGGGGCTGCCCCCTCTCTTTTCTCCCCCTTCTTTGAGAGGGGGAGATGAAGAGGGGGTTAGTCTGATTTCAGATTCGACTTCTCCCTTAACCCCTCTCCACGCCTTGGGAGGAAAAGTAATTTAAATCTTCTCTTTAAAATTCCGATTGTGCCTGTTGATAATTATACCATAATTAAACTTATGGTTTTGCGCGCCATAATTTTCGACTGCAAAGGCCGCGACCGTTGCCCCTAGTTGACAAGCACGTTTCAAATCCAAGCCCTCCCTAAACCCTTTAATCAACCCCGCGCGATAAGCGTCCCCGGCGCCAGTCGGGTCGAGCACGCGCCGCGGCCTGGCAATGCCGATTCGGATTTTTTTACCACTTGCATAAATTTCCGAGCCCTTCGGCCCGAGTGTTCGCACCAAAATAGTGTCTTTGCGATCCGCCATCTGGCGGAGAAGCAATCCCCCAACCGATGAGTTTGCTTCGGCCTTACGGCCTCGCAATGACGACGCAATAAAAGAAATCTCGTAATCGTTGCCGATGAGGATCGCCGCGCCCCGCACTCCGACGCGCATTTGTTCTGCGCTGAGCGAAGTGATGGCCAATCCCGGGTCAAAAATATAAAAAACCTTGTGTCTCTGGTAATGCCTCGCCGCTCTAGTCATTTCTCCTGGATTTGCCGAGGAAGCTACGATTGCCAAATCGCCCTGCTTGACTTTCGGCAGATGCAGCGGCTCGGCCAACGCTCCTTTGTAAAACCCGGTAATCTGATTATCGTCGCGGTCGGTCATAATAAAAGCTGCTGCCGTTTGAAAGCGCTTCGATATTTTCACGTGGTTTACTCCGATCCCCAAGCGACTATAAGATTTGAGAATTTCTCGCCCATCCCCACCGACCGCACCCAAAATTTCCGGCCGTTCCCCAAGTAAAGCCAGATTATAAGCAATGTTGGCGGCCGTACCGCCAAGGTTTTGTTTGAGGTCTTTGACGCCGAAACTAAGATTCAAAACGTGTATCTTTTTCAGGTCTATGTAATCGGCAAATCTTCCCGGGAAATCCATGATTAAATCCCGAGCGATACTGCCTGAGACGAAGATTCGCATAAAATGGCGCCTTTCATAGCGGCCCTCCCCTGGCGAGGGGAGGGATAAAGGGAGAGGTCGCTGACTTTGGCGTTGGTTCGACCTCTCTCCTAACCTCTCCCCACGCCTGGGGAGAGGATTTTAAATTGTGATCATTGCTTCTCCAAAACTTCTTTTATCTTCTTCGCTGTTGCCCCCATTTCTCCTTCCGGATAACGCCCCCGCCCCAGCCAGGCCTTGAGTCCGTCGCCTTCATTTCTGGGGATGACATGCAAGTGGACATGGTCAACCAGCTGTCCGGCCGCACGGCCGTTATTGACTCCGATGTTGTAGGCATCCGCGTCCACGGCCCGGACCACGGCCGGCCCGATTTTTTTTGCCAGTTTCATCAAATTCGCCACTTCCTCTTCCGGCGCCTCGTCGACATTGGCATAATGCTTCCGCGGGATAATCAAGGTATGTCCAAAATTGATCGGATTGATATCCAGAAAAGCAATGTAGCTATCGTCTTCATACACCCGCTGGGAAGGGGTCTCCCAAGCCACGATTTTGCAAAACACACAACTGGTCATGCTTACAACTTACTACTTATTTCAGGCTACTCCAATCGAACCCAATCTCGGGGTCGTTAAAAGGAATTCTTTTTTCGTCAGGTTGCGCGGGGTCATACGGCTCCGTTGTATGGTAGAAAAGATAAACCGGCTCGGCTGAGAGGACTTTATAGCCGTGCGCTACCCCGCTCGGAATCACGATCAATTTATAATCATCGGCGCCGGCATAGACAACGGCGGTTTGTTTGTAGGTCGGCGAGTCGGGACGAAGGTCATAAAGCACGACACCAGCCCGGCCGGTAGCCATAAACCACAAATCCTCCTGCCGTTCATGAGAATGAAAGCCCTTAATCATGCCGGCGTAGGCCACCGTCATGGTAGACTGGCCGAATTTTTTGAGCAGATTTTCGTCGGCCCGTAGTACCTCCATCAAAAAACCTGGGGGCACTTCTGGCTGCTGGGTGTCCGGGACATCCCGGTGGAGCTGGAGGTTTTTAATTTTTACGCCTTGGATCATTTAGGGCAAAGTTATTTTCACTTCCTGTTCGATCCCGCCTCGCAGCAGCCTCAGACTCACCTGTTCTCCGGGGCGCAGACCGAAAAGGCGCTGCTGCAAATCCTCCTCAGCGCTCAAATCTCGGCCGTTCACGGCCAGCAAGAAATCATTTTCGCGCAAAGGGCCGGGGGCAG
>CAYHVH010000009.1:0-30365 GCA_964360335.1 uncultured Candidatus Saccharibacteria bacterium
AACCAGCCTTTGCTGCAAATCCCGCTTGACGAAGTCGTGCCAAACGAGTTTCAGCCGCGCCGGATTTTCAACGAAGACAAACTCAAGGAGCTGGCCGATTCCATCAAGACGCACGGCATCATTCAGCCGCTGGTGGTGGTTAGGCGACGGGATGGCCGCTACGAAATCGTGGTCGGGGAGCGGCGGTTTCGAGCGGCGAAACTCGCGGGATTTGATACAGTGCCGGTTTTTGTGTTACCCACGATTACCTCGGAGGCGAAGCTGGAATTTGCCTTGATCGAAAATATTCAGCGCGCGGATTTGAATCCGGTTGAGGAAGCCAAAGCCTACGAGCGCCTGCACCGAGAATTTGGACTTTCCGTGACCGAGATTGCCCATCGCGTCGGCAAGGACCTCTCCACGGTCTCGAACCTCATGCGGCTCTTGAATCTGCCGGTGGAAATCCAGCGGGCTCTCATCGAGGGAGTTATCTCCGAAGGGCAGGCGAGGCCGATTTTGAGCTTGCGCGATCAGGAGGAGATGTTGCAGATGTTTAGAATTATCGTTCGCGACCAGATGAAGGTCCGCGACATCGAAAATAAAGTTCGGGAAATCCGGCAGCGCAAAATCAAAGTCCAGGAGATGTTCACCCCCGACCCGTTCCTCGAATCTCTGGAGAACCTTTTGCGCAACAAGCTCGGCACGCGGGTGGAGGTCAATAAGGGAGCCAAAGGCGGGAAAATCACCATTGAATTTTACTCGGACGAGGAGCTGAATGATATTGTCAGCAAAATAACTTGACAAGAAATCGGCTTGTGCTATGATAAGTCTTAAGATTAATTTTTTGGCTTAAATATGAGCAAAGCCCTGTGGCAAAAGCTGGGGTACCTCAAGCACACTGACGAGACCATCGCCGGTTTGTTTGACATTATCCTTACTCCCCAGGCCAGGGCGGAACTTATGTTAAAAGCTTAAAAGTTTAGTCTAAACTCGCAGCAAAAACCTAAGTTCCGCCTCCAGGGCGGAATTTCGGTTATTATGGGAAGTTTTTGGAACAGAGGAAAGAGGGCAGAAGCCTTCTTCCTTCCTCCCTCTGTTTCAGAACCACCCCCGGCCCTTTGACAACAGAAACGGAGGAAAAAAAGCAAGCCAAACCCAAATCTCACTGAGGAAGGGGATCGAATGGCACTTTGCGTTCCAATACCAGGAACTGAAACGTGCATGTTTTGTGGGCAACCGGTAGTTACTAGTCAATTCTGCCTTACCGCTTCCCGAGCGGAAGAGGAAATTCGCAGTCAAGCAATGGGGGGCGGTTCCAAAACCAACAATCTCAACCCGAGGAGCAAACCGGAATGCATTTGAACACGCACCGCAAGGACCTGCCGCAGTTCGTCCTTCGTAAACTCCACGGCGCCCAAAAGCGCCTCACTGCTCTCAACCAAGACATCGCAACCGAGCGGCGTCGGGAACGGCGGCCGTTGCAAAATCCCGAGCTGTGTCGTCTCCTGATGAAGCAGAAGCTCATTAGTTCAACCTACAATGCCTATCTCGGGCTCCACTGCCAGTTTTTGGCGGAGGGACGGATACCCAATTGCAAGCAACGACGGCAAATCAGACTCGCCGTCGCTGCCAGCCCGGGAGTCAGGCCGCCAGCTGTTGCTACGCCAATCTAATCTGAGGAGGACACTTGAAGACCACGGAAAGAAAGCAAGGCAGAAGAGTTGAACCGCCTCCAGAGAATTGAGGAAACCATGACTGAGTTCCCCGATAGGATACCGGTACCACCTCCCAGTCCCACCAGCAGTCAAACGTGTCATCCTGGGCCTACTTGCCAGGACTTGCCCCCAACCGAGAAGTGGCCAGATCCGCCCCCTGCCGACCCGTCAAGGATCTTGGGCGGCTGTTAAAGCAACCAAAATCCACCAAGGAGGTAGAAACGATGGACTCGCGTTCGACAGTGCCATTTGACGACCCCACCAACGGTCAGCCTGATTTGTCCGCTTCGACGACACCCGAGGCCGGTGCCTGTATCCAGCAAGGATCCGGCAGAAGCCCCCGGGCTCTCCTCGCCACGGAAGACCCTAACTATCGGCCGCCAGGCGGTTTCTGGTATGAGTGAGCCCTGCCTTCCGAGAGGAGAGAGCCATGACCAGCGAAAATACTCGTCTGCCTGAACCGGTCATACCCCAAACTGCCGAGGAACCTCAACCGCCACCGTCTTCTGCCGCAGACCCACCGCGCCCAGATGTGAAGGAAATTCAGTATCCCTCACACTGGGGCACGAGAGTCGATTAGTTTCCGGTAGGAGCGTAGTTCAATAGGTAGAACTTCGGCCTCCAAAGCCGAATGTTGGAGGTTCGAGTCCTCCCGCTCCTACCACACCGGCTTGCTATGAATGCTATCCTCCACGCCAATCCCCCACCGTACCGGCAGAGCGTGGAGCAACCGCGCATCGCCCGTAACCCAACCCCGGTTACGTCCTGCGAAGCGCGGACCGAGAGGGAGTTTGCCGCCAGGCAGCTCCCTCTCTTTTTTTGTCCGGATTGGGAAAAAATGATAAAATTGGTATAGCTCTCGCTGATTCTCGGGCCGTCGCCTCCCCGGCGACCCTGCGTTTTCCAAAATCATAACTTGAGCCGGGCCATAGTATAGCGGTAGTACGTACCCTTGGGGTGGGTATAGCGGCGGTTCGACTCCGCCTGGCCCGATTGCGAACCCAAAATCATGTATAAAAACAAAAAGATAAAAGTTCCCCGTATCCCGCTTGCGGTAGATTTTGATGGAGTCATCCACGCGTATCGCAAGGGTTTTGCCGATGGCAGCATTTATGATGATCCGGTTCCGGGCGTAAGTCAGGCGATGAGGCGGTTGAGAAAAAACCATTACGTCTATGTCTACTCGCATCGGACGGGCGATAAGGGTGGCAGGGATGCGATTCGCGGCTATTTGCTGAAACATAAGATTCCTTTTGACGAGGTCGCTCATGGCAAGCCGCCGGCCAAATTTTACATTGACGATCGCGCGATTCGTTTCAAAAATTGGCGACAAGCCCTGCGGGAGCTCAAGAGATTTGAAGCGGAATTAAAACGCGGCAAAAACCGCAGTCAAAAATAATCATATGCACAAAATTACTTCGTTTGTAATCGCCGAAGCCACCAAAGTCAAGCGCGGCAAGGAAGCGCCCGCCCTGCCCGTGGTGAAAAGCGCCCCGCATTATTTTGAAAAATCCGTGCCGGCGCAGCTCGTGCTGGGCCAGGAAAAAAAGACAATTGGGGACCAGGCGGTGGAACTGGCGGTCAAGACTTATCATCCCGACGCCATCGTCGTAGAGGGGACGCTTCTGGTGCCGGACATTTTCAGCAATGGTATTTTGGAACTCAAGGACAAACTTTTGGAACTTTGCTATGAGATAGCCAAAAAACACGGAGGCAAGGACGAGCCAAGCGAGGAATATACAGTCTATCAGCTCTCGGACTACAAAGGCGACCCGGGCCTATTTCTGGAAAATCATTCCTCCAAAATCGCCAGCCTTTTGAAATCCGAGAAATTGGAGCTCGATGATAAAGAAGTCGAACACACCCTTTCTTACCAGCTGCAGTACGCCAAGGACGACCTCGTGATTATTGATTGGGACGGGGCTTTCCTGTTTGATCCCGAGGGGGAGTTTGGCGAGACAGTGGAGCTTCTGGAATTAGCGAATTATCAACTGTTGCGTTATCGGATTTTGGACAAGGATTTGGACGAGCGTTTGATTCGGGCGGCCAGACTGACTCATACCGAAGGCCGCGGGTGGTTTTTTCGGACTAAGGAAGTCGCCCAAGCATTTCGGGAAGTCATCAAGATTCGTTCCCAGTCTATTTCGCAGTTTGAATCTCTGGACCGGGACATCAAGCTCATCGGGGACTGGTATTCGGCGCGGCTTTATGATTTGCTGTCCAAAAAGTTCCGCCTCGAAGAGTGGCGGCAGACGATTCGCGAAAAACTGGAATCTTTGGAGGATGTGTACACGATTGTTTCGGAAAATCTGGGACTGTCGCGGATGCAGGTTTTGGAATTTATTCAAATCGGGGCGTTTTTCGTGCTGCAAATCGGCTGGTTTATTTTAATCATTTTGGAATTTTTCTATTTTACCCGGTAGAGTCTGGATAAGTACCGCGGCGGCGTATTACCAAACTTTTTAAAATTCCCTCTTTAATCCGCAGGAACGGCCTGCGGAACTCTTGTTTTACGTCTCAAAAAAAATCTGACCCCGTCATTCGACGGGGCGAGACTCGGCCAGATCTAGATATTAAACCACTATGCAACCTGCTCCGGCAGTTTAATTTTACCCGAGGCAATCGATTTGATACACTGAGTGCAGACTCTGATTCTTTTACCGGAAGCGAGGCGCAACCACTGCAAATTCGGTTGCAAGCGGCGAAGGGTCGCCTGCATGGAGTGAGAGCGAGACTGCGCCCGGCCGTAGCCCTTGCCGCAGATCGCACAAGCTTTGTTGGGAGAAACCACAATTTTACGAATTACCAATTGGTGCGAATATACGAATAAGCTTAAAGTAATTTGGATTTTTTGTAAAGTGTGCGGTGTGTAGTTCGTAAAATTCCTAATTAACCTAATTAATCTAATTGACCTAAACAATGGCCGGTTCAGAAAATCCCAATGATTAAAGGTTTAGAAATTAGGTCAATTAAAAATTAGAAATTTCAGGATATGGACCCCGGGTCAATAGTTGTTACCTTAATAATTTTGCTCTTTTCCGTCGTAATCCACGAGCTCAGCCATGGGGTGGTGGCGGATCGGTTGGGGGACAGTACGGCGCGCTATGCGGGACGGCTGACCTTGAATCCCCTTCCTCATCTGGATTTGTTCGGCTCGATCCTGTTACCGTTGTTTTTGTTCTTGGCCGGTTCCCCGATAATTTTTGGCGCGGCGAAGCCGGTGCCCGTGAATTTTTTCAATCTGCGGGACCCAAAGCGCGATATGGCGCTTGTCTCCCTGGCCGGCCCAGGAGCAAATTTTATTTTGGCTTTGGCTTTTGCTTTGCCCATCCGCTTCGGGCTTTTGGAAAGCGGAGCCGGGTATGAGGTCTTGCTGCAAGCGGTACTTTTAAACCTGGGTTTGGGGGTGTTTAACCTCCTGCCCATTCCGCCGCTGGACGGCTCCAAGGTTTTTGCCTCACTTTTTTCCGACGCGATGATGTACCGGATTTTGGCTTGGGAGCGGTTCGGGTTTCTGCTGATCATTCTGTTTTTGTATTTAGGGATTATCCGCTTGGTCGTCGTCCCGATTTTGGTATTTTTATCCAACCTCTTTTTAGGCTTTTCCGTGATTTGACCCCCACACCAAAACTTTAGTTTGTGGTGTGGGGGTTGACTAAGCCCTGCGCTCGTGCTACAGTATTTTTACACAGTACGAGGCTTGCCGCTTGCGTACTTTTTATTGAATCACATGCCAACCATCAATCAATTAATTCGGAAAGGGCGGAGGCCGCTCAAGGCCAAGTCTAAAAGCATTGCCTTGCAGCGCGCTTTTAACCTCATCAAAAACCGGCCCGTACCTTTGCCCAAGGGTTCGCCCTTTAAGCGCGGGGTGTGCATCAAAGTCTATACCACTACGCCGAAGAAGCCGAACTCGGCGATTCGAAAAGTCGCTAAGGTCAGATTGACCAACGGCCACGAGGTCATTGCCTACATCCCCGGCATTGGCCATAATCTCCAGGAACATGCCGTGGTTCTGATTCGCGGCGGCCGGGTGAAGGATTTGCCGGGGGTGCGCTACCACATAGTCCGCGGCAAACTGGACGCGGCGGGGGTGGAAGGACGAAAACGCGGGAGAAGTAAATATGGAGCGAAGATGCCGAAATGACGAAAGAACGTATGAACGTAAGAACGAAGAAACTTAACGACCTGTTTTTTTCGTCATTGCGATCCGCCTTGGGCGGAGAAGCAATCCCAAGGCAAAACAGGATTGCTTCGGAACCCACAGGTTCCTCGCAAAGACACTCAAAGTTTTTAGGTTCTTCCGTTTTTAGGTTCTTCCGTTTTTAGGTTTTTCCGTTGATTTTATGCCTAGAAAATCACGCGCTTACAAACGACATAAAATTGAACCAGACCCAAAGTACAACAACGTAAAAGTTGCGAAGTTTATTAATCATGTCATGGAACGGGGTAAGAAAGCCGTAGCCCAGAAGATCGTCTACGAGGCGTTTAATTACATTAAGGAAAAGCTCGCCACCGAACCGCGGCAGATTTTTGACCAGGCTCTCAAAAACGTCAGTCCGGTGCTCGAAGTTAAAAGTCGGCGCATCGGCGGAGCGAATTATCAGGTACCGCTCGAGGTGGTCGAGCCGCGCCGCACGACTTTGGGGATGCGGTGGTTGATTGCCACGGCCCGCGCTCAGAAAGGCAAACCCATGGCCTTGAAGCTCGCGGAAGAGATCATGGCCGCCTACAACAACCAGGGAGCAGCCGTGAAAAAGAAGGAAGACACGCATCGCATGGCCGAGGCCAACTGGGCGTTTGCGCACTTCGCGAGGTTTAGCCGGAGATAAGGCATGCCCCGAGAACTTCCCATCGAACAAACTCGTAATATCGGCATCATCGCCCACATCGACGCGGGTAAAACCACGATCACGGAGGGAATTTTGTACAATACCGGACGGATTCACAAAATCGGGTTGGTGCACGAAGGCGACACGACCACCGATTGGATGGAGCAGGAGCGGGAGCGGGGCATTACCATCACCGCCGCCGCCGTCACTTGTTACTGGACGCCGCACTTTAACCAAGTGGACGGTGAGAAAAAATACCGGATCAATATCATCGATACTCCGGGCCACGTGGATTTTACTGCTGAAGTGGAGCGGAGTTTGCGCGTCTTGGACAGCGCGGTGGTCGTATTTGACGGGAAGATGGGCGTCGAGCCGCAGAGTGAAACCGTGTGGCGGCAGGCCGACAAGTACCACGTGCCGCGGCTGTGCTTCATCAACAAAATCAACCAGACTGGCGGGGATTTTTACAAAAGTCTGGACTCCATCCACAAACGGCTCTCGCCGGACGCTTTTCCGCTCCAGATCCCCATCGGCTTTGAAAAAGAGCTGTCGGGGTTCGTGGATTTGATCCAAATGAAGGGCTATACTTATCAGGATTACTTGGACAAGGAGTTTCGAGTGGTGGAAATTCCGCCGGAACTCCGGGCCAAGGCAGAAGAGTACCGTCATAAGCTTTTGGAAAAGGTCGTGGAAAGTGATGATGCGCTTATGGAAAAGTACCTTTCCGGAAAGGCCGTCACCGAACAGGAATTCTTGTCCGCCATCCGCAAAGCCACCCAAAGCGGCAAGTTTTATCCCGTCTTGGGCGGCGACGGTCGGGGCATCATCGTGCAGACAATTTTGGATGCGGTTACCAACTTTCTGCCAAGCCCCGCTGACAAAGGGGAAGTCCGGGGCAAGTCCCTCCAGGGTTCGGGGGAAGAGCTTGTCCGTCAGCCTGTGGACAGCGAGCCGTTTGCGGCCCTGGCTTTCAAAATTGCCACTGATCCGTTTGTCGGAAAATTGGCTTTCTTTCGGGTTTATTCCGGTACGCTCGCCACTGGGACCTATATTCTCAATACCCGCACTGGCAGCAAAGAGCGGGTCGGCCGGATGGTCAGACTCCACGCCAATCACCGCGAGGAAATCAAAGAAGTTTATGCCGGGGACATTGCCGCCTTGGTCGGGCCGAAAGACACCTCTACCGGCGACACGCTGGCGAACGAAGCCCAGCCGATTGTTTTGGAGTCCATTACTTTCCCGGAGCCGGTTATCTACCAGGCTATTGAACCTCGGACCAAAGCTGACCAGGAGAAGATGGGGATTGCCCTGCAGAAGCTGGCCGAAGAGGATCCGACCTTTCGGATTAGAAGCGACGAGGAGACCGGGCAAACCATTATTTCCGGAATGGGGGAGCTGCATTTGGAAATCATCGTGGACCGTATGAAACGGGAATTCAAAGTAGAAGCGAATGTCGGCGCTCCCCAGGTAGCCTACAAAGAAACCTTTCGCCAGGTGGTAGAAGTGGAGGGCAAGTATATCCGGCAGACCGGCGGCCGCGGGCAATATGGACACGTCTGGCTCCGCCTGGAACCCCGGGAGCGGGGCCAGGGTCGGGAATTTCTGGACGAGATCGTAGGCGCGATTATTCCCAAGGAATACATTCCGGCAACGAAGAAGGGAGTGATGGAGGCAGCGGATAACGGGGTAATTGCCGGTTATCCGGTGGTGGACTTTGCCGTAGCGCTTTATGACGGGAGCTTTCACGAAGTAGATTCTTCGGAGATCGCTTTTAAAATCGCGGCTTCCAAGGCTTTTCAGGACGGGGTGCGGCGGGCTCAACCCTTGCTCCTGGAGCCGATCATGAAAGTCGAGGTCGTGACCCCAGAGGAGTTTATGGGTGATGTCATCGGCGACATTTCTGCCAAGCGCGGCCAAATCAAACAAATGACCGAACGCGGGCGGCTAAAGGTCATTGACGCCGACGTGCCGTTGGGCGAAATGTTCGGCTACGCCACAGCCATCAGGAGCATGTCCCAGGGCCAAGCCTCCTATTCGATGGAATTTTCCCACTATGCCGAAGTTCCGAAGAATATTGCCGAGAAGATTATCGGCCAGGGAGTAAAAATTCGGGTCGGTCAAAATAAGTGATGACTTAGAAGTATGCGCCACGGCGAGCTCAAAGATTTATTGCGGCTGTTGGAAGTTCTTGGGGGGAAGTTTGTGATTGTCGAGGAGGGAAAGCCGGTGGCCGTCCTTTTGAGCTTCAAAGAATTCGAGAACCTCGCCGCGGCGGGATTGACCCAAGAACTCGCACTCCGCCTCAAGAAGATTGAGGAGATCAACGATTTGGTTACCAGGGCGCAGCTTTTGGATTTGCCAGAGGAGAAAGAGCCACAGCAACCGGAGGAGATTAGGATTGAGCCGCTGCCCCGTTAGCAAGCGATTCCGAATGAATGGTCTCAAGTTTTCTGTTGTGGGGGGCGCGCGGGCAGAGGCTTTCCAAAGCGGCTTGACGAAGGGGGTTTTAGCTGTTATATTATTGACACTCCGGGAGGAAACCCTTTTTGACCAACTTCGGGTTCCCTACGGGGTAAATTTAAAACTCTAATAATTTTAATCAAGGAGTAACAACAACAGCATGGCAGTCGGGAAATTCGAAAGAACCAAACCCCATATTAATGTCGGTACCATCGGTCACGTTGACCACGGGAAAACGACGCTCACCGCCGCCGTCACGCATTATTTGGCGAAAAAAGGATTGGCGAAAGAGCGGTCCTATGATTCGATTGACAACGCCCCCGAGGAAAAGGAGCGGGGGATTACCATCAACACTTCTCACGTCGAATACGAGACCGAAAAGCGTCATTACGCCCACGTCGACGCGCCGGGACACGCGGACTACATCAAAAATATGATTACCGGGGCGGCCCAGATGGACGGGGCGGTTTTGGTGGTTTCCGCCGCGGACGGCCCGATGCCGCAAACCCGGGAACATATCTTGCTCGCCCGGCAAGTGGGAGTGCCGCATATCATTGTGTTCTTGAACAAGGTGGATATGGTGGATGACAAGGAGCTGGTGGACTTGGTGGAGGAAGAAATCCGCGAACTTCTGACGAAGTACGAATATCCGGGGAAAGACATTCCGATTATCCGCGGCTCGGCTCTCAAAGCGATGGAAGATGACGCCGCTGGTTTGAAATCCATTGAGGAGCTGATAAAGGCCATGGACGAGTACTTTCCGCAGCCGGTTCGGGATACGGACAAGCCATTCCTGATGTCGATTGAAGATATCTTCTCGATCGAAGGCCGCGGGACGGTGGTCACCGGCAGAATCGAACGCGGGATTGTCAAACTCAACGATGAGGTGGAGATTGTGGGACTAAAAGCCACCCAGAAAACCGTGGTTACCGGGATTGAGATGTTCAATAAGTCCTTGGACGAAGGGCGCGCCGGGGACAATGCCGGGGTGCTCCTGCGCGGTACGAAAAAAGAAGAAGTCGAACGCGGTCAGGTTTTGGCCAAACCCGGTTCGATTACCCCACACGCAGAGTTTGAAGCCGAGGTCTATATCCTAACCAAAGAGGAAGGAGGCCGCCACACCGCTTTCTTTACCGGCTACAAACCGCAATTCTATATCCGCACCACGGACGTTACCGGCGAGGTCACCTTGGGTGCCGGAAAAGAAATGGTCATGCCGGGTGATACCGTGAATTTGACCATCAAGCTCATTGCCCCGGTCGCTTTGGAGGAGCGGCAGCGCTTCGCCATCAGAGAAGGGGGCCATACGGTCGGGGCCGGGGTGGTAACCAAGATCCTTAAGTAGTTAAATTAGTTTTTCAACTCCAGGTGAAGGCCAAAACCGCAACGCCAGAACTCCAACAGCGAATCCGAATCAAGATCCGAGCTTATGATCACAAACTCATCGATCAGAGCGCGAAACAGATCGTGGAAACGGCGAGGAAAAGCGGAGCCACCATTTCCGGGCCAGTGCCCTTGCCCACCGAAAAGACGAAGTATACAGTTCCGCGTTCGACTTTCGTTCACAAAGACGCTCGGGACCAGTATGAGATGCGAATCCACAAGCGTTTGATTGATATCCTAAGCCCCACCCAAAAAACCATTGATTCCCTCGCCAACCTCAATCTGCCCGCCGGCGTGGATGTCGAAATTAAGATGTGAGACGGACGCACCGCTGTAGTAAAGATCTGTACCAACCCGGGGGTAAACCCCGTTAGACAATACTTGTTAGATGAACGATTATTGTCTTGCGGGATGTACCGCTCAAGATGATTTCCCAATCCTCCATTTAATTGTCTAACGGGGTAAATAGGTTCTTCGGCCGTAAAGTCCAGAAAACTTTCCGCTTGAGATAACGATTTACCGGTAATCAAAATCTTTTTTGGTAAAGATTCTGGTCTACTGGTCAATCGAGACCAGATTTTTTTAAAAACGACTGAACCCCGTTAGAAATCTCACTTCCAACGAGGTTCAGTGAAAAATCATGCATCTAGCAATTAACTTACAGGATTTCTAACGGGGTGAAATTTATTCTCGCCCGAAAAGTGAATATGTCCCAAGTCTTTACCAAAGATGGTCGGGTGATTCCAGTTACTGTCTTGGAGGCGCCGTCCTGCAAAGTCACCTTGGTGAGAACCGCCGAACGGGACCAGTATCGGGCGGTGCAGGTGGCTTTGGGCAAAGTCAAAAGAGAATTTCGTTTTGCCGAAGGAGAATATCAGATTGGCCAAGAATTGAAAGTTTCAGACTTTGTCGCCGGGGAAGTCGTGAATATCAGCGGCTTGAGCAAAGGTCGCGGTTTTACCGGGGCGGTCAAGCGCCATGGTTTCCACGGAGCACCGGCGAGTCACGGTCACGATCATCCGCGGGCCGTGGGAGCGATTGGCCAGCGCTTTCCCCAGCACGTTCGGCCTGGCCTCCGGATGGCGGGCCGGTTTGGGGGAGGCAAAGCGACGGTGAAACATTCCGTGATTGTGGCGGTAGCGCCGGAAAAAAATCTACTGTTTGTCAAAGGCGGCGTGCCGGGCGCTCCGGGGGGACTTCTGGAGATTAGAACTACCGGCCAAACCAAAGCTTACCCGGAAATTCAAAGTTACGGCCCCGCCGCCGCGGGAGAGCCGGCGGTTGAAGCTTCTGCTCCCGCGCCGGTCGAATCGGAAACCGCCGCCGTTAAAGAGGAACTTCAGAAATGAGCGAAGTGTCAGTCTATAATCAAGCCGGTCAGGAAACCGGCGAAAAGCTCGAGTTGCCGGCGGCGATTTTTGCCCGCTCAGCAGTCAAGCCCGCGGTGGTGCAGTTTGTGGCCGCCGCCATGCTTGCTAATTTGCGAACCTCAACCGCGGCCACGAAAACTCGCGGCCAGGTCCGAGGTGGGGGGAAGAAACCGTGGAAGCAAAAGGGTACCGGTCGGGCCCGAGCTGGTTCCATTCGCTCGCCCCTGTGGCGGGGGGGCGGCGTCGTTTTTGGTCCGACCGTGGAGCGCAATTATTCCAAGAAGGTTAACCGGAAGACCAAACGCTTAGGGTTGTTTGCGGTTCTAAGTAGCCGGGCCCAGGAGGGCAGGTTGGCGGTTATGGACAATTTGGAGCTTAGTTCCGGGAAAACCCGGGAACTGGTGGCGAAACTTGCCGCCCTGGGGACGATTCTCAAGGGTAAGAGAATCCTGATCATCACCGCGGAAAAGCCCGAGGCCCTTCAGCGCGCAGCGCGAAACTTACCGGAAGTGAAACTCTGTCTGGCGAAAAATTTGAACCTTTTGGACCTGCTATGGAGCGAAAGCATCATTGTTTTGAAAAACGCTTTGCCGGTGATGACCAAGACCTATTTAGGAAATCCGAATTAGCGCCAAAGATCAAAATATGGGAATTTTAGATAAATTGGGATTAAAAAAGAAACAGCCGGAACCCCAGAAGTCAAAGCGAGAAGGGGAGAAGGTTGATCTGGGGGGGCAAAAAAAGGCAGAGCGGCAAGGAGCCGCCCCGGAAGTCAAACCGAAGGGCGATACTGGTCAGGCCTACCAAATTTTGTTGCGCCCGGTTCTGTCCGAAAAGGGGACGCATTTGGCCGGATCCGGAAAGTATGTGTTTGCGGTTCATCCGCGGGCCAACAAGCCGGAGATTAAGAAAAGCATTCAGCTGGTCTATGATGTGCACGTGGAAAAGGTGCAAATCGTGAGGATGCCCGGGAAACTGCGGCGCTACGGGAAAACTCAAGGTCGAACGGCCGCTTGGAAGAAGGCGATTGTCACGGTACGGGCGGGGGAGAAGATCCCGGGGATTGTCGAGGCCGTCGGATAAATGAGAATGCAAAATGTAAAATGCAAATATCAAAAACGCGGACTTCGAAATTTTGCATGGATTCGACCTCGCTCACCACAGGTTTTGATTTTTGAATTTTGATTTATATGCCACTGAAGTTCTACAAACCAACCACTCCTGGTCGCCGCAAAATGTCTGTGGCGGACTATTCGGGGCTCCAAAAAAAACCCCGAGCGCCCAAAGCCCTCTTCTGGAGTAAGGCCAAGAGCGGCGGGCGTAATCAGCAGGGCCGGATTACCGTAAGACATATCGGCGGGGGGGCGAGGAAAAAAATCCGCCTCCTGGATAGCAAGCGGGATAAGCTCGGCATCCCGGCGACTGTTGCGTCCTTGGAATACGATCCGAATCGTTCGGCGTTTTTGGCTTTGCTTCATTATCGGGACGGCGAAAAACGCTACATTCTGGCTCCGCAGGACCTAAAGGTCGGCGACGTGGTTACCTCCTCCTTGGACAAAGTCGAAATGAAAGCGGGTAACCGGACTCGTCTGCGGAACATTTCGGCCGGCACTTCAGTGCACGATGTGGAGCTTCAGCCGGGAAAAGGCGGACAGATTGTGCGCAGCGCCGGAGCGTATGCTACCGTTATGGCGGCCGAAAGGGAATACGCGATTTTGCGATTACCGTCCGGGGAAGTCCGCCGGGTTTTTCCGGACTCAATGGCGACGATTGGCCAGTTATCCAATATTGACAATCTCAATGTCCGGCTCGGCAAGGCCGGACGGACGAGATGGCTCGGCATCAGACCCACGGTCCGGGGAAAGGCGATGAATCCCGTAGATCATCCGCACGGCGGGGGGGAGGGTCGTAACCCAATCGGTTTGAAATATCCCAAAACGCCGTGGGGCAAGCACGCCCTCGGGGTCAAGACCAGAAACAAGCATAAAGCTTCGAATAAATTTATTATTTCTCGGCGCAAATAATATGTCTCGGTCATTGAAGAAAGGTCCATACGTTGACCCGCGGCTCTTGAAGAAAGTTCAAGCCAGGAAAGCCGGGGACAAGACCCCGATCAAGACCTGGTCGCGGGACCATACCATTACTCCTGCCATGGTCGGTTTTACTTTCGCGGTGCATAACGGGAAAAATTTTATAGAAGTCTTTGTAGCAGAAGATATGGTGGGTCATAAACTGGGAGAGTTTGCCCCGACGAGGAAGTTTATCAAACACGGCGGCCGGATGGCTCGCGAAGAGGCCGAGGCCGCGGCCCAAGCCGAAAAGGCCAAACTGGCCGCTGCGGAGGAAACCGAAAAAGCCGCCGCGGTAAAGGGTGAGGAGAAAAAAGCATGACGGACGGGAAATTAGTTGGGAAAGAAGTGACGGAGGTCAAAGCTTATGCTCGGGGGATACACATTTCCCCGCGGAAAGTGAGACTCGTGAGCAGACTCCTCAAAGATTTATCGGTGCAGGAGGCCCTGGACCAGCTTGATTTTTTGACGAAAAAGGCCGCTTTACCCATCAAGAAATTGGTCAGTTCGGCGGTCGCCAATGCGCTGCATAATTTTCAAATTGAGTCCGGGCGGTTATTCATAAAGCATTTTTCGGTGGACGGCGGGCGGGTATTTTTCCGTTACGAACCGCGGGCTCAGGGCCGGGCTTTTCCGGTCCGCAAGCGAACCAGCAATCTAAATCTGGTTTTGGGAGTAAGCAAACTAAAACCAAAACCGCAGCGGAAGGAAGCGGCGGCGAGCAAAACAGAGGTTACGGAAGAGGTGCAACAACCGGTCGGTCCGATAGCCGAGCCGAAAAAGTCCCGTTTTGCCTTTTGGCGCAAAAAGGACAAAGAGACAAAAAAGACGCTGGTCTCAACGAAGCCAGATGTCAAGGGAAAGAAGTATACTGCTTTTGACCGGAGAGGAAACATGTAATATGGGTCAGAAAGTAAATCCAATCATCTTTCGTTTAAAAATTACCGATACTTGGAAATCGCGGTGGTTTGCCCGTGGCAAAAAATTTGCCCAAATGTTACAGGAAGACAGTAAAATTCGCGACTTCGTTTTGCGGAAATTTGCCAAAGCCGGGATTGTGCGGATTGACATCGAGCGGCTGAATCTGGAAATCAATGTTATCATTCACTCTACTCGCCCCGGGATGATTATTGGCAAAGGGGGGGTGGGGGTGGAAGATTTCAAGAAGCAGATGAAAAAACAACTTCTGCTCAAAGGCGAGCTCAAAATTACGATTGAGGAGTCCAAACATTACAACTTGGAAGCCCAGGTCTGGGCCAATACCTTGGCCGAGCAAATGGAAAAACGGGTGGCCTTTCGGCGCGCTTTAAAGTCCGCGATCGAACAGGTTATGGACGCCGGGGCAGTGGGCGTGAGGATTGCGATTTCCGGCAGACTGGGTGGCGCGGAAATTGCCCGGACCGAGTGGCTGTATCGGGGAAAATTGCCTCTCCATACGCTGCGCGCGAACATCGATTTCGCCACCGCCACCGCTTATACTACTTATGGGACAGTCGGGATAAAGGTCTGGATTAACAAGGGCGAAGTCTTTTCCGCCGTAGGCGGGGAAAAGACGAAATCCAGTAAAATTTAATTTGAATTTTTTATGTTGATTCCCAAAAAACTTAAGCACCGTAAGCACCATCGGGGTCATAGCAGAGGAATTGCCACAGCCGGGAATTATTTGAGTTTCGGCACTTACGGTTTGCGGGCTTTAAGCAACGGTTGGGTCACGAGCCGGCAAATCGAAGCGGCGAGGCGGGCAATGACTCGCTATGTGCAGCGCGGCGGTAAAATCTGGGTCCGGGTTTTTCCGGACAAGCCGGTAACCACAAAGGGCAACGAGATTCCGATGGGCGGCGGCAAAGGGGCCGTGGATCATTTCGTGGTGGTGGTCAAGAAAGGGCGGATGCTTTTTGAAATGGACGGCGTAACTCTGGAGCAGGCTAGTGAAGCCATGCGTCTGGCGGCTCATAAATTGCCGGTCAAAACCCGATTTGAGGAGCGGCGTCAATGATGAACCCCGTTAGAAATCTCCAATTCAACAAGATTTCACTAGTCGTTTTGAAATTCAACATTAAATGCAAGGATTTCTAACGGGGTGAAGATTCAAGAAATTCGTAAAAAAAGCGACAACGATTTGCTCAAAACTTTGGCGGAATCTAAGGAAGAGGTGCGAAGTTTGCGGTTTAAAATCGGCAGCCGCGAGGTCAAAAATTATCAGCTGCTGCGGCAGGCCAAAAAGAACATTGCCCGGATTTTAACGGTTCTTAAGGAACGTCAACAACATGTCCCGTAAAAAACTCGTGGGGCTGGTGGAAAGTGATAAAATGCAGAATACGGTCGTGGTGAAAGTCGCCGTCCTGAAAACGCACCCGAAGTATCACAAACAGTATGCGGTTACCAAGCGTTACCAGGCGCATGATGAAAAAGGGGAGTACCATGCGGGGGATGTCGTGGAGATTGAGGAAACTGCCCCGGTTTCCAGGAAGAAACGCTGGGCCGTGGTAAGAAAGGTTAAATGACCGATTCTTATTAGCAGTTCTTAGGATATGATTCACCTCCGAACCAGATTAGTCGTAGCCGATAATACGGGCGCCAAAGAGATCGCCGTTTTTAGCGTTTCCGGCAGCAACCGCCGGCACCACGTGGGACTGGGAGACATCGTGGCCGCCTCGGTCAAGGACGCGAGCTCCGCCGGTCAAGTGAAGAAGGGCGATAAAGTTTACGCCGTGATTGTCCGGACGCGCAAAGAAATTCGTCGGCCGGACGGTTCTTATATCCGGTTTGACGAGAACGCCGCGGTGCTGGTGAATAAGGAGACCGGGGAACCGAGAGGGACGAGAATCTTCGGGCCGATCCCGCGGGAATTGCGGGATTTGGGTTTTACTAAAATTGTAAGTTTGGCCCCCGAGGTGATTTGAGATGACTTTCTTACGGAAAGGTGACATGGTGAAAATTCTGGTGGGTAAGGACCGGGCCAAAACCGGGAAAGTTATTTTTGTGAAGGCGGATTCCGGAAAAGCCACGGTGGAAGGCCGGAACCTTGCTGTCCGCCACGAGCGGCCGAAACGGGCGGGACAGAAAGGTCAAAAAATTCAGTTTCCCCGGCCGGTCGCAATTTCCAATTTGATGCTGATTTGTCCCCACTGCAAAAAACCCAGCCGGGTCGGTCAGCATCTGGACGCGGAGGGGCGAAAAAGCCGAATCTGTAAAAACTGCGGGAAGCAAATATGAGCCGACTCTTCAAACAATACCGCACTACGATTTTGCCAAAGCTGCAAACGGAATTGCACGCCGCGAATATTATGGCCGTACCGCGCTTAAAGAAAATCATCGTGAATGCCGGGATCGGGAAGCTTTTGCAACAACAGCCGAAAAATCTGGAAAATTATGTCGACGCGGTACGGAAAATTACCGGCCAGCAGCCAGTGGTCACCCGAGCGAAACGAGCCATTTCCGGGTTCAAGACGAGACAGGGTCAGGTTGTCGGTTTGCGGGTGACGTTGCGCGGCAAGCGGATGTACGAGTTTTTGGACAAGTTGATTAACGTGGCGTTGCCGCGAACCCGGGATTTTCGGGGCATGTCGCGCCAAGGATTTGACCGGCGCGGTAATTATTCCCTGGGTTTGCGGGAACATTTGGTCTTTCCGGAGATGGCCCAAGAAGACCTCACGACGAACTTCGGTCTAGGGGTGACGATTGCTACGACCGCAAAAGATGATAAAGAAGCTTATATGTTGCTTAAGAAATTTGGTTTCCCATTTTCCGCCGAAGACGGATCCGCCCCTGGCGGAAAAGGACGTTAGTTAACTGGCCAAAAAAAGTCAGATTGCCAAACAAAAAAGGGAGCCCAAGTATTCCAGCCGGCTGATGCGGCGGTGTTGGCGGTGCGGGCGGATTCGGGGTTATATGCGGGATTTTGAT
This sequence comes from uncultured Candidatus Saccharibacteria bacterium, assembly GCA_964360335.1. Lineage (GTDB taxonomy): Bacteria > Patescibacteriota > Doudnabacteria > UBA920 > 2-01-FULL-46-14 > CAYHVH01. The sequence goes on from CAYHVH010000009.1 coordinate 17,715, forward strand.
TTGTGTCGGATTTGTTTTCGGGAAATGGCCAGTCGCGGCGAAATACCGGGGATAATTAAGTCTAGCTGGTAGATGACAATGCAAAATGTAAAATGCAAATATCAAAATTATGGTATGCGCTTCGCGTATGAATTTTTCCAGTCGTCCGCGGAGCGGACCCCGAAATTTTGCATTTTGATTTTTGATTTTTGAATTTGCGACGATGACTGATCCAATTGCTGACATGTTAACCCAAATCCGCAACGCCCAGCTTTCGAAAAAACCGGAAGTGGCGGTGCCCTACTCTGCGCTGAAACAGAATTTGGCCGCGCTTTTCCAGAAGCAGGGCTTCCTGTCAGGGGTCGAGGTTTTGTCTGCCGAAGGCGGAGAGCCGAAGCGGAAATTCCTAAAGTTGCAGCTTAAATACGCTCCTTCAGGCCGGGCGCTCATTACCGGATTGAAACGAGTGAGCCGGCCCGGACAGCGAATCTATGCGCGGGTGACCGAGATTCCCCGGTGGCGCGCCGGTTTGGGTTCGGTCATTCTTTCGACATCCAAGGGGCTAATGACGGACCAGGAAGCGCGGGAACAGAAGGTGGGCGGTGAAATTATTTGCCAGATTTGGTAATAATTTCAAGATTTTATTTTTAGGATTCTGGATTTTTAAATCATGTCGAAAATCGGCAAGAAACCCATAGTCGTCCCCGAGGCAGTTCAGGTGGATGTGCGCGATGGTCAGGCCACCATCAAGGGGCCGAAAGGGGAACAAATAGTGAAGCTCCATCCAGCAGTTCGGGTCCTCCTAAGTCAAAAGGAATTGCGGGTGACTGTCGCTAATCCCGAAAACCGAAAACAACGAGCCTTGTGGGGAACCTTTCGGGCCCTCTTACAGAACGCGGTTCAAGGGGCAGTTCAGGGCTTTGAGCGGAAGTTGGAGGTCGTGGGTGTGGGCTACAAGGCCGCCGTTAGTGGCCAGAAACTGGTTTTAAACTTGGGTTATTCCCATCCCATCGAACTTTCTATCCCGCCGGGCTTGGAAGTGAAGGTGGAAAAGAATATGATTACGGTCACGGGGGCGAACAAACAGGAAGTCGGGGAATTTGCGGCCCGCATCCGGAGCAAGCGTCCCCCGGAACCGTACAAGGGCAAGGGGGTTAAGTATCAAGACGAAGTTATCCGTCGAAAACCCGGCAAGGTGGTCAAAGCCGTGGGTGCCGCCGGCTAAGAGTCAGCTTTTAACTTATTAGCTATTATGACGAAGAGGTCAGCGAATGGAAAAAGAGGAAATCGGCTGAGACGCCACCAGAGGGTGCGGGCGAGGATCGCGGGTACCGGCGATCGGCCGCGCCTCGTAGTCTTTAGAAGCCATCGCCATACCCATCTCCAGTTGATTGACGATTCGACCGGCACGACCCTGGCCGCCGCCTCGACTCTGGAGACCCGGAAGTTAAAGGGCCAACAGGCCAGAGCAGCAGCCGTAGCGAAACTTTTGGCCCAGCGCGCGGTCAAAAAAGGGATCAAAAGCGTGGTGTTTGATCGCGGCGGTTATCAGTACCATGGCCGGGTCAAAGCCGTAGCAGAAGCCGCTCGTGAAGCAGGACTTAAGTTTTAACTGGAATTATGGTTCACGAAGTCATCAAAAAAGAATTTGACAACAAGGTCGTGGAAATCAGGCGGGTGACCCGCGTGGTGGCTGGCGGCAAACGAATGCGGTTTCGCGCGCTCGTGGTCATCGGGGATCGCAACGGCCGAGTGGGGATCGGATTGCGCAAAGGAGTGGACGTTGCCGACGCCATTGGCAAAGCCACCAGCCAAGCCAAGAAACATCTGATTCAGGCCCCGCTCAAGGACGGGACGATTCCCCAACGGATTCAAATGAAATACAAATCCGCCGTGGTTCTGCTGAAACCGGCCCGGGCCGGTACCGGGATTATCGCCGGCGGCCCGGTGCGGGCGGTTTTAAGTTTAGCAGGCGTTAAAAACATTACCAGTAAAATGCTGGGTTCCTCGAATAAAATCAGCAACGTCCGGGCGACCTACGAGGCGCTGCGGCAGTTGCGGGAACGATTTAGCGAATAATCTAAAACCAATCATGCTCAACTTATCTAACCTAAAGCCGAGTTCCAAGCGCAAGGCCCGTAAACGAGTCGGCCGGGGTTCGGGTTCCGGGCAGGGGACTTATGCCGGCCGGGGGCTCAAGGGACAGCGGGCCAGAAGCGGTAGCAGCATTCCGCCAGGGTTTGAGGGAGGGCGGATGCCGCTCATCCGGCAGCTGCCCAAGCGCGGCGGTTTTCGTTCTCTTAAGGTTAAACCCCAGACCATCAGCCTCAAGGCGATTGCCAAAGCTTTCCGGGAAGGCGGTTTGGTGAGTCCCAAAACTTTGCGCGATCAGGGATTCATCGAGAGTTTGGGCCGCGAGGTGAAGATTGTCGGCCAGGGTCAATTGCCAGCGAAATTGCAGTTTAAAAAGGTCAAATTGTCGGAGGCAGCGCGGCGGGCGGCGGAACAAGCCGGCGGCCGGATAGAGAATTAATGCTTCCGGGCCATTATGTTTAAAAAAATAATGCAAATTTGGCGCCTGCCTGACCTCAGAAACAAGATTTTGATGGTGCTTCTGCTGTTGGCGGCCACCAGGCTCCTAGCGGCCGTCCCGATTCCCGGCGTAAATCTTGGCGCCCTGCGCCAGTTTTTCAGCCAAAATCAGCTCTTCGGCCTCCTGGATATTTTTTCGGGAGGCGGATTGTCAAACCTCTCGATCGCAATGATGGGGGTCGGACCGTACATCACGGCTTCGATCATCATTCAGCTTCTGGCCATCATCGTTCCGAAGCTGGGCGAACTGCAAAAAGAGGGGGAACAGGGGCGAGCCAAAGTCAACCAGTATACCCGCTATCTTACCGTGCCGCTGGCAATTTTGCAGGCTTTTGGGACGATCACCTTGATTTCCCGCGGAGCGAGCGGTGGGGTGAACGTTTTGGGAGCGCTGTCGGCCGGGGAGTGGCTCACGATTCTGTTTTCGGTGACGGCGGGAACCATGATTTTGATGTGGCTGGGAGAGATTATCACCGAATACGGTATTGGCAACGGCATCTCCCTCATCATTTTTGCCGGGATTGTGGCGCGGGTCCCCACGGTGGCGGCCCGAACCGTGAATGTCCAGCTTTTAAGTTCCGATAAGTTCCTGGATACTTCGCAGCTGCCGACAATTTTGGGGTTTATCCTGATTGCGCTGGTGGTAATTTTGGGGGTGGTGGTGATGACCGAGGCGACGCGCAACATCCCGGTATCCTACGCCAAGCGGGTGCGCGGCAACAAACTCTACGGCGGAGTGAATACCTATCTCCCTATCCGGATCAACACCGCCGGGGTGATACCCATCATCTTCGCCATTTCCGTGTTGCTGTTTCCGGGGGTGATCGCCAATTTTCTGGTCAACGCCCGGACCCCGGCGATCGCCAATTTCGCCAGGCAAGTCACCGAGCTGTTCCAGAACCAGACTTTTTACGGTATCGCCTACTTTTTGCTGGTTGTGGCCTTTACGTACTTTTACACGGCGGTGGTCTTTAATCCCGAGGATATTTCCGATAACATCCAGAAACAGGGCGGTTTCATCCCCGGGCTGCGGCCGGGGCGCATGACCGCGGACTTTTTGTACCGGGTTTTGAACCGGATTACGCTGGCGGGCGCGGTTTTTCTGGGACTCATCGCCGTTCTGCCTTTTTTGATGCAGATAGTGACCAAAACCCAGGCCCTAACCATTGGGGGGACTTCCCTGCTGATCGTGGTGGCAGTGGTGATTGAGACGGTCAAGCAAATTGATTCGCAATTGGTGATGCGCGACTATGAAGGTCTTTAATTTAATTTTTTTGGGTCCGCAAGGCTCGGGCAAGGGGACGCAGGTCCGGCTTTTGGCCGAGGAAATAAATTTGGTCGTCATTGATCTGGGTGCCGTTCTCCGGGAAATCGCCAAAGAGGATACGGAGCTGGGCCGCAAGGTTGAGGAAACGATTCACGGTCGCGGCGAGCTGGTGGAGCCGGAACTTGCCGCTGAAGTCATGAAGCAAAAACTTTTAAAAATTTCCCCCGAACAAGGAGTGGTGATCGACGGCTTTCCCCGCACCCTGCTCCAATATCAGCTAATGAAAAAATTCTGGCCGCAAACTGGCCGCCTGGACGACTACCAGGTGGTGTTTATTGACCTTTCGGAAGAAGAAGCCATCCAAAGGCTCTCGACGAGGCTCACCTGCGAGCTTTGCGGGGCAGTTTACGTTGCCGGCACCGCAGAGAGTTGCGAGAACTGCGGCGGCAACCTGATTCACCGCGCCGACGACCGGCCGGAGGCGATCCACCAGCGCTTGGAAATTTACAACGCCGAGACCCTGCCGATGATTAAGGAGCTGGAACAGGAAGGTCGCGTTGTGCGGATTGACGGCGCGCCCGCGGTTGACGAGGTTCATCGGGAAATTCTTAAAAAACTCAATCTCTAGGTGCGAGGGCCGATTAGCTTAGTCTTGTTGGGCGACATCGCGGCCGGCAAGGGGACGCAGGCCAAAATTTTGGTGCGGAAATTTCGCCTGCGGCTGATTGAAACCGGGGCTTTTACCCGCAAATATTGGACCGGGACTTCGAAAGTCAGCCGACGTCTTGAGAAGACCAAACTGGGCAAGCTTACTCCGAGCGATATCATAAAAAAATTTCTCAAGACCTCGCTCGGTAACCTACCGAAAAACCGCAGCGTCCTTTTGGACGGCGGTAAGATGCCCTCCGAGGCCCGGCTCATATATAACATTTTCAAACGGCAGGGCCGGAAAGTTTTGGTAATTTACCTGCATACTCCCCACAGCGAAATTTATCGCCGGTTGCGGGGACGCTATTATTGTTCTCGGACGGGCGAGCTCATTACTTTATATAAAGGGCCAGAACGCTGTCCGAAATGCGGTTCGTCGCTCATCAAGCGGGCCGACGATGACCCGAAGGCCATCAGAAACCGGATTGCTTATTACGACAAAATCTACAGCAAGACCGTAAAGTTCTGGCGAGGGCAGGAGCTCCTCAAAATTATCAATGGTCAACAACCGATCCCCAAAGTGACCAAGGACATTGTCCAGACCATTAACCGGTATTATGGCGCTCATTAAAACGCCGCAGGAAATTAAGATTTTGCGCGAAGGGGGCCGGATTTTGGCAGGGATTCTGGCCCTCCTGGCAGAAGCGGTGCGGCCGGGAATTTCGACCTTGGAGCTTGATAGCTTGGCCCGGACAGCGATCGCAAAGGCCGGAGCCGAGGCCGCTTTTCCCGGCTACCAGACTCACGCGGACGCTCCTCCCTTTCCCGCTGCTCTCTGCACCTCCATCAATGAGGAGATCGTGCATTGCATTCCGAACGACAAGCGGATTTTGGAGGAAGGCCAGATTATCGGACTGGATTTGGGGATTAAATACCGCGGCCTCTTTACGGACGCGGCGATAACCGTGGCAGTCGGCGAGGTGAGTGAAGAGACCCAGAGGCTCATTGCGGTGACCCAGCAAGCTTTGCGGGCAGGGATCAAGGAAGTCAAACCCGGAAAGACCGTCGGCGATATTGCCGTGGCTATCGAGCAGACTGCCAAACAGGCTGGTTTCGGGGTGGTCCGGGATCTGGTCGGGCACGGCGTCGGGCACGCCGTTCACGAACCGCCGAATGTCCCGAACTACGGTCAGCCCGGCACGCTCGAGACGTTGCGGGTGGGGATGGTTTTGGCGATTGAACCGATGTTTACCTTGGGTACGCATCTCGTGAAGTTCCTGGATGATGGCTGGACTGTGGTCACCGCCGACGGGAGCCTCTCCGCCCATTTCGAACATACGGTTGCCGTCACCGAGCACGGCTCTTTAGTTTTGACCGAGGTTTAAAAAAACCGGCACCTACAATTTATCGGTTATTCACCAACAACTGCTTATTATTGTCGCTTAACTTCGCTAGTGTACTAAAATTGGGCCGGCCATGAATCTCGAAACTCGGTATTTGCAATCCATGTGGATATTCTAATATTCTTGAGAATGTGAGGATGTTGTAATATATTGATTATATGACAAATAAAGGCAAAACCGCAAAGCAGTTGGAGCGCCATTTCAAGGGGATTGCAAACCACCGGCGGATTGAGATTCTTCTTCTGATTGCCCGGGAGCCTGGGATCACCGTGGAGGTGATTGCCGAAACGCTCAAGGTCAATCTTAAAACCATCTCCGAGCATACACGGCGGTTATTCCAGGCCGGTTTGGTAGACAAACGCTACCGTGGCCGAAACGTGGAACACCGGCTTTCACCATACGGTCGGACTTTTTTCAATTTCATTCGGACATTCCAATATTCTTGAGAATGTTGGAATGTTCTACGTTGGCGTTTTGCCCCCTTACCCATTCGCGCGAAAAGGTAAGTGGATAAGTTTTTGACAGCGGCTTTGCGGTTTGTTAGCCTGGAGTTAGCATGAACACAAAAACCAAAGTGGGATTTTTGGTTCGCATTTGGCTTTTTGGGATTTTTTTGGCCGCCGTGTTTGCCGGCGCCTTTTTTGTTTTTGTGAGACCGGTTTCGGCAGCCACCGAAGTTACCGGGTCTTTGCTTTTGGATCAAACCTGGACCAAAGCCCAAAGTCCCTACGTGGTAAAATTTGATGTGTGGACTTCGGGGGTTCGGGTGGAAGCAGGGGCAACCTTGACTATCGAGCCGGGAGTCGTGGTGAAATTTGACCGGGGTACAACTTTGTCATCAGCGGCTGGCGGAAAAATTATTGCTGTCGGCACTTCTGCCGAACGAATCGTTTTTACGGCCTTGACTGACGACACGGTCGCCGGGGACACCAATGGGGACGGGACCGCCACCCAGCCCGAGGTTGCTTTTTGGCTAGGAGTCAGGCTTCGGAATTCTGCTGACCGCCTCGAGTTTACGGAGCTGCGTTATGGTGATTTTTGTATTGACTCAGACCAAGTTTTAATCATCAAAAATAACAAGTTTTTGGATTGCGGCGCCGGAATAAATATAAGGTCGGGTTTCGGCGGGCAAGTTTCGGATAACGAGTTTACGAATACTCACCATAACTTCAGTGCAGTTTTTTCTTCGGGGTTTTTTAAGTCCTTGGAAGACGTGGTTTTTGAAAGAAATCATTTTTCGGGGTGGGCCTACGGTTTTTCCTTCGATGACCTTATCACCGGCCAAGTTACGATCCGGAACAACGAAATCACCAACAACCGTTTCGGCTTTTTCCGCCTCAGTGGCGGCAACTTTCTTTTGGAGAACAATAACATTTTCGGCAATCTGGAGTATGGGGCAATCAACTTTGAGTTGAGTTCTCCACTGCCGGCGCAAAATAACTGGTGGGGAGATGCTTCGGGGCCTTTTCATCCCACACTCAATCCGGGTGGACTTGGGAACGAGGTGTGGGACGGAGTTTTGTTTGACCCCTGGCTGGGGAAGGAAACCAGCCCTCCTCCAGGGCGGAATCCAGTAATTATAATACCGGGGATAATGGGGACAGAGTTGTTTCAAGATGGGGAACTTGTTTGGCCGAATTTGGCGAAGATGCTATCACCCACTGACGAGTTTATGGACGTACTGATGCTTAATGATTCAGGAATAAGTTTAAATCAAATTGATGTAGGCGACATTATTAGGAATCCGCTAGGATTATATAATTATAGTCAAAGTCTCATAGATACCCTTATCGACAGCGGCTATCAAGCGGGGGTTGATCTGTTTGTTTTCCCATACGACTGGAGGCTAGATATAAATAATGTTGCACAGGCATTGAATACTTTTATCGAAACTGGAATCGGTTCTGATAAAAAGTTAGACATCATTGCCCATAGTATGGGGGGCCTAATTGCGAAAGAATATATTTTAAACTTCGGAAAGGACAGACTCAATAAAGTAATCTTTGTAGGCACTCCTCACTTAGGGGCCCCTAGAGCTACTACGATTCCTATCTTTGGTGAACAGCTAGTTGCTCTGTTAGTAAATTTTGCCGAGATTAGAAAGATATCGCGCAATATGCCCTCAATTTATGAACTTTTGCCCAATCAGGACTATTTCATCAACTTTGGCGGTTATTTAAAAGTTCAATCATCGGTCCTCAACTATGCGGATACCAAGACTACTTTGATAACCTTAGGATTGAACAATTTTTTGATAGACGAGGCCGAATTTTTTTATAATTCTGGTATAAACAATCTGGATCTTAATGGAATTGAGGTATTCAATATCAATGGTTGCAATACTGGGACGCTCAGTATTTTTAAGGTCGATCCATCATTTCCCAAGCTGCCGATGATGCCCAAAAGCGTCGCGGGGGACGGTACAGTTCCTCTGGGGAGTAGTAATTTTGTAAGAATATCAAATGAGAACCAGTTCTACGTGAAGGGTATAAAACATGATAGGATGATGACTACTAATCCTATTAAGGCACTGATTGTCTCGCTATTGACTGGGTCACCGAAACCTATAGATAATAAAATCACTCAAGATTCAAGTCAGTGCAAATTACGAGGGAAATCATTCGGAATTTTTAGTCCTGTGAATGTAAAGATATTCGATCAGAACGGAAACTATGCGGGACCCAATGAGCTCGAATCGTTTGATAATAGTATTCCTGGTGCCACCTATGAAGTTTTGGGTGAAGAAAAATTCATCTTTTTACCTACAGACGAAGGACAAGTCTATCAAGTTGAACTGGATGCTATTGACCAAGGAAGCTTCGATTTGAAGATCGCCGATGTGGATGGCGAGGTGAGGGGAACAATATATTATCGTGATGTAGACATAGTTCCGGATTCATTAGCAAAATTCGAGGTTTCCGATACCTTGCTAAACAATTCTATTTCTTTTGACCTTTTGGGGAATAGCAATTTTGTCGAGATTTCCCCGGCTTCGGTTTTGACCGAAGAGGAAAGTGCTGATGAGAACCCGCCCGTGACTAGTCCTTCGCTCACTGGAATAGCAGGTTTCAACGGCTGGTTTAGATCTGCAGTGGAGGTTACTTTAACTGCTACAGACGACAACTCCGGAATTTTGCAAACCGAGTATTCATTGGATGGGGGAAGCTCTTGGCATGAGTACTTAGGGCCTTTTGAAGTCAGTGAAGAAGGCAGCCACCTAATACAATTTTTCTCCACTGATCGGGCTGGGAATCGGGAATTGATTGAAACGGAGGAACTAAGAATTGATGCGACCCCGCCAGAAATTCGTGTAAGTTTTGATTTGGATATGCAGAATTTTGTTTTTGGGGCCTCTGATAACCTAGATCCGACCCCATCGGTTGTATGTGAGAAGAAGGTCTGCATAGCTAAGGATCGGGCGGGGAATATATTAGTCCTTACTTATGGGAGAGACGATAAAAAAAATCGGTATGAAATGGAACTGAAATCTTTAAGCTACAATGGTAGCTCATCCAGAAAGTTTAAGGATACTGAATTTGAGATTATGTATGGAGACCGCAGCAATCTTATAAAGGACTTTGCGCAAGAAATCAAGGTTGAGAACGAGAATTATATTGTGATTGGGTATAAGAAAAAACAGGACTTATCTACGATAAGGACTAAAGTTGCCGGCGGCGTTGAGACGAAAGAGAAAGTTAAAGGATTGAAATTGTTGGAGTTGATAACAGACAAAGGCGATATTATGATTAAGATAAATGACCCGTGATGAATAAATGCGCTTCAAATACGAGACGCTATTTTATTCACCCTAACAATTATCAGGGAAAAAAACCAGGAGTTGTTACTCAATAAATTAATGCAAAAAGAAGGCAAGATTAAATATGAATATTAGAAATAAAGTATTGTTATTCATTACTCTATTAATGACAATTGAATTAATTTATTATCCGATTACTAATGTCTTGATGAGTTTTCTTTTTCAAAGATTTAATAACCCGGTTTTTCAGTCTTCGTTCAGTGAATTGAATAAATTTTCGCGTGTTTCAATATTATTAATTGAGTTTTTATCCGTACTCTACCTTACGCGATTAGGTTTTTTACACGATTATAAAGTAGCTGCTTTTAAATTTTTGATAATAGCCTCTCTTTTAGTATTGACACTGTTAAGTTTTTTAACATTGTATTTATCGCTTTTTCTTAGTATTGGATTCTAGGACGGAACGACTTTTTGCTATTTAAAAGATCCTCATTAAGTTTAAACGCGTAGCTGGCTTCTGGGGTGGGGAATTCTGAAGATAAAATCAAAAATTTCTAAACGATAACCGTTGTCTATGAATTTACCCATTCGCGCGAAAAGGTAAGCGCTAACAAACCTGCGGGGCCGGTTTTCCTGGATGAATCGATTGTGATAAAATAAAGGTAATGAAACAAAATAACGGAAAAATACTCACAAAATTAGGCAAGCCTTATTTTAGCGAAAACGGCTTTGTTCTTTATTATGGTGATAGCCTTGAGCTTCTGGAAAAATTGCCCGAAAATTCTATTGACATGATTTTTGCCGACCCCCCCTATATGCTTTCAAATGGGGGTTTTACAGTTCATGCTGGCAAGCGTGTCAGCGTGAATAAAGGCGAATGGGATAAAAGTAGAGGGCTGGAGGACGACTTTAAGTTTCACCTTGCCTGGATTGAGGCTTGTAAAAGGGTATTGAAATCGGAGGGCACGATTTGGATCAGTGGCACCTACCACTCCATCTATACTTGCGGATTTGCGCTTTTAAAAGCTGGATATAAAATTTTGAATGATATCTCATGGTTTAAACCGAACGCTTCACCCAATTTGAGCGGTCGCTACTTTACCGCCAGTCATGAGACCTTGATTTGGGCGAAAAAAAATCCTGAAGCAAGACACACTTTCAATTACGAACTTATGAAGCAGGGGAAGTGGAACGACGTTATTAAAGTCCCCGGAAAACAAATGCGCAGTGTTTGGGGAATAGAGGATGGTAAAAACACCTTTGATAATGATGAGGTGTGGATCATATCTACGCCTCCTACTAGCGAAAAAAAATTCGGAAAGCACCCTACCCAAAAGCCATCAGCTCTTTTGGAGAGAGTGGTCCTGGCGAGTACTAATAAAGGGCACTTGGTTTTAGATCCTTTCACAGGAAGCTCTACGACTGGCTTGGCGGCGGTCAGACACGGCCGGAGATTCATAGGAATTGACACAGAGAAACAGTTTTTGGATTTGTCAATTAAAAGATTTCAAGAACTGGGCAAGATAATAAGGAATTCTAGTAATATTTTGCCTATAAAAAACCAAGAGTTAGTCAAACATTAATATGATTAGAAAAGGATTGGGCGGAGGCAATACAATTACAGGTTTGAACTTTGAGAAGCGGAGGGACGTCTTGGCTATTTTGAGTCACGCAAAAGGATATTCTGTAAAAGGTAACATTGTTTACTTCGAAGGCAAAGAGGTTGCACGAAGTTACCGAAAGACTGGGCTCTATATTTTTTTAAAATCCAAAGGGGTAGATTACAAAAAGTACGTTTCTAAGCGACTGCTTCCGGACGAGGCTTTGTATGTTATAGTCAACAACACGCTGTTTGTGATTGAGATAAAATATCAGCAAGTCTCGGGCTCAGTTGATGAGAAGTTGCAAACTTGTGACTTCAAAAAGAAACAGTACAAAAAGCTGATGGCTCCATTAAACATCGAGGTGGAATATATTTATGTTCTGAGCAGTTGGTTCAAAAAGCCTGAATATAAAGACACTTTAGATTATATTATTTCAGTTGGTTGTCAGTATTATTTCAATTACCTACCGCTTAAAAAATTAGAGCTACCTGTCCCAAAATCATACAATTTTGCTGAAACGAACCGAAACAAAAAGGTAAAATCAATTCTATATGCCTCACTATGTTTGTCCTGCTTGCGGCGGGGAGGCGGACCATCCCAAGGCCTGTGAGACGCCGGGGTGTCCCCGCCACGGCCAGCCGCTTCTCCCTTGCAATTGCCAGGACGAAAAGCATGCCGAAGCGCTCTCTGCCGCCCCGGCCGCGGACGATCAATAAAAGATTTTGAATTATCAAGTGTTCGTGTTATAATTACGGCTGTTAAAACGTCGTGTATTATGTATGGCTCAACGAAAGCAAAACCAAAATCCAGACAGTCTTAACTCTGTTACCACCGATTTGGAGCTTCATCAGCAGACCCGCCACTCTGCCCGGCAAAGTTTTCGGGTGAGCCTGGCCACGGGATTGATCTTCGGCCTTTTAGGCGGAGTCTTGGGGAGCGTATATCTCGTGCCCTGGTATCAAAAAGTCGTGCTCAAACAACAGGCCGGCCGGGCCGTGGTGGAGAATAGAAAAATTATTCTGGACGAGGAGTCGGCCATCGTCTCGGCCGTGGAGCAGGTCAATCCGGCCGTCGTCTCGATCGTCATCACCAAGGACCTGCCGAAGTTCGAGCAATTAGGCTCGCCGTTCGGCGATTTTTTCTTTCAAATTCCGGTTCCTTCCGGGGAGACGGAGAAGCAAAGGGTGGGGGCCGGCTCGGGTTTCATTGTGGCGTCCGACGGGATGATTGTGACTAACCGGCACGTGGTGGAGGACGGGGCGGCCGAGTACACCGTGGTGACGAAAGACGGGCAAAAATATCCGGCCAAAATTCTAGCCGCCGATCCCTTTAATGATCTAGCGGTGGTAAAAATCGAAGCGGCGGATTTGCCGGCCGTGACCCTCGGGGATTCGGGGAAGC
>CAYHVH010000010.1:0-12186 GCA_964360335.1 uncultured Candidatus Saccharibacteria bacterium
CGTGGAGCCGATTTTGACCCCGGCTTCTACTCCTCCCACCATCCAAGCGACCAATGGCTTTTCCAGTCAGAAACAAGCCTCAATTGCGAATTTAGGATATGCGCCGGCTTGCCCTGATTGCGGCAGCAATCTCCTCATGAAAGAAGGCTGTCTGACCTGCGACATGTGCGGGTTTAGCAAGTGCGGGTAAAGGACCTGAAAAATAAATAGGCCGCCCGCATCCGATTGACGGACGGACGGCCTTAAGATTTTCGCCAGTGGAACTGCACCTTCTATGCCGCCGGTGACGACGGCGAGGCGGTTTCTGGGCCTTGGACTGGTGGGGAGCTTACCCACAGGGTGTATAATTTGATGAGCTTGTAGTACAGATTCAGATCGTGGTTTCTTACCGTATTTGCTATGTCCAAGAGAAGTTCCAAATCTTCTGGAGCCCCCGTCAAGTTGTTGAGAACTGTGGTGAAGGCTTGGGTTATCTCCTGCCGGACAGTTTTCAAATCTTCTGGCATCGGGCCTGGCGCGTTGCGTGGTGGCATCGAACTCCTCCTCTTTAGGATTTCAAGATTATAGCAGGTTAGGCAAAAATGAGCAAGGGTTTGGTGATCATCTACATCGGCGACGGGAAAGGTAAAACCTCGGCTGCCATCGGTCTCGCCGTGCGCGCGGCCGGGAGCGGTTTCAAGGTTTTGTTTCTGCAGTTTGTCAAGGGCGAGTGGCCCTCGGGGGAAATTCAGGTTTTGCGGGGATTAAAAAATGTCACAGTCCGAGTCGCCGGTCGCGGGTTTGTGGGGATTTTGGGAGACCGAAAGCCGCGGGCGGAGCACCGCGCCGCCGCCCAGAAGGCCCTCAGGTTCGCAAGTCGGGTGCTCAAGTCCCAAAAATATAACCTGGTAATTTTGGACGAGGCGATTACGGCCGCGGAGCTGGAGTTGCTAAAGCCAGAAGATTTATTAAAATTGATTAAAGAACGACCGGCTGGCACCCATTTGTGTTTTACGGGTCACAAGCGGATGAAGAAATTAATTGACGCAGCCGACCTTGTGACCGAAATGCGGATGCTCAAACACCCGTATTACCAAGGGACTTTGGCCCAGCGCGGCATTGATTTTTAAGAGATTCTAATAATATGAAGAAACTTCTAGTGATTTTGTTTCTGGCCGCCGCCGCAGTAGGGATTACTTATGCCTGGAAGCCCCGGCAGAGTATCGCTCCCGGCAATTCTTTGTATCCGGTCAACGAGCAGATCCAAGACCAGCCCATTGTTTTCAGCGATTATGTTCGTTATCCGGGGAAAGGCGGGGAAAATGCTTTGGAACTGTTGCAGGCGATAACTACGGTTGAATCCAAGCAATATGATTTTGGAGTGTTTGTCGAGAGTATCAACGGCGTAAAACCCGACGAAAAACATTTTTGGAAGCTTTTCTATAATGGTGAGGAAGCTCAGGTGGGAGCCCGGGATCTCCAGACCAAAACCGGGGATGTGATAGAGTGGAAGCTGGAAGCCATTCAAGAGAATTACTAATTAACATAATTTCTAATGACTAAACAAATTTTAAATTTTAATGCCAAAACTTAGGTCAATTAGGTTAATTAGAAATTAGAAATTCTACTTATGGTTTATATCCTAGTACTCCTTGGCGCTATCTTAAGATTTCTGCCGCATCCGGCAAATTTTGCTCCGATCACGGCGCTCGCGATTTTTGGGGGAGTTTATTTGAGGAATCGAAAATTGGCGATAGTCATTCCCCTCGCGGCGATGCTGGTTTCGGATTACTTCATCGGCTTTTACCACCTGCCGGTGATGTTATCTGTGTATTTGAGTTTTGCCATTTCCGGTCTTTTGGGGTTATGGCTGAAAAAACACAAGACTCTAAATAACACCATCGGGGTCACGCTTTTTGCTTCCGTGCAGTTTTATCTGCTTACCAACTTCGCCGTCTGGGCTTTTGGGAGCCTTTACCCGCCTGACGCCCAAGGTTTACTCGCTTCCTACGTCAACGCTCTGCCCTTCTTTCGCAACACGCTTTTGGGCGATTTCTTCTATGTCGGCGTCTTGTTCGGTGCCTATGAACTCGTGACGCGCTTCTTTCCAATTTTCAAAAAAAAGCGCCCGGAGACCGCCGCTGACTAAACTTTGAGTGTCAGGTTTGGTCTCCGAGGAAGGGATAGTGTTGCAAAAGCTCAAGCGCCAGCAAGAGCGGTCCCCTTTGGTCCGTACATGAGAGAGAGGAGGGCCATTCTGCTCCAGAGTCCTACTTGAATCTGCAGGACCTTGTAGACTGCGATGTCGTACTTTCCGCAGTCTGGATGGATTTCCTGGAGGTCAGAGATTGGCCGCGGATGCAAGAGGAGAATCCCTTTCTGCTGCATCAACTGGCCGATTTTGGGAGTGATGGTGAACAACGGTTGCAGGCGAATCGCCTCCTCTAGCTCTTGCGGATTGTCGATCCGGTCACGTTGGAGGCGCGTCTGGTAGAGAGCCTGAATACCGTTACTTTCCAGAAGACCTTGCCAGCAGGCACCGATTTCGTGGATGGTGACCCCCCGCCCGTCTAGTTCCCGGCGCAGTTCGGGAGTGATTTGGGTGACTTGTGGGGCGATGAAGTACATCTCCACGCCCTGGTATTTACTCAGGAGCTTAGCCAGAGAGCGGACGGTGCGACCGTGTTTGATATCACCCATGAACCCAATCCGGATATGATCGATTCGGCCTAGGAGCCGGCGCAAAGTGATCCAGTCGAGAAGGGCTTGGGTCGGGTGTTCCCATGTGCCGCTACCTGCGTTGATGATGGATACTCGGGTGCCCGCGACCGCCCCGACCGCTCGTTCCGCCGCGTCGTCATCGCGGTGCCGCAGGACAATAACGTTTGGTCCGTAGCAGGCAACGACCTGGATGGCATCTTCGAGGGGCTCACCTTTGTTACTCATCGCGGAGGAAAACTTCGAAGCCTCTGCCGTAAAAGTGGGAATGTCGCCGCCCAGCCAGTCCCATGCCATACAGAAAGAGACTCGCGTCCGAAGGGATTCCTCTTGAAATACAGGGAGCATTTTTCGCCCGCGAACGCCGTAGCGCTGCAAAAAGTCGCGGATGTGGATCTGCTGATGGAGGAAGTGCTTCTTGGCGCGGCGGACGTCGTTGTTGGGCAGAAGTTCATGGTTTTGCTCTTGGCAAGCTTCCCAGAACTCTTCCATCTCTAGAGTTAGTCTGTAAAGGTTTTCCAACATCTGGATGGTGAACTGGTCGGCAGAGACGAGGTGTTTGAGCCGAGTTTCAAGGATTGTGGACTGGGGGGTACCGTTAACAGCGGCTTGAGTGTTCATACGTTCCTCCTGTGATGTTCTCTATAAAGACCTAAAAAAATACCGCCCCTAGGGCGGTTTTTCCGTTTACGGGTGCTTTTGTAGATTGGACTTTTGTCGGTTTGGCATCTCTTTGCTTCTTCGGGCAATCTAGCAAAAGTCCTAGTGGCCGTCAACTGCGGTTATACACAGGATATCTAATAGTAGGTTTTATGGCGGGTGAGCGGTCTTGACAGGCCCGTATCAGCATGTTAACATGGTAATATGATACTAAAAACAACGTTTTTTATTGTTTATGGCCAATGATACTCTCTACGGTTGGGAAAATGAGGATACTAAAGTCCTCTTTCAGGCGATTCTGAAGCTACGGAATGTGAAGGAATGCGAAGATTTTTTCCGAGATCTCATGACCCTTCGGGAGCTGCGGGAGATGGCGGAACGATTCCGAATCGCCCAGATGCTTAATAAAGGGATGTCCTATCTTGAGATTGCTGATAAAGCCGAGGCGAGTACCACGACGGTGACCAGAGTGGCGCATTGGTTGCGCCACGGGCGGGGAGGGTATCGAGCAGTTCTTGACCGGTTAAGTAGGTAATTTTATTTAATGAGTGTTTATATTAACGTGTTAACATGATAATACGAGTTGCAACTGCACAAATCCATCACCTGATTAACCTCGCGCTTGGAGAGGCTGGTTAGGTTTAGAATTGCCAGATTTATTCTGAATCTTATGAGCCCCTGCAAGCGCAGGGGTTTTTTCAAAAGGAGGTTCAGCTCTGTGTCTCACCGCAGCTGGCATCGCTCCTTCGGGGGCGCAGGCCCACACACTTAAAGACTGAGAGGACACTAGCCTTGTGCCTGTGTCCTCTCCTTTTACCAGTTCCGGAGTCTTCGGGGACTGGTAGAAAGGAATATTATGGCTAAATTCAAAGTGCGGAATATTTTTATTGGATCTCTGGGGACAATTAGAATCGAGATTCCCTTGTTAGTTTTTGGTACGGGCAGACCCCGTATATTAATCATGGCTACACAACATGGCGGGGAACGTTCGGGTCTATTAGTAATATCGAAATTCGTAAAATCACTTATGCTTTTGCGAGGGACCTGTCTAATTACACCGATCATTAATCCGTTGGGATTAATTTTACGCACACGCGAGGAACCAGTAGAAAGGCTCGATCTAAATCGTTCTTACCCAGGTAGTGATGCAAAGGATTTTTCCAAACGGATAGCAGCGAAGATCTTTAAGCTAGCAAAAAATTGTGAGTGTATAGTTGATTTGCACACTTTTACAAGGCGAGATACAAAAGTATTGGGCGTGATTACAAGAGGACGAAGGCCTGTTAGTGCGAAGGTTAACGAACTGATGCGAGCGGTGGGTCCAGACGCTGTTTGGGAAATTAACTATGGCCGGATAGATGATAAAGGGTTCTTTGGCGATATTGACTTTGCACTCTCGCCAATGGGAGTACCAGTTATTGGTTTAGAAATACCAATGGAAGAGAAAATTACTGACCGAGATATTGATCTGGTCAGCCGGGGAATTATTAATATCCTGGCAGAGTTTAAAATGACCAACACGTCATCCCGCGGTCATATGTCTAAAAACATTGGTATTCCGGTATATACATCGGAGTATTTGTATGCTACTGAATCGGGCATATTCTTTCCCACAAAAAGTGTCTTAGCACGAGTAAACAGGGGCGATCGAATAGGATATATTCAGTCAATACCAGATTTTCGTTCTATCGTTATCCGTACTCCATCGAATGGCACAATTTTAAGTCTCTATTTGCGAGGTTTCATTCGAACCGGAGAGAAGTTGGCAAGTATTGGGAGAAAAATTCGGATACTTTAGCATTCCACTGATTTCAAGGAGGATCCATGGACAACGATTTCATCAGGTTTTTCTTCGAGTACCTGTTTCAAGAGGGGTATACTTATCGGTACCGCTTAGATAGATGGAAGTATCTTCATCGTCTAGGTGATCTCCCCTACTCTTCACCTAGGCGGATGGTCCAGGTGGGAGGGGAAACTCTGATAGAGGAGCTAATGCAGCCCACCGCTCTCCCTCGGATTCTATCTCCGAGGGAAGAATTAGAGTTGAGATTGATAGCCAAAATTTGGTCAAGATTTATTCTCGCCCAAGAAAAGGTGGTGAGAGCATATCCGCAGCTTCTAAAAGAAGTTTGCACTCCGGGAGAGCAACAATCAGGACTAGTTTCCCCTGGATATAGTTTCCCCCTGTCCTGGTATAGACTCGATCTGGTCAACACAGACGAAGGTTTCAAAGTCGTTGACGTCAATACCATTCGCTCTGCCGGGTACGGGGATATGGTGCTTATTAATCGGCTTCTGGACGAAGCCTTTGGCAAGGATGTAGTTGGGAATGCTTTCCCTGTCGGTGACATTTACATCCGAACTGTGTGGCAATGCGTCGCTGAGTGGAAAGAAAGCTTTCCCTGCATTCATTGTGATGTCGGTCAGATTCTCACCTCAGGAAATACTGGGGAGGCGAACAACTTCAGGATCATGCGGGAGCTAACAGAAAGAGCTCTCAGAAAGACAGTAGTTCTCCTAGATCGTAATAGTGTTTCAGGCGAGAAGCTAGGATGCCCCATTATCATTGGAGGAAGAGTGATTGAAGGGGATCAGGGCTTCGCTAAAGTTGCAGACCTCTATCCGCACGGAGCATGCATCATGCCGCCGCTCTTCCGCCGCTGGATGGGAAACAAGCTGTGGTTCTCCATCCCATTTCGCAGACAGTACCAGGGGATATTTTGCGAGTTTATGGGAGAGTATTATTATAAACTCGAAAGAATTATCCCTTATACGGGATCTGTCCGATTCGGGAAGATTATTTTTCCCGATCGAGAATACTCACCAAAAGGATTACCTCCGGGAATAGAGTGGGTACTCAAGCCAGCCTCAGGTTCATCGGGAAAAGGGATCTATCTGTCTTGGCGGGAGAACAAAACGAAGTGGCACCGCTTGCTCCAAGAGAGCGCAACTGGTACACTCCAGCGGTACTATCCGTCGAAGGAAAAGTGCCTTGTATTGAATGCAAGGGGCGAGTGTATAGAGCAGGAGCTCTATACTAAATATGGCCTCTACATCATTGGCGGTGAGTTCGCGGGAGTAGAGTTTATGACGTGTGGTCACCCATTAGTGCACGGCGGTCGCCGCACTTACTATACGACTGCGAGAGCAGTCCCTTCATGATCGCTACTCAAGAGGGCAGGCCCTGGAGGACCCTGCCCCTTATTTTATTCGAAATAAATTGGAAAAAGTGGTATTATAAATTTAATTAAGGAAGTGGATTCCCGCTTTCGCGGGAATGACAATATTTTTTATGAAAAATCTCAACACCCAACCACTCAAAGGTTTTCGCGACTTTTTACCCGGGGAGGCCGCGGCTAGGGAAAAAGTTTTGGAAACCATCCGGACCGTATTTCAAAAATACGGCTTTTTGCCTTTGGAGACGCCAGCTTTGGAATACAAAGAAATTTTGACCGGCAAGTACGGCAAGGAAGGGGACAAACTCATGTATGAGTTTCAGGATCAGGGCGGAAGGGACGTGGCGTTGCGCTACGACCTCACGGTTCCTTTAGCGCGCGTGGTTTCAGAGTATCAGAATGATTTGCCGCTCCCGTTCAAGCGCTACCAGATAGCGCCGGTTTGGCGCGCGGACCGGCCGCAAAAGGGGCGGTATCGCGAATTTACCCAGTGCGATATTGACGTGGTCGGCACGCCTTCCATCTTGGCGGACGCCGAGGTGATTGCGTGTATCAATGCGGTCTTGCAAGAATTAGGCATTGAGGACCTGATCGTTCGGATCAACAATCGCCAGGTTTTGGATGGGCTGATGAAGGCTGCGGGGATTGAGCGGAAAAAGGCAGTTCCAGCGATTCGAATTCTTGATAAGTTAGACAAGCTGGGCGAGGACGGGGTGCGCGGGGAGCTCATCAGCCTGGGGATTCAAAAAAAGCAAACCGAGCGGCTTTTCGAACTTTTGCAGCAGGGCTTGGAAGATGCGCCGGCTATTTTAAACAAGCTTACGGATATTGAAGGAGCCGGGGATTTGGCTGAACTAGTCGAAGCTCTCCTCGATCTGGGAGTGAAAAATTATGAGGTCGATCTAACTTTGGCTCGCGGCCTGGATTACTATACGGGTTCGATTTTCGAGTTTATTTTGCCGGATGCTTCGGAATTTGGCAGTGTGGCGGGGGGCGGGCGCTATGATAATTTAATCGGGATGCTTGCCGGTAAAGAGATCCCGGCGGTTGGCTGTTCCATTGGGATTGATCGCTTGCTTCAAGCCCTGGAGGAGTCGGAGCTTATAAAATACGATTTAATTTCCGACGTTTTGGTTTGTAATCTCGACGAGCAGCTGGAGGAGCGGTACTTGAAAGTCGTGCAGGAACTGCGGGCGGCTGACATTCGCGCGGATTTTTACTACGAGCCCGTGAAACTCGAGAAGCAGCTCAAATACGCGGACAAGAAAAACATCAACTTCGCGGTGCTCATCGGCGCTGACGAAGAAGCAAAAAGCGAAGCCACGGTAAAAAATCTCACGACCGGGAAGCAGGAGAGAGTGAAACAAAAAGACTTGGCACAAAAATTAAAGATGAAATGACGTTAGGAAAATCCAAGATATTCCTGCTTTTTTGCCTAAGTTCCATCCTTGGCGTTTTCTTGGGAAAATATCTTAATTACTACCTCATGGCCATTCTGGCCATGATTTTTATCGTGATGACGACGGTTTGGTGGAGCCATCGCAAGATGATGCTTTTGGGTTTTTTGGGCCTAAGCTTGGTCTCGGGTGCCGTACGCTACCAGACGAGCTTGCCGAAAGATACCGAAGCGAATTTTATCGGCAGCCGCTACGGCCAGAAACAGGAGCTTCGGGGGATAATTGTCAAAGACCCAGACGTGAGAAGCGACAAAACCAACCTCGTGGTCAAAGCCCAGAGTTTCACCGGCAAGATTTTGGTTACCGTTGGTCGCTATCCGGAATATCGCTACGGCGACGAGCTCCGGATCAGCGGAAAAATCGAAGAGCCGTTTGAAACCCAGGAGTTTTCCTACAAGGATTATCTCTCGAGGTTTGAGATTTACGCGGTGATGCGCTTTCCGGAAATCGAAAAGCTGGCCCCGGATCGGGGAAACAAAATCATTGCGGCGCTGCTTAACATCAAACACGAGTTTCAAGAAGTTTTGTCAAAGATTCTGCCCGAACCCCATAACGCCCTGGTTTTGGGTTTAATTTTGGGGCTAAAGCGCGCTCTGCCGGAAGGACTCCGGGAGGCTTTGATTTTGACCGGCGTTTCGCACATTGTAGTCATTTCCGGCTACAATATTTCGATCATCACCCGCAACCTTTTGAAAACCAGAATGTTGTGGGGCCGGAAAGTCGCTTTTTGGCTCTCGCTTTTGGCGGTCCTGATTTTTGTAATTTTGACGGGAGCGGAAGCCTCGGTGATTAGAGCGGCGATTATGGGTCTGCTCTTGGTTTTCGCGCTTAACATCGGCCGGCTTTATCAGGCGACCAATGCTTTGGTATTTGCCGGAACGGTGATGATTGCCCTAAATCCCAAAATTTTATTTTTTGACATCGGGTTTCAGCTCTCCTTTTTGGCAACTTTGGGCTTGATTTACTCGTCTCCGATTTTTGAGAAGTGGTTAACGAAGCTCCCGGATGTTTTGGGGTTTCGCACAAATTTAGCCTCTACGCTCGCGGCTCAACTTTTTACCCTTCCGCTTTTAATTTTTTATTTTGACCGAATTTCCCTAATCGCCCCTTTGGTCAATGTCCTGATCCTGTGGGTCATTCCCTATGTGATGTTGTTCGGTTTTGTTTCCGGGCTCTCCGGAATGATTTTTTTGCCCGTGGGCCAGCTCGTCGCCGCCATCCCCTGGGTTTTACTGGAATTCCTGATTCGGACTATCGAGTTTTTTGCGGCCCTGCCCCTCGCTTCCGTCTTTTCAAAAATAAACATTCCGGTTATGGTGATTTATTATTTGCTATTGGTTTCAGGAATTTGGATTTATCGCCATAAAAAGAAGTTTTATTATCAAGTGGAATATGTTAAACAGCAATTATAACGTCAGTCATTGCGAGGCCAGGAGCCGAAGCAATCCCTTGCTAAATAAAAGATTTCCGCGCTCCCTTCGGTCACTCGCAATGACAACTTTATAGGCGTGAGCAAAACAAAATTCAGCAAACTCTGGTATCTCGTTGGCGTTTTACTTCTGGCCAATCTCGCAGTTTGGACATTGCTTTCCCAGACCAGAAACACTGACTTCGCCAAACTTTATTTTTTTGACGTCGGGCAGGGGGACGCCATTTATTTACGCACGGCGGAGGGCAATGACGTACTGATTGACGGCGGACCGGGCGATGCGGTGCTGTCCAAATTGGGGAGAGTGTTACCTTTTGCTGACCGGTCGATCGAACTTATGCTTTTAAGTCATCCCCATGCCGATCACACGAGCGGGCTGGTGGAGATTCTCAAACGCTATCGGATAAAACAAGTTTTGCTGTCAGACGTGGTTTATGACTCCGCGACTTTCCAGACCTTTCGGAATTTATTAGAGGAGAAAAAGGTGCAAGTCATTACGCCCAAACTCGGCCAGCGGATTTTTCTGGACCGCTCCACGGTTTTGGATATTTACTATCCGGTAGTTGGGAAGTTTGACCCGCCACCAACCGATATCAATGACGTTTCCATTGTTGCGAGACTTTCTTTTGGCAAAAGCAATGTGTTGTTTACCGGCGACGCCGACCGCGGTATCGAGAACTTGATTCAGAATTTGGCCCTGCCCCTCTCTGCGGAAATTTTGAAAGTCGGCCACCAAGGTTCCCGCACCTCCACCGGACCGGAGTTTTTGAAAGCGGTGGCTCCTGATTACAGCATTATTTCCGTGGGCAAAAATTCTTACGGCCATCCCCACCCCGAGGTCCTCGGAATTTTGCAAGCCCAAGGCCTCACCCCGTGGCGGACCGACGAGCGAGGAGATGCCGTCTTTGCGCTTTACGCCGACCGGGTGGAGGCGCTTTCAGCCGTAGCTCCCGAAGTTGCGCCGTAGCGCCCGCTATGCGATAATACGGATAAGGAGAGGATAACCCCGTCAGAAATCTTGGTTTAACGGGGTGAGCGCAGCCAATCCTGCCTTTCAGAGTTAATTTGGGATTTCTAACGGGGTGAAGTACTTTGTAACCGGTGTAATTATCGTTTTGGCCGCCGCCGCGATTTGGGTGGTATTTTTTTCCGGGATTCTCGCAAGCAAAAAAACCCCTAACAGTAACGACTTGGCCCAGAATGATTCCGTAGCGGATAAACTAGACCGAGCCGAGGGGCCGGTAGTGGTTTTGGAGACGAACTTTGGCCCAATTAGGATTGCCTTGCGGCCGGAGGAGGCGCCGAAAACCACGGCCAATTTTACAAAACTCGCGCAGGCGAATTTTTACAATAAGTTGACCTTTCACCGCGTGGTCCCGAATTTTGTAATCCAGGGCGGGGATCCCAAGGGCGACGGGACCGGGGGTCCCGGTTACACCATTCCCGCCGAGATCAAACTTCTCCATAAGCGCGGGGCGGTGGCCATGGCGAGATTGCCGGATGCGGTCAATCCCAGCAAGGCCTCTTCCGGCAGCCAATTCTATATCGCCCTCCAGGATTTGCCGGGGCTGGATGGCGAATATACGGTCTTTGGCGAAGTTATCGAGGGGATGGAGTCCGTTGAGCGGATTGCCCGGGTCCAGACCGATCCCAATGATCGGCCGGTGGAGCCAGTGGTAATCAATAAAGCAACGTTAATTGCCGAGCCGGTTTTTTAATTAATTTTTCGAAAGTTATGTCTCGACATCCGCGAGAGGAAATCACTTTTTTGATGATTAAACCGGATGGCGTCCGCCGGGGGCTTTCCGGCGAGATCATGCGGCGTGTCGAGCAAGTGGGACTCAAGGTCGTGGGACTCCGGATGATTCGCCCGTCGGTCAAAGAGGTTGACGACCATTACCCAAAGGATAAAAAGTGGGTGACGCGCCTGGGCGAAAAAACTCTGGCGACTTACGAGCAGTACGGATTTGACGCGATGAAAGAACTCGGGACCACAAAGGCCGAAAAAATCGGGCCAATGGTTAGAAAGTGGCTTCTGAATTTTATGACTTCGGGGCCGGTAGTGGTGATGGCCGTCAAGGGGATTCACGCGATTGCCATGGTGCGCAAGCTGGCTGGCCCGACCATGCCTTCTGATGCGCCGATGGGAACAATTCGCGGAGATTTCAGTGTTGATTCCGCGGCCGCAGCCAACCGGGATCGGCGGGCTGTCTATAATATCGTGCATATTTCGGAAACCGAGGACGAGGCTAAACACGAAATTCAGCACTGGTTTGGCAAAGAACCGATTCACGACTACCAGCGCACCGACGACGAAGTATTCCCGAAGTAACCCCCCACCTTTCCTCCCCCACGAGTGGGGAGGCAGTGAAGGAAGGGGGAAGGCTCAAAATGGGTTTTTTTGTCTTCCCATAAGTTAGCCAAAATTATTTCTTTTTGGCTTAGACAAGCCAAAAATCAGCCCTCTGCTATTGACAGAAGTTGATTTTGGGTATACACTAGGTCGTTACGCTAAAGATTGTTCTTTTCCAAGGTTTAAAGTTTGCAAACTGCCAGCAGCTTTCTGAGGAGAAAGGCTGGAGGTAGTTCAATTGTTTCTTTTGGCCTCTCCTCACCCCAAGTCAAAGGGGTTAGCGGAGAGGCTTTTGTTTCCCTCATGTCCTCTCCCCAGGAGATGGGGAGAGGCAGGAGAGAGGTCGAGGGGGAGAGAATCGTATAGAGGAGGGCTTCGGAAACCAGGGATATTAAAACAGGAGTTTTAGCCCTT
>CAYHVH010000010.1:12286-28055 GCA_964360335.1 uncultured Candidatus Saccharibacteria bacterium
GCGGAAAGCGATCTGGTTATTTTCCTTCAATGTCATTCCCGACTTGATCGGGAATCCAGTTTATTGGATTGCTGATTAGAACAGCAAGATAAGTTCGAAAGTATCCAGTTCGCTTTCCGCAGTCAAACTCTTTTTCAGCGAGGCGTTGAGGGTATCAACGAATTCCCTTGGTATCTTGAGCGCCTCGCTGAAAGAGGAAGAAATTCGAAAAGCCATCAGCGCAAGCTCGAACAAAGCGCTAGTGGCAAGGAGGAGAAAATGCTTTTCAGCAGCTTTTATCTGAATAAGGACGCCTCGTGCCGCGCCCCCGCTGACTGGGTGCCAATCGGCGCGGTCTCGTTCGGGTCAAGGAGAGTCGGACTCGACTCTTCCGTAAATTCCTACGCGTTGGGGTTCAGGACCCCAACTGGGGAAGTAAACGTCATTATTGCAGGCACTCACTGCAATAATGGCGAGGCCCGGGCTTGGTCCCACCTTGCCTCCCCCGAGGAGGCACGCACCCTTATGGGTCGCCTCGACCCCGAGCGACTTGCCGTAAAGTCGCTCGGCTTCGACAGCGACCGCCCCCCGTGGTGGTGGTCGCTGCAGTCGTAACGGGGATATCGGAGGAAGGTTTAGTCGCAGCACTCAAGCGACTGGCCTTCCTCCCCTTTTTCTAGAACATTATCCGACCTCTCTTCTTTTCTCCCCATCCCAGTCATCCGACGGGACGGCGTCACCTGGGGAGAAGGAGGAAAGGGGATGGTGGGATGGAAAGAGGAGAATAGGAGGCTCTCTCGGGGCAGGAATGGAGTTCTCCTCACTTCGCCTTTTCGGCGGATTGTATTCCATTCTTGCTCCAAGAGAGAGTTTATTAGCCTGTAGGAACAAAAACGGCTCACCGTCGAGGTGAGCCGTTTTTGTTTGCCCGGCTACTGACTCCGGGCTATTTGTTGATAAACGGAATCCTGGGGATGAGGCCTTCGAGCCAGCCCTTTTGGTGCTTGTTCAGATAGCTTCTGATTTTTCCGCGGGCATTGCTGGTTCTGACAAACCGCAGCCAGTCGCGGGAAACTTTCGGCTCTTTGGCCGTGATGATTTCCACGACGTCCCCGTTCTGGAGCTCCTCGGAAAGTTTGGCCATCTTCCCGTTGACTTTTGCGCCCATCGCCTGCAGGCCCAAATTGGTATGGACGGTAAAGGCGAAATCCAAAGGCGTCGCGCTCTCCGGGAGATCCTTGACGTCTCCTTTGGGGGTGAAAATAAAAATCCGGTTCTTAAAAAAATCAATTTTCAGGGATTCGAAAAATTCTTCGGAACTTCCGCCGATTTCCTTCTGCCAATCCTTGAGCTGATTGACCCATTCCAGCTGTTCCGGTTGGGCGCGGCTACCCTCCCGGGGCTTGCCCTTTTCGGTATAGGCCCAGTGGGCCGCAATCCCGTATTCCGCCTCCTGGTGCATTTCCTCGGTACGGATTTGAATTTCCAAAATCCGCTTTTCCGGACCAAAGACAGTGGTATGGATGCTCCGGTAGCCGTTGGGTTTGGGAAAAGCGATATAGTCTTTGATGCGCCCCGGCAGAGGACGGTATTTGGAGTGGAGCGCTCCCAGACAGGTGTAGCAGTCCTCGAGGCTTCTGGTAATGATCCGCAGGGCCACCAGGTCGTAGATTTTGTTCAGATCTTTGTCATATTTCGGCCGCAAAAGTTTTTGGAAGAGACTGTAGAGGTGCTTGGTGCGGCCGCTGATATCCAGAAACTTGATGTTGTTCTGCTCTAGGTCTTTGACAATAATGTCTCTGGCTCGTTGCACATAGGTCTTCATTTCCTCGTATCGTTCTTTGACCAGATTTACGAGCCACTCATATTCTTTGGGATCAATGAAAGGAAAGCTTAAATCCTCCAGTTCGCCTTTGAGTTCGCCTATCCCCAGCCGGTCGGCGATCGGAGCGTAGACTTCCATGGTTTCCCGGGCGATTCTTACCTGTTTTTCAGGCGGGAGGTATTGCAGGGTCAAGAGATTGTGTCGCCGGTCGGCGAGCTTTATCAAAACCACCCGAATGTCGGCGGCCATCGCCAAAAACATTTTCCGCAGGGTTTCGAGGTAGTTCTCGTCCTTTTGGTTTCGGAGTTTGATCTGCCCGAGTTTGGAAATCCCGGCGACCATAAATGCCACTTGCTCGCCGAAGTTTTTTCGGACTGCCGCCGGGGTAATGGCCGTATCCTCGGTGACATCATGCATCAGGCCGGCTACGACGGTGTCGATGTCCATGTGGAGGTGATTACCAAGATAATCCGCGACCGCCAGGCAGTGAAGGATGTAGGGTTCACCGGATTTTCGGAGCTGTCCCTCGTGCGCCGTTTTGCTAAACTCAAAAGCTTTCTCAAAAAATTTGAGCTCCTCACTCCGGTAATGTTTCTTCAAATTGTTGTAAACGGTTTGATAGTCCATTTGTCAGCTTGTAGGAGTTAGGAATTAGCTTGTAGCCTGACGCTGGTAGCTGGTAGAATAATTATACTGGAGACTGAATGCAATGCCAATATACTAATGCATGCGAATGATACAAACGACCCCCACTTTATCTCCCCCTTATCAAGGGGGAGAAAGAGAGGGGGTAGAAGATTAGTATCATTAGTACCATTCGTATATTTGCATCATTAAGCGTAAGCGTATGCCGGAACTGCCTGAGGTTGAAACTCTCAAACGAGGCCTCCTCAAAACCATCCTGGGCAAAAAAATCAAGGACGTTGAGGTGCGCCTGCCGAAAGTTATCTCTCTCGGCCCACATACCGTGAGCAACATCCGGCTAACGAACTTCAAAACAGCGGCCGAGTTTCGCAAGCTTTTAAGGAATCAGAAGATCAGAAGCATTAACCGCCGGGCAAAGATGCTGATTTTTGATCTTTCCAAGGAGTCCTCCCTCCCCAGGCGTGGGGAGGGATCGAGGGAGAGGTCGAATCAACGCAAGCATTTGCAACCTCTCTTCAACTCTTCCCTCCTGCCTCGCCGGCAGGCGGGCGCCAGGGGAGAGGGGAATATGGTACTGCTTATCCACCTGAAGATGACCGGGCAGCTGATTTTTGCCAAAAAAGGAGAAAGGAAAAAGGTCAAAATTTTAAACCTCCCCGGTTCCCGAGTCGAGGAATTACCCCACCAATATACCCATGTCATTTTCCACTTCAACGACGGTTCCCGGCTTTATTACAACGACCTGCGGCAGTTTGGTTACCTCCGTCTGGTCCTTGATAAGGATTTGGCCCAAGTCCGGGAACTTTTGGAATACGGGCCGGAGCCTCTGGCCAAGGATTTTTCCGCCGTATATCTCTTGAGCCGCGCCAAACGCCGGCCGGCCTTGACGGTTAAGCAGTTTTTGATGGACCCGAAAGTGGTGGCGGGGATCGGCAACATTTATTCGGATGAGATTTTGTACTGGGCCGGCATCAGACCCCATCGCCGGCTGCGGTCTTTAACCCCGCCGGATTGGAGGAAAATTTACAGCAGCACCTTGGGAGTTTTGAAAAAAGCGATAAAAGCCCAAGGCTCTTCAGTGGGCGACTTTTTTACACTGGACGGTTCGGAGGGAGCGTTCGGCAAACAGCATATGGTTTATGGGCGGTATGGCGAAACCTGCTATACTTGTGGGGAGAAAATTGCGAGAATTAAATTGGGCGGCCGGACGAGCTCGTATTGCCCCGTCTGCCAGAAATAGCTTTTTCAATTAATCTTCCTCCCCAGGCGTGGGGAGGGATTAAGGGAGAGGTCGAACGCCAGGGGAGAGGGTTAAGATGGAGTTATGACTCCCGAACGCTGGGAACAAATAAAAACAACCGTTAAAAAAAGCTTTGCCGTGGAAGATGAAGGGACGGAAGATTTGCTCGTGGATACAGCCGAAGGCCAAGTCAAGCAAGGGGCGGCGGAATTTCTGGTGTTCAAGAGTCCTCTCGGGCGAACTAAGCTGCAGTTTCAACAGAAGCCAAAACTAGAGGAGAAAAAATTTCATTATAGTCACCGCCAGGGGAATGCGGCGCGCGTAGAATACAAGTTTTCCGAATCGGAATTCGTCTATACTTTTAAAGCTTATCGCTGGGACGAGGTTTCAGAGGAGTGGAAAGAAATCGAGGCCGAAGGCTTTACGAATTACTAATCAATACCTGTCTGCCGTAGGCAGACGAATATCTGAAATTCGTAAAACATCATGACTTTGCTCGCCAATTCAATCTTGCAAACCTTGGCTTTCTTTGATGCCAAGGATTTAGCTCTCAGTCTTTTGGAACTCCGCAGCTACTTGCCAGCCCAGACCGGACCGACAGAGATATCCCTCACTGTCCTCATGAGGACTCTCGAGGTTGAACTTTCGGGATTGGTCGGACTTCAGGGCGGTTTTTATTTTCTGACCGGCAGAAATATTTTGCCGGCCTCCCGGCGGCAACGGTACAAAATTTCCCTGCGGCGGTTTCGCAAGGCCAAAAAATATCTGCGTTTTTTGCGGTTTTTGCCTTACCTCCGCGCGGTAGCTCTTTCCGGCTCCCAGGCCATGCTCAACAGCACTGCTTCGTCCGACATTGATTTGTTTTTGATCACCAAGAAAAACCGGATTTGGCTTACTCGTCTTTTGGTTTCGCTGTATTTTCAGCTTTTGGGGCAGCGGCGCTACCGAGATTACATCAAAAATCGCTTTTGTTTGAATCATTATCTTGGCGAAGGGGTTTCCATCAGGCAGGATCAAAATCTCTACACGGCGGTCGAATACGCCAGTCTTTTGCCGGTGCTAGGAGAAGAGGTTTTATCGAAATTTTGGGAACAAAATCGCTGGCTGGCGGAATTTCTGGCAGAACCGCAGCCGCAGCGGCACAGTCCTTTTTTTGATTTTCATTTCAGTTTCTGGCAAAAAACTTTCGAGTGGCTTTTGGAATTGACCTTTTTGGGCCCGGCTTTGAACTGGCTATCGGGTATGTACCAGAAACAGCGGATTAAGCTTCAGGATTACATTATTGTCTCCGAGGACGAGTTGTCGTTTCATCCCGGCAGCCGGGGGCAGCGGGTCCTGACCCAGTTTGCCCAAAATTTGCGGGCTTTAGGACTTGAGCCCGTTAGAAATCCGCCCTCCGCCTCCGGCGGAGGGCGGCAGTCCCGACCGTAACGTCGGGACTTATTTCTAACGGGGCTTGACAGCCCGTTTTGATAACCTATAATATACTTAAAAGCGAGGAACAAAGAGCACTAACAGCAATGGTGCTTTTTTGAACCATTAATCCAGCCTTACTAATTACTGATTCGAATTCCTAGGCGCGTAAATATTTATCATTTCTAAAAATTATGAAAATCAAGCCGTTAGCGGATAGAATTTTGGTCAAGCCCCATACCGCCGCAGAAGTTACCAAATCCGGAATCGTTCTTCCGGCAAGCGCGGAAAAAGAGCAGAAAGAGCAGGGCGAGGTGGTGGCGATTGGGGCGGGCGAGAAAGTGAAAAAACTTCATTTGAAGTTGGGGCAAACCGTGGTGTTTGGAAAATACAGCGGGGAAGAGATTGAAATTGACAAGGTCCAGTACAAATTCCTCAAGGACGAAGACGTCCTCGGGGTCGTGGAGAAATAATTAAGCGACGATTCACAAAACCATGGCGAAGGATATCAAATATAATTTTCAGGCTCGGGAGGCGATAAAGGCCGGGGTTGACAAAATCGCCGCGGTGGTCAAGGTCACCTTAGGTCCCAAAGGGCGCTCGGTCGTGATAGACCGGAGTTTCGGACCCCCCACGATTACCGACGACGGCGTGACGGTTGCCAAAGAGGTGGAACTCAAGGATAAATTCGAAAACGTCGGCGCCTCGCTCATTCAGGAAGTGGCGAACAAAACCAATGACCAGGCCGGCGACGGCACCACTACGGCTACGGTTTTGGCTCAGGAGATGATCGATGAGGGGATGAAGATGCTGGTGGATGTGAAGGTCAAGCACAATCCGGTGCGTCTGCGCCACGCCATCGGCGAAGCGGTCAGGGATGTGGTGGCGGCCTTGAAACGGATGAAAAAGGACATCAAGACCAAGGACGAGATCGCTCAGGTCGCGACCATTGCCTCCCTGGATCCCGAGGTCGGGAAGCTCATCTCCGAAGCAATGCAGGAAGTCGGCCACGATGGGGTGATTACCGTGGAAGAGGGGCAAACCATTGGCTTGGAGAAAGAAGTCGTCAAGGGAATGCGGTTTGACAAGGGTTACGTTTCGCCGTACATGATTACCAACCCCGAGCGGATGGAGGCGGTGTGGGAGGACGCGGCGGTTCTGGTAACCGACCAGAAAGTTACCGCGGTTTCCGAGATTTTACCGCTTTTGGAAAACCTCGCCCAAACCGGCCGGAAGGATTTGGTGGTGATTGCTGACGAGATTGAGGGCGAAGCCCTGGCGACTTTCATCGTTAACAAGATTCGCGGGACTTTTAATGTCTTGGCCATCAAAGCCCCCGGGTTTGGCGACCGGCGGAAAGAGCTTTTGCAGGATATCGCGGTTTTGACCGGGGCGCAGGTGGTATCAGAGGAGCTGGGCTTGAAATTGGAAAGCGCAAAGGCCGAGCATTTGGGCCGGGCGCGCAAGGTGATTGCCACCAAGGAGCATACCACGATCGTCCAAGGGGGCGGGGACAAGCAGAAAATTGCCGACCGGGTGGCCCAAATTCGCAAGGAATTCGAGGTAGCGACCTCTGATTTTGACAAAGAAAAACTTCAGGAGCGTCTGGCGAAACTCGCCGGCGGGGTCGGGGTGATCAAAGTCGGCGCGCCTACCGAGACGGAGATGAAAAATCGGAAGTTCAAGATTGAGGACGCTCTCAATGCCACGCGGGCAGCCGTCGAGGAAGGCATCATTCCGGGCGGCGGGGCGGCCCTCGTCAAAGCGACGCGGGTTTTGGACGAGAAACTCCGGAACCTCGAAGGCGAGGAGAAGGCGGCTTACGAGATCGTCCGCAAGGCGCTGTTGGCGCCCATGGCGGTCATGGCCCAGAATGCCGGCATTGAAACCCCGAGCCGGTTGCTGGATCAGGTCAAAGAAGACTCTGGGAGTCGAGGTTTCGATTTTACCGAGGTGTTCTCCCGGAAGCAGGAGATGGTGGATATGTTTCAGGCCGGAATTATTGACCCCTTGAAAGTAGCGCGGCTCGCTCTGGAAAATGCCGCCTCGATCGCCGGCACGCTCCTCACCACCGAGGCGGTGATCGTGGAGCTGCCGGAGGAAAAGAAAGAAACGGGCATGCCAGGTGGCGGCGGGATGGACTACTAACAGTTACGAAAGTACGAATCTTTTACGAAAATACGAAAGTCGGATATAATAATTTCGTACTTTCGTATTTTTTCGTAATTTCGTAGATTTATGAAAAAACTTTTTACTTCCGAATCGGTTACCGAAGGGCACCCAGATAAAATTTGCGACCAAATTTCCGATGCGATTTTGGACGCCGTCCTCCGGGACGATCCGCGCGGTCGGGTGGCGGTGGAGGCCTTGGTGACCAACGGGGTATGTGTGGTCGCCGGCGAAATCACAACCAAAACTTACGTTGATATTCCCAAAGTTGTCCGGCAGGTAGTGAGGGACATCGGCTATCTTGATGCGGAGTATGGGTTTCAATGGGAAACTTCGGGGGTGATGGTGGCGATTCAGGAGCAGTCCGGCGATATTGCGCGGGGGGTGGATGCTTATCAAAAAGGCAAGGGCGGGGAAATTATCAAGGAAGATTTAAGCAAGTTGGGGGCGGGGGATCAGGGCTTGATGTTTGGCTACGCGACCAACGAAACTAAAGAATACATGCCCCTCTCCATCGTCCTGGCGCACCGGCTCGTCAAACGCCTGGCCCAGGTGCGCAAATTGGGAAGCGTCAAGGGTTTGCGGCCGGACGGCAAATCCCAGGTCACGGTAGAATACAACGGCGACCGGCCAAAGCGAGTGCACACCGTGCTCGTAGCCGCTCAACACGATCCGGACGTGGAGCAGGAAAAACTGAAAGCCGAGATTATCCGGCAGGTCATCCGCAAAGTCATTCCCCGCAATCTCTTGGACAAAAAGACCCGGATCCTCGTCAATTCCACTGGCCGGTTTGTTCGAGGTGGGCCGCAGGCGGACACGGGACTCACGGGCCGGAAGATTATCGTTGATACCTACGGGGGTTGGGGCCGGCACGGGGGCGGCTGTTTTTCCGGGAAAGATCCTTCCAAAGTCGATCGCTCGGGAAGTTATATGGCGCGCTATGTCGCGAAAAATTTGGTGGCGGCCGGACTGGCGAAGAAGCTTGAGGTCCAGGTGGCCTACGCAATTGGGGTGCCGGAGCCGCTGTCGGTCCGGGTTGACACTTTTGGCACGGGCAAAATCGCCGAGGACGCGATTGTCGAGATAATTTACAAAGTTTTTGATCTGCGGCCGGGGATGATTATTAAAAATTTGAATCTGCGCCGGCCGATTTACCGGCAGGTGGCCTCCTACGGACATTTTGGCCGAACTGATTTGAACCTTCCCTGGGAGCGGCTGGATAAGGTAAGGGAGATAAGGAAGCTGGCAAGGTTGCAATAGCCCCTTCCCCGTAAGTCCCTCCCCAGGCACCCCCTCTCTTTTCTCCCCCTTCTCCTAGAGAGGGGGAGATGAAGAGGGGGTAAAAAACGGCTAACTTAAGCCAAAAATTTGCCCCCCACCCAAATTTTGGTGGAGGGCCTTGACAAGGAAGGTTTTTTTTGCTAGCCTATGAAGTTAATGGCTGGAATGGCATTTCTTTAAAAATTGCAGATTGGTTTGGAGAGCAAGGGTTGCAGGAGACCTTTGCTTTCCCTGTAAAGACCCGCAGAATTTTGTATAAATTGCTCTTTCCAAAATCTCCTGCGGGTCTTTATTATCCCTTAGGCGAATACTCCGCGCTTTCAAGCGCGGAGATGAAGCCAAGCCCGGAGCGAAGCGGAGGGGATAACACAGCTCCGGGAGCCGCAATGAATCGGCGAATGCCGATGCGGCGACGTATTCCGCAGAGCCAGAGGCTCAAGGAATATACCAGCCTTCAGGCTGGGGAGCTTTATTTTCTGGGAACTGCCTTGGGTACTAATGATACAGGAGACATTAGTATCAATACTAGCCTGTCTAATCATAGTGCCCAAGACTGTTTTTGGAAGTTGAGAGTACATAAAACTGAGGAGGAGTCCCCAATGCGTCATCCCAACCGGTGGCAAAGTAGGGAGAAGCGTCGCGGTCTGCGTGTTCTGAGTTGTTTTATTCGCAAAGGAGAGGGAACCGTTCTGCGGTTCACTCCCTCCGAGCCTTTCAGTCCTTCCGTTTCGGAGGGATCGGTAGAGCCGCAGAAAAAAGGGCGTACGCCGGCCGAGCAGCTTGAGTCAGTTGCGCGAATCGAAGCGCTGCTGAAGCAGAGCGCAGAGCAGCGGGAACATCGGGCGCGTCCGTGGCCGAGGGTTCTCAGTCTGCGTGCGTTCCTGCGCGCCGGCCAGAGCTGGGTATAAGAATTTCCCGCAGACAACCCCCCTACTATCCCACCACCCCGAGGAGGACCAGCGCACTGTAATTTGAACACCTTGTCGCTCGTCCTCCTCCCTACCTTCAAGTCCATTGGACTTATCGTTCGAGCTAAGTCGAGAACACTTCGACTCCGCTCACGGCATACTTCTCGACTCCGCCCCGCTTCCAGGGGCTTCGCTCGAAGAATATAAAAGTAGTGGATTTCAAGGTAAGGATTTGAGGGAGCTGATTCCTAGAGGTTTCCCAAAATCTTGTCCCAATCAGCTGGGGCGAAAAATCTAAGGAGGATTTTGCGATGCGAAACCTGTTTGCGTTCGTGGTTCTGATTGCCTTTTCCGGCCCATTGCTTGCAATGTCCTTTCGGGACAGGTGGCTTGACCCTGTGCTAGTGGGATTGAGTCACGGCGCTCAGCACAGAGTATTGTTTTTGGTGGCGCTGTTGATCGTCCTGTATGGGGCTTTGTGTGGCTGGGTCTATACCATCGTCCCCGAAACTCTTTTTTACGAGGCTTGCCAGCGGCAGCCGATCATAAGAATGGTGGTGGCAGGGCTAGGTGGGATCGTCGCCTTAGCCGCCACTGTCGTTGGTTCATTGTTCTGAACAGCAGGAGGCTGGGGAGCGCGAGGTTGCAGCAAAACCGCGACCTCGCTCTCCCAAACTTTCAAGACTATAATATAATACGATTGTAGATTTGAGAGTTGGGGGAAGAATGCAAGAACAAGGAGGAAACGCCAATGAGGCGAAAAGAATGCCCAGTGCTTACGCAAGAGGAAGCTTTCGCCCGGCTATTTCTCGAGGCTTTTCTTTCCAAGGAAGAGGTCGAGCAATTCCGGCGAGAATTGAGGCAGTTACCGCTAAAGAAGCGGGCAGCTTATATTCGCCAGCGCTTCCTGCGCAGAGGGCCCGCGCAACGTTTGCTATTCGACGGAAAGGATGCCTCTCGTACTTAGAGAGTCGTCCTTTCCCCCACTTTTCTGGGTGCTAATCGAATCGATCCCCGATGGGAGAGGGTCAAATTCAATCAATTTAGCGCCCGTATCTTCCGGAGGAGGAGATTGCACCCAGAAAAGTGGGAAAGTAAAATTAGAAAGACCCACAATTTCAAAATCAGGATCGGAGGGGGAATGCACGCTAGAGTCGTAAGGTTTTTTGATCGATACGTTGGGACAACCGGCACGTTGCTTGGGCTTCTTATCGGGGCGTTGGTTCTCTATTCACAGCGGTTTTCCGAATGGGACGAACTGGTACTGCCAGTCACCGGAAGCATGCTGAGCAGTTTCGTCTTCGATGTACTGCTGCAGCCCTACCTTAAAGCAATTATGGATGTTCTCGACGACTGTCTAAACCTCAACTTCTGGGAGATTCTGTTCTTGGATCGCCCAGGCTACTTTCGGCGCCGGAGGATCGAGCGCCGGAACGCCAGAGAGCTTCTGGCATGGGAGGGGAGATGAAACTGCGAGCAGCGCTTTGGATACTAGTTTGTACAGCCGCGGCCTGTTCTCTCGAATATGCGGCTAGGGTGACATGGCCTGCAGGGCCTAAAGTTTCAATGTTGGAGGTCTCATTTGTCGGTGTCGCGCTTGGTTTATTTCTCTTTTTCTTGGCTTACTTAGTAGGCCAAGCCAGGCCACCGGCCGTGAGGCTTCCCCAGGCGCCTCCGCCTTCGCAAAGGCAGAATCGTTTCCGCTGAATTGATTTCAGCGGCCTTTAGTTCTTCGAGGAGCGCGACAGGCCTTACGCTGTCCCGCTCCTCCCACTTTAGCTGCCAAGGATAGGATTATCTGAACGTAAGGCCGGTTTTCTGGCTAGCCGTTTAGACCATCTCATCTCGTTTTCTCCGACTCATGTCGGAGAATTCTCCTGTACGAGTTTCCTTGGCAGCTAAAGTGGGAGATTAAATTGACAGAAGTGTTGAAGTATTTTAACATTTAGTCAACATCTCCTCTTGCGACCGCAAGCCAAATGTTGACTGTGTGGCATAAATGACCAATAACTCGGTAGCATAGTAGTATAGTATGAAGCACCGCGAAAACCTGACAGGCAAACTGCTTGATTTCTTCCGACGCAAAGAAGGGGAGCCACTCAATGAATTTATAAAGACTTATCCGGAAAGGGCCCGTTCCATTTATACTATTGTTGATCGGTTAGAAAAAACGGGATTCTTGGCAAAATCCAGACTGTGGCATGGCCACCGGTTGCAGAATTTTTTTCGTTTGACAGAAAAGGGCAAAGAAAAACTCAAGGCCGTTGCTGATAGGCCTCCGGCAACTACAAAAGAAGCCTGGGATGGACTGTGGCGGTTGCTGATTTTTGATATCCCAGAGGAACGGAAAGCGATCCGGGAATTGCTGCGCCAGGAATTGAAAAGAAGAGGGTTTTATATGATGCAATTAAGTGTTTGGGTGACGCCCTTCGAAGTTGACCGGGATTTGTTAGATTTAATCGAGGAGATCGCAGCTCGGCCCTATGTCCGGCTGATGGTAGTGAAAGAAGTGGATGACGAGAAGGACATGCTGATTTTTTTCGGCTTGTAAGTGATCTATTAAGACTAGTCAACAAACTCTAAGCGACCGCAATAAGATTGTTGAGTAAATGAGGAGGTCGAGGAAGCAGGTGAGCGATTTTTTGACAAGTTCGGTTATTTGTTATATTTTAGATTAAGCATCATTAAACCTGAACTTTTATTTTATGGGTGTTCCTAAGAAACGAAAGACCAAAAGCGCGACCCGCCAGAGACGCTCGCATCATGCCCTTTCCAAAATTTCTCTTGCCAAGTGCAAAAACTGCGGACTAGCCGTCCTCCCGCATCAAGTCTGCCCCAATTGCGGCTTTTACCGGGGCCGGCAGGTTATGACAATATCGGCAACTGCGCCAAAGAAAGAGAACAAGTAAATCAAAATTCAGGAGCGCGCTCCGCACGCGGATTATGAGATTGCAGCCACTTAATTTTACATTTTGATCTTTGATTTTTAATTTTTTATGGCCAACCGTCACCTTTGCAGAACCGTCGCCATGCAGTCCCTCTACGAGTGGGATTTCAATGGCGGGAAAGGAGACTTGCCGGCAATTACCAGGCGGAACATTGAAAATTTTGCGCCGGGCCTCGGCGACCCGAAATTTATTTACGACCTAATCAGGGGAGTGCGGGCGCACCAGGCCGAAATCGATTCCACCATTGAAAAAACCGCGCCGGAATGGCCGCTCGACCAGACGACCATTATTGACCGCAACATCCTGCGCCTGGGGATTTACGAACTGCAGTACGGCAAAGAGGTGCCGCCCAAGGTCGCCATCAACGAGGCGGTGGAACTGGGAAAAACCTTTGGCGGTGAATCTTCGGGAAAATTCGTGAATGGGGTCCTGGGGACGCTGTACCGCCAGATGGCAGAGGCGGGGAAAGTGCCGCAAGAAGGAGCGCCGTCAACCGAAACCAAAAGCATAGCCGAGCAGTCCTAAACGGACTGTTTTTGATTTGTAAAATTAAAATTCCGTTCACAAAAAATATGAGGGAAAAGTTTTTGGGTATGGCCCTGGTTATCCTGGGTCTGTTTTTGGCCGGTACCGCCTCGGCCGCCGACCACTTGGTCATTTCGCAGGTGCAAATTACGGGTGGCCCCGGCAAAACCACGAATGATTTCGTGGAAATTTACAACCCCACCGCCCTAGATCTGGATCTGCAGGGACTGCGCCTGGTGAAGCGGACCAAAACGGGGACTACCGACACGCTTCTGAAATCCTGGACCGATTCGACCTTGATAAAAGCCCGCGGGTATTACTTGTGGGCCAACTCCGGCTTTGTCGAAATCAGCACCGTGCCGGACGCGACCACGACCGGCAGCCTGGCCGCTGACAACGGAGTGGCCATAAGGAGCGGGCCGAACGATACTGGAACCGTGATCGACAGCGTGGCGTGGGGCGAGGCGGCAAACGCTTTTGTGGAAGGTTTGGTCTTCGGAAGCAATCCCGAGGCCAACCAGAGTCTGGAGCGCAAGCCAGGCGGCGGGAGCGGCAATGACCAGGACAGCAATGATAATTCCCAAGATTTTTTCCTGCAATCTCTCGCTCACCCGCGCAATTCCCAAAGTCTTTTGGCCCAGCCGCCACCTGCGGAGGAAGAGGAAGGGGAGGAAGCTCAACCGCCACCGGCCTCGGGCAGCGGTCTTGAGCGCTTCGAGGTAAGTTTTTCCGAGATTCTTCCTAATCCGGAGGGTAGAGATAGCGGCCAGGAATGGGTGGAATTTTATAATGCCGGCAGTAATGATGTTAACCTGGCCGATTGGTATCTGGACGATGATACCATCGGCGAGGGCATAGGTAGCAATGCCTGGCGGCTCCCGCTGGGAACAGTCGTTAAAGCGCGGAGTTATCTGGTCCTCCAGATTCCTCGAGGCAAATTTGCCCTCAACAACACGGGCGGGGAGGCGGTGCGGCTGTTTGACGAGCATAAGGTTTTGCGCCTGGAAGCAGCCTACCAGGAGCAGGCCAAGGAGGGATGGAGTTTCGCTCGCCAGGAGTCCTCCGGGCAGTGGCTGTGGTCCGAGTTGCTAACTCCGGGCGAGGCGAATGCTTTTGTGGCTCCGGCGGTTTATC
This sequence comes from uncultured Candidatus Saccharibacteria bacterium, assembly GCA_964360335.1. Classification (GTDB taxonomy): domain Bacteria; phylum Patescibacteriota; class Doudnabacteria; order UBA920; family 2-01-FULL-46-14; genus CAYHVH01. The sequence goes on from CAYHVH010000010.1 coordinate 26,354, forward strand.
CCGCGACTTTGCGGATTTCCGAAGTTTTACCCAATCCAGAGGGTGATGACGGCGAAGGGGAGTTTGTGGAGATTTACAATTTTGGAACAGAAGATTTGGATTTGGCCGATTGGGTGGTAGCGGACAGCCGGAAGCGGTATGTGATTGCGGAAGATGATTTTTTTGACACCGTCATCCCGGCCGAAGGTTATTTTGTCCTGTATCGCGAAGTCACTGGGATTAGTCTCAACAACACGGGCGAGGAGGAGGTAAAGCTCTTTGATCCCTCGGGCGGTTTGGTCGATGAGGTTGGTTTTGACGCCCGGAGCCGCGAAGCCCAAAGTTATGCTTGGCAAAACGGCGAGGCCTATGACTGGACTTTGTCCATAACCGCCGGAGAGGATAATGAATTTGTTTTGCCAGAAGAGGAAGCGGCGGGAGAGCGGACTCGAGCCCGAGCTCAAAAAGCGGCGGCCGAGGTCATGGATGCGACCCTCCACGACATTCGGGCTTTGGAGCTCGGGATTACCGTGCGGACTTCGGGGGTCGTGGTGGTCGAGCCGGGAATCTTGGGAGCAGAAGTCGTATATTTGGGCGGCAGCGGCCTGCGAATCCTTTTTGACGAGGCCAGCGGCCTCAAACTTCAGCCGGGAGACGAAATTGAGCTCTTGGGGAAGCTTTCTATGTACCACGGGGAGTTGCAACTCCGGGTGGTTGGAGCCCAAAACGTCAAGCTCATCGGGCCGGGGCGACAGATAGCACCGCAGGACATCTCGACCGGCGAAGTCGGCGAAAGCCGCGAAGGTTTTTTGGTCAAAGTCCAAGGCTTGATAACCAGAAGCGCTGGGGACACTTTCTTTCTTGATGACGGCAGCGGCGAGGCCCGGATCTATATTCGAGGTTCAACCGGCATCGAAAAACCCCCGACCAAAAAAGGCCAGGAGGCCGAGATCGTCGGGATTGTTTCCCAATTTGATGAGCATTACCGGATTATGCCCAGATACCAGACTGACCTTTTGGTCGGCTCGGCCCTGCCCCCGGATGCGCCCGAGGCAGGGCAAGTGGCGGGGATATCTGCACCAGGGGCTCTTCCCCGGACCGGTAGTAATATTTGGCTTGTCTTTGCGTCTTTGCTTCTTACCTGCTATATTACCTTTGCGATTTTTGCCTATGATAAGCCAAAGGGTTTGCCTTAATTTTGAGGAAACCCTATAATTAAGCCAAAATCATTCTTAAGCCAATAATTAAAGAAAGGACCCAAGCAAAATGAACAAAATGGAATTGGCCGAAGCATTGGCCGAAAAGACGGGAATGGGCAAGGCAGACGCCGAAAAGGCGCTGAATGCCATGGTCGATGTTGTCACTGACGAGCTCAGAAAGGGCGGCGAAGTGACCATCACCGGGTTTGGCAGTTTCTCGGTTTCCGCTCGGGCGGCCCGCACCGGGGTGAACCCGCAGAACCCATCCCAGAAAATCCAGATTGCGGCCACGAAGGTGCCGAAATTCAAGGCCGGCAAGGGGCTGAAGGAAGCAGTCCGCGGTTAAGCAGAAAAAGCATTTCTTACTTATAAAACCCCCAAGGCCCTTGGGGGTTTTGTTTCTTCCGGGCCGTAGTGTAACGGTAGCACAAGTGCTTTGCCTGCCCGCCATAGCCTCCGCCGGGGTGTAGTATAGTGGTAGTACGTCTGCTATGGGAGCAGATAGTCCCAGTTCGATTCTGGGC
>CAYHVH010000011.1:0-25501 GCA_964360335.1 uncultured Candidatus Saccharibacteria bacterium
GTAAAAATCGAAGCGGCGGATTTGCCGGCCGTGACCCTCGGGGATTCGGGGAAGCTCAAGCTCGGGCAGCGGGTGATCGCTATCGGCTACGCCTTGGGGGAGTTTCAGAACACGGTCACGACCGGGGTGGTTTCGGGGATTGGCCGCAATATCACCGCCTCGGGCGGAGCCCAGACCGAAAAACTTTCCGAGGTCATCCAGACCGATGCGGCTATTAACCCCGGCAACTCCGGCGGGCCTTTGATCAACCTCGCTGGCGAAGTAATCGGGGTCAATACCGCGGTCAGCCAAGCGGGACAGCTGATTGGTTTTGCTATCCCAATTAATCCGGTGAAGCAAGTAATCAGCGATGTCAAGGAGTTCGGCAAAGTCAGACGGCCCTTTTTGGGAGTGCGTTACACGATCCTCACCGAAAGCATCGCGGCCCAAAACCAGCTACCGGTGAACTACGGAGCGCTTATCGTCCGGGGAGACCGGCCGGGGGAGCTGGCGGTAGTGCCCGGCAGTCCGGCCGACCAAATCGGTTTGCTGGAAAATGATATTATTTTGGAAATAGACGGCGAAAAGCTGACCGCGGAGAATCATCTAGCGGATTTGTTGCGCCGTTACCGTCCCGGCGACCGAGTGGTTTTGAAGGTTTTGAGCAAAGGCCAGGAAAAGACCCTGACTGTGACCCTGGGGGAAGCCCAATGAGGAAGCTGCTAATCGTCAATTTTCAATGTCCAGAATTTTAGCGATTGACTACGGGGAGAAAAGAATTGGGATAGCGCTTTCCGACGAAACCAAAAAAATTGCTCTTCCCAAAGAACACATTTTAAACAAAGAGAAAGTGGCAATTTTGAGACTGATTGCCGAAAACGAGGTTGACGAAATACTAATTGGCCTCCCTAAAAATCTAGCGGGTCAAGAGACGACAGCAGCCGGACAAGTTCGGAGATTCGCCTCCTGGCTTAAAAAATCCGTGAAACTTCCAATTCATTTTATTGACGAACGGTTTACTACCAGAGAAGCCGCAGCGAAATTACGAGGCGAGCATCGCCTCAGAGGCCCAAAGTTGCGGGCAGCAGTAGACAGCATGAGCGCGCAAATCCTCCTCCAGGCCTATTTGCAAAAAGCAGAGAAACTAAACGACTAAACGTCAGTTATCGAAATTAGCAATTCTATGTTTCGCGTCCTTCATCCCAATCGTTGGTTCTTTTACGCTCTCGCCGTTTTGCTGGCCACGGGTTTGTGGCTCCTGGCGGCAACGATCAACACCTCCATCTACCTTGACGGCCTCGCTACGGAGCTTCTGAACGTACCTCAGTCCTCATGGAGAACTTTTAGTTCTAAAGCGCTTGGTCTCTCACTGAGTTACCCACCGGGGTGGCGAACGGAGCTTGATCCCTTGCTGACTTACGCCGTATATTTTGAGGACCCCGCTCATAAGGAGGAACAAGTTTCCCTGTATGTCGTGGATCCCGAGTTTGGGCCGGTCATCCGAGGCGCTCTGGAGGTGGCAGCGGAGCGGGAAATTGTGATTGACGAGCAAACCGGGAGCTGGCTTTTGGGCGCTACCGCCAAAGATCCGGCGACCCGGAACGTCGTGTTCCTCCCCCACGGTGGGAAACTTTTTTACATTGCTGGTCACTCTTCCAGGTTTGAGAAAATGGTGAAGAGCATAAGGTTTCTGGAATGAATGAATTCCGGCAGGACATTGTCAACAAAAACTGGGTTTTGATTGCGGCCTCCCGGGCCCAGCGCCCTTCTGATTTTCCGGAACTGCCCGCCACCCCCAAAAATCTTCCAGCCGTAGAGGGAAGTTGCATTTTTTGCCCCGGCAACGAGAGCAAAACGGTTGGGGAGATTGCCCGTTATCCCCAGGAAGGGCCGTGGCTCATCCGGGTGGTGCCGAACAAGTATGAAGCGGTCGGCCATGCGGCGGGCAAGCGACAGGAGGATTTTTATACGAGCCGCCCGGGATTCGGCGACCACGAAGTGGTGATCACCCGTTATCATAATCAGCCGACGGCGCTCCAGGACGCGGACTTGATTGATTTGACCCTCCGGACGTTTATCGAGCGGATGAGCGACCTCCGGCGGCACGAGGAGGTGCGCTACGTTCACATCATTCAAAATCACGGGCAGCAGGCAGGGGCCTCCGTCGTTCATCCCCACTCCCAGATTATCGCCATCCCGTTTTTGCCCGACCGCATCCGCGACGAGCTTTGGGGAACGAGGAGCTATTTTGCGGCGCACGGCGTCTGCGTTTACTGCGAGATGATTTTGCACGAGCTTAAGGTCCAGGAGCGGGTCATTATTGATACGCCGGAGTTCCTGGTAATCGCCCCCTATGCCTCGAAAATGCCTATGGAAATTCACATTTTGCCAAAAAAACATCGCTCCGGCTTTCAGGAAATCACCATTTCCGAACGGAAAGCCCTCGCCCGAGTGATGAAAGAGGTTTTCTTCCGCCTCTATGAGCGGATGCATAATCCGGCGTATAATTACTATATCCACACCGTGCCGTTTGGGGGAATTATCGAAACCAAAAGCCATGACGACCGCACGAGCTATCACTGGCATATCGTGGTTTTACCCCGGATCAATGTCTGGGCCGGTTTTGAGCTAGGCACCGAGGTTTATATCAACGTCATGCCGCCCGAAACCGCCGCAAAATTTTTTCACTGACCGCCCGAACATGAAAAACCGTCGTCCGAACTTGGTCGTCGCCAACTGGAAACTCAACCCGCAAACCCTCGGGGAGGCGCGGAATTTGGCCAGTCAAATCGAGCTCGGACTTTTGCCCCTCGACCGTTCGCGAGTCGAAGTCGTAATCTGCCCCCCGGCCGTGTTCTTGCCGGTCGTGGCCCACGCCGTGCACTTTGTCCGTTTGGGCGCGCAAAACATTTCCGCCGAACAGCGCGGCCCGTTCACCGGCGAAATTTCCGCGGCCCAGGTTTCTGAATTTCGCGCGAGTTACGCCATCCTCGGCCATTCCGAAAGACGGGCCCTGGGCGAAGACGACAAGTTTATTAACCGGAAGCTCAAAGCCGCAGTCAAAGGACGGCTCGAACCCATTCTCTGCGTGGGCTCGGGGACCAAAGCCAATTTTACCGCGGCGGCCATTAAGCGCGTCATCACCAGGCAAATTCAAGAAGCCTTGGTCGGGGTACGCCCCGAGAAGATTGAGCTCACCCTAGCCTACGAACCGGTGTGGGCCATCAGTCGCGGCTTAGGAACCGGCAAGGCGGTGAGCCCGGCCCACGCGGCGGAGATTATTTCCTATATCGGTTTGAGTGTCCCCAGCGCCCGGGTGATCTACGGAGGAAGTGTGGACGGGGCAAATGCCGCGGATTTTGCCCGGCAACCGAGCATCCAGGGAGCATTGGTGGGCGGAGCCTCCTTGAATGCTCAGGAGTTCCTGAAAGTGAGCGAGGCCTTTTCCGGAACTTAACTGGTTTAATTTTTTAATTCCTGCATATGATTTATTTGGGTACGGATCATCGCGGTTACAAAATGAAGGAGGAGCTCCGGGAATACCTCACTTCCCGCGGCTACCAAGTGGTGGATTTGGGCGCCAAGTCCGAGGAGCCGGGAGACGACTATCCTGCCTATGCCGAAAAAGTCGCGCGGGCGGTAGTAACCGACCCCAACAACCGCGGCATTTTGCTTTGCGGTTCTGGCGCGGGGGTCTGCATCGCGGCCAACAAGATTAACGGCGTGCGGGCGGCGGTGGCTTGGAACGAGGGCGTTTCCCGGGCTATCCGCAATGACGACAATGCCAATGTCTTGTGTCTTCCGGCTGACCAAATCACCGCGGTCGACGCCAAAAAAATCGTCCAGGTTTTTTTGGACGCGTCTTTCGGCGGGGAGGAGCGCTACAAGCGGCGTTTGCGGCAAATTCAGGAAATCGAGACTAAGCATTAAACTATGGCGAAGTTAATTCCTTCCATCCTCACCAAAGATCCTGAGGAGATTCACGAAAAGATTCGGTTTTTGGAACAAATCCCCGAGCTCGCGGAAATTCAAATTGATTTTGCGGACGGGAAGTTCGTGTCAAACGAACTCGCTTATCCGCGGGACATCGGGAAGCTCGACACCAGATTGGCTCTCGAAGCTCATTTGATGGTGCAGCGGCCGCAAGATTATTTCCACGATTTGGAGTTTTTGGGGGTGCAGACGGTATTTCTGCACCACGAGAGCTTTCACAGCAATGAGCAGGTCGGTATCGCCCTGCGAAATCTCCGGCATCTCGGGTTTCGCTGCGGTTTGGCCGTTAACCCCAGCACCGAGATAGCGGTTTTTGACCAGTTTGTCGACCATCTTGACGAAGCCCTGCTCATGGGAGTTTATCCCGGATTGCAGGGACAAGAATTTATTGCGGAAACCCTGGAGCGGGTCGCGGCTTTGCGTAAGAGGCACCCGAATGTAATAATAGAAGTGGACGGAGGCATTAAGCTTTTTAATGTGGAAAGCATTGTCGGGTACGGGGCTGATAAAGTGAATGTCGGTTCCGGCATTTGGCAAACCCCAGATCCGAAAAAAACCATTTCCGAATTCCTTAGACTGCTACGAAGTACGAATCTGTACGAAAGTACGAAAAAATAGTAGCGAAGTTTCGTATTTCCGTATTTATTTCGTAATTTCGTAGAATGTTAGGCGAGGATATCCACGAAAAAAAGGTCGAAAAATTAGAAAAACTGGCCAACGCCATAAGGCAGGATATTATTCAGGCTTTGGTTACGGCGGGTTCCGGACACTCCGCCGGGCCTCTGGGGATGGCGGAGGTTTTTACGGCTCTGTACTTTCATATTTTGAATGTTCGTCCCAAACAACCGAAATGGCCGGAGCGGGATCGCCTGGTGCTTTCCTGTGGCCACATTAACCCCGTGTTCTACGCGACTTTGGCGCAGGCCGGATTTTTCTCAAGGAAAGAGTTTCTCACGACCCTGCGCCGGCTCGGAACGCGCTTACACGGCCATCCGCATAATCTCGTAACTCCGGGAGTGGAGAATTCCTCGGGTCCATTGGGACAGGGCCTGTCCCAAGCGATCGGCATGGCCCTCGCGGCAAAAATGGATGGCAAGAAATACCAAGTATTTTGTGTGATGTCGGACGGCGAGCAGCAAGAGGGGCAAACTTGGGAAGCGGTGATGTTTGCCGGCAAAAACAAGCTCGACAATCTCACCGCGATTATGGACCGGAACAACATCCAAATTGACGGCTTTACCGAGGAGGTGATGCCGCTCGAGCCGTTGCGGGCGAAGTACGAAGCGTTTAACTGGCACGTCATCGAAATTGACGGTAATAACATCCGGCAGGTGGTTGAGGCCTGCAATCAGGGCTATAGTATTTACGAGCGGCCGGTGTTGATTGTCGCTCATACCGTGCCGGGCAAGGGCGTGGATTTTATGGAGCAGGATTATCGGTGGCACGGCGTGCCGCCGAACAAAGAACAAGCCAAACTGGCGCTGCATGAACTGCGAACCCTTCGGGGAAAAATTAAATCAGAACACGAATAGGGAAGGGGGTGAAATATGATGGACAACATGGATCCCAAAACCCTTACCAAGTGGAGCTTAACCACGGGATTTTTGGGCATAATTCTGTTTGTCGTTGCAGTGGTGATGCTCTGGCAGGGAAGCGATAATCTGCTGTTTGACAAGTTTGACCATAAGGATTTGTACTTTGCCGGGAGCGGGCTTTTGTATATCGCGATTTGGTTCAAACTGGGCGCAATTTACCATAAAGGGCAGTAAAAATTTCTAACTAACCTAATTTCTATGACCGCACCACAGAAGAAGATTTTGGGAGGGTTAGTTGTGGTACTTATTGCCACTGGCTTGATTTATTGGGACGAGACGAGAAAGGATACTTTGCTAAGTCCCAACAAACCGGACACCGACGAAGTCTGTATTCAAGTCATAACGCCGGCGCGCAATCCCCAAACGGGCGAGGTTCGCGATTTTCCAACCCCCTGCGACGTGCCCGAAGGGTGGGAGCTAGTTGAGCCCTTTGCGAATTACTAATCAGTACGAATATGAGGCCAAAAACTGCCCAAGACCGTCAAGATGAGATTTTTCAGAAGATGAGCCCGGAGCGAAAACTAAGCTTGGCTTCGGATTTTTCCATGTTTATCTTAAATCTAAGCAGGCAAGGGAAGCAGAATAATGAACTTCCAAGAGTTACTCATCCGGGTCGCAAAAATTCTCGAAAATCTTAAAATCCCTTACGCCATCACGGGTGGTTATGCCGTCTCGGTCTGGGGAAGGCCAAGAGCAACTTTTGATATAGATGTGATAGTTGAGCTACTGAATCCGCAAATTGACTCTTTGAAAAAGGCATTGCAAGAGATTTCGAAGGTTAGCTATTTGGATAAAAATGCAATGACAGAAGCAGTCGAACGGGCAGGCGAATTTAACTTTATTGATTCTGAATCGGGGATAAAAATTGATTTTTGGATTGCCGGTCGCGACCCGATAACCAAAAAAGAGATCGAGAGAAGAATACCAAAGACTATTAGTAGGCAAAGGATTTATTTTATTTCACCGGAAGATTTAATCCTAAGCAAATTGCGTTGGTACAAGGAAAGTGATTCCTCGCGGCATTTGGAGGACGTTGAGTCCATACTCAGGATACAAAAAGATTTGGATTTGGAATATCTTAAAACAGAGTCTGCCAAGCAATCAACCTCTGAAATTTTGGGTCCACTTTTAAAATAGAGTGGTTAAAATAAATGGGAATTAACTCCAAAGCCAAACTCAGCAAAAAGCTTAAACAATTAATTCGCACTAACAATAAAGACACATGACCTTCACGAGCGGTGAACAAAAAGCCCTGTGGGGCGTGGCAATCCTCGCTGTCGTCCTGGCGGGCGTAGTTTATTTTGCCAATCCCTCTGCGGAACCGGCCAGTCAAACTCCCAATCCGTCGCAGAGCCAAAATAACGGCTCCACTGCGGGCTGGTACACTTTCCAAGATGATCAGTTAGGACTCGCTTTTAAATATCCGGAAGCGTTGGTAAAGGAGCATAACGGTTTTGACCCCTCTAGTGGTAGAGGCGGTTTTCGCCTGAAACGACTTGGAGATGACACGTCCTTGGGTATTAGCATTGATGTTGTTCCTTACGAGGCACCCGATGATTCATTGACCGTGACCGACTATCTTTTGGAATTTAGTAAAAATCTATACGACCTCGCAATTACGGATGGCTTTTGCTCTGCGAGGGTTATCGGTGAATACCAGAGGCTAGCCTATCCTGCTTTATATGGTGATCTATATGGTGAAGTTTGCAGAGTGGTAAAGACGGGCAGCAATGCGATTCTGTACGGGGTCGGCACCGTATCCTCAAACGATGATGTTGGAGGCCCGATATTTATCCCTTATATATTTATCCTTTTTCCTGAAAAAGCAGTTTACATAAGCGGGCTGATTGATGAGCAGGGGTTGGAGTCACCGGTCTGGAGGGAGGTTAACGACTTAGTGGTGGAGACCTCTGCCGAGTTGGGATATTTCGAGTGGGTGGAAAAATACGCCTCCAAGTTTGCCCAATTAGAGTGGGCGCTTGCCCGCTCCGAACTCTCTGCTCCGTCCGAGAGTATCACCAGGGGCATAGAATTTTTAAGAGTCGTCGTGTCGACTATAAAGTTTTATTAGACCCTGTGCTCAACCCCCAAGCCAAACTCAGCAAAAAGCTTTTCCAGCCCGACATTGAGCAGGTGCCGGCCAGGGACGGCTATGGCAAAGGTTTGGTTTGGCTCGGGGAAAACAATCCCAACGTCGTCGTCTTGACTGGCGATTTGTCCGAATCCACCCGTTCGCACTGGTTTGCCGAGAAATTCCCGAAGCGCTTCATCGAGGTCGGCGTTGCGGAGCAGAACATGATGGGCATCGCCGCCGGCCTTGCTCTTTCGGGCAAAATTCCTTTCGTTTCCTCTTACGCGACCTTTAACCCCGGCCGGAATTGGGATCAGCTGCGGGTTTCGGTTGCCTATTCGCAGGCCAACGTGAAAATCGCCGGGGCGCATGCCGGCATCTCCGTGGGTCCAGACGGGGCGACGCATCAGGCGCTCGAGGACATCGCGATTACCCGGGTCATCCCCGATTTGGTCGTCATCGTGCCTTGCGATTTTGAGGAAACCAAGAAAGCGACCATTGCTGCAGCCCAAGAAATCAAAGGGCCGGTGTACTTGCGCTTCGGCCGCGAAAAAACTCCGGTCATGACCACCCCGGAAACGCCGTTCAAAGTCGGCCGGGCCGAGGTTTTGAGAGAGGGCAAGGACGTTGCCATCATCGGTAGTGGTTTTGTCGTGTACAATGCGCTTTTAGCGGCCGAGGAGCTTCATAAAGAGGGGATTGAGTGCCTGGTCGTCAACAACCACACGATTAAACCAATCGACCGCAAGACGCTTACGGCCGCAGCGAAAAAGTGCGGGGCGGTGGTGACGGTCGAGGAACATCAAATAAATGGGGGAGCGGGAAGTGCGGTGATAGAAGTTTTGGCCGAAGAATATCCGGTGCCGGTGGAACGGGTCGGCATGCCCGACTCTTTTGGCGAATCCGGGCAACCAGCCGAGCTTATTCAGAAATACGGTATGGACAAGGACGCGATTGTGAAAGCTGTGAGGAAAGTTTTGAAGAGGAAGAAGTAAATCTTTCCTCCCCAGGCGGTGGGGAGGAAAGAAAGGAGAGGTCGTAACATCTGATAAAAAGGAACCTATCAGCTTTCACCAAAGCATTGCGAATCAGTACTACTCCTTGGGAGGGAAAACTTTGGAGCCATCTTCGCGGAAAGCGGCTCAATGGCTTAAAATTCAAGCGGCAAGTACCTATGGGCAAATATATTGTGGACTTTTGTTGCCAAGAGAAGAAACTAATAATTGAGTTAGACGGTGGGCATCATTCTGAACTTACCATTTCGCAAGCAGATCAGGAGAAAGAGTCTTATCTAGTATCAAACGGCTATAAAGTTCTAAGATTTTGGAATAACGAAGTTGGTAGGAACCTGGAAGGAGTTTTGGAAACGATAAAACGAAATATTTAAGGCGACCTCTCTTCCAGCTTCTCTCCATCTCCTGGAGAGAAGGGTAGTCTTTTGGCGGCGGAAGCCGCTTTGTGTTATAATAGCGACGGTTTAACCGGGGACATTTTATGAAACAAAAGTACGATTTAATTGCGATAGGGGATACGACCATTGACGCGTTCATCAAGCTTACGGAAGCGTCAGTGCATTGTCGGTTGGGACATAAGTATTGTGAACTCTGTCTGTCTTTTGCCGACAAAGTCCCTTACGAGTCCTTGACCGTGGTGCCCGCGGTGGGAAATTCGTCAAATTTAGCTGTAGGAGCAGCCCGCTTGGGACTTAAAACTGCGATTCTGACGGCGATTGGTGCGGATTACTACGGACGGCAGATTTTAGAAGCGTATCGCAGGGAAAAGGTCGGCCGAGAGTTTGTCAAAATCAACAAGGGTTTGCCAACCAATTACCATTTTGTCCTGAATTACGAAGCCGAACGTACAATTCTTATCAAACATCAGGAATACCGCTATTACGAGCCGGCGCGCTTAGCCAAGGCTCCATGGATTTACTTTTCTTCCATGGGAGAGCATGCCCTTGGTTTTCATCATCAATTGGCCAAATATTTGCGCGCGCACCGGGACACCAAGGTCGGATTCAACCCCGGCACCTTTCAGCTTAAACTGGGAACCGCAAAATTAGGAGAGATCTATCGCCGGACGACCGTTATGTTTGTCAACCGCGAAGAGGCCCAGCGGATTCTCAAAACCAGAAGTTCGGATATCAAAACGCTTTTTAGAGGTTTGCACCGGCTCGGTCCAAAAATTATAGCCATTACGGACGGTCCGAAAGGGGCTTACGCTTCGGACGAAAAACAGTATTATTTCATGCCCAAATATCCCGATCCCAAGCCACCGCTCGAACGAACCGGCGCAGGCGATGCTTTTTCGACCGGTTTTTTATCGGCCCTTGTTTACGGCAGGCCTTTAACCGAAGCCCTGCGCTGGGCGCCGGTCAATTCCATGGCGGTCGTTCAGGAAATCGGGGCGCAGAAGGGATTGTTGACTAAGCCGCAGCTTCTAAGTTTGTTGCGGAAAGCGCCGAAGAGTTATAAACCCAAGAAAATATAGAATAATGAATTTTGAATTAAGAATTAAGGTTTAAACTTATGGCAAAAATACGAGTGGCAATCAACGGCTTTGGTAGAATTGGCCGGTCGGCTTTCAAAATCGCTTTTGAGAAGAAGAACCTCGAGATCGCGGCGATTAACGATCTGACTGATTCCCGAACCCTGGCGCATCTTTTGAAATACGATACCGCCTACGGCACATACGAGCGCTCGGTTTCTTGGGACGACGGTTTTCTGGTGGTGGACAAGAAAAAAATTCCCGTGCTGGCCGAAAGGGACCCGAGGCGTCTGCCCTGGCGGGATATGAAAATTGACGCGGTTCTGGAGTGTACCGGCGCTTTCGTCAAGGACGGTGCGGCCAAAATGCACTTGCAAGCCGGGGCGCGGCGGGTGATTATTTCGGCGCCGACCAAAGGGACCGGCGGCATCCCAACTTACCTTTTAGGGGTGAACGCGGATAAATATCGGAAGGATGAGGTTATTTCCAATGCCTCTTGCACCACCAACAGCATCGGGCCCGTGGCGGTAGTCATCCAGAAAAACTTTGGCATCAAAAAGGCGATGATGACCACTATTCACAGTTATACCCATGATCAGAACATCCAGGATGGGCCGCACCGGGATTTGCGGCGGGCCCGCGCGGCCGCTCAAAATATCGTGCCCACCACCACGGGGGCGGCTGATTCCGTAATAGCCGCGATTCCCGAACTCGAGGACAAATTTGACGGCTTGGCGGTTCGGGTTCCGACCATCACCGGCTCGCTCACGGATTTTACTTTTCTAGTCGATCGGCCGGTCAGTGTCGAGGAGGTCAACGGGGCTTTTCGGGAGGCCGTCCAGCAGCCGGCCTACCGAGGGATTTTGGCGGTAACCGAAGATCCGGTAGTATCTTCGGATATTATCGGCAGTCCTTATTCTGCGATCGTGGATTTGGCCTTGACGCGCGTAGTTGATGGGGACTTGGTGAAAGTTATGGCTTGGTACGACAATGAATGGGGCTATGCCAATCGCTTGGTGGAGCAGATTAAGATTGTCTGTTAAATTGTTTCCTCATGGCTCTCAAAAGCGTCAAGGAACTGAAGGTTACCGGAAAAGCCGTTCTGGTGCGAACCGGTTTTGACGTTTCCGTGATAGCTGGTCGGGTAGTGGACGATTTTCGGTTGCGCGCCGCTCTGCCGACGTTCCAGCATTTGGTCCGCCAAAAGGCGAAGCTCGTAATTGTTTCCCATCGCGGTCGGCCGGCTGGTTGGGACGAGGCCTTCAGTTTGGAGCCGGTAGCCCGGGCCTTGGCGGAGGTCTGGGAGAGAAAGTTGGTGGTCGTCCCGGAAGCGTCCCGGAAGCTTCCGGAATACGCCATTCCCCACCTCTATTTTGTGAGGCAGAATTTGGAAGAACAAAATTTGGCCGAACTGCTGACCGGGATGCGCGACGGGGACGCCGCTCTCCTCGAGAATCTGCGTTTTTATCCGGGAGAGACCAAAAACGATCCGGGTTTTGTCAAAAAACTTGCCAGCCTGGGAGAAGCCTACGTGAACGAGGCGTTCTCTGTCAGCCACCGCGCTCACGCGTCCATAACCGGGGTAGCCGGGTTTTTGCCCGCCGCCGCCGGCTTGGGTTTGGAGCAGGAGGTTTTGGCATTGCGACGGGTGACTGTTCACCCCAAAAAACCGATGGTGGTGATGATGGGCGGGGTGAAACTTTCGGACAAGGCCGAAGCTTTGGAGAATCTGGCCAAAACCGCCGATTTCCTTTTGCTGGGCGGGGGGTTGGCAAACCTCTTCCTCAAAGTGCGGGGATTTGAAATTGGCAAATCAGTTTTTGAGGAGGGGGGAGGGGAGGAACAACTCGCGAAGCAGTTGTGGCGGGACCATCGGGACAAAATCAGACTGCCGCTGGATGTGGTGGTCAGTACGCGCCGCGACGGCAGTCCGGAATGCGTCAAAGCGGAAAAGGTCCGCCCCAACCAGATCATTTTGGATATTGGTCCGGAGACCATCCGGTCTTACAGCGAATTTCTGAAAAAAGCCAAGACTCTAATTTGGGGCGGCCCGATGGGTTATTTTGAAAACAAGGCTTTTTCCCACGGGACCTTTGCGCTCGCTTGGCTTCTGGCCTCCCGGAGCGCCAAACCGTCGGTGTTCGGAGTGGCGGGTGGCGGGCAGACTTTGGAGGTTATTCAGCGTTTGCATTTGGCAAAAGACATTGACTGCGTTTCGACCGGCGGGGGAGCGATGTTGGAGATGCTAGCGGGTAAAACTTTGCCCGGCCTGGCCGTACTGGAAAAATGAAAATTTTCAAGCAGTTAGTTTTAATCGTGCTCGATGGTTTGGGAGTCGCCTCGTCCTCGGAGGGCAATCCGATTATTGCCGCTGACCCGCGGAATTTAAATTATCTGATTAATCATTTCCCTGCTATCACCCTTCAAGCCTCTGGTCCGTCGGTTGGATTGCCCTGGGGCGAGCGGGGAAATTCCGAAGTCGGACACTTAAATCTCGGCGCGGGCCGGATTGTGAGACAGGATTTGCCTCGGATTTCGCAAGCCATCGGAAGCGGCGAGTTTTTTAAAAACCCAGCGTTTTTGGCAGGACTGCAGCATGTCAAAAAAAACGATTCCAAACTGCATTTAATAGGGTTATTAAGTCCCGGAGGAATTCACAGCGCCGAGGAACATTTGTACGCCCTTCTGGCTTTGGCCGCCCAGCAAGGGGTCCCTCGGGTTTTTGTTCATATCTTTACGGACGGACGGGATACGCCGCCGAAACAAGCCCTCATGAGTTTGGACCGGTTGTTCCGAAAATTTTTAGAAACGGGCGTAGGGAAGATTGCGAGCCTCACAGGGAGGTTTTATGCCATGGACCGCGGGCGGCACTGGGAGGTGACGGAGCAGACCTACCGGGCTCTGGTTTTGGGCGAGGGGAAACAGGCCGTGGCGGCGCGGTCGGCGATTCAGGACTATTACCAACAGCAGATTTACGATGAAGTCATACCGCCGACCGTGATCGTGGAAAATGGGCAGCCGCTCGCTCGGATAGAAGCCGGGGACGCGGTGTTCTTTTTCAATTTTCGCCCGGATCGCTTAGTGCAGTTGGTGGAGTCTCTGGTCAGTCCGGAGTTTGACGAATTTTCTCAAAAATATCCCCGCCTCTCGAATCTCTATTGCTTGACGATGACGGAGTACGGAAAGAATTTGGGCACGGCGGTAGCCTTTCCTCCCCAAGAGCACAAGAATTGTTTGACTGAGGTGTTAAGTTCTCACCGCCTCTCCCAGTTTCACATTGCCGAATCGGAAAAGTCCGCGCACGTGACTTCTTTCTTCAACGGGAGTCGGCAGGAGCCGTGGCCTCATGAGGAGCGGGAAATTATCTCCTCGCCGGCCGCTTACCAGAAAGGCTACCAGGATGTGCCAGAAATGAGTTTGGATGAGATCGGGCGCAGGATTGTGGAAAAGCTCAAGGCCGGAACAAACTTTATCCTGGCCAACTTTGCCAATCCCGACATGGTGGGGCATACGGGCAACCGGGAAGCTAGCATCCTGGCGATTCGGGCTGTCGATCGCAATCTTGGTTTGATATTTGAGGAAGCGCTGCCTTTGGATGCTTGTGTGGTAATAACTGCGGATCATGGTAATATCGAAGAACTCATAAATATTCATAGCGGGATGCCCGAGACCGAACATTCCCTCAATCCGGTCCCTTTGATTATTGCCGGACGCGGTCTGGAAAGGAATGTGATTGGGACCAAAGGTTATTTGGAGCTTCCGCCCCTGGTGCCCGAAGGCTTACTTTCCGACGTTTCTCCCACAATCTTGGAATTAATGGGCGTGCCTAAACCGCCGGAGATGACGGCAATATCTTTACTCCCCCTGCTGGCGTCTAATAATAAGTAATCAAGCTATTCACCCCGTTAGACTTATTTCGATAATTCTTGGTAATAATTAATTAGAACGTCTAAGGAATATGCGCATTATCTTGTTAAAGAAGAGAGGTCTAACGGGGTGAAAAGAATTTGGAAAGCCAAACCGCAAGCCGCTGGGGATTTACTGTCACAATTGCTTGCTAACCGCGGGCTTTTTGCGCCAGAGGAAATCCGGGATTTTCTCGACCCCCGTTACGAAGCCGCCCACGATCCTTTTCTGTTGCGGGATATGGACCGGGCCGTCGCCAGAATCGAAACGGCATTGCAAAAGGGCGAGAAGATTACCATTTATGCAGATTATGACGCCGATGCCGTAACCGCCGCCGCGGTTTTGTTGCGTTTTTTCCAGGAGCTTAAACACCGGAATGTATCCGCCTATATTCCCGACCGGTTCAGCGAAGGATACGGAGTCAATCCGGAAGCCATCAGGTCGCTTAAGGAGTCCGGCACAAATTTGATTATCACCGTGGACTGCGGCATAAACGCTTTTGACGCCGTGGATTTGGCCACCTATCTTGGGCTGGACGTGATTGTCACCGACCACCATCAGCTGACGGGGGGCGTGCCGCGGGCCTGTGCCGTGATTGACCCGCACCGGCCTGATGATAACTATCCTTTTAAGGATTTGACTGGGGTGGGGGTGGCGTTCAAACTCGTGCAAGGTCTTCTTCAAAGTTCCGGACTACAAGCTACAAGCTACAAGCTACAAGCCGGCTGGGAAAAGTGGCTGCTCGATCTGGTGGCGATTGGCACGGTAGCGGATTGTCAGAGCGTTTTGGGGGAAAATCGGATGTTTATCAAATGGGGTCTGGTGGTTTTATCCAAGACCCGCTGGATTGGGCTTGGGAAACTTTTGGAACTAGCCGGGATTGCCGGGGCCGAGCTTGACACGTACAAGATCGGTTTTATGATCGCTCCTCGCATCAACGCCGCGGGGAGGATTGAACATGCCAATCTCGCCTTGGAATTTCTCTTGACCGACAACCCAGAACGAGCGGCGATCCTCGCGCAAAAATTGGAGGAGCTCAATCGACATCGCCAGGATTTGACGGAGCAGATTTTGAGCGAGGCCCGGGAGCAGCTCCTAGCGCTGGGCGACAAAAAAATCCTTCTGGCCGCCGGGCGGGGCTGGCCCCGGGGGATCGTGGGTTTGGTTGCTGGCAAATTGACAGAGGAATTTTACCGCCCGGTTCTGGTGCTGGCTCGGGGCGAGGTGGAGGCCACGGGTTCGGCGCGGAGCATCAGAAATTTCAACATCATCGAAGCCATCAGTCAGAGCAAAGAGCTCCTGCTGAAATACGGCGGACACCCGATGGCCGCGGGTTTTACTTTGAACTCCGAGCAGGTTGAAATCTTCCATCAGCAGCTCCTGCTGTATGCGGAAAAAACCCTTAGCGAAGAGGATTTATCGCCGGTAATTTATTATGACGCCGAGCTTACCCTAAAAGAGATTAATGAGGAATTTTTGGCGACGCTACTGAAGTTTGCCCCCTTTGGGCAAGGCAATCCCCGGCCGCTGTTTCGAGTGAATCACTTGGCTCTGGAGTCCGCTTCGGCGATTGGGACTGAGGGGAAACATCTGCGACTGTATGTCAAAGAAGGTGGGCGGCGGCTCGGTTGTATCGGTTTTAACTTGGGTTTTTGGGCCGAGAAACTGCAGCGGCGCCCGCAAAGCATCGATCTTCTTTGCGAGCCGCAGTACAACGAGTGGAACGGTACACGCCAGATCCAACTAAAGATTATTGATTTGGATTTTTCCAAAAATTCTCGCGTAGAATAGAGCTGTTCTCTGAATTCAAAATTCAAAAATCAAAATGCAAAATTATAGTTAAAAATTTTCAATTTTGGATTGTCATTTTGAATTTTGCACTTTGCATTTTACATTCAGACATAAACTATTGAGCAAGATTTATTGAGAAAATTATCAATGCCTCAAAAAGAAAATAAATTAATAATATTTACCGACGGCGGGGCGAGGGGCAATCCGGGGCCTGCGGGGATTGGGGTGGTTATTTGTGACGCAAGAGGCAAGCTCTTGAAGAAATATCATAAATATCTGGATGAAAAAACCAACAACGAAGCCGAATATGAAGCCGTGATTGCCGCACTCAAGATTGCTTCGGAGCTTGCGGCACAGGAGCTGGTGTTTAATTTGGACAGCGAACTCGTAGTTCGGCAGTTGAACAATATCTACCGGGTGAAAAACCACCGGATGCAGGAGTTAATGATTAGACTGCGACATCTCGAGTCAAAGTTTAAAAAGATAATATATCGGCATATTTCTCGCGAACAAAACCAACTCGCGGATGAACTGGTAAATGAGGCGATTGATCGGAGAAAAACAGCTTGAGATACGAATATTTAATTGGAACTTTAAGCATCGGTATTATTTGGGCCATCTTGTTTATTCTGCGGAGGGATTTAAGACGGCCGATGCTTTGGAGTGGGGCCGCCTATATAGCCATTATTTCCACCATTTATCTAACCTGGCTACTAACGAGCCCCTTCATTTTTTGGGGAAGCCCCCTCGTCCCCGATTATTGGGACCCAACAGCGCTCTTTAATCTTGGCAGAATAACAAGGGGTTATGCGATCGAGGATGCCTTGTTTGCCTTTTTTGCCGGGGGAATAGCAGCCGCGCTTTACGAAACATTTTTTAGACAGAGGATACGATTCAAGAGAAAGTACAGGCACCACATCAGGGCGCCGCTTGTTGGGTTCGTGGCTGCAGGCGCGTTCGCGGCCTTTTTCAAGTTAAATGCGATTTATCCTTTCATTGTTTTCGGACTAGCTGGAGCTGCAAGCATTTGGCTTGAGCGAAAAGATTTGATACGTCACTCGATCCTAGGAGGGGTAACATTTCTCATCGTTTACTTTCTTAGTTTCCTGATTTTTAACGCTATATTTCCCTACTTTGTCGGTCGCTATTATAATTTGGAGAATATAAGTGGAATTTTGGCTTTCGGCGTGCCGCTTGAGGAATTACTTTATGCCATCAGCGTGGGTTTTTTGTGGGGTCCCCTTTATGAATACGAACACGGAGAAAAAGACATTGATTTGTAAGATTTGCGACCAAAAACACCCCCCCCCATCTGAGGAGTTTTGCTAGCGGATTTTCAGGCGGTATAAGCTTTGGCCGTCGAGGTAGAGAAGCTCGGTTCCTTCGGCGTTGACCGCAAATTTTGGCAAGGGATTTTGGGTTTCGGCCAGCACGTAGATATTGGGCTGGCCGGAGCGGTCAAATTCGATGGCTTTAATTTGTTTTTCTTCGGCCACAAACACGTAGCCGGTTTTGTTATTGAATTGTGCCCGTCCCAAGCTCAAGGAACTGCGGGTCACGAGTTCGCTTGTTTGCTCCTCGCTCAAATACAGCCAAACCTCGTGACTGTTGCCGTAGATTAAACCTGGAAGGTCGGGGTTGGTGCGGGCATATGCAACTTCGCTGCTGATTTTTTCCAAAGTTTCCATAACATGATACAAATCGTCGTCCAGCAAAAGAAAAAGTTCATTGGCGGGAGTTGCGATAATCTGACTTTTGGAAAATTTCGGCAGTCCTTCGAGAACCGCGTCCGGCTGTTTGCTACCGGGATTTTTTCGAAGCAACTTTCCTGATTGCGGGTCCAGAAGATATTCAGGGTTCTGGGAGCTTTCCGGTTCCGCAAACAGACTTTGGTCAAGGACATCCAAGGTGGTGGTGGCAACGATTTGGGGCGCTTCCGAAGACAGAAACAGGGAGATTTTTCCAAGCTCCCCGGCGGGAAGGGCGGTGACTCGTTCCTCGCTCACGACTACCCGTTTCTGCCACGGGCGAAAACCGTCCTTTTGGATTTCCACGCGGTATTCGCCGGGTCGAAGAAATCGTTTGGTGAGAGGAGTTAGAGGTTTGAGAGCCGTGCCGTTCAAAGAAACTTTTGCGCCGCGCGGTTCGGTTTTGACCACCAAAACCCCGGTCCGCACGATTCGCCCGGTGGCCAGATCGAATGAGTATCCCCGGGCCAGGAGGATGGCCGCCGGGCCAAGAATGGCGAAAACCAGAATACCGCCGAAAATT
This sequence comes from uncultured Candidatus Saccharibacteria bacterium, assembly GCA_964360335.1. Classification (GTDB taxonomy): domain Bacteria; phylum Patescibacteriota; class Doudnabacteria; order UBA920; family 2-01-FULL-46-14; genus CAYHVH01. The sequence goes on from CAYHVH010000011.1 coordinate 18,094, forward strand.
AGGAAAGCCCGACTTTTTAGCGTCATTGAGTATTATCAGTTTAGCAAAAAGTGATATAATACGATAGCGTGCGAGGAGTAGAGCAGGAATCAGGAATTCCGAAGCCCCTGTAGGTCGCGATTCATGATGCGTGATTCATGATTCAATTTTAAAGATGAGTAAATTTGTAATCCAGGGAGGCAGCGAACTTTCGGGCAGAGTCGCGGTCCAGGGTTCGAAAAACGCGGCTTTTCCGGTAATTGCCGCCTCAATTTTGGCTCAAGGCAAGTGCGAGATTAAAAATGTTCCGGACATCGCGGATGTCCGCAATTTTCTGCGAATTTTCGAGTCTCTCGGCGCCGACTGGAAGTTTTCTGACCATCGTTTGGTAATTGATACCGCTAATTTGCAAAATCAGAAATTATCCCGCGACTTGGTGGGTACGATGCGCGGTTCGGTGGTCCTTCTGGGCCCGCTCTTGGCCCGGTTCGGGGGAGTTTCCCTCCCTTATCCCGGCGGTGATGCTATCGGCGTTCGGCCGATCGACGTCCATTTGGACGGTTTTCGCAAACTCGGGGCAGAAGTCAGGGAGGAGAAAACCGGTGTCGCTGTATCGGCCAAACGCTTGACCGGGAACCGGATTGTTCTAGGGGTAGCGTCCGTTACCGGCACCGAAAATTTGATTCTCGCCTCGGTGCTCGCCCAAGGGGTTACTGAGATTCGGCTCGCGGCGACCGAGCCGCATGTCAGAAACCTCTGCGAATTTTTAAATAAAATGGGCGCCAAAATCCAAGGTCTGGGCACGCCTAATCTTGAGATCCGGGGGGTGAAGCGTCTGCGCGGGACGGAGTTCGTCCTTTGCCCGGACGAAATTGAGGCCGTCACTTTTTGCGTGGCGGCCGCGGTGACGAAGGGTCAGGTAACCATCACTGGGGCGGAACTTCTGAATCTGGATGCCCCCCTGAATCATTTGGAGAGAATGGGAGTGAATCTTGAGGCCAAAGATAACCGGATTGTCGTCCGGAAGCCAAAGGAACCGTACCGCGCCGTCGCCATCACCACGGGTGTGTTTCCCCAGCTTTTGACTGACGAGCAGCCGCTCTTGGGGGTCTTGGCCACGCAAGCCCAGGGCGAGACTTCGATCCATGACTGGATCTATGAAGGCCGGCAGGGTTATCTCAAGGCTCTGCAGGCGATGGGGGCCCGGGTGGAGTTTGTGGATGTCCATCGCGCCAAGATCTTCGGGCCTACGCCACTCCGGGGAGCGGAAATTACCACTCCGGACATTAGAGCAGGAGCCTCGATTTTGATTGCTTCCCTAGTTGCCAAAGGCCAGAGTGTTCTGTATAATGCTGAGATAATAGACAGGGGATATGAAAGACTGGACGAGCGGCTGATAAGCTTGGGTGCCAAGATTACAAGGGTAGGATAGGATAGACTAAAATTCCTAATTCCTAATTTCTAATGTCTAAATCAATGCCCAATTCCCAAACCCCAATGACAACAAGTTTAGAAATTAGGTCAATTAGGAATTAGAAATTTTTTAAGATGCCTTGGTTTGTAAAAAAAGTCGGAATCGATTTGGGAACGGCCACGACCCTGGTTTTCGTGCCGGGGAAAGGAATTGTCATCAACGAGCCGACAGTCGTGGCGATTGGCGTGCAGGACAATAAGGTTTTGGCCGTGGGGGCCGAGGCCAAAGAGATGCTCGGCCGCACGCCGGAGACCATCATTGCCCACCGGCCGATGAAGGACGGGGTGATTGCCGATTACCGGGTGACGGAGGCGATGCTCAAATACTTTATCACCAAAGCCATCGGCAATATCTGGTTTCTGCGACCGGAGGTTTTGATTTCCGTGCCGGGAGGAATAACCTCGACGGAGAAACGAGCCGTTGTGGATGCCGCCCAGAGTGTGGGCGCCAAGGCCGCGTATGTCATCAAGGAAACGGTCGCCGCGGCAATCGGCGCCGGGATTGATATTTCAACCCCCTCCGGCAATATGGTGATTGACATCGGCGGCGGGACGACGGACGTGGCGGTGTTGTCTCTGGGGGGAATTGTCACTTCCACCTCGGTGCGGGTGGCCGGCAACAAACAAGATGTGGCCATCGCCGAATATATTAGGAAAAAGCATGGCCTGGCCATCGGCGACCGTTCGGCCGAGGAAATCAAGATCGAGATCGGCTCGGCTTTGCCCTTGGAGGAGGAGATGGAAATGGAAATCCGGGGGCGGGACCTGGTGGCCGGACTGCCAAAGACTATCAAAGTCAGAACCAACGAAGTCGTGGAAGCGATCCAAGAACCACTCCGGGAGATTGTCCAGGCCGTGCGCTCGGTCTTGCAGGAGACTCCGCCCGAGCTGTCCTCGGATATAATTGATAAAGGGATGGTGCTGACGGGAGGCGGGGCAAATCTGCGGAATATGGATAGACTGATTGCCCAGGCGACTGGTGTTCCTTGTTATGTTGCCGACCAGCCGGAGCTCTGCGTGGCGAAGGGGACGGGAGCGGCACTTGAGAACCTAGAAGCTTACAAGCGCAGCATCCTCGCAGCGAAATAAAAATCAATATGATTCTTGGAATTGATGCTTCGCAGGCAAATCGCCAGATTAGAAGCGGAACCGAGTGGTACGCTTTTTATTTGTTTCGAGAGTTCAAGCGGCTTTTACGCGAACGAGAAGATGTAACTGTAAGACTATACGTCAGGGACGTTTTGCAGGCTGATTTAGCGAGCTTGGTAGAGAATTTTTCCGCCCAAGGCGGACCAGCCACGGGCTGGGAAGTGCGGGTTTTGCGCTGGCCGCTCAAGTATTTCTGGGGACAGGTTCGACTCTCGTGGGAGATGCTCGTTCACCCGCCAGACGTTCTCTTTTGTCCCGCGCATACTATTCCGCTTCTGCACCCGAAAAAAACTTTTACCACGCTCCACGATGTCGGTTTTGAAGATTATCCCGAACTTTACGATTGGAAGTCCCGGCTTTATCACCGGTGGTCAGCGAGGCTCGCTGTCAGGCAAGCAAGCCATATTTTTACAGTTTCGAATTTCAGCAAAGAGCGGATAGTGGAAAATTACCAGTGTTCGCCAGAAAAACTTAGCGTAACCCATTTGGGCATTGACACAAATTTCTCGACCGCGAAAAACGTGTCAATGGGGGATTTTGTGCTTTATGTGGGGCGGCTGGAGCCCAAAAAAAATGTTCTGAATCTGATCAAAGGCTACGAAATGGCCGAAGTGAGTAAGGAGCTAATCCTGGCTGGCCCGAAAATAAACACGGGTGACATAGAGGCCTACTTGGCGGAGCGGCCCAAACTAGCTGCCAAGATTAAGCTTTTGGGGTATATTGAAGAGGAAAGAAAAAGGCAGCTTTACCAAAACGCCGCCCTATTTTTATTTCCTACGCTTTATGAGGGTTTTGGCCTGCCGATTCTAGAAGCCCAGGCAGTGGGTATTCCCGTGATTACCTCCAATACCGGAAGCAACCCGGAGGTGGCGGGGGAGGGAGCGGTGCTTGTCGACCCCGAGAGCCCTTATGAGATAGCCAAGGCTATTAAAGCACTTTTGACCAATGAGAAATTCCGGGAAGACACGATTAAAGCCGGCCGGGAAAATATCAATAGATTTAGCTGGCAGGTAACCGCGAGGAAGACCTTGGAAATCATACTTTCGCCGGAATGAGAGATTAGTAGAAATATGAAGAAATATTTAGCGATTCTTAATACGCAAATTCAAAACAGCTTCCAATACCGCGGACAGCTTTTCTTTTGGGTCATTGTCGAGGTTCTGTTCTTGGGAATCTTATTTTTCCTCTGGCAGGCGATTTTCACGGGGCAGGACATCATCGGGAGCTATACTTTCGCCGGGATAATGACTTATTACGTCGCCGTTTTTGTGGTGGAGATGATTGCTTCCTCATACAACGAGTACAACATGGAAGAAATTATCCGCGACGGCAAGCTCAACAAATATCTCGTCCGGCCGATGTCGTTTTTTTGGTACCGGGTATTTAGCGACCTTGGCTGGAAAGTCAGCAAACTCGTCGTGACCTTGCCCGTGTTCGTCTTGGTTTTGTTTGTGTTTCGGAAATTTCTGATCGTGCCCCAGTGGGACGTATTTTTGCGGTTTTTACTTTCTCTGCTAGTGGCTTCCGCCTTGTATTTTATGGTATCGTATCTTATTAGTTTCTTTGCTTTTTGGATGCTGCGCATCAATGCCATGGTGCGAATATTTCGTGAAATATTGATTCCCATTTTGGCCGGCTCGCTCATCCCCCTTGATCTGTATCCCGTGGCGTTGCAGAAACTTACCGAGTATTTGCCGTTCCGCTACCTGATTTTTTTTCCGGTGCAAGTTGCCTTGGGCAAGGTCAACGCTGTGGAGTTCGCAACCGGTATGCTGGTGGGTTTGGCCTGGGTCGCGTTTTTGGGCGCCTTGGCGAAGTGGCTGTGGCTACCAGCGCTGAAACGTTACGAGTCAGTGGGAGGCTGATATGCGACACTACTGGAAAATTTTGGTGTATTTGTTCAAGCAGAATTTCATCCGGGATTTGCAGTTCCGCTCGGATTTTTGGCTGTCGGTTTTGACCCAACTGTCCTGGTTCGGCATGCAGGTTCTGCTGTTCCGGCTGTTCTATAATCAAACCGCGGCGATCAACGGCTGGGATTTTTATCAGGCCATCGTGCTCCTCGGGGTTTTTACCCTGCTAGAGATGGTGCTGTTCACTTTTTTTATGCACAATTTGTCGCGGATGCCGTACTATATTAGCGACGGCGGCCTGGATTTTTTACTTCTCAAGCCGGTGGATGCGCAGTTTTTCGTAAGTTTTCGTTATCTCTCCACCAATTCAATTTTTCAGATCTTGCCGGCGCTCCTGTTGCTGTTCATCGGGTTGCGTGAGCTCGGCGTCAGTCCTAGCGGCGGGCAAATTCTCTTGTTTGCGCTCGCGGCTCTGTCGAGCCTCGTGATTTTGTATTCGTTGTGGTTTATCACGGTGATTTCATTGTTTTGGATCAATAAAGTCTTTGAGATCCATGAGCTTTTCTTGAGTCTTTTTCATTTCGTCAAATATCCGGCGAATGTCTATCAGGGCGCGGTACGGCAGTTTTTCAGTTTTGTGTTTCCGATTTTATTTATGATTACCGTACCCGCTCAAATTGTCTTAAATCGCCTAGAGAATATCCGAACTCTGCTGGCTTTGCCCTTTATCGCTGTTGTTACCCTGCTCGCGGCGCGTCTAATCTGGCGAGCGGGTTTGCGCCGTTACGCTTCGGCATCGTCATGAGCACTATTATTGAAGTTAAGAATCTCACCAAGACCTTTGACTATTACCGGAAAGCACCGGGGCTTTTCGGCTCTTTGCGCGGCCTTTTTTCCCGGGAGAAACAGTTTGTGGACGCGGTGAAGAAAATTTCTTTCACGGTTGCCGAAGGGGAGCTCGTCGGGTTTATCGGACCCAACGGGGCAGGCAAAACCACGACCCTCAAAATTCTCTCCGGAATTTTGTACCCCACGAACGGCTACGTTAAGATTTTGGGCTTCACGCCGTGGGAGCGCAAGGCCGAGTACTTGCGGCAAATTTCTCTGGTGATGGGTAACAAGGAGCAGTTGTGGTGGGACCTGCCGGCGATTGACAGTTTTCTTTTGAATCAAAAAATTTACGATATCCCAGAGCAGCAGTTTAAGCGGAATGTTGAATTGCTTTCGGAGATGCTCCAAATAAAGGACATTTTGAACGTGCAAGTCCGAAAATTGTCGTTGGGACAAAGAATGAAAGCCGAGTTGGTCTTGGCGTTATTGCATGATCCCAAGGTTTTGTTTCTTGATGAACCGACCATTGGGCTGGATGTGGTTTCGCAAAAAAATATCCGTGAGTTTTTGCGGCGGTATAACAAGGAAAACAAGACAACCATCATCCTGACTTCTCATTATATGGAAGACATTAAGGAATTGGCCGAGCGCATTATCACGATTGATCACGGCCAGATCATCTATGACGGCCGCCTGGACGAGCTCATCAAACAGTATGTCCGAGAGAAGACTTTAAAGATTTTCATGAGCAAAGAAGTCCCGCTGGAAAAAATCGCACTCTTCGGAAAAGTCGAATATTACGACAAGGATTATGTGGAACTCATTGTCCCGCGGGAGCGGGCCTCCAAAACCACCCAGGAGATTCTTTCGGCTTTTCCCGTGGATGATTTGCTGGTGGAAGAGGTGGAAATCGAAGAAGTGGTGCGGCTGATTTTTGAAAAGGGCCGGAAAGTGGTATGATTAGTGGGAAATTATGGACATTGTTGAGGTAAAAAACCTAAGGAAAACATATAGTCCCAATAAGAACCCAGTCCATGCCCTTCGGGGCATTAGTTTTTCTGTGGCGAAAGGGGAGGTCTTCGGAATTTTAGGGGTAAATGGCGCAGGAAAATCCACGACCCTTAATATTTTGATTGGATTGCTTACTCCGACCGCGGGAACGATCAAAATTTTGGGAAAGGATTTCTTCAAAAACGAGGAAGAGATCAAAAACCGGATGAATATTGCCACTGCTTATGCTGATTTGGCCAATAATCTCTCGGTTTACCGCAATCTCAAGGTTTATGCTCTAATGTATGGAGTGAGAAATTACGAACATAAAATAAACGAACTTATTGAAATTTTTGGCATTAAACACCTCAAAGACAAGTGGTTTGGCGATCTCTCGGCCGGCGAAAGAACTAGGGTAAATCTTAGTAAGAGTCTCATCAACGATCCGGAGATTCTTTTATTGGACGAACCGACAGCGAGCCTTGATCCTTCGATCGCCGCTCACATTCGGGATCACCTTTTACAGCTGCAGAAACGAAAGCAACTCACCATAATTTTCACCTCACACAACATGCCCGAGGTGGAACAAATGTGCGATCGCGTTGCCTTGTTGCACCAAGGCCAAATTTATAAGATTGACACACCGGACGGACTTGCAGCGTCGCATAAAGCTCCGGGTCTGGAGGAAGTTTTTATCAAATTGGCCAGAGGGGAAATTGAAGAATGATTGAAGTTCACCGGGTAAAAGCTTTTATGCTTCGCCATGCGTACGAAATCCTCGCGACGTTTGACCGCAAGCTCGACATCATTTTCTGGCCGACGGTCGATTTGTTGATTTTTGGTCTTTTGAGCGTTTACATTCAAAGGCTAAATGTCGGGGCAAACGTTGCCGCCGCAATCATCGGTGGATTAATTTTGTGGTCACTCGTTTACAACATCCAGAGAGATATTTCCGTCACGCTCTTGGAGGATATGTGGAGCCGGAATCTATTCAATCTTTTCGCGACGCCTTTGAAGGTCAGTGAAATGTTGATGGGAACTTTGATACTATCGCTCCTCAAGGCGATGGTGACCATATCTTTTACGACGTTTCTTGCCTGGCAGCTTTTTGATTTGAATCTCTTGTCGCTGGG
>CAYHVH010000012.1:0-24594 GCA_964360335.1 uncultured Candidatus Saccharibacteria bacterium
CATCTGTTCCAGGCGGATGGGATTTTTCTTATGCGGCATGGCCGAGGACCCTTTTTGCTTTCTGCCGAAGGGTTCCTGGTAAATCGGTCGTGGGCCTCGGGCTCCAAGCCGCAGGTCATTCGCGATTTTGTCGAGCGTCAGGCACAGCCCGCAGAGCGAGGATGCGAGCGGTGCGTAAAGAACTCGTGGCATGATTTGGGTTGCGCCGTAAAAAGGCCGGAATTCCAAAATCTCAAGCGCCTTTTCCTCTACGTCCGGGCTCAAACCGGTATATTTGCCGGTCGCCCCGGAAAGTTTGGAGAAACGGAGATTCTCCTGCGCCGTAGTCAAAGCTGACAACGCGACCCGCAATTCTCGGAGCCAAGTGAGGCAACGAGAGCCGAAGGTGATGAGCTCCGCTTCCTGTCCATGGGTGCGACCCATCATCAATGTGTAGCGGTACTTCCGCGCGAGTTCTCCCAGCTCTATGACAACTTCTGCTGCGGATTCTTCGACCACCTTGACGGACTCGCGAAGCATTGTGGCGAAAGCGGCTTCTTCAGTGTCAAAAGACGTCATACCTTCGCCGTGGAAATAGGGTTGCAGCTCAACTGGCAGAAACCGCCGGCGCTCCTCGACGAAAGCCTCAAGATCGTGGTGAATTTCCGATTCCCGCTTCAGCCACCACTCGAGGTCAATCGGGCTCTGGACTAGACGATCATTGATTGACGCGAAGTTCCCCTGCGGGACTTTACCCAGAGCCTCTAGGGCCTGAATGACGGCAAGCTCGGTCTTCAACCAGAGCCTGGTCTTGTTCTCGTCCGACCAGATGATTTGAATCTGTGGCTTCTGATATCTCTTGATCATCTTCTTTTTCCTCCCCTTTAGATTGTCGACGAACACTCAATCGTAGCAAAAACCCCTAATTCGCGCAAACAAAAACACCCCTCTTTTGGAGGGGCGCTTTGTAACTGATTCTTAACGGGTAGCTTAGCTGATTTTCGCCGCCAAGTCAAGGCTATCTTTGGTAAACGACGTTTCACCAGCCCTTTCCTTACCACACTATACTCCCAAAGCCCGTTTTAACAAAAACCCCGCCCTAAATCGAACGGGCGGGGTTTCAAAAGCTTAACTATTTATGGCGTCACCGCGGCCAAAGCATCCACTAAGCCTGAACCGTAAAGATTGTCCTTGCCCGCTGCCCCGAAATCCTCGGCGGTTGCTTCCAGTCTGGCCTGGACATCCGCCGGGCTGCAGGCTCCACAAGTCCCGGCTGCCAAAACCAAGGCCGCAACACCGGCCACGTGCGGAGCGGCCATCGAGGTGCCGCTTAAGGTCGCGTACTTTTTGCCCTTGTAAGTAGAATAAATGCTCACCCCGGGAGCGGCCAGGTCCACCTCGGGGCCGCGCGAGGAGAAAGAAACCAGTAGGTCATTACTGGCAGTCGCAGAAACGGCAATCGACTCCGGGAACTTTGCCGGGTAGAGGACAGTATTGTCCGCCGAGCCGCTATTGCCGGCCGCGGCCACAACAACGATTCCGGCATCATACACTCGTTTAACGGCATCAGCAAAAGACTGGCTGAAACCGCTGGTGCCAAGCGACATATTCACGACATCTATGTTCTTCGCAATTGACCAGTCGAGGCCTTCAATAATGTCCGAGAGCCAGCCCGAACCATTGGCCGCCAAAACTTTTACGGCATACAGATCAATTTTCGGACCAACCCCCACCACGCCAATCGAATTATCAACGGCCGCAACAATTCCTGCCACGTGGGTGCCGTGACCGTTGTCGTCATTGGCCGAGCGTCCAGAATTAATAGCATTGTACCCACCCTTGATATTGGCTTTAAGATCGGATGAGAAAGTTCAATGCCAGTATCAATGATGGCCACTTTTACCGTATCAGCAGTGGTTGTCACCCAAACTTGGTCGGCGTCAATCCGGTCCACTCCCCAGGGCAAAACTTCAGCCGGCTGGGTTGTATTATGGGACAAGGCCTCCACCACAATATCGTCTTCAATCCGCAAAACTCCGGGATGCTTGGACAATAAAGCTACCACTTTTTCCGGTAAATAAACTGCCCTTGCCCCAATTAAATCCAAATCTTTAATTTTCACTCCCCCAAATTTGGCAACCAGTTCGTCTTTTGCAGCTTCGTTCACAAACGTAGGATCGAAAACTACGATTTTGCGGTTGCCCAAATTAGCCGCTACCCTCGGTAAAACCGGCCGCTCGGTGAATAAGTCATCGGAAAATAGCTCATCACTAGCATCTCTCGGCAAAGGCAGTGTTAAGGCCTCCGCAGAAAAAGTCAGGCCCGACAGCATCAAAACTGCGGCCAAAAGGGTAAAAAGACTCAAAAATCGCTTAAATTGCATAATTTTTCGATTATTTACAAATTAAGGCTTAACCCTAACTCTTATCATACTCTCCCGTTGTCTGTCAAGTCAAAATCGCAAAACCTCCGTAAACCGAGGGGTTTTTAGAAAATTTTATTATAGGTGACGGCCAGTAAGGCATTTACCAAATCGGAGTCGATCCGACATGGTATTGCTACCGCAGGATTTTGCCCCAGCACCACGTAGGGTGCTTAGGCACCCTGAACCCAAAAGTGGTTCAGGGTGAGTCGAGAGTTTCCACCCAACTGGTGCTGTATGCTTAAAATAGTTCGAACGCATTTCGCCCAGCTCTTTTTGCGAAAAGGGCTGGGCAAGGAGCTCCGCGCGCGCGCCAAAATTCGGAAAGGCGGCGCCTGGCCGCCGAGGCCTCGGCGCAGGCGGGGAGCCGCACCGATGACAATTTTCCTTCAACTTCGTTCAGGCCTTCGGCTCTGAGGCTCAGGCTCGAAGAGATGGTGAGCAAAGTCGAACCACAAGTTTTTCTTCTTGACCTGAGTTTATCGAAGGTTGGCGGCAAATCGGTTCTCAATCTTTACCTATCTTGAGTTTTGACTGAATTATAATATTTAGCAAAGTACCAATCAGCAATTTCGTCGCTTGTCGCTAACCAAACATCTTTGTGACCGGTGATGTATTTGAGCGCTTTTTCAAGATAGCCTATACGAAATGGCAGGCCAACAATAAATGGGTGCAACGCAACTGACATTATCCGTCCACTTTCTGCCCCTTCCTTGTACAACACATCGAATTGATCGACAAGAATCTGATAGAAGTCTTGTCCGCTAAGACTCTTCCCAAGAAAAAGAGGTATGTCGTTCACTTCGATGGAGTAAGGTACGGAGATCATCTTTCCCTGCTTGACATTCATCGGATATGGCTGGTCATCGTTGCACCAGTCGAGTATGTATGTTGTCCCGAGTGAAGCGAGAATATCTGGCGTATTGAAGGTTTCCGTCAATGCCGGTCCAAGCCATCCTTTGGGCCGTTTTCCGGTCGATTTTTCGATGGTCTCGACCATGTTTTTCAGGTATGTAGACTCCTGTTCGAACGACATGCCTGTTTCAAAAATGGAATTATTCTTCCCGTGCGAAAGCCAAGCCCAATCTCGCCGATTTCCCTCCTCGATAATTTTTGGATTATGGATACAGACGTCGGAATTCAATAGGACGCTGGCGCGGAGTTTATATTTATCAAGCATATTCATGATACGCCAAAGACCCACTCGAACACCGTAGTCGCGCCACCCATAATTTAGAGGGTCTGGAACGAGTTGTGCCGTACCAGGGAAAATGCTTGTTGAGGGTTTGTCTATTTCATAATGCTCCACATTTAGCCCAATCCAAAACGCGAGCTTTGCGCGGTTTGGAAGCTCTAGCCGGGGACGTTCTGGCATCGGCCAATATGAGAATGGCGGATTCATAATATCTCAAATTTTTTTAGTGAACGAAAATACTTCATTGTTGCTGATAAACTCACGACGTCAGCATATTTTGCCTGTAGGTCGAGTAAACTTTGTTTGTGCGCACTTTGAGAACGGTCAGCGACGGCTTCAGCAACAACAATGGGTCGTAGCCCAAACTGTATCGCGTCAACTGCTGTTGCACGCACACAACCGCTTGTCGTACAACCAGTCAGAAAAATGGTGTCTATTCTGCGTGAGTTTAAGCGAGAAAGAAGATCTGTCCCGAAAAATGCTGATGCATATTTTTTTACGAGAATAGCATCGTCGGGTTGCCTTGTTATTCTTGTATCGATTTCTGTATTCTGAGTTCCCGCACGCAGTGTTGCCAAACCGCGCATTTTTCGAAACCACAAACCCGCATCGGTCAAGTCGCGCTGTTCGTACCGAACCACGGTAAAAAAACACGGGACATGCTTATTGTGTACGATATGTAATATTTGATTAATTGCTTTCACGGTATGTTCCTGAGGCGTGCCGAAAGGTAATTCAGGATTCGTAAAGGCATTCATCATATCAATGGTCAGGAGAGCGGGTCGTTTTCCAAAACCAATAGATCGACCGAAGCCTCTTGTGAAGAGGAAATTATTGACCACTAATTTTTTGCGCGATCTGGTTCGTTGCATATGAAATTCTTTGGCCACTGCATAAGCAAAGTCTATCACTAATAGAATCTTATCTCAACAAACTACCCAAAAGCTCGGTAAGAGTGCACTCATACACTTTGGCGAATTTTAATAGCTCAACAACCCCAATACGACGCTGACCAGACTCTACCATGGAGATATTCGGTTGCGATGTCCCCAATCTTTGCGCTGCCTGAGTTTGGCTCAACCCGGCTTTTTTTCGAGCCTGCACCAGTCTCTTAATAAGTAGACGGTGTTCTCTAGAATAGAGTAATTTTTGCATACTTGACACATACATAATATATTTGCTATTGATATATAACAAAGTGTTATAATTTTAAGAAAGAAAAGCCCGCGTTCGCCGGAAAAGAAAGTTCGAGCCGATATTTTCCCCGGTTCCTGGCGGTTTTTGAAAAGGGGCGCCCGGGCGGCGGCTGCGGGGGCGGAGGGCGCTAGCCGCCGCCCGTGAAATCCGTTCGAATCTGCCCGTATATACTGCATAGGCGTAGGAGGGAGTCGAACCCTCATGCCTTGCGGCACACGATTTTGCCTCGCCCGACTTTGCCTTGACCCATATCAAATCTGCTGGGAGCGGGAGTCGAACCCGCATGGTATTGCTACCGCAGGATTTTGCCCCAGCACCACGCTGGATGCGGGGTAAAAGTCCTGTGCGCCCAGTACAAATGGTGGCCGAGGAGGGAGTTGAACCCTCACGCTCTTGCGAGCACAGGATTTTGAGTCCTGCGTGTCTGCCATTCCACCACTCGGCCACCAGCTATACTGGGTAAATCTGCCAGCCTGCCCCGTAGTTAACTCTGCTTCTACTACGGGGTTCCGCCATCCCAGCGAAAGGTGTTACTTTATGGTTTGGTACCGACTGAAAAGTGCGAAGTCAAGGCGGGCGGGAGTCGTACGCGCCTGCCAGCAGGCAGGTCTGCCATTCCACCACTCCGGCAACAGGAACAATTATAATCAGTTCCCTCTCCGAATTCAAGCCTACTTAATCTTGACAAGTGTTACGCGATCGTATAACGCCTATCAAATAAGAATTTATGAGCATTTAATAAAACCTAGGACGGTTTGAAATGCTGCCGCAGTTCTTTATCAAGATCGGTGACGCTTGCCTCAAAATAACTGGTATATTTAGTTAAACCATAATATTCGGAAATAAACTCCAGCTCTTTTCGGCAGTTATACGGATACACAAACACGCTACGCTGGATATTGTGCAGGCCGAGCCGCTTTAATTTTCTCCTAAGGAGATCACGCAGAATTCTTTGCTTCTCGGGAATGTCGAAGACAAAAAGGCGCCACTTTTTATCCCAGACTTTGCCACTCGATAATTTCAAATTTTCGAACTGAATTCTCCGGTACCTTTGCTTTCCTTTTCGTAAAAGCCGAATCATCCACCCATCAGGAGTTTTCGTTAAGGCTACATACCCCTTTTTTTGTAAACGCTTAATCTCCCTACGGAAATCACTTTTTCGAAAATAATAACGCATTGCCCCTTTTGCCAAATAATATAGGCCGAAAGGCGAAGCCAAAAACGCTGGCACGGCGAGGCCCAGAAAGAGCACCTTGATAATTTTCTCTGCAATTTTCACCCCCTCTGGTTCGTATCGAGGATATACGTTACGTTTAGGAAGCATTTTCTTTACTGATTCTTTACTTAACAAGCGTTACACGATCGTGGTATAGTTGTCAAAGATTTAAAAAAGACAAAAAGATCAACCTTTGTTTGTATTTTTATTTATTACAGTGCTAGTTCAGGATCTCTGGACTTATCTCCACCACCTGACCTCTTTGAATCTCCCCCGAAAGCAGGCCCTTGGCGAGATAGTTCTCGATATGCTCTTGGATATAGCGGCGCAAGGGCCGCGCCCCGAACTCGGCGCTGTATCCTCCTGTCGCCACGCCAGCGGCCAATTCCGGCGTAATTTTGACCTGAATCTCCTTCCCGGCCAGGCGTTCGTTAAGCTCTTGCAAAAGCAAAGTTGCGACCCTGACGAGCTCCTCCCGGGAAAGCGGCCGGAAAATCACCACGGCGTCAAACCGGTTCAAAAACTCCGGCCGGAACACTCCCGTCCGCTGCAAATTCTCCAAAAGCTCCTCGCGCGCGGCGGCCGGATTCTTGCCGGCCTTAATCATTTCCCGGATGACCTCGGCACCGGCGTTGGAGGTCGCCACAATCATCGTATTGACAAAAGTTATACTCCGGCCGAGCGCGTCGGTGAGCCGCCCTTCGTCAAAAACTTGCAAAAATAAATCCAGTATTTTCGGATGAGCCTTTTCAATCTCGTCCAGCAAAACCAGGGAAAAGGGATTGGCGATTACCTCCTCGGTCAAGAGTCCCCCGGTACCAGTATCGGAGTCTCCCAATAAACGATTGATGCTGTGCTGTTCTTGAAATTCGGACATATCGAATCGGATGAGGCGCTGCTCGCTCCCGAAATACACTCGCGCCAGGGCTTTGGTAGTTTCCGTTTTGCCCACCCCAGTGGGGCCCAGGAACAGGAAACTGCCGATGGGTTTTTTTTCCGAGGCAATCCCGGCGCGCCCCCGCCGCAGAGCGTCCGCGAGATCCTGAACCGCTTCCTGCTGATTGACTATCCGCTCGTGCAGAATCTCCTCCAGATTCAAAAGCACGGCCTTCTCTTCCCCCGCCACTTTTTCCACCGGCACTTTGGTCCTCGCAGTAACGACCTTTTGGACGTGGGCTGCGGTAACTACCCTTTCTCCCAATTTCACGGCGACAAAAACCGCGGCGTCCTGCAAAATCTCCAGGGACTTCTCGGGATTGGGCAAACTCTGAATCAGCTTTTCGCTCAAATTCACGATCTCCTTTAAAGCCCGGTGCGTAAACCATAATCCGCTTTGCCGCTCAAGGCGTGGTACTTCGTCCTGCAGAATGTGCAAAGTCTGGGCGGGAGTGGGTGGGGAAAGTTCCAATTTAGCAATTAGCCTCATGAGCTGGGGATTTTTGCCGATGGTCGCCTGGTATCCCTGGGGAGTGGTGATGCCGATAATCCGCAAACCTGATTGCAAAAAAGGAAGCAGCGCTTCGGTGGCATTTACCCGCCCGGCCTCGGGATGAGGATCCAAAAAAGCGTCAAAGTCGTTGACGACCAAGATTACGTTTTCCGCCCGGAGCGCTTCATAAAATATCGTTTCGATCCGCTCCACGACCTCGTTGAGCGACTGGGCCCCGGCTACGACCGTTGCAGTATCAATCTGCAAAAGTCGCTTGTAGCGAAGCGGCCCCAGCGTCTGGCCATTATTAAGTTTGGCGGCCAGTGCCCGGAGCAGCGTGTGCCGGCCCACGCCGGGCTCCCCGACCAGGACGACG
This sequence comes from uncultured Candidatus Saccharibacteria bacterium, assembly GCA_964360335.1. Classification (GTDB taxonomy): domain Bacteria; phylum Patescibacteriota; class Doudnabacteria; order UBA920; family 2-01-FULL-46-14; genus CAYHVH01. The sequence continues at coordinate 7,815 of CAYHVH010000012.1, forward strand.
TTGCCGGAACCAGCAGAGCGCACTAACATTCGCTCCAGGATCTCCAGCTGCGGCTTGTGTCCGTATAAATGCCCGGGGGGCTTGTTGACCCGGACACTTGCCGAAAGATCAAGGACGAAGCGATCCAAATAGACAGTATACCCGGCCGACCAGTCCTTGCCGATCCCCCGTGTGTTCAAAAGATTTTCCCGGGTCCAGAACCGTGAGCGCGTTTTTGCTTCCCGTTCCCGCCGGCGCTGCCAATCCGCCACCGCTTGCAAATCTCCCTCCTCCACTTCGAACTCAAACAGCAAATCCTGGAAGATTTTATCCGAAGCAAAAACTGCCATCAAAATGTCCCAATCCGTCACCTCGGCATGATTGCCGGCCAGCGCCTTTTGCCAGGAAACCAGCAGGAGTTCGCGCAAAGGCAGAGCGGCGGCCGGCGGATACCGGAGCTCCTGCTGCCTCGAAAACTCCTTGGCCGGAATGTTGAGCCGTTTCCAGACCCACAAAAATTTCGGCTCGGCTAGAACGTATCGCCAGAAAGCACCGAGAAGCAAGTCCTCGCTACTGCCCGCGGCCAGAAGCAGACGGGCGGCGGAAAAATTCAAAATCCGACCATAGGCTTCCTGCTCCCAAAATTTTTTGATCTCGCCAAGTGTCAGGGGCTTGCTTTCTTCCAGATGCCGCAGAAACAACCAGTAGACGGAGAACAGCAGATACAATCCCAAAAAAATTTCCGTCCCGCCCAAAAACATCCAGACCGCCGGCTTCTGGTCCAGGAAAAAAATCGTCAAAAACAAGCAGACGGCAGCCAGCACTCCCCACAGCCCCACCGCAATCCCCGCCCGCCGGCGGGTAAAACGGCTGTCCAGACGCAAGGCCGGCGTAAACCCGGATTGTTCCAGATAAAGTTCTTTGTCCGATAAAATTTTCATCTTCCACGAGTTATGACAGCAAGGGTGTCACGAACCCCGCCACGAGCAAGGCGGGAATGGCCAAAGGCAATACGAGCCACAGCACCGCGGCCAAAAGAGTGGCCGCTCCGACTGCCGCCAAAACGATCAATCCCGCGGCGACGACGACGAGGCGCAAAACCGCCCCAATCAGGCGGGAGATCAAATTCCAGCCCCAAATATGCAAAAACCGCTGAAGATCAAAACCCCGCCCGTAGGGCGCGAGATCGCGATGCCAGGGTGAGAAAAGCCGCGGCAGGAAATAGCCGATGGAAAAAAAATGCCACGCCCAAAGCAAAAAGTTCCGCCCGAGCCCCAAAATCGCGAGAGGGGCTTTCGCAAAAAACCACTGAACAAATATCCGGATTGTACTTTTAGCCATTTGTTTCTCTGTCGGTCCTCCGGCGGATAAACTTCTGCGCCAAATACACGGAAGTGCCGGCCACTATAATCCCTCCGAGAATATCGGACGGGTAATGCACGCCCGCGTAAACTCTAATCAAACTCAAAATCAAGGCCACTACTATTAAAATACCACCGATTTTTTTATTAAACAAACTTACCGTAAAGGCAATGGCAAACATGAGCGCGGCATGGCCGGAAGGAAAGGAGGGTTCAAGGGGATTTTGCTCCACGAGCTTTTTGACGTTTTCCAAAGCGATAAACGGGCGGGGACGGGGAATCAAAAACCGAATTAATTCCGTCAGCACCCCCCGCGCCAGGATAGTAGAAAATAATCCCGTCCAAAAAATCTTTCGGTTTTTGAAAAAATAAAAGACCAGAACCAGGCCGAACAGAACGAGGGAAATCTTGTTCAGTCCGAAAAGCAATGCGTTCAAAAAGTCGGATTTGCCAGCCAAGTCATTTAGCCAGATAACGACTTGATAATCTAGATTGTTCACTGAGCGCGAAGCTTAAAGGTTTTCAGAATTTTTGTAACTTGCAACCAGTTGTTGACCTCGCAAATCGCTACCGTGTCTGCCAGAAAACCGAATTTTCCAAGCTTCATCTTTCTGATAACTTTTGTGCCGTTATCCAGATTTTTCAGCTTGACCATCGTAAAGTGAGGTTTAAAAAATTTTAGCAAGAGCCGAGAGCCATATTTTTTAAAGTAATGTGTTTCTTGCTTTGTCGGCCGACGAGCGTGATTCCAAGGCACGGGTCCAGTTTTTAAAATTCGACACTTATCAACTACTTCCCTGTGTAAACGCTGTAACACAGCGGGCTTATAAATCGAATAATACACGATGCCGGATGGGAAGGTCTGCTCGCCTTTGGATTTAAGCTTGAACGGCTTGTAAGATTTTATGATCTCGTGGACAAGCTCAACCAGCTTGTCGAATCGAACTTTAGTAGTACGAATATGATATAAGCTCAAGTGCGGAATTAATTTTTTATTGTCCACGACAAAAACGTGCGGAATGCTGTTCACAGCCTTTTTGATTTTACGGCCCAATTTCCGCCGAAGTTTCGCCGACGGCAAAATGACAACGTCGAGAAGCATGGAATAATTTCAGATTTAAGAATTTAGATTGCAGAGTCTGGTGGCGTGTTGGTTCATTTTGAAATCAGCATTCTACATTCAGCAATTACTTATCAATCCCCGGCACGGGGAATTTTGCGGCAAACGCCCGGACCTCCTCCCCCACTTCCTTGACGAGCGGATGGGCGGGCAGCGACTTCGTAAAATCTTTCACGGTGGTCGCGCGTTTTTCTTTTTCCTCCGGCATTTCGGTTTTGGCAAACTCCTGCGCCAGCTTCGCAATCCACTTGCCGATTTTTTGCATCTCCGCTTCTTTCATTCCCCGGCTGGTGAGTGCCGGCGTGCCCAGCCTAATTCCTGAAGGATAGTAAGGAGGCGAAGAATCATTGGGGATCGGGTTTTTATTCACTGTGATGCCCGCCGCCTCGAGCGCTTTCTCGAGGAAAATCCCCCGCCCCGGACCAAAGGGCCGCAAATCGATAAGCAGCAAATGATTGTCCGTGCCGCCGGAGACAAGCTTGAGTTTCTCGTCGAGCAGGGTTTGCGCGAGAGCTTTCGCGTTTTTGACTATCTGCGCCGCGTATTTTTTGAACTCTGGTTGCTGCGCTTCCCGGAGAGCCACCGCGACGGCGGCAATCGTGTGCTCGTGAGGACCGCCTTGCATCCCGGGAAAAACCGCTTTGTCAATTTTTTCTTTGTACTCTTCCTTGCAGAAAATCATGGCGGCGCGCGGACCGCGCAAGGTCTTGTGCGTGGTGGTCGTTACAACGTCAGTGAAAGGAAATGGTGAAGGGTGCATTCCGCCGATGATGAGCCCTGAAATATGAGAGATGTCGGCCATGGATACGGCGCCGACTTCTTGAGCGATGTCGTGCATTTTCCGGAAATCTATCAAGCGCGGATAGGCGGTGAAACCGGAGAGCAGAATCTTCGGCTTCTCCTTTTTGGCCAACGCGGCGATTTTTGCGTAATCCAAAACCTCGCTCTCGGCATCCACCTCGTAATGCACAAATTTAAAAGCCCGCCCCGAAAGACTCACCGGATCCCCATGCGTGAGATGTCCGCCATGCGCGAGCTTAAGGCCCATGATTTTTTCCCCGAGCTCCAAAAGCCCGAGATAAACCTCAATATTCGCCGGGCTTCCGGAATACGGCTGGACATTCACGTGATAATCAACAGCCCCGAATACCTCGCACGCCCTTTTTTGGGTGAGCCGCTCGATCTCGTCAATATGAATGTTCCCGCCGTAGTAGCGCTTGCCGGGATAGCCCTCGGCGTACTTGTCGTTGAGGATGCTGCCCATCGCCTCCAGTACCGCGACGGAGGCGTAGTTTTCCGAAGGAATCATCTCCAAGCCCTCCTTTTGTCGGACCTTCTCTTTTTCAATTATCCCGTAAACTTCCGGATCTTGGTGTTGAAGCATAATTAGCTTGTAGGAATTAGTTTGTAGCTCGTAGACGAGAGGAAATTCAACCCTACCTACCACCTACAAGCTACCAGCTACTAACTACTACCTATTTAAGTAATCCATAAAACATCGTCAGAATCCCGGCAAGCGCAAAAACAAACATCACGCTCAAACCACTTCCCAGTATAGCAATTCCCGCCAGCGCCGTAAGGATTTTTCCAATGGACAAGGAAAATTCATAAAAGACGCTATATGCGATGGCATAATCCGGGCCTTTCTCCCCTGCCCGCACAAAAGTCAAGGCCATCAGCGGGACGTTGCTCATGTCCTTGCCGGTTTTGGTCAGAGCGTCAAAAGCCAAAACTCCACCCGTGCCTTTGCCCAAAAAACGAAATATCCAGGTGATACCATAAAAAATACTGCTGAACCGGATTAAGCGGCGCCTGTCGCCTTTATCGGCAAGTTTGCCTACGTACAACATTAGCACTGTTCCAATCAAAGTCGCAATCGTCGTGATGAGGCCGACGTTCAAAAAACTCGCCACAATCGTGAACATATAAACCGGCCAGAGACTTTGGACCATCAAATCCTCGGCATAACCCCAATAGCCAAAAAAATTACTGGTGTGGTTTCGAAAGACTGACCACAGATTTTGGAAACGAAATTGGTGGGTTGAGTGGATTTCTGGGCTTTTAAAAAGGGGGTAAACGGAGACGAGCATCAGGGCAGCAGCGGTGATAAACAAGGCTGCAAACCCCAAAAAATGAGAAACCAAACCGCCGACAACCGGGCCGACCACAAACGCGAGCTGGTTCAAGGAAAAGAGCACGCCCACTTCCCTGCCCTCTTGAACCTTCGCGGCAGTGGTGGCCACGGCCACTTCAGCGTCGTAGGCCGGCCAAAAAAACGATTTTTGCAGGGCAAACAGCAACGGCGCCGCGAAGAAAAGCCAAGGCTCCGCTTTTATGGAAAACAGGGCTATCCAGTAGAAAACGTAGAAAAAGTTCGAAACGAGAATAGCGTGTTTGTAGCCGAACCGGCTGGCGAATTTCGCCCCGAAAGAAATCAGCACCGTATACCAGACGTAGACCTGCACGTAATACCACAAAATCTGCGTTACCGAGTACCCAAGGCTGTAGAGGTAAATCGGCTCGAAAATGAAAACCAGGGACAGGGCGAGACTGTTGACGATGGCGTGCCAATACACTTCCTCCACCTCGCGATTCAGGTGGTAAGAAAAATAATGGGGGCGATATTTGAGGTTGAGCATAAGCCTTACGGACTACCCCCTCTTCTTCTCCCCCTTGATAAGGGGGAGAAAGAGTGGGGGTAGAGGTCTTTTTGGGAAATTGGGCCTCTTCTCAAAATTTTCATTTTGTTACCGACAATTTTAACAAAAGTTGATGGTTTTTTCTTCAGCAGGCGACCCGCGTCCAAAATCAGGTCAGGTTGATATCTCTTTTTCTTAAATTGCTTTACAACATCTTCAACACTGTAGCTGTCATGTCCTCCTAGGGAATTCGGCGGGTTGGCGCTGGTTGTAGTAACTGGCCGATTTAAAAATTTTGCTAACTTCATTGCTACTTTATTGTCAGGGATCCTTAGTCCGATTGCACCACTACCCCCAGAAAGAATTGTCCAAGCCCTTTGTCTTTTGTTTTTAAGCTCCAAAACCAGAGTCAGGGGGCCGGGCCAAAATTTCTTTACAAGCTTGTCAGTAAGCTCATTCCATTTGGTTACCTTTTTGGCAAAAGCCACAGAGGGGACAACGATATGTATCGGTGTCCCAAACTTTCGCTGTTTGATTTTGTAAAGTCTCTCGAGCGCCCTGATATTGGTAGCATCAACCCCCAAACCGTAGCTGGTGTCAGTGGGATACACTACACTTTTTCCCGCTTTTAAATACTGAACTGCGAGCTTAATGCCCTTTTTGTCAGGTTTTATGATTAAAGCCATTTAAGTCTTCTGGACTTGCTACTTTGTGCCACCAGCGAGCTTTCACCACTGTAAACTTTGCTCTGTCTTTCACCATCTGTAAAAATGTCTGGGGTAAACCAAACTCATCTGTCTGATTGCGGGCTTGCACCAAAGGATATTTGAAATAATCGATGTTCAAAAGATAGGCGCCGCAATTTACCAGACTTCCCTTTAAGGACGGCTGTCGCTCTATAATATCCACCACTTCGCCGTGACCATTGATTTTTACCACTGCCTGCCCGCTGTCTTTCAAGTCATCATTTTTCATTTCCGTAACTAGAATCGCTAGAGGTTTTTTTACCAATTCCTCCAAGTCTTTTTCGTAATACAAATCATCGCCCATCAGCACTAAAAATTTATCATGAAGAACCTCTTTACAAAGAGACAAAGCGTGAGCCGTGCCTTTAAGTTCCTTTTGCTCAACATAGGTAATTTTTTTATTGAGAAAACTGTTGCCTATAAATTGCTTGATTTGTTCCCTAAGATATCCCACGACCAAAACCACCTCGTCCACCTCGTCCGGCATGGCCGTGAGGTTGTGCTCGAGGAGCGTGCGGTCTTGAACCTTGAGGAGCGGCTTAGGGATATTTTTGGTGAGCTCGCCCATCCGGGTGCCAAGTCCTGCTGCTAGGATTACTGCTTGCATAAAAAGTTAGGCCTTCAAACCGCTCAGGCACTAACTTTTTATGCCCTGAGCGCAGTCGAAGGGCTACCTATCGATTACAAAATTAATAATCTTCCCTTTGACGTAAATCACTTTTCGAACCGCTTTTCCTGAAACGAATTTCTGAACATTATTATCTTTCAAAGCGACACCCCTTGCCTCCCCCTCCGAGGCCTCAACCGGCAATTCAACCGTCCCCCGGTGCCTGCCGTTTACCTGCACCGCGACCTTTATCAATTCATCTTTTACGAACTTTTCATCATACCTCGGCCACTTTTCCAAGTGAACGGATTTTTTATACCCAAGTTTTTCCCATAATTCTTCAGCCAGATGCGGCGCAAAAGGGGCAAGGATTTTTAAGAAAACTTCTAACTGCTGTCTACTAACTACTGACTCCTGACTACTAAATCCGTTCACCAAAATCATCATACTAGAAATGGCCGTATTAAGCTTCAGGCCCTCAATGTCCTCGGTGACTTTTTTGATGGTTTTGTGAAGTTGCTGTTCGACCTCTCTTCCTTTCTCTCCATCTCCTGGAGAGAAAGTCTCCTTTTCCCTCCCCAGGTGATGGGGAGGGTTAGGGAGAGGTCGCTGAAAAACCCGCCAGACTTTCTCCAAAAACCGCCTCACCCCCTTAATCCCCTGCGTGCTCCACGGCTTCGCGTCCTCCAGCGGCCCCATAAACATCTCATAGAGGCGCATCGTGTCCGCGCCAAACTCATCCACGACATCATCAGGGTTGATTACGTTGCCGCGCGATTTGCTCATCTTCTGCCCATCCGGACCCAAAACCAAGCCCTGATTTCGCAGCTTCAAAAACGGCTCATCAAAACTCAAATACCCCAAATCGCGAAGAGCTTTGGAGATAAATCGGGAATAAAGGAGATGCAAAACAGCGTGTTCCGCCCCACCGACATAGGTATCCACTGGGCACCATTTCTTGATTTCTTTTTTATTGGCAAATTCTTTTCTGTTTTCGGGATCTACATAACGCAACCAATACCAAGATGAATCCACGAACGTATCCATCGTGTCCGTGTCCCGCCGCGCGCTCTTGCCGCATTTCGGACACTTAACTCCCCGGTGAAATGTTTTCGAACGTACGAGCGGCGACTCGCCAGTCGGGCGGAAATCCACGTCCGTTGGCAGCTCGACAGGCAAGTCCTTTTCGGGGACGGGCCAGGCCTTAGGCCCTGAGCCTGTCGAAGGGCAGTCCTCGCAATGAATCGTCGGAATCGGCGCTCCCCAATATCTTTGCCTGGAAATTAACCAATCACGAAGTTTGTATTGAATCATCCGCTTGCCACCTACTTTCTCCGTAATTTTCCACTTCGCTTCCTCTGAATCCAGCCCATCGAAACCACCGGAATTGTGCATAATACCTTCCCTGGTATGGACATAGTCCGGATTATTCAGAAAGTCCAAAATAAACTTACCCTCAATGACCGAAAAGAAACTTTTCAACTCATCCTTGCGTTTCCACACTACATCATGAAGTTCTGCTTCCTTAGCGCTAATTGGGGCACGATCCTCATTTTCTAATTCAAAAAAAAGGTACTGGAACCGTGCCCAGCGATTCTCTGCTTTTACCCGATGATAAAACAAACTATGGATTGCAAATTTCGGATCTTTTACCAAGCGCACATTCTTGTATCCCGTTTCCTCTCGAATTTCTCGTCGAGCCGCCTCAACAATATCTTCGCCATCTACTCCGCCAGTTACCAGGCCGTTCATCCGGAACTTTTTCCATGCAACACACAAATAGGTGTCATTTTTTGGATTTCTCACTACCGAGCAAACCGCATTCCGTTTGACGACCTTCTGACCGGGCTTGATCGCTGACTCGCCCTCTTGCGCCACGAACTTTGGCTCGACCACTCTTTTAATTGGCAACCTGTACTTCTTCGCAAACTCAAAGTCCCGCTCGTCGTGCGCGGGCACGGCCATAATCGCGCCCGTACCATAGGTCACGAGGACATAGTCCGCAACCCAGATCGGGATTTCCTCTTTGGTCGCGGGGTTTATCGCTTTTACGCCCCGGAGCTCAACGCCTGTTTTGTCTTTCTCCAGTGCCGTCCGCTGCAACTCCGTCTTTTTTTCTGCCCGATCAAGGTATTTTTTTACTTCTTCATAATTCTCAAGACCCCCTCTCTTTTCTCCCCCTTGATAAGGGGGAGATGAAGAGGGGGTAGATTTGAGCAGCGAAGCGACGAACGGATGCTCCGGCGCCAGGACCATGTAGGTCGCCCCGAAAATCGTATCCGGCCTAGTCGTAAAAACCTCTATTTGGTTTTTGAAATTTGAAATTTGAAATTTTATTAAGGCTCCCTCGCTTCTCCCTATCCAATTCCGCTGCATGAGCTTGATGGGCTCCGGCCAGTCAATTTTGTCCAAACCAGAGAGCAGCTCTTCGGCATAGTCCGTGATCTTGAAAAACCACTGGGGCAGAAGTTTCTGTACCACTTGGCTCCCGCACCTCTCACACGCGCCACCAATCACCTGCTCGTTCGCGAGCACGGTGCGGTCCTTCGGGCACCAATTCACGTTCGCTTCTTTGCGGTAGGCGAGCCCTTTCTCATAGAGCTTCAAAAACAGCCACTGCGTCCACTTGTAGTATTCGGGATCCGACGTGTTAACTTCGCGCTCCCAATCGTAGGAAAGCCCAAGCGACTGTATCTGCTGGCGAAAACGTTTGATATTCGCGGCCGTGGATTTGGCCGGATGAATTCCCTCTTTGATCGCGTAGTTCTCGGCCGGCAGGCCAAACGCATCCCAGCCCATGGGGTGCAAAACGTCGTAGCCGTTCATCCGTAAAAAGCGCGAATAAATATCGGTCGCGGTATAGCCCTCTGGGTGCCCGACATGCAGTCCCGCGCCCGAGGGGTAGGGAAACATATCCAAAACATAGGCCTTTTTTGCCCCCGGGTTTTTCAGCGTGGCGTAGAGTTTGTCTTTTTCCCAACGATCGCGCCACTTCTTTTCAATTTGCCGGTGGTTATATTTCGTCACAGCTTTTTCGAATGAAATTCTTTCATAATCTTCGTATGGAGGACTGGGTTGGCCGCTACCAACTCATCAAAATTCCAGCGGAAAGGCCGGCCTTTGAAATCAGAAACGTTGGCACCTGCTTCCTTCAATATTACAGACGCGGCCGCATAATCCCAAGGAAATAAACTTTTGGAGATGACAATATCATACCGACCGCAAGCAACGTTGCGGCAGCATAGCGCTGCGCTGCCAACACCGAGCGGCCACATGCTATACTGGGCCACCACGTCAAAAATTTTTCTCCTGACCACTGGCGGAGTCTCGGCGCTTCCCAGAAGGAGAGAAACCTCGCGATATTGAAGTTCAGCCTGTTTGGAAACGGAAATTCCTCTCCCATTGAGCGTGGCACCTCTGCCCCATTCGGCGAAAAACATTTCATCAGCAACGGGGTCATAAACTGCCCCAAGTTTTATTTTCCCTGCTTTGGCGAAAGCGATACTCACGCAAAAACCCGCTAGACCTCTGCAAAAAGGTATCGTACCGTCCATGGGGTCAATCAGCCAAAAATCGCGGCCTTTGAAACGATGCCCGGTTTCTTCGGCGATAATGCCATGTTGGGGATATTTTTTTCGGAGGCGATCAACGATGAACTGCTCCGATGCCAAATCATACTCGGTGACCAAATCATAGGACGCTTTCTTTTGAGAAATCTTAAACTCGGTCCGAAACCCATCCCGCAAAATCGCCCCCGCCCCCCGCGCTAAATTTTTGATAAATCGCTCCATATGATAATACTACCCCTCTCCCCAGGCGTGGGGAGAGGTTGGGAGAGAGGTCGCAACTTGATAGATTTTTTCCAACACGCCTTCTAAATTATCGTCTACTTCGTTATTCCAAAATCTTAATACAGTATACCGCTCTTTTAGCAAATAGGCCTCTTTTTCTTTATCTAATGCGCTGACATGCTGGTCACTGTGATGTCCACCGTCTAACTCAATCGCTAATTTTTTCTTGTCACAACAAAAATCTACAATATATTTACCAATGGGCACTTGGCGTTTAAATTTGAAGTCGTAAAATCTTTTGCCGCGCAAGTACGACCAAAGCTTAGATTCCCACGGGGTCTGGCTTTTAGGAAGGAACTTAGACAAAGTTGTCAAGTTATTACGCCCCGGTTCTGGCAAATCGACCTCTCCCTTTTTCCCTCTCCACGCCTGGAGAGGGAGATTAAATTCCATACAACTTTCTCGCATTTTCTGTTGTCACTTTTTCGACCTCGCTTATGTCAACACCTTTCAGCTCCGCGATCTTCTCGGCCACGAATTTCACATATGCCGGTTCGTTTCTTTTGCCACGATGCGGCACCGGTGTCAAATACGGAGCGTCGGTTTCCAGAAGCATCATCTCCAGCGGCAGATTCTTCACCACCTCTGCACTCCTGCCGGTTTTGTCAAAAGTCACGATACCGTTGAGGGCGACATAAAAGCCTAAATCCAAAAACTCTTTCGCCTGCTGCCAAGTACCGGTAAAAGAATGAATCTCGCCAGGACCGTCGTAGTTCTCTTTTAGCAGCCGCAGCAGGTCATCATACGCGTCCCGGCAATGAATCATTACAGGCTTCCCCGCCTCCTTTGCGAGCAGCAAATGCTGCTTCACCACCTCTTCCTGAACTTCCCTAACGCGCTGTGGATCTTCGCTTGGCGGCATCCGGTAATAATCAAGTCCAAATTCGCCAACCGCTACGACCTTTATCGAGCGGCTCACCAAATCTTGATAACTGTCGGCATTGAACTCTTCTCCGCGGGTATTAAAGCTCGTTTCCTCCTCGTCGACGTGATGCTCAAAGAGGTGAATCGGATGCAGCCCGACGGCGGCGTAAACGCCGTCCCCGTAGTCGCCCGCGAGCTCGACCGCTTTGCGGGACGTTTCAAACTGCGTGCCGACATTTATCATCCATACCCCTTGCCCGAGAGCGCGCTCGATAGCCGCATCCGCGTCCTCGCGAAACGCCTGGAAATTGACGTGAGAATGGGTATCAATAAGTCGTGGACTCATGCTCTATATTGTCATTGCGATCCGCCTCTGGCGGAGAAGCAATCTCTTTGGGATCGCCACGGTTGCCGGTGGCAACCTCGCGAAGACAAAATTAGTTAATTCTTGGAAACAACGGTTCCGGTTTAGCAATCTTTTCCGCCGACAAGGCATCTCGAATTTTCTCTGCGGTCTCGGGCATAAACGGGGCGAGTTTCTTGGCGATTTCATAGAGCAAGGCGACTAGATTGGCAATCACTTCCGTAAAAAGCTTCGGATTTTTCTTGGCACTCTCCCACGGTTTGGTCTCGTCAATGTATTTATTGGCCCAGGCAATTTCCTCCCAAATCCGAGAAAGCGCGTCGTGAAAACGAAACTCCTGGATAAGTTCATCCACTTCATCAAACTTCCGCGGGCTCTCCACGACGTCGGGCAATTGCCCGTCCAAATTTTGCGCGATCAAAGTCGCGAGCCTGCTGAAAAGATTACCAAGTCCGTTGGCGAGGTCGCTCTGGTAACGCGCCGCTAATTTCGCCACGGAAAAATCCCCGTCCTGACCGAACGGAATCTCACGCAGGAGGAAGTAGCGCACCGCGTCCGAACCGTACTTCGCGACCAATTCGTTGGGGTCGATGACGTTGCCGAGCGACTTGCTGATTTTTTGCCCGTCGATGGTGAAAAACCCATGGGCAAAGACTTTGCGCGGCCACGGGATCGAGGCCGCCTCCAGAAGCGCCGGCCAAATGATGCAGTGAAAACGGATAATGTCTTTGCCGACGATGTGCACATCCGCCGGCCAAAACTTTTTGTAATTCTCCCCATCGGGGTAACCCAAGGCAGACACGTAGTTAAAAAGCGCGTCTACCCAGACATAGACAGTCTGGCGTTCATCCCAGGGCAGTTTAATACCCCATTTTACACTCGGCCGGCTGATGGCAACATCCTCCAACCCCTGGCGAATAAACGCCAGCACTTCGTTGCGCCGAAAGTCCGGCTCAACTACAAACTCCCCACTCTCAATCCTGCCCTCCAGAACTTTTTGATAATCAGAAAGCTTAAAAAACCAATTTTTCTCTTTGAGCTTCTCTGGTTTAGTTTTGTGGTCCGGGCACTTGCCTGTGGCATCCAGGTCGCTGTCTTTCAAAAAAGCCTCGTGGCCAACACAGTACAGTCCCTCGTACACTCCTTCGTAAAGTTTGCCCGAGGCCTTCAAGAGCTCAAGAAACTTCACTACCGCCTTTTCGTGCCGCTCCTCGGTCGTGCGGATGAAATCGTCGGGCGCTATACCCAAGCTGTCCCAGGCAAAAGAAAACTTTGCGGCCATCTCCCGCGTAAAATCCTCCGGGCTCTTACCGGCTTCCTTTGCCGCCCGTTCGATTTTCGAGCCGTGCTCGTCCGTGCCCGTCAAGAAAAACGTCGGAATACCGGAAAAACGATAAAACCGCGCTAAAATATCAGCCGCAATCGTAGTATAGGCCGTCCCAATATGCGGCTTGTCGTTGACATAATAGATTGGCGTGGTTACATAGAACTTGTCCAACATAATCACAAACCTAAAAGACCCGATTCTCGCCCCGTCGGATGACGGGGTCGTTGACATAATAGATCGGTGTGGTTACGTAGAATTTTTTTAAGTTCTCCACCATAAAATAAAAAGGCCTCTTGGAGCCTTTTAATTATACCCAATTTAATGTTGTTCTCGCAATGCTAAGGGCTCAACCTCTTTGCTCTCTGGCCCCGATGAAATCATTGACAAAAACTTGAAGCGAGGCCACCACCGGCACTGCCAAGAGCATGCCCAGAATCCCCGCCAGTTTAAAACCGACGAGAACCGCCACCAAAATCACCACCGGATTCGCCCCCACTGTCCGGCCCATAATCCTGGGCTGCAAGACGTAGTTCTCGACCTGCTGCACCACGATGTAAAGCAAAACCGTAAACAGGGCCAAGGCGGGAGACTGCACAAAAGCCACGAATACGGCCGGCACCGCAGAAATAAAGGGACCTAGATAAGGCACGATCTCCAGAAGTCCGGCCAGAAGCGCCAAAGCGAGAGCATATTTTACGCCGAGCAGGGTGAGGCCGACGAAAGTTATGAGAAAAATAAAACCGGAGAGAATCAGTTGTCCCAAAAGCCAGCGGGCAATTTTATGCTGAATCTTGTCAGTCAGGGCAACGGCGTAGGCCTGGTGTTTGAACGGAACGAGAGATTTGATGAAGTTCTTGAGACCTGACTCTGAAGAGATGAGATAAAAACTGATAGCCAAAACCGCGATGACCTGTATAATCCCGCTAAAAACTCCTACCGTAGTTTGGAAAAAATTGCTGGTGAGTTTAGCAAAATTTTGCCCCAGCGCGGACAAACCGCTGGTAATCCCCAACTGGTCCAAAACTTTCGTCACGGTGGAAGCGCGATCGGTGATGTCGTGGCGGAAGCTTTCCAAACGACCGCCCAGCTGATTAAACTGTTCAATCATCGGCGGAATCAAAAAGTAAATCACCATAGCGACGAAAGCCAAAAACACCACATACACCAAAATCACTGACAGCCCCCTGGGAAATTTGGCTTTCCGGTATAACCAGTCCACCAAGGGATCCATGGCAGAACCCAAGACAATGGAAATCAACAAAATCAGGAGAATCTCCCGCACGGCGTACAAAGCCACAAGCAAAAGCCCAAACACCACAATTTTGATCAGTGCTGCCGTAGAAACAGTGATGGCGACTCGCTGCTGCTCTTGAGCCATTTGTTTTTAGTATATACCAGGCTTGCTAGACCCGCAAGAATTTTCGTATCTGCGTTCGGTACTTATCCGGTCCCACGATAGCAAAGTTAAGCTTCCGGTTTTGAAAGACGTCGCGGGCCACCCGCCGGATGTCCCCGGCCGTGACTTGGTCGATCAAATCAAAGGCCCCCTCGGGTTCCAAAACTTTCTTGCGAAACGCCACTTGCTCCAAATACCACCCCAAACGACTCTCGCTTTCTTCCAGAGAGAGGGTCAAAGTCCCTTTGAGATATTCGCGGACCTTCCGCAATTCGGCTGACGGCACGAGCTGCGTTTTGATCTTGATTAATTCGCGGATGACAGTTTGTACCACTTGGGGCAAAGCATCCCGCCGCACCCCCGCCTGAACCGCGAAAAGACCGGTGTCCTGATAATTGGCGGGTGTGGCTTTGACATAGTAGGCCCAGCCTTGCCTTTCGCGAATCTCGTGAAATAGGCGCGAACTCATCCCTCCGCCCAAAATTGCCGCCAGGACTATTTGGGGAATGTAATCGGGGTGGTTATGGTGATAGCTGCGAAAACCCATCGCCAAGTGGTATTGCTCCGTCTTTTTGGGCTCGATTTTCAAAACCGGCTTGGTTTGGATTTCTTTGACCTTTTGCCAGCCGGGAATCTTTTTGCTCGGCTGGCCCGCCCAGGACTGGGCAATCAATTTATCAAGCAAAGTCTCGCGATAAGCCCCGGCCACCGCCAAAATCAGGTTCTGGGGCTGGTAAAAAGTCCGCACATAGTCCAGAATTTTTTGTCGCGTGATGGTTTTGACAACTTCCTTTGTTCCCGCAATATTCCGCCCCAAAGGATGAGCAGGCCACATAATTTCTTCCAAAACATCCTCGACGTGGCGCATTGGCGTGTCCTCGTACATATTGATTTCTTCGATGATGACCCCCTTTTCCCGCTCAATCTCCTCTGGGGCAAAAACTGGATTTTGCAGCATGTCGGTGAGTACCTCAAAGATAAACGGCAAGTGCTTTTTCGCGGCTTTGATGTAAAACTGGGTATGCTCTTTGCCTGTGTTCGCGTTGTATTCCGCACCGATGGCATCCAGAGCGTGAGAAAGTTTAGCAGCTGTTGGATACTTTTTCGAGCCTTTATAAAACAGGTGTTCCAAAAAGTGAGAGACGCCGTTGATTTTTTGGTTTTCGTGCCGCGAGCCAACCTTGACGAAAATATCAACCAAAACCGATTTAGCACCCTTGATGGGTACTCGGAGGATGGTCAGACCATTTTTTAAGACCTGTTTTTTGTACATCGCTTATACCTTCAGAACCGCTTTTGTGATCAGGCCGATCACCAAAATCCCAGCAGAGTTAAGAAGGAAAGAAAGTGCCATAAAAAGTGGCGGCTTCAGTCTTGATATCCCCATGAGTGCAAGACCCAACTCATCGGGCAAGGGCGAGGCGACAATCAGCGCTCCGAAGAAGGGGATTATCCAGCGAAAAAGTTTCAAACTAAAAAAATGCCGTAGTCGCTGCACGTGGGCCAAAGAAAGCAAGTACTGCAAATCCTGTGATAACCTGTCCTTCACAAAATTAAAAATTATAAGGTCGCCAACCAAGGCACCAAATCCGCCAAAAAGGGAGACTATCAAAACCGAGTTAGTCTCGTGCATCTCAACCAGCACTACCGTAGCAGGTATGACCGTAAAGATGCTCGTAAAAAATATCCCGGCAAAAAAGCTTCCCAAGACGGTCCGCTCTTTGCTCACCACCAAAAAATCTTTGAGTACGCCAGTCTTCACAATCAATACAGCCAGGGCAATGCTAAAAATAACGAGGAGTAAATCCCGAAACAAAAGACCTTTTGAAATTTGAGCTTTGGCCTTTGGCATCCTTTTATCTAATAATCATCGCCTGCAAATCCTTTGGAATCTTCGACAGCGCGTTGCCGCCGCTTTTGCCGACTACAACCATGTCCTCTATCCGCACCCCGCCCCATTTTTCAATATATATGCCTGGCTCGACCGTGACAATCATCCCCGTTTTTAAAATGTCTTCGGAATCTTTGGCAAAATTCGGGAGTTCGTGGATCTCCAGACCCACCCCATGACCGGTGTTGTGAGTGAAGTATTTTCCAAACTTCCGGGAAGCAATAAGCTCCCGCGCCGCCGCGTCCACTCCCGAGGCCTTTTGCCCCACATGTACTTTCGCGATTGCCCGCTCTTGCGCTTCCAAAACCGTATTATAAACGATTTCCTGTTTTCTGTTAGGCTTCTTCCCGACGAACAAAGTCCGGGTGAAGTCTGAATGGTAGTCTCCGATTTTCACGCCAAAATCCAAAAGCAAAAAATTATTCCGGCCGATTCTGGTTTTCCCGGACAAGTGATGCGGAGCGGCGGCATTTTCGCCCCAGGCCACGATCGGGTCAAAAGCCAGGGCATCCGCGCCCAATTTTTTTGCCATCCGCTCAATTTCCAAAGCTATTGACGCTTCGGTCATTACCCTTCTCCCCTGGCGACCTCTCGGCCATGAGCTCGTCGTTCGACCCTGAAGGGTCTCAGACCCT
>CAYHVH010000013.1:0-23039 GCA_964360335.1 uncultured Candidatus Saccharibacteria bacterium
GGGTGCCGCTCGTCGTGAGTCGCAAAAGATAAGCATTTTGACTCGCGTGATTGACGAGAGCGAAAACCCCGAGGCCCGGAAAGTAACGGAACCGCCCGTACGTGCCCTGTCTCTCCGGTGAGCCCGGGCCGCCGGCAAACGTGCGACTTGTGCATGATTTCGCATCGAGGTCAATGGTCCAGACAGTATCGCCGGTCATCCAGGCGACGATTTTGTCTGAAACCGGATCATAGGCCATCGCTGGGCCGCTACCGTCCTGGTTGCCCGGCGCTTGCGCCGTCATAATGGCGCCGCAACCGGAAAGATTGAGGTTCACTGCAGTACCCGTATCCACATTCACGGCTTTCAGAAACGGCGAATTTGGCGAATTGTAATTCCCGCCAATCGTGAACCAGATCCTCCGCTTGGGGTCAAGCACACTCGAGGTCGGCAGCTCGTGGGAATAGGAGGTGATCCGCGTGTAGGTCCGCGCGTCCGGGTCAAACCGCCACAAGCTGCTGGTGTCGCCCAGGAATACTTTCTTGGTCTGCGGGTCGTAGAATGCGTGGACGTTGTAGGCGGCGCGCGGGCCGCTTGCAGAAATCCGCGTCCACTCCAAAGTGGCGAGGTCCAAAAACCAGGTATCGTTCTGCACCACGCCGCTGCTGTAGAGGGACCCGCTGAAAACGTACATCTTGTCCAAATGCTCGACATACGCCAGACCACTATAAGTGTGGCGGGAATTCGCCTTGCCGTCCGAGGCCGCCGGCGAACTGCCCGAAGTTGGCGGGCTGGGATTGTTGAGCCGCCTCATGGTTAGATCACCCAAATCAAGCGCATAGACCTCATTGCCCGCATAATCCCCGTGGCCTCCTCCCCACACGATTAGCCGGTTGCGCTTGGTGTCCGCGATGCCACCGTTCCATGCGCCGGTAACAGCCCCTTGGTTAGCACAATAGAACTGGAAGTCGTACCCGAACTGCGCCGGCGGGCAAACGCTCGAAAGTTTTGTATTCGGCAGTTCGTGCCAGCCCACCCCAGCAGGAAGCGCTACTGCCGCTTGCAAGGCCGACTCCTGAATCTCTAGTTGTTTATCCCAGAAACGCGATAAAGCAAAAACCGCCGCCCCGGCGATAATCACGATTCCGCCAAAAATTAGAGGCGCGTACCGAGAAGCACCTGTTATCTGCCTAACGTTAATCAATTTTGTTTTTTGGTTTTGGTTTCAATTGGATTTTTATACCATTATTATACCAAATTTATCGCAAAAAATCAAGGCTGCCGCAATTTAGCTGCTAGGATTTTGTTGACCAGGTGCGGGTTGCCTTGGCCTCTCATCTCGGCCATCACTTGGCCGACCAAAAAGCCTAGGGCCTCGGTTTTGCCGGCCCGAAAGTCGGCTGCGGCCTTGGGGTTGCTGTTGATAATTTTTTCCACGGCAACGGCTATCGCCGCTTCATCCGAAACCTGAGCAATCCCTTGGTCCGCAACAATGTTCGAGGGATCGCCCCCTTTTTCAAACATAATCTGCAAAACTCTCTTGCCGGCAGTGGCGCTAATCTCTCCCCGGTCAATCATTTTGATGAGTTCGGCCAGATTTTCGGCCGTGACTCGGGAATCCTGGGGTAGCACATTCGCCGCCTTCAAGAGTGCTTGAAAATCGCCAACAATCCAGTTGCATGCCAGTTTGGCAAATCTTTTTACATCGTCACTGGGCAACCCTTCCGAGGAAAACCACTGCGAGAGTTCGGAAACTACGTCTTCAAAATATGCAGCCAAATTTTTATCACCGACCAAAACTTCGGCATCCAGAGCGGGCAAGCCGAATTCCCGCATAAACCGGTCTTGCTTGTCGGCCGGCAATTCGGGGAGCGAGGCCCGGAGCTCTAGAACCTCCTTCCGAGAAAAATGCAAAACCGGCAAATCCGGCTCCGGAAAATACCGGTAGTCTTGGGCTTCTTCCTTGGTGCGCTGGGCCGTGGATATCCTTTTCGCATCATCCCAGCCCCGCGTTTCATTGGTTAAGCCATCTCCTTCAAGCAAGGCTTCCCTCTGGCGCTTAATTTCGTAAGCTAGGGCCGCTTCTACCGCCTTGAAAGAATTAAGATTTTTTATTTCCACTTTATAGGCGGGGAGATCCTCCTGGCCCTCCGGCCGCAGGGAAATGTTGGCATCACAGCGCAGATGGCCCTTCTCCATGTCCGCCTCGGAAACCCCCAAATAGCGGACGGTATTGCGCAAATTCTGCAAAAAGAGTTTGGCTTCGGCCGGGGTCCGCAAATCCGGTTCGGTGACAATTTCCAACAAAGGCACTCCCGCGCGGTTCAGGTCCACCAAGGTGTTGTTCCCCTCGTGAATCAGTTTGCCGGCGTCTTCCTCGAGATGGGCCCGGGTGATGCGAATCACCCGACTGTCCTTTTCCGTGGTCAACACGACTTTGCCGCGGCCGCAGAGCGGCTGGTCATACTGGGAAATCTGGTAACCTTTCGGTAAATCCGGATAAAAATAATTTTTCCGGTCGAACTTCGAATACTCCGGGACTTCGCAGTCCAAAGCCAAACCGACCAAAATTGCTTTTTTTATCGCCTCGCCGTTGGCGACCGGCAGACTCCCCGGCTGGCCGGTACAAACCTCGCAGATATTTTTGTTAGGCTCGGCCTCATCCGGATTATTGGGCGAGCTGCAAAACATTTTCGACTGGGTCTTGAGCTGGACGTGGATCTCGAGGCCGATGACGGGTTCGTAGTTCATTAAATCAAAAATTAAAAATCAAAATGTAAAATGACAATGTAAAGATTAAAAAAATTAAGATTTTGGTTTGTCATTTTGATTTTTGCATTTTCCATTTTGAATTTAGTATCCCGGAGGGATACGCTTGTGCCAATCTGTCGCTTGCTGGTAAGCGTAGCCCACTTGAAAAATCTTCTCCTCTCCCCATTGCGGTCCGATAATCTGCAAGCCCACTGGTAATTCCACGTCTTCTCCGTCCGCCGGTTTCCCAAAGCCGCAAGGAATAGATAGCGCCGGCAGTCCCGCCAGGGCAGCGGGGATGTTGAGTTGATCGGCAATGTAGCCGAACAAGGGGTTATCCGCCGCGCCGCCAATCTTAATAGCCACGTTCGGACTGGAAGGGCACAACAGGACGTCAACTTTCTTAAATACTTCAGCAAACTCGTTGACCAAGAGCCTTCTGACTCGCTGGGCTTTGAGATAATAGGCATCCCGGTATCCGGCCGAAAGGGCATAAGCGCCGGTCATGATCCGGCGTTTGGCCTCATCGCCAAAACCTTCCCCCCTCGTTTTGCTGTAAATTTCAAACAAATCCTGGGCCGCGGTGGTAACA
Organism: uncultured Candidatus Saccharibacteria bacterium; assembly: GCA_964360335.1. Lineage (GTDB taxonomy): Bacteria > Patescibacteriota > Doudnabacteria > UBA920 > 2-01-FULL-46-14 > CAYHVH01. Next base: position 3,323 of record CAYHVH010000013.1, read on the forward strand.
TGGCCGAACCGAATACCGTCATACCGGGAAAGGTTGGAGCTAATCTCCGAAGGGGTTACGATCGCATAAACCATCGAACCATAGGCGGTGAGCGGCAACGACACGCTCTTAATCTCGGCCCCCAGATGCCGCACCTCTTCAATGGCCTCTTTGGTCCGCTTCTCCACATCCGCTTCCATCCCGCTGACAAAATATTCTTTCGGCACGCCAACCGTCATCCCCTTAAGGTCCGATCGCAAGAGTTTTGACCAGTTCTTGACTTCCGCTCTAGAAGTGGTTGCATCTTTCGGATCAAAGCCAGCTAGGATTTCCGCGGTTAGCACCAAATCCTCCACTGTCCGGCCGACCGACCCGATGCTGTCGGTCGAGGAAGTCATGGCAATCACACCAAAGCGCGACACCCGCCCGTAGGTCGGCTTCCACCCCGAGAGCCCGCAAAGACTGGCCGGCTGACGGATGGACCCTCCCGTTTCGGTGGCAAGCGCCAACGGCGCCAGTCCGGCGGCCACCGCCGCGGTGCTGCCCCCCGAGGAGCCGCCCGGAATTCGAGACAGATCCCAAGGATTGTGGCTGGGGCCAAAGTAGGAAGTTTCGGTTGAGGAGCCGTGGGCGAATTGGTCAAGATTGGTTTTGCCCAGCAGCACGGCTTTTTGCTCCTGCAATTTTGCGATTACCGTCGCGTCATATACCGGCTGGAAATTCTCCAAGATTTTGGATGCAGCCGTGGTCCGAATCCCTCGAGTGCTGAATAAATCTTTGGCCGCGTAGGGAATGCCGGTCAAAATCTCGGCCTGTCCTTTGAGAATCGCTTCATCGGCCTCCTTGGCTTGCCGGAGCGCTTCTTCTTCGGTCAAGGTGATGAAGGCGCGCAGTTTTTCATCATACTTTTTGATACGCTCCAGGAAAAACTTGGCAAGTTCAACAGCCGAGAATTGCTTCTTTCTCAATCCAGCTGATAATTCTTTAATTGTGGCAAATGCTAGATCCATAATTAGTAACGTTATACAAATATACGAATTCGTGCGAATGATACTAATTAGATACGAATAGTCGTCGGAAACGCAAATTTGTATTTATTCGTATCATTAGCATACATTCGTATATATATTGGTATGGCATTCAAAATACTTTCTTAACTTTAATAAATCGGCCCTTGCTGGCGGGCGCATTTTTAATAATCGCCGAGGCTAAGCTTTGAAGCCCTTGGGCTCGATCCTCGCGGGAAACATTCTCCAGACCGGTAACGGCAGCCAAAGGCTCCACTCCCTCGGTATTTACGGTTTTGAGGACCTCGATATATCCCAAAACTTTATTGAGGTCGGCCTGAAACTTTTCGACCTCATGGGCCCCGAGTTCGATCCGGGCCAGTTTGGCAATGTGTTCGACTTCCTGTTTTGTGATTGACATAACCTAATAATAATATAAACTGAAGGTGGAAAGCAAAAATCTTAATGAGAAACAAACTATGACTATTTTTTGGATACTTCTGGCTCTAGCAATCGTCTGGCTGGTCGGCATTTATAATTCCCTGATTCGCTCGAGAAACCGGGTGGACGAGGCCTGGAGCGATATCGAGGTCCAGCTCAAACGCCGCTACGACCTCATCCCCAACCTCGTCAGTACGGTCCAGGGTTACGCGAAACACGAAAAAACTCTCTTTGAAAACGTGACGAAGGCACGCTCCCAGGCGATGTCCGCAACGGGTGTCCACGACAAACTGGAAAAAGAAAATGTGTTGAGCTCCACGCTCCGCTCCCTGTTTGCAGTAGCGGAAAATTACCCGGACCTCAAGGCCAACCAGAACTTCTTGGGACTCCAGAACGACCTCACCGACACGGAAAACAAAATCCAGGCGGCGCGCCGGTTCTACAACGGCAATGTCCGGGACTTCAACACCAAGCTTCAGGTTTTTCCCACCAATCTCCTTGCCAGTACCTTGAAATTTACCCCCCGCGAATTTTTCGACATCGACGAAAAAGGCCCCGAAGGCCAGCCGGTGAAAGTGGAATTTTAAGCTACGAAAGTACGAATTAGTACGAAATTACGAAAGTTTTGACTTTTTCGTATTTTCGTAAAAATTTCGTAATTTCGTAGAGACTATGATTGTTTACGACCACATCGCCTCTAACAAACGCAAAACCGCGCTACTTCTTGGCGCGTTTTTGCTGTTGATTATTTTTCTGGGCTTTTCCTTCTCCCAGGCCTACCAGGCGCCGGAAATTCTCTATTTTGCGGTCGGCTTCAGCATTCTCTATGCCCTCTTGAGCTACTATTTTAGCGCCAACATCACCTTGGCGATTTCCCGAGCGCGGCAAGTCGACCGGCAGAGTGCCCCGGAACTATATAAACTCGTGGAAAACCTCGCGATCACTGCCGGACTTCCCACCCCGAAAATTTACCTGATTGAAGACACGGCGACAAACGCCTTTGCCACGGGCCGCAATCCCCAGAGCGCAGTAATCGTCTTCACGACCGGCATCTTGCAAAAGCTCACCAAACCCGAGCTGGAGGGGGTGGCGGCTCACGAGCTCTCGCACGTCGGCAACTATGATATCCGGCTGATGACCCTGGTCGTGGTCCTCGCCGGGGTGCTGACTCTGCTCGCCGACTTTTTCCTGCGCTTTTCCTTTTACGGCGGCAAGGGCCGTTCGCGCGAAGGCGGCCAAGCCCAAGCGGCCTTTATGCTGGTGGGGTTGCTCCTCGCCCTCCTTTCTCCGCTAATCGCAACGCTCATTCAACTCGCGGTCTCCCGGAAACGGGAGTTTCTCGCCGACTCTTCCGGCGTGCTTCTTACCCGCTATCCCGAGGGACTGGCCTCCGCGCTCGAGAAAATCTCACGCGACACCGAGCCCTTGGAGGCGGCCAACAAAGCCACGGCTCACTTGTATATCACCAACCCGCTCAAAAACCGGCACGGCGGCGTGGGCTGGTTTGCCGGCCTGTTCAACACCCACCCGCCGATTGCGGAACGAATCAAGCGCCTGCGGGAAATGACCTAGATTTTTAGCGCTCACCCAGTAAGAGCGGACCGATGACGTCCAGGCGGAATCCCCGGCTTTTGAGACTCCGGGCGAGTTTTTCATAGCCGCTCCGGCCTTGACGTTTTAATTTTTTCAGAAGCCGCTCGGCGATTTTTTTTTCGTCTTCCAGAGTCAAAAACTCCTCCAAAGCTTTCGCCGCCATCTCCGAGGGAATCTGGCGGGAGAGGAGCTTGGCCTTGACGCCGAAATAGCCAAAGTCTTTGTAGCGCTTGAAGTTATCCACGAAAATCTGGGCAAACCGCTCATCGTCCAAAAATTTCTGCTCCTCGAGTTGCCGCAAAACCGGCCGGATCGCCTGGTCCTGGAAACCGCGAATCTTGAGTTTGCGGTAGAGTTCGCCCGTGGTATGAAGCCTGACGGACAACAGCTTCACCGCTTTCTCATAGACTTTTTGATTGAGCTCGCTCATGCTAGAATAATAACAGGAACGAACTATGAAGCAAAAAAACGACCTCTCCCTTTTCCCTCCCCATCTCCTGGGGAGGGGGCCTCTCTCCAAGTGATGGAGAGAGGTTGGGAGAGAGGTCGAAGATAAAGAAATGTCAAATCTCTTAAACGAAAAATTTTCTACCCGGGCCAAAAGCGCTCTAAAATCCGCCCAAGGTATTTCCCGCGAACTCAAACACCTCCAGATTGGCACCGAACACCTTCTCTACGGCATTGTCAGTGAGATCAGCTCTTTTGCCTCGGAGGTGCTTCTCAAAAACCGGGTCTCCCCGGAAGTCATCCGCTTGGAACTCTTGCGCCGCCAAAGCGGCGAACAAGCAGGAGAAAGGCCGTGGCGGCCGCAAATGTCACAAAACCTCAAACAGGTCCTGGAAAAAGCGGCGGCGGTCGCCAGCAAATATCAGTACCAGTTCATCGGCACGGAGCATTTCTTGTTCGGGATTGTCGATCAAGACCTCAATCAGGCAAAAAAAATTTTGGCCAATCTCAATATCGACCCGCAGGAAATTCGCCGCAACCTCCTTTCGATTTTTGAAAACGTCTCCAAATTCCCGGAAATCATCAATGTTCGAGAACAACAAAAAAATCTCCCGGCCGAAGACCAGACCACTACGGCTTCCCCAGCTCTCGACTATTTCACGGTAGACCTCACTCAAAAAGCCAAAAGCGGCACCATCGATCCTTTAATCGGCCGGAAAAAGGAGGTGGATCGGCTGATTTCAATCCTCAACCGCCGCACCAAGAACAATCCCGTCTTAATCGGTGACCCGGGGGTCGGCAAAACGGCCATCGTCGAAGGCTTAGCCCTGGCCATCAAGGACCGCCAAGTCCCGGACAGTCTTTTGGGAAAAAGGGTTTTGGCCCTGGACTTGGCCTTGATTGTGGCCGGCAGCATGTTCCGCGGCGAATTTGAAAACCGGCTCAAACAAATCATCGACGAAGTCAAAGCCGCCAACGACATCATTTTGTTTATTGACGAGTTGCATACCGTGGTCGGGGCGGGAGCGACCACCGGGAGTCTGGATGCGGCCAACATCTTAAAGCCGGCACTAGCGCGCGGAGAGCTTCGGGCCATTGGCGCGACGACCTTGAGCGACTACAAAAAACATATCGAACCAGACGCGGCCCTGGAGCGGCGGTTCCAACCGATAGTCATTCGGGAACCGGATAACGAAGAAGCCTTGGAAATCCTCAAAGGCCTCCGGCCGTACTACGAATCTCACCACGGCCTCGCGATCACTGACGAAGCGCTCCTGGCCGCCGTTAAACTTTCGGTGCGATACCTTACCGACCGCTTTCTGCCGGACAAGGCCATCGACCTGGTGGACGAAACGGCGGCTTTTTACAAAACCATCGCCTGGAGCCACACCCAAAAAAGTTCCTTGGGTACCATCGAGCGGGATCTCACGGATCTCGGAGCACAAAAACGCGAGGCGGTCAACGTTGGTGATTTCCGCACCGCCCAGAAGCTCAAGACCAAAGAACAGGAGCTCCTTCGACACCGGCACAAAATGCTCGAGCGAAAAACCGCGCCGTTTAATTCCCGTCTCAAAATTACGGAAGCCCACATTGCCGACACGGTAGCGCGCATTACCGGAATACCCAGCCAAAATCTCCTGAAGCGCGACACCCAAAAAATCCTGACCCTGGAGAGAAATCTCAGGCGGCAAGTTGTGGGACAAGCTTCTGCCCTCCAGGAAATCTCCCGCAGTGTTCGCCGTTCCCGGGCGGGAATTGCGGCTCGGGAGCGGCCTTTGGGCTCGTTTATTTTCTTAGGGCCCTCGGGTGTGGGAAAAACTCTGACCGCCAAAATCCTGGCCCAAGAGCTTTTCGAAGACCAAAACGCCCTCCTGCGGATTGATATGTCGGAGTTTATGGAAAAGCACAATGTCGCTCGCCTTATCGGCGCCCCCGCCGGTTACGTCGGCTACGAGGAAGGAGGACGGCTCACGGAACTTATCAAGCGGCGGCCCTACGCCGTGGTCCTGTTTGACGAAATCGAAAAGGCTCACCCCGATGTGCTCAATTTGCTTTTGCAAATCCTCGAGGAAGGGGAGCTCACAGATGCCATGGGCAAAAAAATTAATTTCCGCAACACCTTGGTGATTCTGACCTCCAACATCGGCCTCAACTCCCTGAATAAATGGGCGCAGGCCTTTGGCTTTGCGGAAAAAGGCGCCAAGGATTCTCCGGAGGCGGATGGGAACCTCATCAAACAGCAGGTCTTGGGCAAAATCCGCGAGCATTTCCGGCCGGAGTTTTTAAACCGCATTGACAAAATTATCGTTTTTGAACCGCTGCAAAAAAGCGATATCCAAAACGTAGTCAAACTGGAAACGAAAAAACTCCAGGAGCGCCTCCTCGGGGAACACCGTATCAAACTGAAACTCTCCGCGTCAGTGACGGCGTACCTCGCGGAAAAAAGCTTTGACCCGGCCCAAGGGGCCCGCTTGGTTCGCAAAAATCTCCAGGATCTAATTGAGGACCAAATGGCCGAGCTCATCCTTCAAGGCAAAATCAAAACTGGCGATACTGCTACAGCCAAACTCCAAACGCCGGGAAAATCCCTCAGTCGAAAGGTTGTTTCGCCAGAGGGCAAGCAAAAAACCATTGTCATCACTCTCTAGACCCGCTACTACCCGGCTCGTAAATTTTGCTCTGGATCTACTGTTTCCAGTATTCTGCCAAGGCTGCGGGCAGGAAGGAACTTACCTATGTCTCATTTGCCAAGCCAAAATTGAGCCGCCCCCGGAGCGCTGTGTGGGTTGCGGCCAAATCTCTTTTTTGGGTCAAACTCACGCGGCCTGCCGGGGAAGAAACGTCACCCTGGACGGCTTGATGGTGGCGGCTGACTATCGGCAACCCAGCATCCAAAACCTGATTTGGCGTCTCAAATACGATTCGGTCAAAGCGATGAGCGAACCGCTGGCTTTGTTGCTCGCCGATTTCTTCCTGGGCCGCGACCTTTCGGATTTTTTTGCCAACGCCGTGGTTGTGCCTGTCCCTCTGCATCGGCGCCGGCAAAGACTTCGCGGCTTCAACCAGGCGGCCATACTGGCCCAAGAATTTGCCGGTCGCCTTGGCCTAGAATATCTGCCAATTCTGGAAAGGCTAAAAAATAACCGTCGGCAAACCGAGCTGCCGCGGGAGGAACGTTTGCAAAACGTCCAAAATTTATTCCGCGTACAAGCAGTACCCTCCCTGGGAGAGCGAAAAATCATCCTGCTGGACGACGTGGCCACTACCGGCGCGACGCTCAACGAATGCGCGAAAGTGCTTAGAATACAAAAACCCAGTGAGATATGGGGATTGGTGGTGGCAAGAAATTAGCTGAACCGTCATTGCGAGGACTCCGACATGAGGTCGGAGCACGAAGCAATCCCAGCGATTGCCGCGCTCCCTACGATCGCTCGAAATGACCAAATTTTTATGGAAAAACAATTTTACGTTTATATCATGACTAATAAGAACAATACTGTTCTTTATACTGGTGTCACTGGAAAACACTTAAGACAAAGGATTTGGGAGCACAAAGAGAGATTAGTTCCCGGGTTCACAAAAAAGTACAATATCAATCAGTTAGTTTACTATGAAATATTCGAAGACGCTTATAGCGCAATTTCTCGCGAAAAACAAATCAAGGCTGGTTCCAGAAAAAAGAAAATTAATTTAATAGAAAAAATGAACCCTGAATGGAAAGATTTACTTGATGAACTATGAGATTGCTTCGCCCGCTTCAGGCGGCCTCGCAATGATGGAAAAAACTTGATACAATTGTTAGGCGACGAGGAGAGATGGCTGATCCGCCTTTGGCGGAAAGGCAACGGTTTGTCCCGCCACGACTTAAAAATAATCAAATGAAGGCGGGGTCCCGCCGCAGGGGGTGACTAAACTGCGGGGCTCTAAAAGGCCCCTCATGGACCTGCCCTCACCATTTCAAATTAAACTCTTTTTGATAAAAAAATCTGTCCAGGGCGGAGGAGTGGCTGAGCGGCTTAAAGCAGCAGGTTGCTAACCTGCGGCGCCCTAAAGGCGCCTCGTGGGTTCGAATCCCACCTCCTCCGCCCTGGACAGATGTGTAGGTACGGGGTAAAAACTCCGTCTTCTCTGCCAGCCAAAAATCTGTCAGGGGGCGGGAGAACGGCAAAACGCTGTTTTTTGTTTATGCGCGAAGATTGAACAACGCATACTACCTCCTGTTGCTGATGATTATGGGAGTTATCTTGGCTGTTTGGACCTAGACACACCGAGCTTAAAACCCTGTTTCCCGCCGCGGAAGCGGGGTTTTAATTTCCGCCTGATTATGGTACAATAATGAAACAAAATTTAACCTTGACCGTCTTTATCTTTGAGCCTTTTCTTTCGTGGCAACGGATGCAAGTCAAAACCCAGAACTCGAAAGGCTGGTTGCCAGAGCCTTGCGGGGCGAGGAAGCCGCGTTTGGGCAGATTTATGATCTGTACTTTGAAAAAATCTACCGCTTCATTTTTTATCGGGTAAACCACAAGGAAGCGGCCGAGGACCTCGTGGCGGAGACTTTCATCCGGGTTTGGGATAAACTTCCGGAAATTCAAGGCCCTTCCTCCTTTACGCCCTGGCTTTACCAAATTGCCCGCAACCTGGTGATTGATTATTATCGGTCCCGCAAAACCACGGTGGATCTGCTGGAGCTGGAAAACGTTCTGGTGTACGAAGATAGTATTTTGGACAAAACCGACTTCTCCTTCCAGCAAAAATTGTTTTTGGACGCTTTGCAAAAACTACCCTCCGTCCAACAACAAGTCATCAAGCTGAAATTTCTGGACGAGCTGACCAATGAAGAGATTGCCAAAATTTTAAATAAATCCGAGGGGGCGGTTCGCGTCATTCAACACCGCGCCATCGCCGAACTCAAAAAATTGCTGAACCATGAACACTAACGACCCGGAAAAATTTACCCCGTCACCGCGACGCAATAACCGCGAACAAGACTCTAAAAACGAACTCGCGGTAATGGGGTTTATCGCTGAATTTTTCGCCGCCCTGCCTCGCAAGCGGCTAGTTTTTCCTGCCAAAGAGCGGGTGTGGTTTAAGATTCAAAATCACCTCCGAGCCACCCGCCTCCTAATTGCGGCCGCCCAAAAACGCTCGGCTTTGGTCCCGGAACTGCGGTTTCATCGTTTGGCCACCGCCCTCCTGGCCGTGGTAATCGCGATCAGCCTGGTGGGAGGGGCCTCCATAGCCTCGGAGGGCAGCTTGCCCGGCGATACCCTATATCCGGTGAAAAAGGCCGCGGAAAAAGTGGAGAAAATCCTCGCCACCAATGAGGAAGCCAAAATCAAGGTCGGCGTCAAGCACGCCAGACGGCGGCTGGAAGAAGTACGGGTCCTGGTAGCAGAAAACAAGGAGAACAAGATTGTCACTGAAAGTCTAGAGGCTCTCAAAACGGCGACCGAGCAAGTCATCCAAACCGCCTCGGAGTCAAAACCGGAGCTAAAGTTCCACGCGGCTGACCTCGTAGCAGAAGAAACCCAAATCCTAGACACGGTCAAGGATAAAGTGGCAGAGGAAGTAAAGGAAGTTGTGGAGAAAGTGATCAGCGTTTCGCAGGAGTCTATCGGCAAACTCCAAGACACCCAAGAACAAGTGGAAGGGGTGGCAACGGAAAAATCCGAGGAAGAGGCCTCCTCCACGCCGGCTACCGCGCCGAGCCGCAAACCCAAAATCCCAGACGGGGTTTTGGAATCCAACATGCAAATTCACGGCATCTTGAAGGCCCAAAAAGGGCAACCGATAAACTCCCCAGAACCAGAAGTTCTGGCCGAACCAAGTCTGGGTTTCTAAGCCCGAATGTCGCAAAAGCCCCCGCCTCTTGTTGAGCGGGGGCTTTTTTCGATAGTCTAGTTCCCTCTTACCAGCCCAGGGCCTTTACTACCTCATCTGCGGAATTATAGGTCCCCTCGGGAAGAGCGCCGGAAAATTCCTTTTTGTCCGCTTCGGAAAAGTCGGAAAGATTGTTGCAATGCGCCACCAGCTCGGCTTTGCTGGAAGGATAAGTGGCGTGGGCCTTTAAATGCTGGATGGCTGATTCCTTATTTTGCATGACTTAGAGTCTTTCTTTTAAGATTAGTGGAGTTCGACCTTTGTTCTCTGATTATACAGTAAAATACCTGGCTGTCAAAAACTCTTGGGCCCTCAAGCCGCCCGAACCTTAATTTTTCAAAGGAACCCGTCCCAAAGAATCTTTGTCGAAATCGAGAACCTCCGAGGTCCTTGCTTGTGAGCAAGGCGGAGACGGGAGGATTCGAACCTCCGGTGCCCTTACGGACACTCCGGTTTTCAAGACCGGTGCATTCGTCCACTCTGCCACGTCTCCGCCCCGCACACAAGTTTTTCCTCCGGGGGAGGATCCTCCTTCGGAGGACAAGACCGGTGTACTTCCGCCAGAGGCGGATCAGCCTTAGGCTGAAAACCCTCCAACTATGCGACCCCAGCTCGCGTGTCCAGCATTGTACCAAACAATTGCTCGGTAAGCAACGGTCGTGGTAAAATAAAGTCATGCGTGAACCGGAAAAATCCGAACTAACAAAAATTACCTGGACGGCGCCGGAATTCGTTCATTACCCAAAAAGTCCGCTATGGTTCGGGCTGGCGATTCTGGCCGGCTTGGCTCTCACCATCTATTTCTTCTTTCAGAAAGACTTCCTCACAGCGGTACTGTTTCTGCTTTTGCTCATCGTCATCGTGGTCTTTGCCAAAATGCCGCCCCGGACCATAAAAATCGAACTCGACGGACTGGGCATCAAATTAAACCAGAGACGACTGCCTTATCAGCAAATTAAAAGCTTCTGGATTGTCTATGAACCGCCGGCGGTAAAAACTCTAAACCTCGAGACGACTGCCCGCCTTAACCGGTTTTTGACCTTGCAGTTGGCGGAAGAGAACCCGGTAAAAATTCGCGAGTACCTAGCAAAGCACCTGTCGGAAGATTTGGACAAAGGCGAACAGTTCTCGGACAAGCTTTCCCGAACTTTGAAATTCTAGCCCCTCTCCCGCTTAGTACCAAAAAAACCAAGTTCCAAACTGCTCACATACGCCCGTAGCTTCCGCCGACGCTTTCGTTATACTCAAGCTTTGGCGGACGAGAATCTCGTACTCAACGCAACTCTCGCCCGTCGAAGCTTCGGCTCAAACCGAAGCGAAGTCGGGCGCCCGTAGCTTCCGCCAAAGGCGGATCCGCCTCGGGCGGACAACGGATACCTGCCCGCCATGGCCTGAGCCCCTATAGCTCAACGGATAGAGCGCCCCGGTGGTAGTCCCGACAAGTCGGGACACAACGGGGCAGGCGGCCCTGTTTACCCCGCACTTTTTTACACATCTCCTATCAACCACGTTAATACCACTCGCCCCCGTAGCTCAACGGATAGAGCGCGGCCCTGCGGAGGCTGAGATCGAGGTTCAATTCCCCGCGGGGGTACCAAAACGATGGTATGATAAAAGTGCGGGGCGGAGGCTGAGATAGAGGTTCAATTCCTCTTAGGGGTACAGGCGATGGCAGGCGGGGAGCATCAGCTTGCGGAGCGCGGGCGCAAGCCCGCGCGGAGCAGTCATTTCCGACAAAGTTACATTTGGTGCAGGGCGGGGCTAACCTGCCGGTAGGCAGAGTTTGAACTTTGATTTTTACCTATGCTCTCCCTTAATGACCAGATAAATAAACTCCACCTCGTCGGCCCCTCCACGGAAGGGGCTTTGCGTCATTTAGGGGTCCAGACAGTTGCTGATCTTTTATACTATTTCCCCCGGGAATGGCAGGATTTATCCAAGCTCCAAAAAATCGCGACCATCCAACCTAACGAGATAGCCAATCTTCAGGCCACAGTCAAAAAGGTAAGCGCGCGCCGGACTCCCGTCCGGAAAATGCATCTCCTGGAAGCGCTCCTCGAGGACGACAGCGGGAGCATCAAAGCGGTATGGTTCAACCAGCCATTTCTGAAAAATTCCCTCCAAGAAAATCGCGAATATTATTTCAGCGGCAAGGCGCAAATCTATGAGACTCCTGGTAAACGGGCAGAGCTGCAACTCCAAAACCCGACCTTTGAGCTCAAGAAACCCGAAACCATTCATACCGCGGGCATCATTCCCGTTTACCAGTTGACCGAGGGGCTGACGCAGAAACAATTGCGCTATTGGCTGAAGCTTGCCCTGGTTACCCTGCCCTCTCTAGAAGACCCGCTGCCTCCCGCGCTGCGCCAATCTTTGGGACTGGTTGATTTAAAAACCGCCATAAAAAATATTCACTTTCCCGTAAGCGGAGAAGTTTTGCAGGCCGCCAGGCTGCGCCTAAGCTTTGACGAGCTGTTTTTGTTTCAGCTGGCGCTGCAGTCATTTAAACAGAAACTTCGGCTGCTGCCCGCGCCCCAAATTCCCTTTGACACCGAACTCATCAAGCGCTTCGTGGCCGGGCTGCCCTTCCGCCTCACCAATTCCCAAAGACTGGCGACTTGGGAAATTTTACAGGACCTGCAAAAACCGCACCCGATGAACCGCCTCATGGAAGGCGAGGTCGGTTCCGGCAAGACCGTGGTGGCGGGCCTCGCCATGCTCCAAGTGGCGGCCATGGGCTACCAAACGGTTCTCCTCGCTCCTACGGAAATCCTGGCCTGGCAGCACCACCAAACCTTAAAAACCTTGTTTGCGCGGGAACCCGAACTTCCTTTGGCTCTTTTGACCAGAAGCCGCAAAATTGGGGCCCTCTCGGACATCGCCGCGGGCACGACCCGGATGATTATCGGCACCCACGCTCTCCTCCAAGAGCATATCAAATTTCAGAAAATCGGCCTTTTAGTTGTGGACGAACAGCACCGCTTCGGCGTCAAGCAGCGAAGTCAGCTCCAAAATTCCGGTAAAGAGGTCCTGGTGCCCCACCTCCTGTCCATGACTGCGACCCCCATCCCCCGGACCTTGGCCCTGGCCTTTTACGGCGACCTGGACATTTCCCAGCTAAAGGAACTGCCGATGGGTCGCAAAAAAATCATCACCCGTTTGGTCGAGCCGGAGAACCGCCCCGCGGCGTACGAATTTATTCGCAAGGAACTTGGGGCCGGCCGACAAGCTTACGTCATTACCCCGCTCATCGAGGAAAGCGATACTTTGGGCGTCAAATCGGCAATTCTGGAAGCGGAAAAATTAAAAACCGAAATCTTCCCAGAATTTCAAATCGGGCTGCTGCACGGCCGCCTCCCCGCCAAAGGCGGGTCCGCCTCCGGCGGAAAGGCATCCAAAGAACAAGTTATGCACGACTTCCGAGAAGGGAAAATCCAGATTTTGGTGGCGACTTCGGTCGTCGAGGTCGGGGTGGACATAGCAAACGCCACGATTATGCTTGTCGAAAACGCCGAACGCTTTGGCTTGGCGCAACTCCATCAACTCCGGGGGCGGGTCGGCCGCTCCGCACTCCAGTCTTATTGCCTGCTGTTTGCGGAAAGCTCAACTGCGTCCACCCGGGAGCGGCTGGAGGCAGTGGTCAAATCCAACGACGGTTTTGCCTTGGCCGAGCGGGACCTGGAGCTCCGGGGCCCCGGAGAAATTATGGGCCTTAAACAATCCGGCTACATTCCTTTTAGAATCGCCAAACTTACCAACCGCAAGCTGGTCAAATTGGCGAAACTCGAGGCGGAAAAGTTCCTGCGGGAGTATCCTGACCTTGGAGATTTTCCGCACCTCAAACAAAAAGTCGAAACTATTTCCCGCGACGCGCATTTGGAATAAACCTCAATATTTATCCCCGGTTTATGCCGCAGAGGAAAATTTTCAGGCGGTTTTCGACTTGACAATTTCCCTCTTCAATGGTAAACTAGTCACAAACGCCGTCCCACGTTTTACCTCTCCGCAAATCTCCGCAGATCCCACCTCGCAGTAGCCCTTTGCCGAGCCAGACAATAGGGGAAGCTGGCTTCGTTGAGGAAAAGACAGCCAAAAAAGACGGCATACCAAGGAGGAAAAACTTCTTTTCTACTGAGGAGAAACCATGCCAGAGTACGTCGGGCCTCCGGTCACCAACCGGAAAGTAATCAATTACCGAAAGAAGCGGTTCTTTCCACTTCAGCTACCTATCACGACCGGACTCCTGAATGGAGCAGTCAGGTCGTGTTCAAAGGTCAAAACCCGAGCAGATGGAAAAGCACTGGTGGTGGCTGGTCGTATCAACTGCCACCGAGAATTCCACGTACTCATCGCCCACCCGGATGACCCCACACAGAGGGGCAACTGGTGCAGCATTAACGCCAAGCTGACCGGCCTAAATGAGCCGCAACTTGAATTGCTCGCGGAGGCCATTACGAGCGCAAGGCGGCTGGCGCGAACACACGCCTCCTAAGTAGTGTCAGCATCTCTGACCAAGCGTCGGCAAGGACTGTCCGGTCAGGAATGCTGACAAAATCAGTTTGAATTTGCCTGGCGGCGCTGGACAGTCACCGGGCAGAGGGTGGGGAGTGGCCGTTCCCGTGGCTCCTCCCCCTTCTTTTTTTTTGTCTTACTTATTACAACTCGAGCCGGTAGAGATAGCCGGTTTTTTGGTCGACGAAGAACAGGAGCGGCTTTTGGGGGTGCAAAATCAAGTTTTGGGGAGAATAAGCTTCACTCTCGCCAAATTTGTAAATTTCTTCTTGCTCCTGATTATCCACCTGGTATTTGATGAAACCAGCCGGGGAGCCGACAAGGAGCGCCTGGCCGTCCTCCTGCCAAGCTGTGCGTTCAATTTCGGCGGTGAGGGACAAATCTCGGGCTTGCGAAGTCAAAAGGTCAAAGAGCACCAAGCGCGGCGGGCCTCCGGATGCGTCTCCCAACTTGGCCGCCAAAAGTTTGGTCCCGTCGGGGGAGAAACTTACTCCTTGGTAACCGGCATTTGTCCCCAGCGCCCGAAACTTTCCGGTAAAGAGGTCCACGACCAGCAATTTGCTGGGGTTCTTGAGATCCCGGGTCCAGAGGGCAACTTCTTGCTTCACCGGTGAGGCCAGAAGCTCATAATCCGGGCGAAACAAATCGGCAATTTTGGTAAAATTCGTGCCTCGGGCGTCCGAAACCTTGAGTTCGTGGGTCGCTTGCGTCACCCAGTCATAGACGATTTTGTTCCCGCCTGGCAGGAACTGGGGAGAACGCAGGGTCGGGGGGTATGGCGCGAGAGTAGAAGACGTGGCGTCAAAAAACAGATAGCGGCTATGGCCATCCAGCGTGGAAACGACAATAAAATCCTTGCTGTCCGTGGGCCACAACACGCCCTCTGGATTTTGAATCACCGCGGAGAGCGGATATTCCTCCGGGGGATCGCTACCCTCAATGTGTTTCCGGAAAAGTTTCCCCTCTTCCGTCATAAACCAAATCTTCTCGCGGTCAAAGGACAACACCGGGGAGAGGACCCGCTCCGGCACCAAAGCCTGAGGCTTCGAGGAGAGCGAAACTTCTGCCGGGACGCTAGGAGATTCCGGGGAGGACCGGGTAAATAGGTAAACCCCGGCTGCCGCAATCATCAAGAGCGGGAGCAAGACCAGAAGTCTCACAAAAGCTTTGTTGGTCATGGGTTTAGCTATTGGGTATTGACCGGACCGTTATCCCGGTCACATTTTCCCAAACTGATGTGCACGTGGGTCGCACCCGCGCTACTGCACAAAACCGGGTTTGCATCCTTGTCTTCGCAAGTCGCTCGCTTGAGCGGCGGAAAGCCCAAGGAAGCGTTGCACGCCTGAGAGGCTTGCAAAATTTGGGACCCTTGACTCTCATTGCCAAAATCCACAGCCAAAGAGCCAGTGCTGCCGGCTCCTCCCCCGTAATGACAGGAATTAACAGAGTGGGAGCAGATATCGCAAGTTTCCGCAGTTGCCCCGCCGCGATTGAAATTGCAGATGGTGTGGGTAACATCAAAAGTAAAAACACTCCCGACATCCGGCACCCGACCTTGGACGCAACCAATAAAACGATCCAAATCCGGGTCATTTTGTCGGGGGTAGGGCACGTTATTTTGGCGCGCCAATTCTTCGGGCAGGCTGCAGAGCAGACTGCTCGCCGTATTGAGCGCACTGCTCACCGGGCCGGAAAGGCCGGCAAAAGACTCGCAAATATCTGGCCCCAATATGCCGACAATGGCAGAGGCAGTCCTGGCGGCTACACCGGTTACGCCTTCCGCATTGCAGGCCACGACAATCACCACCACCACCAGCAAAACTACCCCGATGATTGCCAAAATCACGAGAATCACCGGAGCGGCGGCGGCCAGAAATTCCGCGACGGCCGCGCCAATCGCGCGCAGTACAACGGCGGTCGCCCTCTTTTTGACAATCCCTTTGACGTCCCGCTCCGCAATTTGTCTCGCCAGGCGGATCGCCCGTTGCGTTCTGGTGCCTTTGGCCTCTCGTTTGCGCCTTTCCCGCTCCTCCTGCTTTTGCCTCTCCAATTCCTCCTGATGAGCTTGTAACTCCTCGTCTACTAAAGCCATGGACTTAGGACCCTGCTAATTCTTCTTTTGCTCTTTGGATTTCCAGCCGCTGCTGGGGATCAGTCGTAATGATTTGGTCCTCGGTATAAGAGGCGACCACCCGGATGGCGACATGTTTCAGTCCGGCAAAAAAGATGCCCTCGCCGATTTCCGACTCCAGCAGCAGATACTTTTCCCCCTCGGTCAAGAAAAAGGTTTCGGTGACGAGGTCAATGGCCGCCGGGGATTGCTTTAAGAGAAGTTGAATCGAGGAGTTGGTTACCACTGGCTTGCCGTAAGGGCTTTGCAAAAAGTCCTGGACGTCTTGGGTAATCGTCGTCACACCCAAGTAATATTTACGCGAGCGTTTGGCAATGCTGAACAAAAACCGGGCCGAGTCCTCGTGCTGCATCATCCACCACGCTTCGTCGATGACCAAAATCCGCTTTTTGAGGGCCGAACGGACCTCGTTCCAGATAAACCCGAGGATGACGTAAATCCCGATTGGCCGCAGACTCTCTTCGAGATCGCGCACCGAAAACACCACTAGTTGACTGTCGAGGTTGAGATTAGTGGGCTGGTTGAAGATCCCGGAGAATGTCCCGTCAGTGTACTTGGAAAGCCGCTGGGCCAAACTTTCACCCCCCGCAATCCCGGCCAAAACGCTCACCAGGTCTCCCATCGTCGGCATTTCGGCGTTGCTGAAATCCGTCTGGGGCGTAATGTCCCGGGTGGCGTACGTTTCCCACAAGGCCCGGTCCATAATCGCCTCTTCCGTCGGGTTAAGTTTCCCGAGCATCAAATTCATCAGGCCCATGAGGTTGATGACCGCCGAGCGCAAGACATCTTCCGGCTTTTCCCCCTCCACGGCCTTGGGCAAATCAAAGGGATTGATGCGCGAATCGGAATTGAGGGAGACGTTCAAATACGTGCCGCCGACCGCTTCCACCAGGTGCTTGTATTCGTTCTCCGGGTCAATCACTATCACTTCCGTGCCCAACATCATGGACCGCAAAATTTCGAGCTTCACGGCATAGGATTTCCCGGCGCCGGCTTTGGCAAACACCACGGAGTTGGCGTTTTCCATTTGGAAGCGGTCGAACAGAATCAGACTGTTATTGTGCCGGTTGATGCCGTAGAGAATCCCGTCGTTGCTGGTGAGCTCGGAGGAAACAAAAGGAAAGGTCGTGGACAGCGGCGAGGTGTTCATGTTCGTCGCGATCGCGAGTTCGTCGTCTCCCAGGGGCAGGGTGGAATTGAACCCCGCCTCCGCCTGGAGGACGGCGGATTTGGCCACCACGAGTTTGGCCGAGAGCAAGGATTCGAGATTGGCGGTGATTTTATTCAAGGCCACGAGCTCATCGGCATAAACCGTGAAGTACAGGGAAAATCGGAAATACCGTTCCGTCCCCTGGGACAGGCGATCCCGCAACTCTTCCACATCATGGTAGGCCGTTTCCAAAATCGGGTCGCGCACCACGCCCTTTTCCTCATTGAGGGCCATGGTCGCCTGGAGCTGCCCGACTTTGTCGCGGAACTTTTTCATCACCACGCCCGTGTCCATCGGGTAAATAAACATCGCCGTGTCCATCGGCACCTCCAAATTGATAATCGGAGAGAGCCAATTGCTGGATAGGAACCGCGGATAAGTCAGCACGAAAAAAGTTCGCGCGTATTTGCCGGAAACCTGAAGGAAAGTGCTCTCCAGCTTCATCGCCGAAGGAGCGATGAGATCTTTGACCGAAGTTAGCCCCTTGCGATAGGCGCGTTCGGCCTCCAAGAGTTCGTGAGCAGTGGACTGTTTTCCCGATCTGGTTTTGGATTGGAATAACATTGTCTTATTCGCTAATTTCAATTCCCTTGATGCTCTCGGCATGCAGCGGAGAAGCGGTCTCAAAGTTATAAGAACTATACAGGAGCTCCAGAAGCTCCGGGGTTTTGAGGACGAAGCTCCGCAACCCCATCGTCCCGAGACCGCCCACGACATGGTTCAACCGCTCTTCCAGTTTCAACTTCGCTTTTTCAAAGTCCTCTTCCCTGGAGGCGATAGACAGCGCGGGATTAAGGATCTTCCGCAGCCGCCCGGTGAAGTTTTCCTTCACCGGCGCTGTCGTGTAGGGTATCACCACGTAGAAAGTTTTGCTCATGATGCTGCTGTATTCCACCAAGCGGGCGACATATTCGACGTATTCGTTCATCTGAATCCGCAAGAGCTCGTTGGTCTGGCCGGCCATCAGCCCCTTCAGCTTTTCCAGATAGCTGTTGATATCCAAAACCCGGGAATGAATCAGAATCTGCACGGGGAAATCCAAAGAATTCAGAAAGCTCTGGTAGGCGGCAATCAAGGCGTTTTGCTCGTCTTCGGACTTCAGGGCAAAATTCGTGGAAGAAACGGCAACCACGGCGCGGAGACTGCCGTCTTTCATGATGATGGTATCGTCTTTGATCTCCGCAATCTTTAAATACCGTTGCGTGGACTCAACCTTGGTTTTGGTTCTTTGCATCTCCACCATAAAAATTCAAAATTTAAATATCAAAAATCAAAATTACAGTTTAAAATCTAAAATTTCTTTCCCTTAAGGGTCAAAATACTCGAAGCTAAAATGTTAGCGATTTCAATAAGCTCCTGTAATAACCAGAGCAACTCATTTTTGTCCCCTTTGTTGGTATCGCGTAATAGTGTTAGCCACATTTTCGATTCGTTGGCGGATTTCAACGAATGGGTAAAAAAGTTGATAAAATCCTTTTTTGAACTTGCCGATGCAGCCTCTATGTAATTTGCTAAGACGCTGGTGCCGCTTCTTAGAAGTTGCTTGCCAATGGTTTCGCCTACGGAATCTTTCGGAAGGCTATCGATAAACTTAATTAACCTTAAAACCCAACCGTACAGCCGCTTTTTGAATTCATTTTTGAATTTTACATTGTCATTTTGCACTTTGATTTTTGATTTTTGCATTAGATTTGGCTGAGCCATTTTTCTTTGAGTTGCCCGCTGTGAATCAGCCGCTCCTCTTCCGCCGTTTTCTGGTCCAGAATGTAGGCCAGGCGGCGCAACCTGCTCCCTGTCTCGGGTTCCGGTGCCGGCTGGCTTGGGGCTTTCTGGGAAACGGCCTTGGCGACGGAAAACGCTTTTTCGCCAGTCCGGGAAAACACCCGGAGCTTCGGAGCCGAAAAAAAATGCATGGCGCTCAACAAGCTACTAAGGATCGGCCGCCCGTTGAACTTGCCGAAAGCCATCAAGACGAATAACCCCATTGTCGGGAGGGCAAACAGGAAAAATACCGCTCCCATCCCAAAAATACTCCACCACATGAGGCTCACTAAACCCCCGCCCAGAAGAATCAGAAACTGCTTCAGGCTCAAGGGGCCGATAATCTTGTCTTCTACCTCAAGGAATTGCGGAACAGAGTATTGCATGCTACGAAAGTACGAAAAAGATACGAAAATACGAAATTAATTTTCATTAACAATGCGTTTAAATTTTAAGCCGTTGCTGGTAAAATTGGCAACTATACCTAGTTTCAACTTTGTCGCTTTTAAATATCCCAGTACTTGGTCAATATTTTGTTTCGAGAAATACTTATCTTTTTTAATCTCTAGAACAATCTTATCTTCAATTAAAAAGTCTAAGAAATAACGACCTATTCTTTTAGTTTTATAATTTAGCGAGATTGATACTTGTTCGAGAAATTTTAATCCTCTGTTCTTCAACTCGACAGCCACTGCTCGCTGATAATATCTTTCTTGATACCCACTTCCGAGTTGCTTAAACACCTCGAATAAA
>CAYHVH010000014.1:0-18685 GCA_964360335.1 uncultured Candidatus Saccharibacteria bacterium
TTTGCTCAGTTTTTCCTGACCAGAGCGGCCGAGCAGTTCACAGCGGGTGGGAACTTGGTCTGCCAGCGGCGCGCGGCGATGGCGCTTCAGATTGCCAGGCACTTTAGCGATCAGCGCAACCGCGACCGTCGTGCCCGGCACGAGGAAGCGCTCTTGGCCTATGAGCAGGGTCCCCTTGCTCGCGAACCGCAGCCTCCGGGTTCTTAGTGGAATTACCCAAAGCTTAGCCGGGGGCAACCACCTTCTCTTGCGGCGGCGAATCTTTCTGAGGTTCGCCGCCGTTTCTTTTTTGTGCTTACACTTTCTAGTAAACCTGATACAATGAGTTTAAGAATTGCTATGGCCGAGTACCGAAAAAAATTTATTGCCCTGGATTTGGAGACGACCCATTTGGATATACGGGAGGGGCGGATTATGGAAGCTGGGGCGGTTGAAGTTGAGCTACTTTTTGACGAACGGGAAAAACGGATAACAGTCCAGTTCGGCCGGACCTTTGATACCCTGGTCAATCCGGAGCTCGAGGTTTCCCCCACCGCCCTTTTGCTTACCGGGATTGCGGCCGCTGACCTCGCGGTGGCGCCGAAGTGGCAGGAGCGGAAGGACGATTTGAAAAAGTTTTTGGGGAAAGAGACTCTAGTCGGACATAATTTGGGTTTTGATTTGGAGTTTTTAAAGAATCAGGGAGTAAATTTAAAAAATTCCTATCTCGACAGCCTGGAAATCGCGCAAACTTTTGTTCCTCTTCTTCCCAGTCATTCGCTGGAATTTTTAGCGCAGGAGTTTGAGGTTTTGGAATCTGCTTCCCACCGGGCCTTGGCGGATGCCAAACATTCCGCTCTAGTTTTAGCCGCCATCTTGAACAATTTTTTGGGGCTTGCGCCGAAACTGAAGGAGGAAATCCGAGAGTTTTTACAACGTTCCCCCCTGCCCTTTCGGGATTTATTTCTGGATATTCCCGAGGTCAAGGTTCCGGTTATCCATCTCCGGCAACCTCTTACCCAGAGCTCTTCTCCGCGTGGGCCGGTTGAGCCCTGGGAAAAAGCGCTCGCGGCTCGGTGGCCGGCGAGGACCGTGTTGTTTTTGCCCTTGGCATTTGGCAACTATCAGGACCTGTTGCTGCGGCTAGCTACGGCTAAGAGGTCAGGAATCGTCGGAGTTTCGCATCCAACCTACCTAGACGGTCTCCCGGAGAGACAGAAAATTGTCTCCCCTGTCTCGGCCCTTTGCGAAAAGCGCTGGAAACGCCTCAAGAATGCGGAATTCCTGCCGGCCGCGGCTTATAGAATGCTCATCAAATTGGCGATTTTTCAGAGCCAAAGCGACTCTTTGGACCTTTCTCTGCTGAAGTGGAATCCGGATGAGCGACTGCTGTTGCCGGCGATTATCGTGGATGCCGAGGTTTGTCCGCGGCACCGCTGCCGTTATTTTGGCCAACTACAGCGGAAAACCGGCGCAGTTCACTTTTTGGATCTGCCGGGCTTCATGGCCTTGCTTCGCGACTGGCCGGTGGATTTTTCTGCTTTTCCTGTCCTGCTTTCGGATTTGGGCAGAATTGAGGATGAATTTGCCGAAAGCCAGAATGAAATCTGGAATCTCCGCAAAATCCGTCAAGAATTAACCAAACTTTACCCTTTGGATAAGCAACAGGTAAGCTGGTATCCGAAAGTTCCCCGCGAGGTGGATACCCTCGCCAATGAGCTTGATCTGTTTTTTGGCATCCTCCATTTGGTCTATTTCAAAAGACCGGGAACTTACGCCGAGAAGGTCGTGGTCGAGGAGGAGGAACGGCAGAGCGAACGGTTCCAAAAATTGCTTCAACCCGCCGAGAAAGTCTTTCTTAAATTGGAAAAGTTTGCCGGCTGGCTTGCGATGCAAAGCAGCTGGGAATCCGGAGAACTGGCCGGGGAGCTTATGGCCCTGGCGCATAAAGTTCAGGCCTTTGGAAATTTTGTCAGGGAGTTTTTTTTAGAGCTACCTCTCCGTCGCATTCCCTGGTTTAAATTTAATACTCAAGGGGCAGATCTCAATCTCGTTACGTTGCAGTTAATTCCGCTTCCGGAATTACTGGATAAATATTTTTCCACCGCAACTCTGCTCGAAACGGAAATTTCCGAAATCTCTTTGCGTTATTTTCTCAATCGTTTGGGACTCCTGGATTGGACAGTCGAGAAATTACCGATAGTGAGCAAACCGGGCCGAATTGAGGTCAAGATTTTTTCGTCCGCTCCGACCGCGGCCCAACTTCAATCAATATCCCGGTCACTTCCTGGGCGGAGTTTGTTTTTAGTCCCCAACGAAACCCAGCTCCTCACGACTCACGAGCTCCTGCAACCGCGGAACCCCGGGGAGTTAGACGTCCTCACCTACAAGTTCAGCGGCAGTTTGCCGGTAATCAAAAAGAAATATCTGGAAAAAGAAAAGGTCTTGTTGCTTTTGACCACCAATATTTTTTTGCGCCAGTTTTTGACTTTGCCCATGACCAAAAATCTGCTTCTTGCTCGTTTGCCATTCGAAGCCCCCGGCACCCGACCGGTTGTCTCTCAGGCGATGAGTGCTTCCGTGTTTGCTGGTGAGGTCTTGCCGCGCGCCGTCTACCTGCTGCACCGGATTTTGTCGCGGTTTGTCACTGCCGCTTCTGAAAATGCCACAATTTATCTTTTGGATCCTAGGATTTTGAATGATTATGACCAGAGGTTTTTGAAATATTTGGAGGAACTGCCGAATTTTGAGATATCCACAATTGATCCCGCTAGAGAGCAAAATTTTTAGCTACAATTTTCTTTACAAAAATCCGAATCTGTGGAAAAGGGCTTGCTAACGGGGTTGACAACGTTTATTTTTTTTGCTAAGCTTGGGGTGGAAAGTAAAAAATTGGTTCTTTCTCAAACAATCCGCGGCTATTGTTAGCGGATTTTTATATTTTCCTGATAAGTCAGGGGAGTAAGTGGCGATCATAATCTACCTGCCTGCCAGCCGGCAGGCAGGCGAATGGCATCCGAATTCCCCGAATACCTGTGGTGAGCTAGTCGAATCCATTCGGAACATTCGGATGAAGATTGGAAGCATTCGGATCGCTGCTTCCTCTCCTGACTTACTGTCCGTCGTAGGCGTTCCAACCCGCCTTTTCGAAAAACAAAAACAAAAATGGGAGTTGCAGCCAAAATTAGTTGCAACAGTTAGGTTTCATCTCAAAAACCAAAATAAACAAAAATGTTTGAGGCCCGCCTCGAGCGGACCAGAAGGACAGTACAGGAGTTAGACCTTGTACAATCGGTTGGATAGTACGAGATTCGTCCTTTCACGACGTAGTGTTGGAACACGCACCGTGCCTGGCGCTCTTCCCGGATAAAGGGCCCCAGACCTGGTGCGTGGCCCAGCCCTGTGAAGGGACAAGGGCCGCGTTCGGCTCACATAAATTATTTTATTTGGAGCATCATGCGCGGTCCTTTTTTTATGTCTGTGTTTCTGGTACAATGCCTGCGGTATGATCATCGATGCGAAATTGATAGAGAAAAATAAGCGGCTTCTGCTCCTGGAGCAGCGGCGGTTGGAGGAGATGCTTTCTCGGATTGCCAAGCGCGATCAAACAGCCGGGGGTTACCACCCCCGGTACCCGGAATTTGGGAGCAAAGAGGACGAAAACGCCGCCGAGGTCACGGTTTACGAAACCAACCTCGCGGAAGGGGCGGATTTGGAATCGAGGTTAAGGAAAGTGAAAGCGGCCCTTCAAAGGATGGCGGCCGGCACTTACGGGATTTGCCAAAACGGCGGAGAACCGATGTCGCCGGAAAGGTTGCAGGCGGTTCCGGAGGCAGAAAGCTGCGTTGAGCATGCGAATCAGAAACTTTAGTTTGGCGCTGATTCTATTCGTCATTCTCTTCGACTGGCTTACCAAAATTTTAGTTCGCCGGCAAATGCCCTATAAATTTGCAGTGGTCGAAAATCCCGGCTTGGTCTTTGGCCTTGAGACCCCGGGATTTTTTAATCTGGCGGTTGTGTTAGTCGTGCTGTTGGGCTTTGTCCTGGTTTATCTCTGGAAGTTTCCCCATGCTCGGAGTCAAACCGGGTTTGCGCTCATCGTGGGAGGGGCAGTTGCTAATATTCTTGACCGCCTGGTAGGCGGCACAGTGACCGATTTTTTAAATTTCGGCATCAGCACCGTAAATTTTGCTGATTTGGCAATTTTTAGCGGCATAGTGGCGCTACTTTTTGGTCTCTAATTCTTTAGGGAAGACCGTGATTCGCAAAATCGCTTCCGCAGCCGTAATTGGCTTGTCAGCCGAGTTAGTGGAGGTCGAAACAGACATTTCCTCGGGTCTGCCGGTAACCGTGGTGGTCGGACTGCCGGACGCCGCGATCCGCGAGTCGCGGGAACGGGTGAAATCGGCCCTCAAACACTCGGGAATGCAGTTTCCCAAAAGCCGGGTGGCAGTGAATCTCGCCCCGGCTGATTTGCCCAAAATCGGCACCCACTATGATCTGCCGATTGCCATTTCCATTCTCTTAAACAGCGGTCAGGTGGAGTTTGAGCCCCAGGGCAAGCTGTTTGTGGGAGAGTTGGCGCTGGACGGTGCGCTCCGCCCGGTACCCGGCGTCTTGGTAGTGGCCGAACGGGCCGTTGCTTTAGGTTTTACAACCTTGTTTGTGCCAGAGGAGAATGCCTTGGAGGCGGCCCTGATTACGGGACTAAAAATCGTGGCTGTAGCTAATCTCGCTCAGCTGTTGCGGATGCTGGGAGGCTTCGCCCCCTTGGCTTTTTTTGAAAAACCCGCCACTTTGATTACTGCTCCCTTGTCGGACTCTTCTTCTTGGGATTTACGCTTTGTCCGGGGTCAGGAATTGGCCAAACGGGCTTTGGAGATTGCCGCCGCCGGGGCGCACAATCTTCTGATGTCCGGCCCGCCCGGCTCTGGCAAGACTCTGCTGGCGCGTGGCCTCGCCACGATTTTACCACCTCTCACCGAGGCCGAGGCCTTGGAGGTAACCAAAATTTACAGTGTGACGGGCTTACTCCCCGGCCGCCAAGGTTTGCTGCGGGACCGACCGTTTCGCGCCCCGCATCACACGGCTTCCGGGGTGGCCCTGGTGGGCGGGGGGTCGGACCCGCGGCCGGGGGAGATTACCTTAGCTCACCGCGGGGTGTTGTTTCTGGACGAATTTCCAGAGTTTCACCGCGATGTTTTGGAAAGTTTGCGCCAACCCTTGGAGGACGGAGTAATCAACGTGGCTCGGGCTTCGAAAACCGTGAGTTTTCCCGCGAAGTTCATTTTGGCCGCCGCCCAAAACCCTTGCCCCTGCGGCTGGAGCACTGACCCGGAAAAAACCTGTGTTTGTTCACCCACCCAGCTCTTGCGGTATCAGAAAAAAGTTTCCGGGCCGCTTCTGGACCGGATTGATTTGCATGTGGATGTGCCGCGTTTGTCTTTTGAGAAGATTGAGGATGACCGAGATCAGGAGAGATCCGCGGTGGTGCGCGGTCGGGTGCAGGAAGCGCGGGCGCGGCAACTGCGACGGACTGGGAAACCCAACGCGGAAATGGGTATTCCCGAGCTCAAAGCTTACTGTCGACCAACCGAAGCGGGTTTGGCTTTGTTGCGCAGCGCCGTGGCGATGCAGCATCTCTCCACCCGATCCTATCACCGGGTGCTGAAGCTCGGGCGCACGATTGCAGATTTGGCTGGCCTGCAAGAAATTCAGGCCGAGCATATTGCGGAGGCCCTGCTGTTCCGTCCTAAAAGCGAAGTCTGAAATAAATTCCTACCCTCGGCAGCGCCGGCAAATTATGGTATAATTCTCGATATGAACCCCGTTAGACTTCGTTTGGTGCATCAATTTCTCGTTTCTCATGGAGAAGAGGCAAGAAGAGTTTGCCGGTTGCTTTTAAAGAAAGGTCTAACGGGGTGAAGATTACCAAAGCCGTGGTTCCGGTAGCGGGTTTTGGGACGAGGTTTCTGCCGGTGACTAAAACTCTGCCCAAAGAGATGCTGCCGGTAGTGGATAAGCCCGTGGTCCAGTACATTGTCGAAGAGTTAGTCGCCTCCGGAATCACCGACATTATTTTTGTGACCGGACAAAACAAACGAGCGGTTGAGGACCACTTTGATTATGATCCCGAATTGGAGAGCTGGCTTCTCAAAAACAAAAAAACCAGGGAGCTCTCGTCTATCAGGGAGATTGCCAAACTCGCCAATTTTGTTTACATCCGGCAAAAAGGCCCTTACGGTAACGGGACGCCGGTTTTGAACGTCAAGCATCTTTTGGGGAAAGAACCTTTTGTTTATGTGTTCAGCGACGACCTGGTCCTCTCCCCGCGACCGTTTACCAAGATGATGATTGAAGCTTTTCACAAAACTCCGGGAGTTTATATCGGCGTGCAGGAGGTTCCCAAGGAGGAAGTGAGCAAGTACGGCATCATCGAGCCGGAACCCGGGAAAGGCAACCGCGTTCGTTCAATTATCGAGAAACCGGAGCCGGCCGCCGCCCCTTCCCGGCTGGCCATTTTCGGGCGTTACCTTTTGACCCCCGAGATTTTCGAGGCGTTAGAAAAAATTCCGTTCGGCAAGGGCGGCGAGCTCTGGCTGGCGGACGGGATCGAGGCGCTTCTTCGGACCGGAGTGAAGGTTTATTACAGCAAAATCAAAGCCGGGGCGTGGTATACTACGGGCGACCCGGTTTCTTATCTGCGGGCCATCCGAGCTTATGCGCTCGCCCGCAAGGACTACCGAGACCAAGTTAGGGACATCTTTGTCTAAAGGTCAAAAGCCGATGAGCAAAATTAAGACACCAAAATTAAGTTTAAAACTTTTGCTGATTTTCCTGGCCGTGCTCTTGACGGCCCAGGGTTGTAATTTTTTGGGCGGCGGGGGAAGAAGCCGGGGACCGAACATCGAGCTTACTTGGTGGAAGCCCTTTGACGACAGCCGCCTGGTGCGCCCCTTGATTGAGGAGTTTAACAAGACCTTTCCCAACGTCCGGATAACCTATGTTCAAAAAAATGTCGAAACTTACGAGGACGAATTGGTAGACGCCATCGCCTCGGGCCGGGGGCCGGATATTTTTACCATTCACAACGACTGGCTCCCGAAACACAAGGAAAAGTTGCTGCCGGCCCCCGCGAGCAGCTTCAGTCTCCGGGAATACCAGGAAAGTTTTGTCGAGGTTGCCGCTGCCGATTTGCTAAGCGACAACCAGATTTACGCGGTGCCTCTGGCGGTTGATGTTTTGTCGCTGTATTACAACCAGGATATTCTGGCCTCGGCCGGCATCGCCCGTCCCCCGGCCACTTGGGAAGAGCTCGTGAGTCTGACGGCGAAGCTCACGCGCCAGGACAATTTTGGCGATTTCCAGAGAAGCGCCATAGCGCTCGGGACTGCCAGCAACGTGAATCGCGCTCCCGACATTTTGGGGCTTTTGATGCTGCAGAACGGGACGCAATTTTACACCCCGGCTTTGACCCAGTCGCTTTTGGACCGCGCGGTGCCGGACGAAAACAACAAATCTTTCGTGCCCGCGGCCCGGGCCCTGGAATTTTACACGCAGTTCGCCAACCCGGCGAAAGTGAGTTACACTTGGAACAGCCGCAGCAACAATTCCATCGAGGCCTTTAGCAGCGGCAAAGCGGCAATGATTTTTTCTTACTCCTATCTCCGCCCGACCCTTGCCGCCCGGGCTCCCTTTCTGAATTATGCGGTAGCTCCAGCTCCGCAGATTGACCTCTTGCGGTCCCGGGTGAATTACGCGAATTATTGGGCCGAGGGCGTGTCGCGGCAAAGCCCAAATGCCGCAGCAGCCTGGCAATTTTTGCAATTTATCACGCAGCCCGAAGTTTTAGCTAAATATTACGAGGTCGAAAAACAGCCATCCTCGAGGATTGACCTCCTGGAGCAGCAAATCGGCGATCCGGAGATTGGGGTGTTTGCGGAAGCGGCTCTGGCCGCCAAGAGTTTCTACAAACCCGACAGTGACGCGGTGGAGGCGATCTTCGTGCAGATGATTGAGAGCGTGGTGCTCCGCAATGTCTCGGCCGAGGACGCGGTCCAAGCCGCCAGCCAAAAAATTAATTTATTGCTTCGGAACCTCTAGGACTTAAAATTGCATGAAGATTCCCGGAAATAAAATACTGGTCGGAATAGTTTTGGTGAGCTTGTTGACCTTGAATCTTCCTTTCCCTGTTGCGGCAGCTTTTGTGCCTTGCGGAACGAAAGCCAATCCGCAACAATGCGCTTTTAAAGATTTGATTGCCTTAATTGCTCGAGTCATCAATTATTTGATGGCCACGGCCGCCATCGTCGCCATGTATTATATTTTGCTTTCAGCTTGGAATCTCATCACCGCGCTGGGCAACGAAGAAAAAATCAAAAAGGCCAAGACCGGAATCAACAATGCCGTGGTTGGGTTTGGGATGGTGGTGTTGGCTTTTGTCTTTGTGAATTTACTGGTCAACGGGATTTTTGGCAAAACCGGGGCGACGCGGCAGTGGTGGGAGGCGGCCTGCGTTTTTGACATTACCCAAGGTTGTCCCTTAAGCCCCGGTCCCTAAGTTTATGAAGCGCCTCGTCTTGACTTTTTTACTTCTCGAACTCCTGCTAATTTTAACCCTGGCTTTGACTGCCGATTCGGCCTTGGCCGCCACAGTCGATTTGGTCAATCCCCTGGCCTGGATCGGGGTCAAGGAGCCGGGAGAGTTGGTGCTGGCGTCTTTCAGGGCCTTTGCCGGCCTGATCGGAGTAATTGCCATTGCCTTTATTGTCTTCAACGGGTTTAAATTAGTCATTGCCGGAAGCGTAGAGCCGGGGAAAGACCAAAAAATTAATGCCGCGAAAAGAGGGCTCCTCTGGTCAGTGGGAGGATTTCTTGTCGCCCTTTTGTCGTTTACCTTGATTTCCGGAGTGGCGAAGTTTTTAGGGTTTGATCCCAGCCGGGTCGGGACCGATACCGTCAGGAACCCCATCAACATCGGCAGCGAGACGAAATCCGGAGATTTTATCGAGGTCCTGAAGTTCGTGATGACAAATTTCTTGGGGATTATCGGATTTGCGGCAATCGCAGTCATCATTTACTATGGGTATATGTACATCACTTCGGCTGGCAACGAAGATGCGACCAAGCAAGCCAAGGAGGGCCTAAAGTGGGCAGTTGTGGGATTTATCGTCACGATTTTGGCCTACACTATAATTAGCGCCATCCAAAATTTATTTGTGTAGTCCGCCAGCTTATAAATACTTCTCAAACGGCGTGAAACCAAAATTAAACTTTTTTTACTTGTTTCTGGCGAGTTTTTTGGGTTTGGCCATCCTCAGTTTGTTTCTGCCCTTAAATCTTCTGGCCCAAGGGCTGACGCCCATTCCCAATCCGGACACGGCTCACTTGGTGAACATTCCGGATTTTGGACAGCTTTTGGTCAAAATCATTCAGATTTTTTTGGCCTTTGCCGGGGCGATTGCCGTAGTCTTTCTCATGGTCGGCGGCTTTCAGTATGTCGCCTCCCGGGGCAATGAGGAGGGGGTGGAAAAAGCCAAGAAAGCAATCAGCGCCGCGATTATCGGTCTCGTGATTATTGTCATGGCCTACGCGATCGTCACGATTATCAACACACTTTTGACGCAGCCCCCCCCGCAGTAATATAATGCACTTAAGCTTACTTCTAAATTAAAAGCAATAACCGGGTCGAGGTTATTTAATTCCTTTCCGAAATCCGAATCACTACCATCGTAATTTGGAAAACCTTATGAGAAACATAAATCTCCGCAAATTCGGCAACGTCTTGTCAGTTTTTCTCACGGTCTTGATGATTGCCCTGCCTTTGGCGGCCGCCGCCCAGGGCGGTTTTCGGCCGGTTGTGAATCCTGCGGATCCGGTAGGCGGGGTGAATACCGCGTCGCAAATCATCATCCGGATTATTGAGATTCTTCTGGCCATCGCCGGACTCATCGCCGTGATCTTTTTGATTGTCGGCGGGTTCCGCTACATTACCGCCGGCGGCAACGAGGAAGCGTCCGAGTCCGCCAAGAAAACCATCACCAACGCGATAATCGGGATTGTGATAATCATCTTGGCGTTCGTCATCGTCCGGGTCATCAGCAACGCGCTTATCGGCGGCAGCACCCAGGTCTAGTTTTTAAGTTTCAAACGGGGTGAAACACAAAGTCGCCAGAGCTTTTTTTGGCAGGATTTATTTCGCCAAGCGGTTTTACTTGGCAGGCTTGGGGCTAATTACTTTACTTGGGTTAGCTCTAAGCTTATTATTTTTACCTCTAAGTGGCGTTTTTGCGCAGGGCATTCCTGCCGGCTGCACGGATGTGGACAGCAACGGGGTGATTAATGAGATTGATTGCGGAGCGCCAGAAAACGCCAGTTGCCCGGCAGCGATTTGTGGCGGGGCCTCCGGCATCAATCGCGCCTCGGCGGCCGGCATCAATAGCGCAATCTTCGGCTCGCTGGAGAAATTGTTTGGTGGTAGCGCCGATTCTCCAGCCGGGGCCAAGGATTTGGGGAAGTTGATTATTGCCGTGGTGCAAATACTCCTGGTCGTGGCCGCGAGTGTGGCGACAATCTTTCTGATTGTCGGCGGGTATCGGTATGTCACCGCCTCCGGGAGCGAGGAGCAGACCGAGGCCGCCAAAAAGACGATGAGCGGCGCGATTATCGGCCTGGTGGTTATCGTTTTATCCTTTGCGATTGTCCGCATCATCTCCGCCGTTTTGCTGGGCGGCGCGCCGGGCACCGGAATATGATAAAAAAATCAAAAATCAAAAATCTCCGCCCGAGGCGGACCCGCCTTTGGCGGAAAAACTCCAAATTCAGGAATTTAATTGTTGCGGTTTTGTTGGTCATGACCTTCCTGCCGCTTGCCGCCTCGGCGCAGCTTTCCCAATTTTGTGACGTCACGGACGGCGGCGGTTTCATCAAAGTCCCCTGTCCTTTGAAAAACGCTCCCGGCCCGGCCGGGGAGGAGACCTTTGGCGGTTTGATGCTCCTGATTCTGGAAATTGTGCTCCTGGTTGTGGGCTCGGTGGCGGTCTTGTTTCTGATTGTGGGCGGCTTTCGCTACATCACGGCCGCCGGCAACGAGGAACAGGCCGAGTCAGCCAAAAAAATGATGACCCAAGCAATCGTCGGGGTGGTGGTCGTGGTTTTATCTTTTGCGATAATTACGATTATCGTTGACGTTTTGATTACCGGCACTCCATGAAGAGCAAGAGTCAATCCCGTTTCGTTCCCAGCTCCCATCGCCGCTCTCTGGGCGCTTGGCTCCTGACGCTGCTCCTGGCATGGCCGCAGGCGCTTCTCGCCCAAGTCGGTCCGGGGACAGGGCCGGTCCCAGTTCCCGAACCCGGCTTTTTTTTCCTGTCCCCCGGGGGCTCCCGGACCGCCACGGGTTTCCTGCTGTCCTTTATCGAAATCGCGCTCGCCATCGCTGGGATTGTGGCGGTCTTGTTTCTGATCGTGGGCGGGTTTCGCTACATCACCGCGTCCGGCAACGAAGAGCAGGCTGAGGCCGCCAAAAAAACCATTACCCACGCGATACTCGGGGTCGTGATTATTATCCTCTCGTTTGTCATCATTCGGGTGATTGCCAATGCTTTGATTTTCGGGCGGCTGGGGGCCTAAAGTCAATTTCGGCAAAATCGCAACCACGAGGGTCGCCCAAGCGCCGGGCAACCCTCGTGGTTTTGGAAGTAACCAGGGCAGACTTGTCAATCCCGCAAAAAATTGCTATAATTTTTTCGCTCCAAGCCGACGTGGCGAAATTGGCAGACGCACTAGGTTTAGGACCTAGCGCCCGAAAGGGCGTGTCGGTTCGACTCCGACCGTCGGCATTTGAGGGTTTTTACCCCGTACCGTCCCGCCTGACGGGGCCGGCAGCCTTGGGGGCTTATTGATTCGAAATCGGCTTAGCATTATAATTTCTTTACAATGCGGAAGTTTATAAAAAATTTAGTCATCGCTTCGGTTATTTTCCTGATTATCGCTGGAATTTTTAGCTTGACTTTGGGCGAGGACCGCAACGCCAATGCCGTCCCCCTTTCCAAAGTCGCCGAGCAGGTTTCTGCGGGGCTCGTGGAAAAGATTGAGATTTCCGAGAACAAGCTTTTGGTTATTCTCAAGGACGGCACCAAGGAACTGGCAACCAAGGAGCCGGAGTCCTCTTTTTCGGAAAGTCTGACCAATTTAGGGGTTTCGGCCGAGTCCGTCCGAAGTTTGAACATCGAAGTCAAAGGCCCTTCCGGCTCTTCGGTGTTTCTCTCCGCCATTCTCCCGTTTCTCATTCCGTTTCTGCTGATCGCCGGTTTTATTTATTTCCTGATGCGTCAGGTTTCGGGCGCTAACAACCGGGCGATGTCTTTTGGGCAGTCCCAAGCCAGACTTTCGGACACCAGCAACCTCCGGCAAAAAATGACCTTTGCCGACGTCGCCGGCGCGCAAGAGGCGAAAGAGGAGCTCGGAGAGATTATTGAATTTTTGCGCTATCCCCAGAAGTTTTTGAATATCGGGGCCCGCATCCCCAAAGGCGTGCTGCTCTTGGGTCCCCCGGGCTGCGGCAAAACCCTTCTGGCGCGGGCGGTGGCGGGCGAGGCGAACGTTCCTTTTTTTCATATGTCTGGCTCGGAATTCGTGGAAATGTTCGTCGGGGTCGGGGCGGCCCGGACCCGGGACCTCTTTCGGCGGGCCAAAAAGCACGCCCCCTGCATCGTCTTTATTGATGAAATCGACGCCGTCGGCCGGCAGCGCGGTACGGGCCTGGGCGGATCTCATGACGAGCGGGAGCAGACCCTAAACCAGATTTTGGTGGAAATGGACGGGTTTGATACCGATACCAGCGTGATTGTGATAGCCGCCACCAACCGCCCAGACGTTTTGGACCCGGCGCTTTTGCGGCCCGGCCGCTTCGACCGCACGGTGGTCATTGACCAGCCGGACATCAAGGACCGCGAGGCCATCCTCGGGGTGCACGTGCGCAACAAACCGCTGGGCAAGGAGGTCAATCTCCGGCAGTTGGCGGAGCGCACCCCCGGCTTTTCCGGAGCGGATCTTTCCAACCTCGTGAACGAGGGGGCGATTCTCGCCGCCCGGCGCAATAAAAAACAGATTGACCAGCCGGAGTTTCTGGAAGCCGTGGAAAAAGTGATGCTCGGCCCGGAGCGGAAAAGCCACATTCTTTCCAAGAAAGAAAAAGAAATCGCCGCTTACCACGAAGCAGGGCATGCTTTGGTGGCGACTGTTTTGCCCGAGGCCGATCCAGTCCACAAGGTCTCGGTGATTTCCCGCGGCCGGGCGGCCGGCTATACCTTGAAGTTGCCCGCGGAGGACCGCCACCTCCAGACCAAGGGTGAATTTCTGGCGGATTTAGCCGTGTCCATGGGCGGCTATGCCGCGGAACAGCTGGTGTTTGGTCAGCTGACCACCGGGGCTTCCAATGATTTGCAAGCCGCCACTAACCTCGCGCGCAAACTCGTGATGCTCTATGGGATGAGTGAGAAATTGGGACCAGTGACTTTTGGCGACCGGCACGAGCTCATCTTTTTGGGCAAGGAGATTGGGGAGCAGCGCAACTATTCTGAGAAAGTCGCCACCAAAATTGATGAAGAAATTTCCCGTTTCTTGGCCCAAGCGCTCAAGACGGCCTCGGAAATTTGCAAAAAGCACCGGGCCAAACTGGACGAGATCGCCCAGAAATTGATTAAGCAGGAAACGATTGAGCAAGAAGAGTTCAACCGGCTGGTGGCCGAGATTTTACCGCCGCAAAAGCGGGCCAAAGTCAAAAGTCAGCCTAAAACTGCGCTCCCGGGGGAGCCGGTGCTTAAACCCGCCACCTGAAATTGATGCCCCCTTTTCCCTATTTTGAGATTGTCAAAAAGGCCTACGAACTGACCGTCAAACATTCTTGGCTTTGGGTTTTCGGTTTGTTCATCGGGGGGACAACCGGCCTCAATTTCGGGGTTTTTAATTATTTTTTGCCCGCTTACCAAGCGGAGCAGCTGTCCCGGCTCCGGGAGATTGGGACGAATTTCCTCCCTCGGCTTTTAGCCCGGGAGGAACTTCTAATCCCCGTTCTGGCCGGTGTCTTGTTTTTGGCTCTGTTTTTGGTGCTTCTCTCCGGCCTTTCCAAAGCCGCCGTGATTTGGGCCACCGCCAAGCTTGACGCTCCGGGAGCCGCGAACTCCCCCCCGGGCGAGGTCAACTTTCGCAAATCCCTGCGCTCCGGCCGCCGCTACCTGTGGCAAATCGTCGGCTTGCAGGTTTTGGTCAGCGCGGTATTTTTACTGCTGTTTTTGGTCTTTGCCGGTCCGGTTGCTTACTTATTTTCGGCCGGGGCTTCGGGCAAAGGCCTGGTGCTGCTGCTGTTGGGACTCCTGATTTTCCTGCCCGCGAGCGTGGTTTTTGGGTTTCTGCACCTTTATGGCCCGATTTTTATTGTGCTTTATAATTCGCGGATTGGGGAGGCGATCCAGTATTCGTTTAATCTCTTGAGGCAAAAACTCAAGGAAAGCCTGCTTTTGGGAGCTTTTCTTTTAGGTTTAAGTTTGCTGTTTGTTTTTGTGTTGATTTTCAGCCTTGTGGTGTTGGCCATACCCGTGGCGTTTTTAACCGTAGTCTTGGTCAAACTTCAGCTTTTAACCGCGATTTTTACCCTGCTTCTCGGGACGGCAGCGGTGAGTATTTGCTATACTGTGATACTGGGAGCAGCTTTTGCGGTCTTTCAGAACATCATCTGGGTTTTGGCCGTTAGCTATTTGGTGAAAACCAAGCGCTTGGGCCAAGAGGAACGAGCTCTGGCCGCCGAACCGGTCGTTTAAAAACCAAGGGACGATTATAAGGCACTTAGCTCCCGCCTTCTCCGCCGGCTGGCGGATTCGGCGGGCAAGCAGTTGGTTGGCTGGGAAGAAACCTGGGCGGTTAGCTCAGCTGGTTACCCGCCCGACCGAATGACTTTCGGTCGTTCGGGCGGGGAGCGCAACAGCGGTTATGTATGCAGTTTATGTCTTAAAGGATAATCTTGGTAAGCTTTATAAAGGACTTACCAATAACCTTGCTCGACGGTTGAACGAACACCGGCGAGGTAAAACAAGGACAACTGCCAAAATGCATGGCTTAAAGGTTGTGTTTAAAGAAGAGCATCAGGATTTCGAAAGTGCGAGAAGAAGAGAAAAATATCTTAAATCAGCCGCTGGCAGACGCTTTCTTAAAAACATCATTAATTCCGGGGCTCGTAGCTCAGTTGGTTAGAGCGCGTCGTTGACATCGACGAGGTCTCCAGTTCGACTCTGGACGAGCCCACCACGCGTAAAGCGTTACCCGCCCTTAATAATTAAACATTGCGATTGGCGATGAGCGACTAGCGATTAGGTATTAGCCTTTAAACTAATCGCTGCTCGCTGTTTGCTAATCGCTTGCCAAAGCGATGGATTTTTCCAAACTGGAGACAAAAATAAACATCAAATTTCAAAACATCGAGTTGCTGCAAATTGCGCTTACCCACCGGTCCTATCTCAATGAGAACCGGGCCTATCAGTTATCCCATAACGAGCGGCTGGAATTTTTAGGAGATGCGGTTTTGGAATTGGTGACGACTGAGTATCTTTATCGCAATTTTCCAAATCCCGAAGGAGACCTGACAAACCTCCGCTCCGCCCTCGTGAATTATCGGCTCTTGGCGGCCGTTGCCAAAGAAATCGGGATTGAGGATTATATTTTGTTGTCCCGGGGAGAAGCCAAGGACACCGGCCGGGCGAGGCAGGTGATTCTAGCCAATGCCTTAGAAGCCCTGATTGGGGCAATTTATTTGGATCAGGATACGGCGGTCGCCAAGCAGTTTATCGAAAATTTCGTTTTGGGCAAGCTGCCGGAGATTATGCGGGACCAGGCTTATCTCGATCCGAAATCCCGGTTGCAGGAAATTATTCAGGAGCGCATGGCCATTACCCCGACTTATAAAGTTTTGTCCGAATCCGGTCCGGACCACGCCAAAAATTTCATAGTCGGCGCTTATATCGACGACCGCCTGGTCGGCGAAGGGCTCGGCCCTTCCAAGCAGGAAGCCGAAGTCGAGGCCGCCCGCAACGCGTTGCAGAAACACGACTTTTAGGTGGCTACGAAAATACGAAATTTCGTACTTTCGTAAAAAATTCGTAAGTTCGTTGATGTTATGTATTTGAAAAAGGTAGAAATTTACGGCTTTAAAAGCTTCGCCAAAAAAACGGTTCTGGAATTCGAGCCGGGCATTACTTCCATAGTCGGCCCGAACGGTTCGGGTAAATCCAATATCGCGGATGGCTTGCGCTGGGTGTTTGGCGAGCAGTCGATGAAACTGCTGCGCGGCAAAAAGTCCGAGGACGTGATTTTTGCTGGCTCCGACCATCGCGCGCGACTGGGAGGCGCCGAAGTTTCCGTATTTTTTGACAACGCCGATCACAAAATGCCGGTGGACTACAGCGAAGTGGCTGTCACGCGCCGACTCTATCGCGACGGCAACTCGGAGTACCTCATCAATAATAATTTGGTCCGCCTTTTGGACATTCAGGAACTTTTGAGCAAATCCGGTTTTGGCAACACCTCTTACCATGTGATCGGGCAGGGCATGATTGACCAGCTGATTCTGGGGGGACCGGCCGCCATCAAGGAGCTTTTGGAAGAAGCCTCGGGGGTGAAACCCTATTACCAGAAACGGGAGCGAACTCTGCGTCGTTTGGAACGCACTACCACCAATCTCATACAAGTCCGGGCTTTGGTGGCGGAAATTGAACCGCGGTTGCGTTCCCTGCGGCGGCAAACCAAAAAGATGCAGCAGCGGGAGGTGGTGGAACAGGAACTCCGCGCCGCCCAGACGTTGCATTACCGGGAGCTCCTTCAGGGTTTGGCAAGTCAAATCCGCGAGGTTGACGGCAAGCTCGCGGTCTTTGAAAAGCAAACTCAAGATTTGTCCACCGAGATAAAAGTCCTCGCTTCGGAAACAGAACAGCAGGAACAGCACCTCCAGCAGGGTGGTACGGACTACCGGAAACTCAAAAATGACTTGGAGACACTGCACAAGCAGAAATTGAAATTGCAGGAAGAACTCGCCACCCTCCGCGGGCAAATCAAAGCGGAACAGGAGCGCCCGACCGCCGAGTTGAATCTTAATTGGCAGGAAATCAAAACCAAGTTTCAGGCCGCCTACCGGGAGTTTCAGCGTCTCCTTCAGAATTTTTCCCAAACCACGGCCGACAAAACCCAAAAGTTATTCGCCGAGGTGAACGAGCTCATGGAACAAGCCGACCGGAATTTGCATAAACCGAGACTCCAGAGTTTGGTGTCCCAAGAGCGGGAAGGGGGCGGGGTTTTGGAAAAACTGTTTGGTAAAATTCAGACACTGGAGCAAGACGTGGCGAGGTTCACGAAGCTGGAGGACGAGGGCAAGCAGCAGTTGTTTGTCAAGGAGCGCCTTTTGAGAAACAAACAAGAAACCCTGGTCAAGACGGCGGAGCAGAAAAATTTATTGGCCGTGGACCAAGCCCGGCTGCTCACTCGCCGCGAAGCTTTGGAGCAAGAAGCGGCCGCGGAACTGGGACCTCAGTTTCGGCAGCTCCTGGCCGAAAATCAGCGGGTGGCCGCGCCGCCGAGCTTGACTGAAAAAATTCTCGGGCTTAAAAAGCAATTGCTGGTTATCGGGGGAGTGGATGACATGGTGTTGCAGGAATACCGGGAAACCGAGGACCGCTATCAGTATTTGACGACCCAGGCTCTGGATTTGGAGAAGGGAGTGAAGGACTTAGAGACCGCCATCGCGGAGCTGGACGAGGTCATCAAAAAAGAATTTCATGAAGCGTTCACGCGCATTTCCGAGAAGTTCGTGGAATACTTTCGGATACTTTTCAATGGTGGCCGGGCGACGATGGCGATCTTGCGGGAGCGGCCTCATCTGGAAACGGACGAGGATGAGGAAACTGGCGGAGAAGAGCAGAAGGAAGAACGGGCCGACCTCTCGGCCGAAGTCCCGCCGCGCACCGGGGCGAAGACGGAAATTGTAGGCATCGAAATCCGAGCAACCCCGCCAGGAAAGAAACTGGCAGGAATTTCCGCCCTTTCTGGCGGCGAGCGGGCTTTGACCTCAATCGCCTTGTTGTCTGCGATTCTCGCTACCTATCCTTCGCCCTTTGTGGTGCTGGACGAAGTGGATGCGGCGCTCGATGAAGCCAACTCTATTCGCTTCGGGAAAATTTTGGGAACGCTCGCTCACAAAACCCAGTTCATCACCATCACTCACAACCGGGAAACCATGCGCCAATCCCACACGCTATACGGGGTGACCATGGGCGAGGACGGGGTAAGCCGCGTGCTGTCCTTGAAGCTCGAACAAGCGGCAGTGTATAGTGCGAAGAACTGAAAAATTCTAATTTCTAATATCTAAATCCTAAACAAATTCCAATGGCCAAAACTTAAAATCCCAAACGTTTGGAATTTTGGATTTGGAATTTT
Organism: uncultured Candidatus Saccharibacteria bacterium; assembly: GCA_964360335.1. Lineage (GTDB taxonomy): Bacteria > Patescibacteriota > Doudnabacteria > UBA920 > 2-01-FULL-46-14 > CAYHVH01. The sequence goes on from CAYHVH010000014.1 coordinate 18,457, forward strand.
GATATTGTTTAGAATTTAGGATTTCGGATTTATGATAGAAAGTATATTGGCGGGGTTGACTAACTTAATCATTAGCGTAATTGATTCTACCGGATACGCCGGCATTATTTTACTAATGGGTATTGAATCTGCCGCGATTCCTCTGCCTTCAGAAGTCATTATGCCGTTTTCCGGCTTTTTGGTTTCGCAAGGCAAATTTACGCTTTTCGGCATCGCCCTGGCCGGGGCT
>CAYHVH010000014.1:18785-20132 GCA_964360335.1 uncultured Candidatus Saccharibacteria bacterium
TAGGCTGGGTTGGCTGGAAACTCGGGGAAAACTGGCAAGAAATCAGACAAGTATTTCAGCAACTGGACTGGTTGATTGTAGTATTGATTATTGCCGGGATAGCGTGGTGGGTGAGGAGGCATTTAAAGAATAGAATTAAGAATTGAACCACTACTTATTTTTTCTCCCCTTCGATGGGGGAAGATTGAGGTAGGGTCCCCCTCCTTTCTTCCTCCCCTGGCGAGGGGAGGGATTAAGGGAGAGGTCGAAGAAAATAAAAAAAGAAGACCTGGCGGTTTTGAGGCCGCCAGGCCTGGACGAGTTGTGCAGGGACGTTAGGCAGCGGTCAATGGTTTGACAGCATCCGGAAGTTTTATTAAAATTGCCTATATGCTTACTATTCGTCTCCAAAGAGTCGGCAAGAAAAATCAAGCGGCTTTTCGCATTGTTCTGGCGGAAAAGCAGCGGGCGGTCAAAAAACAGGTTGTCGAGATTTTGGGGCATTATAATCCCCGCTCCAAAGAGTTTGGGATTAAGGACCCGGAGCGCTTGAAATATTGGGTGCAACAGCACGTGGAGATTTCCCCGACCGTTCATAACCTTTTGATTGACAAGGGGTTAGTGGCAGGCAGCAAGGTCAAGGCTTGGAAGCCAAAGAAACGCCCGCCTGCCGACAGGGCAGGCGAGGCAGGTAAATCCGCCGACTCGTCCGTGGCAGCGTCAGCGAAGGCGGAAGTTTCCACGAAGGCGGAAAAACAGGCAAGTGAACAGCAAGCAGCGGCGGTTGCCGAGCTCAAGGCAGAAGAGAAGCCGGTTGAAGCAAAGGCAGTAACGGAGACTAAGGAAGAAGCAAAATCTACGAAGCCGGCGGAAGCTCCTGCCGCCGGAGCGAGCGCGCCGGTTGCCGGGACCAAGGAAGAACCACCGCCCGCGGGGAATTGACAATATTTTCCAAGCCTGTTAGGGTATGCTTAGTTCTTTTACAGACTACCAGCCAGGTCGAAATGCTGGTTTTTCTTTTATCAGTAATTCATAGGAATTCAAAATGGCAGAACAAGATGTTGAGTTTGTTGAGTTTGTCGTAAAATCACTCGTAGACCACCCCGACGAAGTGAAAACCGAACGCACGGTTGACGAAATGGGAGTGCTGATCAGCCTGCACTTGAACCCCGAAGATATGGGGCAAGTCATCGGCCGTAGCGGCCAAACCGCCAAGGCCATCCGCACTCTGTTGCGGGTCGTCGGCGCCAAGCACAAGGCTCGGGTGAACCTCAAGATTGTCGAGCCCGAAGGTGGGCGTCGAGACCGGGGCATGATGGCTACTAGCGCCCCTACAGCTTCCGAAGAAGCACCGGACGCGATGGAAGA
>CAYHVH010000015.1:0-19530 GCA_964360335.1 uncultured Candidatus Saccharibacteria bacterium
ATCACGACCACCCGCTTGATATCGGGAATGTCGGAAGGCAACAGGACAGGTACAGGCACTTGCCCTGGCAAGTGCCCGCCAAGAACTGACAAGGGAACTTGCAAGGTTTGCATGTATCTCTCCTTTTTATTTTCAGGTACGTTATTTTGACCATAACAAATAAACTTGGTATTGCCAAGCCAGTCGCCCGGGCTGCGGCATTTGACCGCGGTACCAACTCTGAGCTCCGGCGGCAGGATTCGAACCTGCGACCAAGTGATTAACAGTCACCTGCTCTACCGCTGAGCTACGCCGGAGCCCAGGTTTGGTACGGGTAAAAAAATTTTAACAAAAAAGCGGCAGTCTGTAAAGTGCCGGGGGGCTTAAAAAGTTGTACAATACAGCTGTGCTCAAAATCCTGGCAACCATCATTATTTTCCTAATCGCCCTGTGGTACGCGGCATTACCGGCGTTCGTGGTTTTGAGCCTCATCCCGCAAATTCCTCGCCCGCCGCTTGCGCTCATGACACCCGCCCCGGTGGTCTCGACCATCCTTGCTGGTTCCCTGGCGATGGATCGCTATCAAACTGGCGGCCGGCCAAGACGGGCGGATTTAATCATTTTCCCGGCGGCCAATGAGAAAGGAAAGGATGACGAGCGCCTGCAAAGACTGGCGCAAATTTTCGCCCGCAGCGGACTGCGGGTCTGGGTTCCGACTTTAAACAACGTTAACCGCGAAAAATTTCATCCCCGGGTTCTGGAGGAAATGGAAACGGTCATCACCTTTGTCAAACAACAGCAACCCAAACTTCCTCTGAAAATTATGAGTTTTAGTATTGCGGTTGGGCCGGAATTGATCGTCGCCGCGCGGGAAAACATCAGCTCGAATCTGGATCTGATAGTCGCCATGGGTGGCTATTTTGATTTGGAAAATGTGATTGCCTTTCACACCACGGGTCAAGGTCAGGACCCTTTTGGCATCTGGCTTCTGGCTCGTTACTACGCGCAGTTTTTGCCGCCAAACGACGCCGCAATTTTTTACGAACTGGCAGACCGCAAATGGCAGGACTTGAGCGCCAACATCTCTGATTTAAAAACAAAATTAGGAAGCGAGGGCCAAGCGGCGCTGGCGCTCCTCCTAAATACAGATCCGGCGAGGGTCCCGGAGCTAATCGCCAAATTGCCCCGGGAACTCAAAGATTTCTTGGCGGTTTTTGATCCGAAACCACATCTTTCCCGTCTGCAAGCACCGATCTTGCTTTTGCACAGCCGGCAAGACCGAATCATCCCCTTCGAGGAGAGTAAAAAGTTGTTCGCGGCCTTGAAACAACAAAACAAAAAAGCTCAAATCCTTGAGCTTCGAGTCTTTGACCACGTGAATCCCATCTTGCCAAAACCCACCCTCAGGAATCTTTTTACCCTTTACCTCCCGGAGTTCTGGCGACTCTACCAGGCGGCTTGGAAAATAATTTACTAAAGAACGTCAGACGTTCTGACTATTCCTGAGGTTTCTTGTTCAACCCCTCGGCGGCTAAAAACTTTTTTATCTCGCTCAAAGAGCTCATGAACTGGGCGGGGAAGATGATGGTGGAATTTTTTTCAATACTAATCTCGGCCATGGTCTGCAGATTTCTAAGCTGCAAAGCGATTGGGTGCGCGGCCATGATGTCGGCGGTATCGGCCAGTTTCTGGGAAGCAAGGAATTCTCCTTCGGCGGCAATAATTTTTGCCCGCTTTTCCCGTTCCGCCTCGGCCTGTTTCGCCATGGCCCGCTGCATGCCTTCTGGAAGTTCAATATCCTTAATCTCAACTACTGACACTACTACTCCCCAGCTCTCGGTGTGAGTATCGAGCACTTTCGCAATTTCGGCATTGATTTTTTCCCGTTCGCTTAGGATCTCGTCAAGCTGAAATTTCCCGACAATGTTCCTGACCGAAGTTTGGGCGATTTGATTGATTGCCGTCATCACGTCCTCAATCGCGACAATACTTTTGACCGCCTCCACTATTTTATAATAAGCCACTGCCGAGACATCAACTGAAACATTATCTTTGGTGATGATTTTTTGAGGGGGAATAGGGAGGGTTACGGTTCGCAAATCAACCTTACGCATCCACTCAATGTAAGGAATGAGGAGGTTTAGGCCGGGATTTCTGACACCGACGATTCGTCCTAGACGAAACACAACGCCTTGCTGATACTGCTGGACGATCCGCAGACCCGGCAGGATGATAAAAATAAAGATGAAAAGAATGACGTAGAACAGCACGGTTTACGCTCCTTTCACGACCGGCAAGCCGGCCGCTTGCCAGCCGTCTTTGCCGTTGTGGTATTCCAATATATTTTTGTAGCCCAAAAGCTCCATCCGCCGGCTGGCTTTGGCCGAGGCATGACACTCAATGTCCCGGCAGTAGACGACGACCAATTTATTTTTATCCGGCACGGCCTTTTGGATACCGGCTTCAAAAGTATCGTCGACTGGCACGTTGACGGCACCCGGCAAATGAAACTCGGCAAACGTCTCCGGACCCAACACTTCAACCAGGGCAAAATCCTCGCGGGCGTCTATTTTCTTTTTCAAATCGGCCGTGGTGACGAAATGCGGAATGTTCATTGGGGTTTCGCGGTTAAGTCCAAAAGTGCTATAATCATAACACAAAATAAATGCCGCCGCAAGAAACAAAAATAATTTCCCCGCCCTGGCATGCTCTGGAACTTCCCGAAGTCCTGCGCCGTTTAAGCGCGGACGTCGAAACTGGTTTGAGTAGCGCCGAAGTTTTTGCCCGTCAAGCCGCCTGGGGCCAGAACCTCCTGCCCAAGGGCAAAACCATCACGGCTCTCGAGCAATTTTTCAAACAGTTTGCCAGCCCGCTCGTCTATATTTTGCTTCTGGCCGCTGCTCTCACTTGGTGGGTCAAGGAATATGCGGACATGGCGGTAATTCTTATCGTCGTCAGCGTCAACGCCGTGATTGGCTTTTTTCAGGAATACCGCGCGAGCAAAATTTTTGAGAAGCTCAAAGCCATTGTGCGCGTGCAAGCAATCGTGGTTCGCGCCGGCAAAATAATGACCGTTGATTCCCAGGAACTGGTCCCCGGCGACATCATCATTCTCAGGAGTGGCGACAAAGTGCCCGCGGACGCGCGACTTTTGAGCGGCACCGATCTCGAAATCAACGAGGCGCTCCTGACCGGGGAGTCAAAACCGGTACGCAAAGCCCCGGCTTTGCTGCCGAGCAAAGCTTTGCTCGGGGATCGCCAGAATATGACATTTATGGGCACGGCGGTCGAGGCGGGAGCAGGAAGAGCGGTGATAGTAGCCACGGGGGGGCGCACGGAAATCGGCCAAATTTCCCTGCTCACCCAAAGCACGGACGAGGAAGACAGTCCCCTGCAGCGGCGGATGCGGAAACTCGCGACGTTTCTCACGGAACTGTTTGTCGCCGTGGCCGCCGCGATTTTTATCTTGGGACTCCTGGAGGGCGATCCGATAATCGAAATGCTCAAAACTACGATCGCCGTGGCCGTGGCCGCCATCCCGGAAGGCCTGCCGGCCGTGATTTCGATCGTACTCGCGGTTGCCAGCAAAAAAATTCTGAACCGAAAAGGACTGGTAATGAAACTTCTGGCCGCCGAAACTTTGGGTTCAACGTCAGTCATCTGCGCCGATAAAACCGGGACCCTGACCCTGGGTCAGATGAAAGTGGAGGAGCTTTTGACCCAAAAACCGGACGAAGCACTGCTGGCCCTGGCTCTGGCCAACGAGGCGCTCATCGAAGAGCACGACGGCAAACGAGTCGTACGCGGCGAAGCGACAGACAAAGCCAAACTCGAGAAATTTCTGGAAACCAACCAAAGCTTGGAAAAAACTTTAGCCGTGATGCCCCGGGTGGGGATGCTGCCCTTCGATGATATCCGGAAATACATCGCCTCCTTTCATCGCTGCGACCAAACGCTGCGCCTGTTCGTCACCGGCGCCCCAGAATTTGTCCTGAAGGTTTGCGCTATTACGCCGGCGGCGAAGAGGGAAGCGCAAAAATCCTACGAAAGTCTAGCGGCCCGCGGCTTTCGGGTGATTGGGTTGGCTTCAAAGTCTATCCCCCTCCCCGAAAACAATGAACTTACGAGCAGGGATCTCGTTAAACTGGTGACGGCGCTTAACTATCTCGGGCTGGCGGCCATTCGCGATCCGATTCGGCCGGACGTAAAAGAAACTATCAAGCTCACCAAGTCGGCGGGCATAAAGGTCCTGATGATTACCGGCGATCACATCCTTACCGCCAAAGCTATCGGTCTGGAACTGGGGCTGCGCACGGGCGGTGAAGCGGTCGTGACTGGCGCAGAGCTTGACGAAATGACCGATCAGCAGCTGGCCAAACGCTTCGCCACCCTCGAAATCGTGGCCCGGGTCAATCCGGTGCACAAAATGCGAATTATTAACGCCTGGCAAAAACTCGGGGCAGTGGTCGCCATGACTGGAGACGGGGTGAATGATGCCCCGGCCCTCAAAACGGCGGATATCGGCGTGGCGCTGGGCTCGGGTACGGATGTCGCCAAAGAAGCTTCGGACTTGATTCTTCTCGATGACGGCTTTCCCACGATTACCGCCGCCGTGGCCGAAGGCCGCACCGCTTTTGCCAATATCCGCAAAGCTACCGTGGTCGTAATGTCCAATGCTTTCACCGAGCTGGTCCTTATCACATCAACGCTCATTTTCCATACCCCGTTTCCGATCACGGCCGTGCAGATTCTCTGGGTGAACGTCGCCGAGGATTCCCTGCCCGTGCTGGCCATGGCTTTTGAGCCGGATGAGGAGGACGTGATGAAAAACCAACCCACGTCGCCCAAGGAGCCCATTTTGAACCAGGAAACGAAATTCATCATCTTTGCCGTCAGCATCATTACGGATCTCACGCTGGTTGGAATTTTCCTTTATCTTTTCAAATACTCCGGCTGGGAGCTAATCAAAATCCAGTCATTCATTTTTATAGCCACGGCGACTCCTACGCTTCTGAATGTATTTGCCTTCAAATCTTTGCGCCGTCCCATTTATCGCATCAAACTTTTTAATAATTCTTTTCTCCTGGTGGCGGTAGCGGTAGGCTTAGGTTTGATGCTGCTCGCGATTTATGTCCCTTTTTTCAACCGTTTCCTCAAAACCGTCCCTCTCCCCCTTTGGCCAGCACTTCTGGCATTTCTGCTGTTCCCGCTCCTGAAACTCCTGATGGTGGAGCTTACCAAGTGGTGGTATCGGGTACAGAAGAATTGAAAAATTCCGAAAAATTTGCTATAATATATAAAGGGAAAGGAAATTGAAATGGAACAAACCCACCGCTGCGTCAAGTGTGGCAAAGAAAAGCCCGCCTCCCAGATGCACGAGTACGACGGCATGAAATACTGCTGCACCGTGTGTTGCGGCGACGTCACCAAGAACGAACACAGACAAAAAAAGGAAATGGCTTGTGAATTTTGTTAAAGAGATTCTTGCCGCGTCAAGTTTTGTCATTTTAACCCTTCTGGTTGTTTCTCTTGTCAGAAGAGAGAAATCAGAAGGGTTTAAACTTTTTTTGTTTTGGGGAATGGTGGTTCCAATTCTCTTCACCACGGTTTATCTGACGGCTGCCACGGTCATCAAAAACCAAGTATCGATTACCAAAGGGCCGGTCCACTGGCACGCGGATTACGACATCTTTGTCTGCGGGCAGGAAACCAAAGCCGCAACCCCCGATGTTCACGAAGAACCAGGGCCGCACCTTGATTTGGAACTCCTTCCCCGAGTCTCGGCCCACGAAGAGGAAAAAGTTGATCTCCAGAATCCTTCCGGGATCTCCAATCGGATCGGGAGTTCCGATTTTCACGAGCACGGCGATAACCGGATTCACGTAGAAGGCGTCGTGGAAAAGCTTGAAGATATTAGCCTTGCGAAATTCTTTGAAGTTGTCGGGGGACAGCTAACCCAAAGTCTCCTGAGGCTGCCGACCAATCAAGGAGAACTCATTGTCCAAAACGGGATGAACTGCCCTGATGGCAAACCCGGTAAATTGCAAGTCTTCGTCTACAAAACCCTAGGAACGAAAGTCGTCCAGGAAAAACTCCAAAACTTTGTGGATTATGTCATTTCGCCACACTCCACGGTTCCTCCGGGGGACTGCCTGGTTATCGAATTCAGTTCCGAAGTTAAACCCCAAACCGACAAAATCTGCCGGTTCTACGAAATCGCCATCCAGAAAGGAGAGATTCAGTATGACGAGTGAACCTAGTAACCCGTTTTTTTCCGTCATTGCGAGCGCTAGCGAAGCAATCACAAGGAACAATGAGATTGCCGCGCCCCGACTTGGCGTCGGGGCGCGCAAAGACACCCTATGTTCTTCCGTTCTTTCGTTTTTAAGTCCATAAATTTATAGTTTAATGGGCGTCGAAGCGCCACTTCCTACAATTCTCACCGTATTTACCGCCGCAGCCGTGGATTCCATTAATCCCTGTGCCATTGGGGTTTTGATTTTGATGATGTCCGTGGTTTTAGCCGGCGGGAGCTCACTCAAACGAATGCTCTTTTTAGGGCTAGTCTACACTACGGCAGTGTTTTTGGTTTATCTCGGGGCGGGGCTGGGTCTCGTCTATTTCTTCACGCGCATTCCCCTCGTCCTGACCGAATATCTTTCCGTCGGAGTGGCGGCTTTTGTAGTTTTGGCTGGCATCGTCGAAATCAAAGACTACTTCTGGTACGGCCGGGGTTTCTCGCTGGCAATTCCGGCCGGCATGGCGAAAAAAATTCATGATTTTGCCTCCCGCACCACGGTCTGGGGAATTGCTTTTCTGGGAGCGTTTGTTTCGGCCGTGGAATTGCCCTGTACCGGAGCGCCGTATCTGGCCATCATTACCATCCTGTCCCAGTATTTCGATTTCACCGCCTTTTTGCTTTTGGTATTTTACAATATCGTGTTTGTGGCGCCCCTCCTAATCATTTTGCTCCTGGTCGCCTCGGGCAAGAAAATTCAGGAGATCAAAGGCTGGAAACAGGAAAATCGCGGCTTTATGCGGCTGGCGATTGGAGTACTGCTGGTTGGTTTGGCCTGGTTGCTGATTTTGATTGCCAATGGCACAATAAATTTGGGATAAATTAAACTGCAAAATGCAAAAATCAAAATGACATATCAAAATTCCAAATTTTTAATTTTTGCTTTGTCATTTTACATTTTGATATTTAATTTTTGATTTTATATGCCTCACATTGTCAAACGCCGCGGCCACAAAGAACCCTACGATCCTCGCAAAGTCTACGCCTCGGCCTATGCCGCCTGCCGCAATGCGCATCTTTCCGAGATCCAGTCTGAAAAAATCGCCGAAGCAGTAAGTAAAACCATCGAAAAGTGGATGGCAGCCCAATCCCTGGTCACGTCGGAAAAAATCTTCCAAGAAGTTGAAAAAAACTTGCAGCATCTCGAACCGGACGCCGCTTTCTTGTACAAAACCCACCGGGATATTTCCTGACTTTGTCATTCCCCGACTTGATCGGGGAATCCAGACCAATGTACTATTTTTTCATTCTATATTTTCTAGCTGGTATCCTCCAAGACTTTCTCTTTACTTTGAGTCTTCGGCTAGTAAATCGAGAGTGGCCCTTGAAAGCCGCATCGGTCGCATTTTTGGACAACTTGGTAAGTGTTGGGGTTTTGTATCACATCCTCAAGCAGCTGGACGACCAAAGAAGCGTTATGGCAATTCTTATCTATTCACTCGGCATTGGTACTGGAACGTATTTGGCAATAAAGTTCAGACTCAGCAAGAATAAAGACGCTGTTCAAAACTAGTTAATTCCAATAACCTTCCGCCCGTCAGACGGGCTTCACCCGTCTAGACTCGCTAGCCGAGGCTGACGACGCGACCGTAAAATATGAATGATTTAGCTTCTAAAAAATGCGTGCCGTGCGAAGGAGGAGTTTTACCTCTAACGCCGACACAAGCCCACGAGTATCTCAAGCAGGTTCATCCTGACTGGCAGAGTACTCCGGACAACAAAAAAATCACGCGGAAGTTTCGTTTCAAAAACTTTCGCGAAGCTTTGGCGTTTGTGAACCTCGTCGGGAAAACCGCTGAGAGCGAAGGGCACCACCCCGACATTCATTTCGGCTGGGGCTATGTCATCATCACCCTCTGGACGCACGCCATCAGCGGGCTGTTCGATAACGACTTCATCCTCGCCGCCAAGATAGACCAAATAAAATTTTGATTCAACAAATCGACCTCTCCCTTTATCCCTCCCCAACACCTGGGGAGGGTGGCCGAAGGCCAGGAGAGGTTCTTATAATGTTACCGGTTTAGTAATCTCTTAGTTTCTGAATATCCCGGTGTTCTTTGATGCGCTCCAAGGCCTTCGCCTCGATCTGCCGGATGCGCTCCCGGGTTACGCCAAATTCTTTACCGACCTCCTCCAGAGTATGCGTGACCCCATCCTCCAAGCCGAAACGCATCCGTAAAATTTTCTGCTCGCGCGGGTCCAAATCTTTCAAAACTTCTCCCACATACTCCCGCAGCAACTGCCGCCCGGCCGATTCTGCAGGCATGGTGGTCTGCTCGTCAACGATAAAATCTCCCAGCCGGGAATCCTCTTCGTCCCCCTCGTCGCCGACGGCCGTATCAATAGAGACGGTTTCCTGGGAAATTTTTTGCAGATGCAGGACTTTGCTCACCTCAATGCCCATTTCCGCGGCAATCTCGTCAGCGGCCGGTTCACGCCCCAGCTCCTGGACCAGCGACCGTTCTGCTTGGGCGTACTTGTTCAAAGTTTCCACCATGTGCACGGGAATGCGGATGGTTCTGGACTGATCAGCCAAAGCTCGGGTGATCGCCTGTCGAATCCACCAAGTCGCATAAGTCGAAAATTTATAGCCCTTGGTCCAATCAAATTTCTCTACTGCCCGAAACAATCCCAAATTGCCCTCTTGAATCAAATCCAAAAGCCCCAAATTTCTGCCCATGTACTTTTTGGCAATCGAAACCACGAGCCGGAGATTCGCCTCCGTCAATTTCTTGCGCGCCGCCACATCGCCTTTGGTAATGCGCTTTGCCAGTTCCACCTCCTCGGCCCCCTTCAGCAGCCGCACTTTGCCGATCTCCCGCAAATACATCTGGATGGAATCATCGTAAATGTCGCCCAGATCATAACTTTCGGGACTGTCAGTAATGGACTTGCTCCGCGGCCGTTCCGGTTCGGCCTTGGCCTGTTCCCAAACCGACGCCACCTCCTGATCGACCACCTCGATCCCCAAGCTCTCCAGTTTTTCAAACAACTGGTCCACGGCCGTCAGATTTTCTTCCAAATACGGCATACCGTGAATGATTTCTGCCTCGGTGACAAACCCCCGGTAGCGACCTTTCTCCGCCAAATCCAAAACCGCTTTTTCCCAATCAAATGCCGGTTTCGCTTCGGCACGGGGTTTTCGGCGCCGCTCCCGAAGCTTGGCGGATCGGGACAACTTCTTGGCTGACTTTTTGGTGCTCCTCGCTCTGCGCTCCTTTTTGGTTCTAGGGGACATAATATTTGGCAAGTTCTCTGGTCAAATTGTTAAACTCGGACGAAAGGAGTTTCGCCTCCTTAAGCCGCCCCCTAAGCTCCGCCTGCTTGATTTGCTGCGTGAGCATCTGCATCTGCCGCTTGAGAGAGGCTTCCTTGAGAGCTCCCAAGAACTGTTTTTGCAAATCCTCGAGGTTCCACTCGGGGCCAAAGGACAACTCGTTCTCCACCGCAAAAATCAAGAGTTCAATTTCCGGAGCCAGCTTGGAATTGTCGGCCAGAAACGGCTGAAGTTCGAAATTCCCGCTAGCCATCAAGGGGGAAACCGCCGCAAAGATTTCCTGCAACAGGGGAGTGGTGAAATCTTGGACCTCCAAAATCTCCCACTTTCCCGGGAGGTCTTTGGAAAATTTCAAAAACAGGCCCAACACCCGGCGTTCCAGAATTTCCTGTTTAGTTTTCCTGATCGCATACGGCTGGGAAGAAACAATTTGGTTGGCCGGTTTACCGTGAGAGCTTAAATTTTGATTTAGGAGGGGCAAAAGGATTTTTTCGTCCACACCCAGCTCTCTGGCAAGTTTCTGGAGGTAATGCGCTCGGTCCAACGGATCAGGAAGGAGGGCGAGGAGGGACAAAAGTTCGGCTGCGGCGCGCTTTTTTTCAACGCTTGATTCTAAATTAAGATTAGCAAAAATCGCGGCAAAATAAAAGTCCAAGAAGTTTTTCGCGGAAGCCGTCTGCTCCTGCCACAACGCCGGACTTCTGCGGATGAGTTCATCCGGATCTTTAGCTAAGGCCTTGGGAATAGCAATAATCTTGATGTTGAACCCCAGGGACAGAGCCAATTCCACAGCCCGGCGGGTCGCATTCAGTCCGGCGGCATCCACATCAAAGGCAAATTTAATATTGTCGGTAAAACGCTTCAGGGTCAGAAGCTGCGAAGCTGCCAAGGCGGTGCCAGAAGAGCCAACCACGTTCCTAAATCCGGCCTCGTGGCAAGTAATGACGTCCACATTGCCCTCCACGACAATCACCTCGTCATGTTTGCGGATTTCGGTTTTGGCTAGATGCAAACCGTAGAGTAATTGACTTTTGGAGTAAATTGGGGTTTCGGGGCTATTAAGATACTTTGCAATCCCCTCGGCTTCCGCCAGAATCCGCCCGGTAAAGCCTGCGACCCGGCCGTGGATATCAAAGAGTGGAAACATCAGCCGGCCCCGGAAGCGGTCAAAAAAACCGTCCTGGGTCTTCTCGAAGGACTGCCCGTCTTTTTCCACCAAAAGCCCCGCCCGCACCGCCTCGCTTTTCTGAAAGCCCTTTTTGGTAATAAAACTCTCGAAGAGGTGAAAATCTTCGGGAGCGTACCCAAGCTGCCATGTCCGAAGTGTCTCCGGCCGGAAACCGCGCTTCAGGAGATAATCGCGCGCCATTTGCGCCACGGACGAATCCGCCAAAACTTTGACATAAAACTTCGCCGCCAAATCATTGATGGCGTACAAAGTCCTCTTCTCGTCCGCTTGCTTCTGGTATTCCACGGTCGGCCGCTCCAGGACCACCCCAGTGCGGCTCGCTAAAATCTGCAGGGCCTCGGGAAACTCCACAGCCTCGCGCTGTTTGACGAATTCAAAAATATCCCCCCCCAGCCCGCAGCCGAAGCAGTGCCAAATCTGCTTTGTGGGGGAAACCATAAACGACGGGGTTTTTTCCTGGTGAAACGGGCAAAGCGCGCGAAAATTCGTCCCCGCTTTTTTGAGCTCAATATATTCGCCGATGAGATCGACGATATTGATTTTTTGCTTGATTTCTTCGGAAGGAAGCATAAAATTATTGAACTTTGGCGTATAAAAAGCAAGTCTGATATTCGTTCTGGTGCCTTCCGCAACGATGCGCTTTTTTCATTAGGCCTTCCTTTTTATAGCCGTTTTTGATAGCCACTCTTTGGCTCGCCGGATGTTTTGGGTTGACCAGGATTACAATTCTCTTTAGTCCGAGTATGTCAAAGCCGACTCTTTCCAAAAGTTTGACTGCTTTCGCGGTGATTCCCTGTCCCCAATACTGTTCGTCGAGAAAATATCCGATCTCCCCGATGTGCGTACGGTGCTGATCAATTTTTATGCCACACCCTCCCACAACCTTTCCATCTGCGAGAATGGCGTAATTGTGCTCGAAGTTTTTTCGCCGCTTCCCAGCATTTTGTTTGAGAAATTTGACTTCGTCCTCCAATGTAGTCTGTGCGACGTGAAAGAATTGGAAATTTGGGTTATTCAAAATTTCAATAAACCTGCTCGCATCCGAAACTTTTTGCGGTCTGATACTGACTTTCATATTTATGGCGGAGAGGACAGGATTCGAACCTGCGCGGGCTTGCGCCCACACGCTTTCCAAGCGTGCGCCTTAAACCACTCGGCCACCTCTCCATCAAGATATTGAATTTAAATGTCACTCAGTCCAGGCTGGACGGCACAGGGCCGATGCGACGCCTCGCGAACGAATTTCTGTTTATAAACTATATCACATTTTGCCCAATAAAAAAAGCCCGAATCCGGAGGGGCAAGGACCCAAAAAAACGGATTCGGGCTTCGCAAGGAGGCAACAGTCAGCGGCGGAGCTTTGGTGAGACTCCGGCCGGTACTCTCGGCAGAAGGTGTTTTGGCATCTGAAATTGTTGCGGGGGGACGACACCGATTCTCGATGGTTTTGGCTCCGTTTTCGGCTGGAACCTATATACCAGACTTCCCCGGGCTCCACGCAAGTACTCTGTACACAAACCAAACTGTGCAAGGAGGATTGCGCGCTGGTCGTCAGTCAATGATTCCTTTACAACAACGATCAACCGCTTGCCCTGACGGACCCGCAAAGGAGGGGTGCCGATCACTCGTCTCAAAATAGTCGATATTCCAGTTTTGTCAAGCATGTTCATGCCCCCCTCCCTACCGCGAAAATGCTGGCCCAAAAACCACTATTCCATTTTACCGGTTTGTTCAAAACCTGCTTCAGCCTGTTGTGCTCCAATTTTTCCTCCTCAGTATTGGTGGGGTGCTCGGCTCTCGTTGGCTTAAAAAGAAAAAACCAAGACCGACAGCCGAGTATTATAACCAAACTAGCTCAAAAATTAAGCTGCGTCAAGATTTTTGTTTCAAAATAAAGATTTTTGCTGGCTGACTTTCTCGGCAAAAGTCTTCCTTTCTTCCTCGGAAAAAACTTTTATTACCCCGTACACTCCATCATAGCCGGGAATCTTTTGGACTTTCTCTTCCCTAACCCGCTTTACCGCTTCTGCCACCAAAGGGCCAGCAACCTTTTGGACTTCTTCGATAGGCAGATCGAGAATCACCGCAAATTCGTTGCCGGCATCTTTTACCAAAGCCCAATAAGCATCCTGCACCTTCTTAGTCTTGGCCCCTACCCCAAAAGAATCAGCCAAGACTTCCTCCAAAGGCACTAAATGCTTTTGTGGAATAGCGCCCGGCGGCACAAAACCCAAAGGCCGGCTGGCCAAAGCCTCGACGCGCGCGACAACGCCAACTGTCAATTTTTTGCCGCAGACCGGACATTCCCCATGGAGTTTTTTGGTCTTTTCCGGAGCGCAGGAAAACTTGCAAGCCGCATGGCCGTCGAGATGATATTTTCCCTCTTCCGGAAAATATTCAATCGTGAATTTGAATACGCCACTATCCTTTTCTTTCAATATTCTTACGAACTCCTGGTAACTGAACTTCCCGTCGGCAATCTCCATAACATTGGCTTCGCGGCCGATGCGCGAAAGCGAGTGCGCATCCGACGAGGAAATAATCGAAAACTTGTCGGTATCCGCCACCCGCCAGTTCATCGCCGGGTCCGAGGACAGCCCGGTCTCGATGGCGTAAATATGCTTTGTCATTTCGCCGAAGCACTCTTCGACGGAATCAAAACCGGATTTGCTGCCGAAAATCCCAAAATACGGCGTCCAAGCGTGAGCCGGAATCATCACTGCTTCGGCAGACGCATTGAGCAAATACTTGAGCACCTCGACCGCGTTCATCCCCAGGATCGGCCGGCCGTCCGAGCCAAGCTTGCCGCCACGGCTCTCCAAAGTTTGGTTGAATTTCTCAACCGCGGCGAAAGAGGGCAGAAGCAAGACTAAATGGATGCGCCGCAATTTGCCGCCTTGCGAATAAATGCAGGAAATTTCCGCGGAGAGGACAAAACGTACCCTCTCTCCCCTGGCGAGGGGAGAGGCCGGG
This sequence comes from uncultured Candidatus Saccharibacteria bacterium, assembly GCA_964360335.1. Lineage (GTDB taxonomy): Bacteria > Patescibacteriota > Doudnabacteria > UBA920 > 2-01-FULL-46-14 > CAYHVH01. The sequence continues at coordinate 13,717 of CAYHVH010000015.1, forward strand.
AGAGAGGTTGCCGGTACCGCAGTACGACCTCTCCCTTCATCCCTCCCCACGCCTGGGGAGGGAAAATACCGCAGTTTATAAAACCCCTGCTCCGCCGGCTCCAAGGCCTCTTTGAGTTCCGCAAGCCACTTGGGATGCGTAAAGTCGCCGGTGCCCAAGAGATTCACCCCCTTGATTTTGGCCCACTTGTCCAAATTCGCGGGGACCAAGTCTTTGGAACAAGCACGGGAATAACGGGAGTGGATGTGGAGGTCAGAAATAACCCGCATAACAAACTTATTTAAGATCGAGGCGAAATTCGGTCCCCCACTCGGCAAACCCGAATCGTTTATAAAACTTGGAGGCTTTTTCGTTGGAAAATCGGCTAGTTCCGACAAGTTTGTAGCATCCTCGTTCCCTGGCCTCCTTAATGGCCGCCTCCAGAAGCCCGGACCCAATCCCCTTATTGCGGTGGGGTTCCAGAACGAACAGGTTCTCCAAAAAGCCGAACGGTTCTCGGTGGGCGTCATTGTGGAGCAGATACAGATAAGTCCAACCAACCACCTCACCATTTTCTACGGCCGCAATCTTCAGGCCATCGGTATTGGGTTCTGGGGTTTTCTGAAATTCCATAATTGATTTAAATTTAATTCGCAACCCGATATAAGATTTTGGCTAGTTTCCGCGAGTCGTGCCGGAGGTAACTGCGCACCAACCGGTCCGCCTGGCTTTTGGCAAATATAGTTTCGGATAAAAGTGGCGCCGCGGCAACGGACAGACCGCGGCTTCTGAGCTTCGCCATATCCGGTCCCACAAATTCCGAGCGTCGTTTACGATAACGGAGAAGCCACGGCCGGGACGGTTTTTTAGTGTTTACAACCATCAAGTCAATTATCCCTTTACCGAGATATTTTTCAAGATTGTAGAGAAAATCCGAGGCTTTAAATTTGTTGGTCTGACCGTACTTGGTCATGAGGTTAGTGACCAACACCTTCCGGCCCCGGGCTTTTTTGATGGCTGGCTTTATCCCTTTAACCAAAAGGTTGGGCAGAATGCTGGTATATAAGTCTCCTGGTCCAAAGACAATCGCATCGGCTTGCCTCAGAAGCCTCAAGGCCCGCGGATTTGCTGGCGAGGAGGGGGTCAGATTTAAAGATTTGATCCGTAAATTCCCGTCATGGCGCGGCTCGTCAAGATTGTGTTCGCCCACTATTTTCCTGCCGTTTTCCAGAACGGCGGAAAGGGTAGTGGGAAAAAGGGTTACTGGTGCCAGTTCGCCTTTGACTTTCAGAATTTTTGTGGCTGCCGCAATGGCAGGTTCTGGGGCGCCAAAAATTTTTTCCAAAGCCGCCAAAGCGATATTACCCACGACATGACCCTTAAGAAATCCCTGTTCAAATCGATAAGCCAGCAGCCGCCTGAAAGCTGGGTCGGTTTGGGAGAGCGCCAATAGGCCCTGCCGCAAATCCCCCGGCGGCAAAACCTGGAGTTCCCGGCGAAGCTGTCCGCTCGAACCGCCGTCGTCAGCCGTGGAAAAGATTACCGAAATTCGCACCGGAAAATCCCGCAACCCGCTAAGCAGGATGGAAGCGCCCGTACCTCCGCCGATTATCACAATATGCTTCATCGTTAATTATTATTTTATGACCTGATATTGTTTGCCAATTTTTGCAAAAGCCTCAATCGCTTTCCGCAAGTGGTCTGTGGAATGCTGCGCGGAAATTTGCACCCGGATCCGGGCTTTGCCCTTTGGTACCACCGGATAGGTAAACCCGCGCACATAAATTCCTTCCTCAAAAAGTTTGGCAGCCATCTCTGTAGCCAATTTCTCTTGGGAGAGCATCACCGGAATAATCGGGTGCTTACCGTCGCCCCCTAAATTAAAGCCTTGCTTTTCCATTTCACCCCGAAAATAATCTATTTTTGCTTGTAAAACTTTCTTTAGTTTTAGAAATGAACCGTCGAAATTTTTCAAAACATACAAAGCGGCCGCAGTAATCATTGGCGGCAGGCTGTTGGAAAACAAAGTCGTACGGCTGCGCTGGCGCAAATACTCGACAATTTCCCGCTTGCCGGCGGTAAACCCGCCGCCTGCCCCGCCCAGCGCTTTGCCAAAAGTCGAAGTCAAGATGTCGAGGCGCCCCATCACCCCTTCTTGTTCCACACTGCCCCGTCCGGAACTTCCCAAAACCCCGCTCCCGTGCGAGTCGTCAACCATAACCAGAGCCTGGTACTTATCCGCTAAATCGCAAATTTCTCTAAGCTTGGCGGTATCCCCGTCCATGCTGAACACACCGTCGGTGGCAATGAGTTTGCGGGGAGTACGATTTATAATTCCCCCTCCTCCCCCTCTTACATTAAGAGGGGGTTGGGGGGCGTTATTCCCCTCCCCAGGAGATGGGGAGGGTTGGGGAGAGGTCGCAATCTTCGCATCAAATTCTTTTAATTTGCTCTCTAAATCCTCCATATCCGAATGTTTGTAGCGAAACCGCTCGGCCTTGCAAAGGCGGATCCCGTCGATGATACTCGCGTGATTTAACTCATCCGAAAAAACGGCGTCCCCCTCTTGGAGAATGGTTTCAAATAACCCAGTATTGGCGTCAAAACAAGAAGTATAAAGCAGGGCGTCTTCCGTGCCAAAAAACTCGGCTACCGCTCGCTCCAAGTCCTTGTGCACAGTGGACGTGCCGCAGATAAACCTCACGCTCGCCATGCCAAACCCGTATCGATCTATCCCGGCTTTGGCGGCCTGGGCCAAAAGCGGGGAGGATGCCAGGCCCAAATAATTATTGCTGCAGAAATTCAGAAGTTTCTTACCATCCACGTCGATCTCCGCGCCCTGCAAGGAAGAAATGCTTTTTTCCTCCTTATACATTCCCTGCTCGCGGATATCAGCGAGGTCTTTTTGGAATTGGTCTTTGTAGTTGTTAAACATCCTCGGCCCCTTTCTGTCATTCTGACGAAAGTCAGAATCTAGATTCCGGATCCCTCCCGAGGCGGGCAGGCAAGTCCGGAATGACAACAATAACAATCAAAATTTAAACAATATCTTCGGGTACCCCGCTAACTTCTGCTCAAAGATGTCTTTCGTATACTCACTGATCGGCAAAATCGTGTCCTGTCCTTCTCTCAAAATAACTTTGTAAATCTGTTCTTGAATTTTGTTGCCCTGGTCTTCTAAAAGCTTGGTCGCCGCCTGCCAGGTTTGCCAAATCTGACGACCGATTACGGCATGCAGGGTCAATCCGCGAATGATGAGCTCATTGTAATTTTGGATGACAAAATCCGCATTTTTGATACCGAACAAGATGACATCGCCACCGCGCCGGGTTGCCTGGAGGGCGTTGTTTAGAGAGGAATTCTGTCCAGCCATCTCAAAAGCCACGTCCACTCCCGAGCCCTTTGTGAGTTTGGAAATTTGTCCTAAAACTTCGGTTGAGGCGGTAAAATCCTTGGACCCGGACGGCGGGTTTATGAGGTGATGAACGCCTAGCTGCTCCGCCATTTCTCGGGCTTGCCGATTCGGCTCGATACCGATAAGTGTGCGAACACCCAGAGCCCGGGCGATCAAAACAGTAAAAAGCCCGATCGAGCCCAAGCCAAAAATCGCCGCCGTTTTGTCCTGCAAGTTCACCTTGCTGGCGGCGTGCATGGCGTTGCCGAACGGATCTTGAATGGCCGCTATCTCGGGGCGAATTTTCTGGGGATTATTTTTCCAGAGCGCGTGACCCGGAACTTTCAAATACTGGGCGAAGCACCCGTCATAAGTCACGCCTAGAATTTTTTGTTTTTCGCAGATGTTCTTTTGCCCGGCCCGGCAGCGCGCGCAGACATTGCAAACAATATGAGAGTCGCCCGATACCGAAGTCCCAACCGCCAAGCTGTATTTCGCGGCCGCCGCCGCACCGAGGGCCACGATTTGACCGACAAACTCGTGACCAACAATCCGGTAAGGTTTCTGTTCGCCTTGCAAGCTTTGCAAAATCTGCTGACCAAAAACCTGTCGATACCAAATACCCTTGTCCGTGCCGCAGACGCCGGCAAATTCCACTTTGACGATGACCTCGTCATCCTTTTCAATCTTTAGATCCGGCACCTCAATCATTTCAAAACCCTTCGAGCCGTCCCAACTAGTCTTTGACTTATCGAATACGAGAGCTTTCATAGTTTAATCTTCGAGCGAAGTGAGGAGTCTCTTGTTCTGAATAGATCCTTCGCTACGCTCAGGATGACACTTACTACCCCCTCTTACTCTCCCCCTTCGCATGGGGGAGAAAATTCGTATATTCGCACCGATTCGTATTTCGTAAAGTTCACTCTACAGTAACGCTTTTCGCCAGGTTTCTCGGTTTACCCCGTTACTTAGCTCGTACTCTTCGCTAATAATCTTGCAGTAATGCATAAATACATTCTTTATTCTACTCAACGGTTACGCTCTTAGCTAAGTTTCGGGGCCGATCCACATCCCGCCCCAAACCCACGGCCATATAGTAAGCAAATAATTGCAAGGGGATGGTATTGAGAAGCGGTTCCAAAAGTTCCATGGTGGGAGGAACATAAAAGATCTCGTCCGCAATTTCTTTGGCTTCGACGTCCCCGGCGGTGGCGAGAAGAAAAGTTCGCGCGCCGCGGGCGCGCACTTCCTGGATGTTGCTTTTCATCTTGTCATAAAGCTGATTTTTGGTAACAATCGCCACCACTGGAAAATTTTTATCCACCAGCGCCAGCGGCCCGTGCTTCATCTCCCCGCCGGCATAAGCCTCGCCGTGAAGGTAAGAAATCTCTTTGAGCTTCAGGGATCCCTCCAAGGCTCCGGGGTAGTTAATCCCCCGGCCCAGATACAAAAAATTCTTATACCTTGAATATCTTTGGGCAATCTCCTTGAGCGTTTGGGCCTGCTTCAAAATCTCGTTCATTTTCGAGGGAATCTCGAGCAAAGCCCGCAAAAACCGTTGACCCGTGGCTGGGGTCGTATGTTTCAAGCGGCCGAACTGCAAAGCATATAAAAGCAAAACTGCTACCATATTAGTATAAGCCTTTGTCGAAGCGACAGCCAACTCCGGTCCGGCGTGAATGTAAGTGCCGGCTCCTGCCTCCCGGGCGATGGTTGAACCTATGGCGTTCACAACTCCCCTCACAATCGCCCCGCGCCTTTTGGCTTCCCGAAGCGCCATCAGGGTGTCGGCAGTTTCCCCGGACTGGGAGACGGCAAAAACCAGGGTGGCTTCGTCCAGTACCGGATCGCGATAGCGAAACTCGCTCGAAAAATCCACTTCGGTCGGCAGCTGGGCTAATCTTTCCATAGCGTACTTACCAACTAGCCCCGCATAATAAGCCGTGCCCGAGGCGACGATAATGACTCGGCGAATCCGTCTGGTGTCTGCTTCGGAAAGATTGAGTCCTCCCAGATGGGCTGTTCCCGAGTCCAGATCAAACCGCCCCCGGATGGCGTCTTCAAAAACCACTGGCTGGTCATGAATTTCCTTCAGCATAAAATGCGGGAAACCCTGCTTCTCCGCTTGCTCGTGGTTCCAGTCAATCTGGGTAAAACTTTTCCGTACGACTTCATCCCGAAAGTTCACAATCCGAACCCCGCCATTCCCAATCTCGGCAATTTCTCCGTCATCGAGAAACATAACCTTTTTGGTATAGGGCAAAATCGGGGTAACATCGCTCGCCAGATAATGGCCGTCTTCTCCAATCCCAATGACTAGGGGACTGCCTAACCGAGCGGCCACTAACCGGTCCGGCTGGGTGGCACTCACCACTGCCAAACCATACGTTCCGCGGACTTCCTTAAGGGCGGTGCGCACCGCCGCCGCCAAGTCCCCGCGG
>CAYHVH010000016.1:0-18208 GCA_964360335.1 uncultured Candidatus Saccharibacteria bacterium
AGTGGTCCAACGTCACCACCATTGCTCCGGGTTTTGCCAGTATGTATCGCACTTCCGCGCTTCAAAACATCCAAATCAACGCTCTGGGGCTCATAATCGAGGACTATAATATGACCTTTGAGGTGCACCACAAGAAATTGGGAAAAATCGCCTATGACGGCGGGGTGTACGGCCTGACTGACGATCCCCACACTTTCCGGGATTACTTTCGGCAGGTCGAGCGCTGGAACCTGGGTTTTTGGCAGACTGTCAGACGGCACGGCGTCTGGCCGAGTTGGTTTTGGCTCTCGACCGGTTTGTTTTTGCTGGAGATGTTGGCCTTTTCCGTCTTTTTCTTGGCTCTGCCGGCGGCGGCCCTGATTTTTTTGCTCAATGGTTTTGAGCCGATTCCCATCTCCTTTCCGGGTTTTTGGGTCACCCCGTACCAGCTGACTTTTCTGGACTTAGTGGTCGGAGTGGGGCTTGCGGATTACCTTTTGACCGTAGCAGTGGCGCTAGCCGAAAAGAAGCCGATGCTGCTGTTGTATGGTTTCGGTTTTCTGCCCTTGCGGTATCTGGACGCCTTGCTGTTTCTCTATACCCTGCCCTTGGCCTTTTTCGTCCGCTCGGAAGGGAAATGGGTCAGTCCCCAGCGGCACGCTGCTCAAACAAAAACTGCCCCTGTGGGCAGCCCGAATTATCTCGCCGTCAATAATTCAAGGTGATTTCCCCGCGGCTTGCCGCGGGATCTAACCGCCGAGGCGCGGGGTTCATCCCCGGGCCGAGGCACCTTGGAAAGGGGAGGCAGTCCCGACAAAGTCGGGACGATTGGAAGGGGAAAAACCCCTTCCGGGTTTTCCCCTCCAAGTTGATTCTTCAGGGCGAGACTCTGAAAAGCTCGAGACCTTGATTGTAGGTCAGCACGGGGACTCCGCTTCCGGCCACCGCGGCCAGCATTTCGGCGAACGCGGCCGGCGGCGTATAAAACGCGTCATCGCCGACCTCGGTGATTTTGTGAAATACAATCACCACCCACTGCTTATTGAGGAGCGCCTGGTTGATCCAGCCCTCGAGCTCGGCGGGAGTGGTCGAGTTGATGACGCCGCGGACTTTGACGTCAAACGGAAACGTCCCTTGGGGGTTTTGGCCTTGTTCAAAGGCCCGCACCGAGGAGTAATACTTGGCCCCCTCGGCCAGAATCGCGCCGTTATAGGCCCCGAAAGGCAGAGCGAAGTTCTTGACGGTAAAACCTAATTCTTCCAAGTCCAACTTCGACCGGCGGAGCTCGCGGGTTATAGCCGTGCGGCTCAAGGTCGTTAAATCACTGTGGGTTATGCTGTGGGAGGCAATTTCCCAGCCGCCCGCCGCCAAGTCCTGGAGTTGCGCCGCACTCATAAAATCCGGCTCGTCGATCATCTCGGTGATAATCGCGGCGGAACCAACGAAGCCATAGCTGTCCAGCACCGGTTTGGCCGCGGTGTAAGCGTTTTCTTCCCCGTCGTCAAACATCAGGGTGACCGCCGCCTGCGTCGGATTAAATTCCGTTACGGCAATATCGTCAAAGGTCGCCGTACCCCTCGCGTTTCCCAGAATCGGGACGACGAATAAATAATCAATCGGCTGGTTCACAAGCGCCACTGACCCGGTGTTGAAACCAATCCACCGCCAAGGAAAAGAGCCAAAATTGGCAATTGAATTCCAGTAGGCGACCGAGCCGTCCTGCAAGTGAATTTCGGCGTAAAGACCCGCCCCAAAATACCCGCTTGGAGCGTTGCTGATGTTGAAACCTTTGACAAAGCCCCCGATGAAAACCGGTTTGAGCTCGGTTTGCTCGAGGTCAACTCGCTGGTAAGCCCCCGAGAATTGGGAAAAACTCGTGTTTCTGAGTCTTGCCCCCCACGCGCCGCTGTGGGCGTCGCTGACCCTCGTGTAGCCAGAACCGAAGGGCTGCCAGTCAAAAGCCGAACTCGAGGTCGCCCCCGCTTGCTCAAAGCCGCCGTTAACCAGGGGGTCAGGAATCGCGGCTGCGGCGGGATAGCCGGGTAATAATAGGAGGGCCAAGGCCAAGAAGAGAGCCATGGCCGATTTGGATATCGTTTGCTTCGCACGATTCATATTGTGGATAAGTAAGGGATGTGCTTTAAGTCTGGTGGCAGTATAGTATAGTTAGAAAATTTGGCAATTAAGATATCCACTGCTTCTATGAAACCGAAGTTTTATCTGGGAATCCTCCTCATTCTTTTGGTCGCCCTGGTCGTGATCTGGGCTTATTATACCACGCCCCGCGTTCCCCTTTTCCAGAAGGAGGGAACGGCCCCGGCTCCTCCCGGGGCCGTTTCAAGCGTCAGCAGTACCGTGTCACCCATATTCTGGGGCATGAAATTAGTCAATGAGACGGTAAGCGATCAAGAACTTGACGAACTGCAGGCGCTGGGCCTCAAGGTCCTAAGCGGGGAGTGGGGGATGAGCGAGGCCACGGCCGCCGAAGTTTTGAGCTTGCTTTCTCGGGTGGAGGCGCGCGGCATGAAGCTTGTCATAAATTTTTCGGACGGGGCGGCCTGGGGTTACAGAGAGGACGGTTCAGATTCGCCGAGGAAAAAGCCGGTCTGGCAAAAAAGGAAAATCCAGCGCTACCTCAAAAAAATCTACGCGCATCCCGGGATTTACGGCTATGACATTTCCAATGAAGCGGGCGAAAATTTACCCAATGGCGAGCGGTTTCGGATTACCGTAGCGCAGCTGCAAGCCGCCGCTCGCGATGTCCGGGCCATTGATCCCAATCGGCCGATCTTGATGAGGATGCACTATTGGGACGAGGAGGACGGGGATTTCGGCGCTAGGAACCCCTTTGCGGCCGGGATTGCGGACATTGTGATGCTCAATCTTTACAGTAACTATTCCGAGGACCGGACAACCCCGCTTCTGCCAAATATGCTTGAGGATTCTGGCCAAATCCTGGTTGACAAGATTTTGGCAGTCGATCCGAACGTCCGGGTTTGGCTCTCCCTGGCCGCGTTTCAGGAGATGCCTTATTTTGTGAAACCCTCGATAACGGATTTGGTCAGAGACATTGATGCCGCTCTGGTCATAACGGGTATTGAAAGCATCGGTTTTTTCGGCTGGGGCCCAGAACGCTACCCCGAAGAGCCGCCCGGCTGGTATCTACCGCGCGATGGCGTTGATTTGCTCTCGGTCATCCAAGAGTTTATCTCTCTTTGACGCCAAATTGGAAGGAAAAAGTCATCTCTGCCCTCCGTGCCCCGCTTTTGTTCTTAATCAATTGTCAACTTTTCCTCGGTCGAGAAATTCTTGTCAACGAACTTTCTTTGGCAATATTTTTAACCCAAAATGTTTGCGCAAGAATTGGTCGTCATCAATTTTGTCCACCCGCAACAAACGAATAAATTGCCAAAGGCCCGATTCCTTTAGGTATATAACGGCGGCTGGGGAGAGAGGATGGGGCGTGATGAAGACACTTTTCTGCAGCAGATAAAACCCCAGGTTTTTACAGAAGTAACGGAGTTGGTCCCGTTGCAAGTGAGATGATTCGGGTATGTCCCAAATAATGAGCCGCCATTTTCCGTCCCAAGTTTTTGGTCGGAGCGCGCCCGCATTAAGTTTCTTTAATAAGGCGTTTAGCTTACCTTTTTTCGTCAACTTAACAAAAAGCTCACCGTTTTGATCGGCCGTTTTTATGTGGCCTAACTTTTCTAGGTATTTGAGCGCGCGATTGAGTTTCCATCGCGGCGGCTCGGGAATGCCCAAGGCTTTTCGATGTAGCTTTTGAATTTGTTTATACGGGGAACCCCAAGGGGCCGTTGCTTCACCGATCTCCCAAAGGATGTCGAGGAGCGCCTTGGCGACGGTATAATTTGGTGGGAAATGAATTTTACTCTTTATTTTCTTCGGCATTGTTAACTTTTTCTCGGTCGAGAAATTCTTGTCAACCGGGTAGCTCCTAAATTTTGTTATCTCTGGGGGATGCGGGTGACGAGGGGGCCGCGTTCGGTGTCTTTTATTTCAAAGCCCAAGGAGCGGATTTGCTCCCGGACTTTGTCGGCTTTGTCCCAGTTTGTTTCTTTTCGTAACTTTTCTCGTTCCTGTACGAGTTTTTGGATTTCCTCGGGAAGCGGCTCTTGCAGTTCCTGCCACGTGTCTTTGAGGGAAAGCCCCAAAATCTGGTCAAACTTTAGAAGCGACTCCAGTTTGGCCTCTCCTGGATAGTCGGAACGTATAAGTTCCCAGACCACGGCCAAGGCCTTGGGTGTGTCTAAATCGTCGTTTATGGCGTCCAGAAATTTTCGTTCAAATTCGGCGCAGCCGATTTTGGGTTCGGCATACTCGGCGAGGTGGGAATAAAGATTGTCGAGAGTATTTTGCGCGCCCGCCATGGCCTCCCAAGTGAAATTCAGTTTGGTGCGATAGTGTCCTTGCAGGACGAAATAACGATAGGCGAGCGGAGAATAACCTTTGTCTTTCAGCTCTCGCAAAGTAATCAAGTTCCCTTCGCTTTTGCCCATGCGCGCGTCGTTTACAATGACAAATTCCGAATGCAGCCAATAGTTTGCCAAAGGTTTGCCGGCAGCTGCCTCACTCTGCGCGATCTCGTTGGTGTGGTGCACGGGCACGTGATCTACGCCGCCGGTATGGATGTCAAAGGGTTGCCCTAAGTATTTGACGGACATGGCCGAGCACTCGATGTGCCAGCCGGGAAAACCGACTCCCCACGGTGACTCCCATTCCATCTGCCGCCTTTGCCCTGAGCTGGTCGAAGGGTTGGGCGAGGACTTCCAGAGTGCGAAATCCGTCGGGTTTTTTTTCTCGGCGTTAATCTCCACGCGCGCTCCCTCGCGCAGTCCGGCCAAATCCAGCCGGGCGAGTTTGCCGTAGTCTTTGAGTTTGGCCGTGTCAAAGTACAGCCCGTCAGTTGTCCGGTAAGTAAAGCCTTTTTTTTCCAGAGTCGCAATGAGTTCAATCATTTCTTTGATGTGGTCAGTGGCTTTGGGGAGTTTGTCAGGCAGAAGAATATTAAGCTGCTTGATGTCGTCCAAAAACGCTTCAGTATATACAGAAGCAATCTCCCAGGCTGTTTTGTGCTTTTCCAGAGCCGCCTTCTGGATTTTGTCCTCGCCCATGTCCCGGTCCCCGGTGAGGTGGCCGACATCGGTAATATTCATAATCTGTTTGACCTGGTAGCCGTTTTGAAGCAGGACGCGTTTGAGAACATCGGCGAAAATGTAAGCGCGGAGGTTGCCGATGTGGGCGAAATCGTAGACCGTCGGGCCGCAGGTGTAGAGGCCGACAGTCTTTTCCCGGAGGGGCTTAAATTCTTCCTTGGTGCGCGAGAGAGTGTTGAAAAATTGAAGCATATTCTCATTTTAGCAGAGTTTAAAAAAAAGGGGGAACCGTTTTGAGACGGTTCCCGGTGTTTAAAGCCCTGATCAAGCTTGCTAGTTGGTTTCAGCTCCGACGAAACTTCTTAATGTTGATCGCCAGACTTGCCACCCCCAAGGTGAATGCGGCAACCAAGACGTACTGGATGAACAGGGCTTGGAGGCGCAGGATCACGGCGCCAACTCCCAAGCACTGCAGGGTCATTTTGGCCTTGCCCATCTCATTGGACGGGATCGGAGATTTGAGCCTAATGCTCAGGACAGCAAGAACCGTGGCAATCAAGTCCCCGGCGACGAGAACGCCCACTACCCACCGAGTCGGGAGGTCATAAGTCGGCCAGTAGATGATGAGCAGCGCTCCCGTGAAGATCTTGTCAACATGCCGGTCGAAGTTAATACCGAACCGCAGGTCTTCGGGAGGCAGAAGACGCAAATACCGGCGCGATACGGGTCCGTCGAAAGCGTCACTTAGGGCTCCCGCTAGGAAAAGACCAAAAACAATCCACTTGGTTGCTTCGAGAAACACGAGGGATCCCGTGAGCCAGTAACCGGTGGCGAAGTGCGCCACGATAATGATTGAAATAAACAGACGGAACATCGTCAGTCCGTTTGGCGTCAGTAGGCGCCGTGCCACAAGGCGCTCCACGAAGCGGTTGTCAATGAGTAGGAGAACCGCCTGGTTGCGAAGTTGATCGAGCGTTTTGAAAAAAACCTCGGCAAGATGATACGCGAACATCGGTCCTCCTTTTCTCTTTGGATTTCTTATCCTAGCACAAAATCAAAGCCGTCCACTGTCCTCTGTCCCGGTCCACTGAATCAGAACCACTTTTTCAATTTGAAAATCAGCAGGAGCAACGCAGAAGAGAACGCCATAATTCCGGCGACAATCCAGAAGCCAAAGGGGTGGTGTCGGAAAGGGATGCCCTCGACTGCGACGCCGAACAAAAAGGCCACCAAAGTCGCGGGCAGGACGATCGCGGAAAAAATCGAAATGACTTTGCTGATTTCGCTCAAGCGGTGGGAGGCCAAAGATTGGCTGGTTTCGTGGAGGGTGTCTACGGTTTCCTTGAGGGTTTCCAAAATGTCCCAGATGTTTCCCGAATATTCCAGGAGGTCTTTGTAGTACAGCCGGGATTGGGGAAAGTTGAGATACGAGGCCCGGCGCTTGGGGAGTTTGTCCAGCACGTAGTGGTGCGTTTTCATCATCCGGCGGAATTCAATGATGTTTTTTTTCATTAGGGCAATTTTGGAAAGCATATCCAAATCGCGCTGGTGGAAAATCCGGGTTTCAATTTTGCTCACGTCCTCGTTCATGTGGTCGAGGATGGGGTAGGAGCGGCGGAACAGGGTTTCCAGGATTCGGTACAAGAGTTGTCCGGGGCCGTGGGTCATGAGCTCGTCCCGGCTCCGGACATCCCCCCGGGTCCGGTCGAAGAGGGCCCCCAGGGAGTGGATGTCCCCGTAGTGGGCGGTCAGCACAAAATTTTCGCCCACAAAAAAATCCACTTCTCCCGCCACGATCTCTTGGGTTTCCTTGTGATAGACGGGAAAGAGGAGGACCAAAAAGTCGTAACCGTCTCCTTGGTCGATGTGCGGTCGCTGCTGGTGTTCGCTGACTGCTTGAAAGTGGAGTTCGTGAAATCGAAAGTTGTTGCGCAACCACTGGATTTCCTCGGCGCCCGGATTGACGAGGTCAATCCATCGCAGGTTTTTGGTATGAATGGTTTGGATGTTCACTCCGTTTTGAGAGTTTGTGTTTTAGATTGACGGCACTGGTTTTGGCATTTCGCCCTTTCATTTAACGGGAAAAACGCGGGTTTGTCAAAAGGCGGAGAATTCTGTTATAATTTTTTTGTCATGGAACAGCAGGCGGCGGTTCTAAGCGAGCTTCAGAAGGAATTTCAAGCGCACCAGCAAAGCGGCGCTCTGACTTCCTTCCAACCTTCGCCGAAATTGAGTCAGGCCTTTGGCAAGTTAGTCAGGACCCTGGAGTCCAGGCGGCAGCTGGGAGAGTTGACGACCCAGGAAGAATCTTGGCTTGCCGCCGTTGACCAGTTGCTGGGAAGAATCGGGACTTATAACCTTGGCCGCCGAACCAGCAGTTCGGCGAAAACTCCCGCTCTGGAAAAGCGGGGGACCTTGGTTTACGATTTCCAGTCGAAGCAGTTGGCGGAGGAGCCGGAGGAGGCGCCGCCGAACCTCTCGGTCCCGAAAATTTCCTCCTCGGAAGCCGAGCGCATCATTTCCCTCCTGGACCAGCAATTTGAAGAAAAAGTCATGAAAAAAATTCGCGAGCGTCACCCTCTGGAGAATGCGGCTCTTCCCGAACAGCTGGAGTTCGGTCCCCCGGAACAGGCATCAGCGGCCGGGCAGAGCTTGGACGAATATCTCACCAAGGTCCGCGCCGACCGGCCGAATCTGCCCTTCTTGGACGAAGACAGCTATAAGGATTTAAGCAAGCTCGCTCCAAGCCGATGAATTACGATTTGAACAAGGAAATAGACGAATATTCCGAGGAACTGTTTTCCGATTTGGGGCCGATGGCCTTGCCGGAGGAAACAAAGGCCGATCTTTATGCTCGCCTGGAGGAGCACCTCCACAAGGCGCTGCTCACGGTGTTGACTCCGGTTTTGCACGGTCAAGAAATCCGGCGGATTCACGAGGCCTTGGAGCAGGAGGATTATAAGATGCTCAACAAGATTCTGAAAAAATACCCGCAGTACAAAAATCAGCTGGAAGGGAAAATTGAACAAGAATTCAAAAATTTGAAAGCCGTTATCGCCGAGGAGCAAAAAAATGCCAGCCGAGGGACAGTTTAGGGAACCGCGGGAAATAAAACCGCTACCCGGGGAAACTCAAGCGGGGCGGGAGGAAGAAGGATTGGAGCCTGTGGGAGAAGGGTCAGCAGCGGAGGGCAGTTTTCTGCGGGAGCGAGTTTCCGTTTTCAAGATTCCCGAACCGCCGTTGCCAACTGACCTGCGGCAGCCGGAATCGGCGGAGGGACCGCCGACTTTGCAGCAGACCATGCAGAAGGAAGGAACCCGGGAGGAGGAGGCCCAGAGGCAAATTCAGGACGCCAAAATCTCACCCAGCCAACTGGAATTCTTGCTTGCCAGGATTTTTCAAGCTCGGACAAGAAAACCAGGAGACCCCGAACAAAAAGAACTTTAGACACCAATGGACAATCCTTTAGTCTTATTGCTTTTTCTGCTTCTCGGTTTGGCCGGGTCTTTGGTCCTGCTCCTGGGGTTGCGCGGGCGAATCTTCAAACTCCGGGCCGGACCACGGCTTTTGAACTCGGTGTTCCTGGAAATCTCCGTGCCCAAGGAAGTTACCACCTTGGACAAGGAACAGGAGGCGGTCAAGGAGGAAAAAGAAATTATCGGGGTCGCCGAGCAGCTGTTTACCACCCTGTCGCACACCGAACGGCGGGGATTTTCGACGTTTTTCCTCGGCCACGACACTTTGAGTTTTGAAATTTTGAGCGCGGACAAAAAAATCTCCTTTTTGATTAACTGCCCGCAGAAGCTTCGGGACTTGGTGGAAAAACAAATCCACGCCCAATACCCGACCGCGTACATTGAAGAAGTTTTACCGCCGCGCATCATCCAAAATGAAGAGGCCTTGGCAGCCGCGGAGCTGGGGCTGCAAAAACGCTATCTGTTTCCCCTCAAAACCTACAAATTGATGGAGAGCGATCCGTTGAGCGCCCTGACCAACAGCTTGTCCAAACTGGGAAGTCGGGAAGCCGCCGTCATTCAGTTGGTCCTAAGTCCGGCCGGTTCGAGTTGGCGGCACCGGGTTTTGCATATCGCACGGGAGATCCAGAAAGGGAAATCCCTGGAAGTCGTGACTTCACCAAGCCAGAAAGTCTTGAGCGTTTTGCTCCAGGGCCTAAACGATTTTGGCTCTGCCATCTTTTCTCCCAAGCAGAAATCCGAAGAGCTCCGGTACGGCAAACGGGCCCGGGAGCAGGAGTACAAGCAGTTGACGCCTATGCAGCAGGACGTCGTCAAGCGGCTGGAAGAAAAAGCCTCCAAAAGCGGGTTCGAAGCCAATCTCCGAGTGGTGGTTACGAGTACCACCCTCCCTGAGGCCCAGAGCCATTTGCGTAACGTATTGTCCTCTTTCATGCAGTACCACCAGCCGCCTATGAACGGGTTTCGGGTGCTCAAGCGTTCTCCGCGGGCGGTGGCGAGAGATATGGTGCTGCGCCGTTTCCAGCCGCGCACGTTTCGCAGAATGATTTTGACGACCGAGGAACTTGGCAGTCTCTGGCATTTACCGACCAAATTTACCCAAACGCCAAACATCAAATGGCTGCCGTCCAAGCGGGCCCCCGCGCCGGTGAATGTCCCAACCACGGGCTTGCTCTTGGGAGCGAATGTTTATCGGGGAGTGCGAACCGAGATTCGGATTGCGCCGGACGACCGGCGCCGTCACATGTACATCATCGGGCGCACGGGCACGGGCAAGTCCGAGTTTATGAAGGGGCTCATTCGCCAGGATATCGAAGCCGGCTTGGGGCTGTGTGTGATTGATCCGCACGGCGATTTGGTGGATGATTTGCTGCAGTACGTTCCCAAGGAGCGGGCCGAGGACGTGGTGGTGTTCGAACCGTTTGATCTGGAGCGCCCCATGGGACTGAATATGCTGGAAGTGAAATCCGCGGAAGAAAAAGATTTTGCGGTTCAGGAAATGATTGAAATTTTCTATAAACTTTTTCCTCCGGAAATCATCGGCCCGATGTTTGAGCACAATATGCGCAACGTCATGCTGACCTTGATGGCTGACCAGGAGTATCCCGGAACGATTGCGGAGATTCCCCGGATGTTCACCGATCCCCAGTTTCAAAAATATAAAATCGCCAAGGTCGGCGATTCGGTGGTGCGCGCGTTTTGGGAGCAGGAAATGGCCAAGACGACGGAATTTCACAAATCGGAAATGTTGGGGTATCTGATTTCCAAGGTCGGCCGCTTCGTGGAAAACGAAATGATGCGCAATATCATCGGCCAAGCCCATTCCGCCTTTGATTTCCGGGAAATCATGGACGAGGGCAAGATTTTGCTCATCAACCTGTCCAAAGGGAAAACCGGCGAGGTCAACTCCAAACTTTTGGGCTTGATTGTCGTCAGCAAGTTGCAGATGGCCGCCTTGTCGCGCGCCGATTTGCCGGAACGAGGGCGGCGAGACTTTTATTTGTATATCGATGAGTTTCAAAATTTTGTGACCGATAGCCTGGCGACCATTCTCTCGGAGGCCCGGAAGTACCATTTGAATCTGGTGATGGCCCACCAGTATATCTCGCAGTTGGTGCACGAAAACAACACCAAAATCCGCGACGCGGTTTTTGGCAACGCCGGGACCATGGTCAGTTTCCGCATCGGCGTGGAGGACGCGGAAATTATGGCTAAGGAGTTTGCCCCGGTCTTTAACGAATTCGACGTCATCAACATCGATCGCTTCCACGCCTACGTGAAATTGATGATAAGCGGCACGGCCTCGCGGCCGTTCAACATGCAGACTTTGCCGCCCCTTGCTCCAGCCGCCCCCGAGCTCGCTGCTGCCATCAAGCGGCTCTCCAAGCTGAAATACAGCCGGCCCCGGAGCGAGGTGGAGGGGGAGATTTTGGAGCGAGCTCGCCTCGGGCAAATTCAGCCTCATCAGCTGGGGATTGAGCGAACGATTTAACCTCCCCCGGATTTGCAACTTTTTCTTGCTTGCGGTATAGTGTGAGTATAAAACTTCTCTAGAGAGAAGACACAAAAGTTAAAAATAAGACAAATCTGCCTGCCGCAAGGCAGGACTTAACACCAAGACAAAAGCTGTGGATAAACTTTCAAACTTGGCGCTTTTGGCCCAAATGCTGGAGAGCGCCGAAAAAAACATCCAAGCCGCAAGGCAGCTCTTGCGGGAAATTATGGGTACTCGGCCCGCGGTTTTTGCGGTCGCGGAAAAGGCCAAGGTCCTTACTCCCTCCGGCATAGGGAAGATTATTGAGGGGGTGTTTGACGGGCAAAATATGATGGGCCCGGACGGCAAAAAGTATCCGGTTCCCGCCAATTACGCCTCCAAATCCAAACTTGTGGAGGGCGATATTTTGAAACTCACCATATCCGAGGACGGCTCTTTCATCTACAAGCAAATCGGACCGGTGGAACGGCAGAAAAAGATTGGCCTCGTATCCCAAACCGAGTTGGGTGAATATCGGGTCGTGGCGGACGGCAAAGCCTACAAAGTTTTGCTGGCCTCTCTCACTTATTTCAAAGCCCAGCCCGGCGATGAAGTGACAATCGTGCTTCCCAAGGAGCAAGAAGCGGAATGGGCGGCCCTCGAGAACCTCATCAAAAGCGGGGCGGCGGCCAATGATTCGCTGTCTCCGGCGGAGCCTCGGGATTTGGATCAAGATCTGGAGTTAGGCGAAGAATAATAGCAATGCTGGCTTTATTTTTTCAGGCCACGAGGTTTTTGGGGATTGGTTTTTTAAATACCGCGGTAGATTTCGCGGTTCTTAATTTATTTGTCTCCCTCTTGGGCATTTACCGGGGCGTGGAGCTCGGTTTTTTAAACGTCATCTCTTTCTCGATCGCCGTGCTGCACAGTTTTTTTTGGAACAAGTATTGGACGTTTGCCTCCAGCGATGACCGGGCGATCCTCCAGAATCTGGGAAAATTCGTCGCCGCCGCCGTCCTCGGGATTGCTCTCCTCGGCGCGGTAGTCTGGGGCTCCAAGCAGGAATTCGGCCCGGTTTATTATTTCGTGGCGCTTCTGGTCTTGGCGGTCGGCGAGGTTGTGCTGTGGAAGACTTTCCGGTTAGTGCTCGCGGGGCAAGCTCCAGGCGCTCCCAAGGAATTGCTGTTGTTTGTTGTGGTGAGCATTGTGGGCACCCTAATCAACAGCGCTCTCGTGGCGGTGGTGACAGGAAAGATCGAGCCGCAATTCGGGCTCAATAAGGAGCTGTGGCTGAATGTGGTAAAGGCCGCCGCTACGGCGGTGTCCCTGATTTGGAATTTCTTGGGCTACAAGATTTTCGTTTTCAAACGCTAAAAATTAGAAGCTGACAGACGGTAGTTGGTATTTCGGAGGCCTCCCAAAGGGGGCTTTTTTGTGGTATTATTCATTCAGATTTATTCCCTGAGTGAATTTGTTATGTCTGAAGTCTTATACCGTAAATACCGGCCGCAGACCTTTGCCGAAGTCATCGGCCAGGATGCCGTGAAAGCCGTGCTCCAAAACGCGCTCAAACTCGGGCGGATTTCGCACGCCTATCTCCTAAGCGGCCCGCGGGGCGTGGGCAAAACCACGGTCGCCCGGCTCTTGGCCAAGGCGGTCAATTGCCTGAAGCCCAGGGAGGGGGAACCGGACGCGAAATGCGAAAACTGCATTGCCGTGCAAAACGGCCGGTTTTTGGATTTGTTGGAAATCGACGCCGCGAGTTACACCGGGGTAGAAAACATCCGGGACATCATTGACCATGTAAAATTCAGTCCCACCCAGGGCAAGTACAAGGTTTTTATCATTGACGAGGTCCACATGTTGAGCAAGGCGGCTTTTAACGCGCTCCTCAAAACTTTGGAGGAGCCACCGGCTCATGCGATTTTTATCTTGGCCACTACCGAGATTCACAAAGTGCCGCCGACGATTATTTCCCGGGCCCAGCGGTTTGATTTCAAGCGAGTGTCTGCGGCGGAGATTTTTCAACTTTTTTCCGTGGTGCTTCGAGATTTGCGCCTCAAAGTTGTGCCGGAAGCCCAGGCCTTGATTGCCCAGGCGGCCGAGGGGAGTTTTCGCGATGCCCTGTCCATCCTTGACCAGCTCTTGAGCTTCGGGGAAAAGGAAATCACCCTAGACCGGGTGGAGGAAACTTTGGGACTCACCAGGATTGCCACTCATCAGAATTTTTTGGACCTGCTTCTCGGGGCGGATGCTCCGGGGGCCAGTAAATTCGTAAAAACCTTGGCTTACGAGGGCCGGGATCTCGTGCAGTTTCTCCGAAATTTTTTGGAGTATCTGCGGCTTTTGCTCTACGTCAAAATGGCCCTCGAGGATGCGGCCGCTTTGGGGCTTACGGCCGAGGAGCAAGCCAAAGTTTTGTCCCAGAGTCAAAGCTTGCCGGGAGCGGAACTTTTGGCGATCATCAAAGCGATGCTCGAGGCTTACCGGGAGACCAAACTCTCGCCCGTGCCGGAATTGCCGCTGTTGCTGGCGGTGGGCAAGCTCCTGCAAAATAGCCAGGTAGAGCGACAGCCGACAGAGCCCAGGGACGAGGGCCGCCGGAGAGAGACTAAGGACAAGGAGTCCCATTTGCACCTGGAACTCGGGATGATCGTTGACCGCTGGGCAGAGGTTTTGTCGCGCGTCAAAGAATATAACCGGTCTCTGCTCTCGAGTCTGCGACTGGGCCGGATCGTGCGGCTCAAGGGCAGCGAGCTTACTCTGGCTTTTCCGTATAATTTTCACAAAGAAACCGTGGAGGCCCGGAAAAACCGGATCGTGGTGGAGCAAGTTTTGGAAGAAGTTTTTGACCGCAAGGTGCAGGTCAAAGTTTATTTGGAGCGGGAACTGCCGCGGGAGGAAGAATCGGGCGCGGGAGGCGGGGATCTTTTGAGCGCGGCGTTAAAAGTTTTGGGGGAATAGCGACTGCAATAACATATGAACGGCAATACTTTAAGCTTCCTGCAATTTAATAATCCGACACTCGGCCAGTTGCTGTTTGCGGAAGTTTTGGGCGAAGTGGTGAATTTTATGAAGGGCCAGCCCGCCGCCCGCTATAAAGTGATGATTGGCTCGGACAGCAACGGCAACGGCACCCTGGACGTGGTGTCGGTTGTCGCCATCCACCGCGTCGGCAACGGCGGCCGGTATTTCTGGTGCCGCAGCGGCCGGACCGGCATCCGGACCCTCCGCCAGAAAATTTATGCCGAGGTGGAGGCTTCGCTCGACCTCGCGGTGCAGTTTTTGCCGGCGTTCCGCAGCGCCCTCAGGCTCCAGGAAACCAAAACCGAGCTGCCGTTTGACTTTGAGATTCACGTGGACGTGGGGATGCAAGGGGAAACGCGCGACCTCATCCGGGAAGTGACCGGGATGGTTCGCGGTTACGGCTATGAGGTTTATGTGAAGCCGGAAGCCGCCGCGGCGACCACTGTGGCCGACCGGCACGTGCGTTAAGGGTTTGCAGCTCGAGGCCGAATATGGTATACTGTAAGCAAAGTTAAAGGCATAAGCGATTTGAAACAAAAAGACCCGGAAATTACCGTTTTTATGCGGAAAAACAGCATCTATCTGGCTCTTGCCGTGATTATCGTCCTGGCTGCGTGGTGGTATACGGAGCAGAGCAAGATTGACGTGGATTATTCGCGATCGGGGGCGGCTATTGTTCCTACCCCCACGAATGTTTTGGACACCGCCTTTATAGGAGCTTTCAACAACACCCGCTACGTTAATGGCTACAAATACCCGCAGGACGACTCTGGAATAGAAGCTGCCATTTCTGATTTAGGCGGCGTGCCTGGAGCAGTTGTACTGCCTTGTGGCGTGTACGACATCAAAAATGAAATTGTCGTGAATAGTTTGGGCGTGAGTCTGATTGGTTTTGGCCATTGCACGAGATTGAATATAGTTACCGCGGGGGACGCCTTTATTGTTGATGATTCGAGGTTTCTTTTAAGTGATATGGAAATTACGATAAGTGCGTCTTCTGATCGCGCCGGGAGCGTACTGAAGATTTCCGGAGATCAGGGCACGGTAAGGAATGTCCGCATAGCCGGTAGAGGTGGAATTAAGAACGGCAAAGCTTTTACTCTCGACGGCCCCGGAGCCAACAACTGGACATTCAGCGACGTTAACTTTCCGGGCGGCGCGAAGTGGCAGTATCTTTTCCTGCTTAAGTCCACGAGCGGCACTATTGCCTCGACTCATTTGACCGACATTCGCGTTTCGAACACCAACACCTATTCAGGCGGCGCCGGATTAATTTTGGATACGGGGGTTGATACGGTCACGTGCGTAAGTTGCGAGGGACTTACCGTTCTTGCCCAAAATTCAGCAGGCGGCCAGGCGCCGAGATGGATCGAATTTACTAACAGCTATATCGAGGCCCTGGTGGGGGGCGATGTGTCTAAGCCGGCTTCTTCCGGCGGAACAGCCATTAAACTGGATGCGGTTAGAGACTTCCGTTTTCAGGGATACATCGGATCGTCATTGGTCGGCGTTGATATCGGATCTAACGCCAAGGAAGTTGAGATTAGCAACACCGAGTTTGTAAGTACAAGCAAGCAAGCGATCATTGTGAGATCCGGCTCCAAGGGGGGAGTAAACATCAGCAACAATACGTTTGAGGATGTGGGCAGTCTGAAGAATAACACCTACGATGTGATTTTAGCAGAAGCAGGCGCAAGTAATTTCCGCATAGACGGCAACACGTTCAAAAGCTCGCTCGCTAATAAACCGAGATATTTGATTAATATTGCGTCGGGAGCATCTAACAATTACGTTGTTGCGTTTAATAACTTTGCTAATTACGCGGCGGGAGATATTCAGGACTCTGCGGGCGGGGCAGGGCGTTACATTTTCGGCAACGTCCCGACGCCTTCCATGGGCAACATCATAGGCGCCGCCCAGCCGGGAACTAACTTCAACGGCGGTGTCGGTTTTAACAACGGGGTTGTTTTTAGGTCGGGCATCGCGGCCGGAACCGGTCTGCAGCATGTCCGCTCCTCGACGGGAGCGATAGGGCCGAAAGCGTCCGTGCCCGTAACCGTAAAGTGGCAGGTTGCTTTTCCGGATTCTTCATATACGGTAACCTGTTCAGTCGCCGGCGGGGCGGGACAAGCCAATGCCAATGGCTTGAGGATCCACCACATCGAGTCTGTTTCTCCTGCGTCCGTTGTTGTGAGGGTAGTTAACGATCACCCTGAATTCCCTAAGCTTGGCAGTTTGTACTGCATAGGAATTCACGATCAATAAAGACAGCCGTGGATTTATGCGGGTGAAACCAAAAGCCGCCCCTCGACTACGCTCGGGGCGGCTTTTGCAAAAGTCGTATTTCAGTTTGAGTAAAAATATATCTAGTTGGTTGTGGTTTCGCTCCTTCTTAGATTACTGTTTGTTGAGCTGCGCTCGGGTCTGCGGGCCGACCACACCAATGGCGCGGATGCCGTATTTGCGTTGATAGGCCTTAACTCCATCAATTGTCCGCCAGCCATAATATCCGGTAATCGGGCTGCGGTAGACAAGTTCGCCCGTGAGCCGCTTCTGGAGCTCGGTTATGTCACTGCCGCGCGACCAAGGGCGCAAGTTTCGAGTGAATTGATAAGTAGCGACGCCGAGAACTTGGCCCGAAGGGCTCGGTAAGGGAGCGAGGGTCGGCGCTGGGGCAGGGACCGGCAACACAAGGTTACTGCTGGTTGCGTTGCTCGGGGTTGGGGAAAAATCGCCGCCTGGACCGCTGCCGCCGCCGTTTGGCGCAGCGTTTGAAGTTTGACTGCCGCCTCCGCCGTTGCCAGCGTTACCCGCGGTGGTCAGGCTTCCTTCCCCGCTTACCGCCGCGGGAGAACCGACGGATACGGTCCGGTAATAGTAGGTAGTCGCGGGCTCAAGTTCCGAGACGGTAACGCTGTGTTCGGTGACCAGGGGTTCCAGGTTCTGCTCGGCGGTTGAGAAAGCGTAGCCGTAGTTGGGCGCTTCGCCCAATGTGAGGTGGGACTCGGTGTCGTAGATGACCCGGCTCGTGGCGGGATGATCAGTCGTCCAGTGGACGGTAAAGCTCGTCGAGGCGGGGGATTCTGCCCGCTGCTGCGAAATCTTTGCGACCGAGACATAGGCTACGGGCCCGGCCAGAGCCGTGCGCTCCACGTTCCCGGTATTATCCGTGGCACTGACTTCGAAACAGTAGATGCCCCGGCTCGGGGGAGCCCAATTGTTGCTCCACTGAACCGTGATAGGGTCGACACTCACGAGGTCAAGCGCCACGATTTCGATGGGAATCGCTTCGCTGTCCGCGCAGTTGAGTTCGTTGAACACATCAAAGAAGCTTTGCGCGGGATAGTCGGCTACGGCTTCGGCCTCGCCAATTTGCCGCACGGTGAGGGTCGCCTCTTTCAAGCCGGAGGAGTGTCCGGTTTCTTCTTCCCCGCCCTTGCCCAAGACAGCACCGGGGTTGTCTGCGGAAACGCCGGTCAGTTCGAGAGCCAGGATTTCGGTTTCGATGATTTTGTGATCCAGAGGATCGTTGAAAGAAGATATGGGTGGCGTATGGTCATCTATCCAGTTGAGAAAGTTTATACTGATATCTCCGCCCTCTTCAAGTCGCACCGTTACTTGTCCCAATTCCTGATTTTCTTCCTCCCACTCCCCAATCCCGCTAAATCCTTGGTGTACCCATCCGTTTCTTTCTTCCTCGTCAAGCATATAAATACCCGGAAATAAGTTCTGCCAACTGACCATCCCGTCGCCATCGGTTCTCTTACACTCACTTACACTTGGCCCCCCCTCCTGGACAAGCCCGAACAAGCAGATTTCCCAGTCGCGGACAAGAAGCCCCCTATTCTCGTCAAAATACTTAAATGCGGTGATGCCGCCGGTAATATCGCGGTTATAAAGATACAGCTGTGCGTCTTCTGCCTCTTCAAAGAATGATTCACCCAACCATATCGGCACCTGCCCTGATTCCCACTTAATATCGCTGACATCATCTTCATTGTAGTATTCGTTTCCGTCAGTATCTTGCACGTATTCAAGCCGCCATCCTGTTTTTTCCTCTTCGTCAACGATGTACCATTTATCCGGATCAAGATTTTCGGAAGAAAACACAGCCGCGCCGTGGAACGGGCCCATGT
>CAYHVH010000017.1:0-16796 GCA_964360335.1 uncultured Candidatus Saccharibacteria bacterium
AGGGCAGGGGAGAGGTCGGTGGTTTTGGCTAGTTGGGGAATTGCTCAAAAGCCTCCTGGCCATTATTTTTTACCCAAAATACATCCGCGATCCCATCCCCGAAAAAATTTCCGGCTCGGAATTTGTCTGGGACTTAACAAGGTTGGCAGCGCAAAATAATTACTCAATTTATTTATTAGGGGGATTCGCCCAAACTGCGGCCCTCGTTGCCCAGAGATTAAAAAGCCTTTTTCCGAATCTTAAAATAGCTGGAACTTATCCCGGCAACCCTTCGGAGCAGGGGATAGTGGAAAAGATAAATGGCGCAAGACCGGATTTTTTGTTTGTCGCTTTTGGGCCGAAAACCCAGGAAAAGTGGATCTCCCAGAGCCTGCCAAAATTGCGTATTAGGCTGGCCATTGGCCTGGGGGGGACCTTTGACTATCTGGCTGGTAAACGCCCCTACAGGCCCAAAAAATGGGCTCTACGGGGGCTAGAATGGCTGTGGCGGCTCCTCACCCAGCCCTGGCGGCTGGGACGGATTTTCCGAGGGGTTGGCGGGCTCATCTATTACAGTTTCCGGTTCAAGGTAAAGCAGTTATAATATCTAATGAGATGGTTACGACCAGAGTTCGTTTCGCTCCCTCGCCCACCGGCTTTTTGCATGTCGGTGGTCTTCGGACTGCGCTCTTCAACTACCTGTTTGCCCGCAAAGAAGGGGGCAAATTTATTTTGCGCATCGAAGACACGGACAAAAGCCGGGAAGTCGCGGGGGCGGCGGAGAACATCCAAGCAACCCTGAAAACTTTCAAACTCTCTTGGGACGAAGGTCCGTATTTCCAATCCGAGCGTCTGAAAATTTACCAGGAGCACGCGGAAATTCTGCTGCAAAAAGGGGCGGCTTATAAATGCCACTGCTCGGCGGAGAGGATTGCGGAACTAAAAAAAGAGGCCGAGCTTCTGAAGCAACCGTTCCGTTATGACAAACACTGCCTCAAAAACCCCCGGCCGCAAGACGGCAAATTCGTTATCCGGCAAAATGTGCCGGAGGAGGGGAGGACGAGCTTTGCGGATTTGGTTCACGGCGAAATAAAAATTGAAAATCGGCTTTTGGACGACGGGGTGCTCGTCAAATCCGACGGCTGGCCGGTCTACAATTTTGCGAATGTCATTGACGATCACCTCATGGAAATTACCCACGTGATTCGCGGGGAAGAGTTTATCCCCTCGACTCCAAAACACGTCCTCTTGTACCAAGCTTTTGGCTGGACGCCCCCGGAATTTGCCCACTTGCCTCTGATTTTGGACAGGAACCGCAAAAAACTTTCCAAGCGGACAAGCGACGTGGCGGTCAAAGAATACCTGGACAAAGGTTATCTGCCCGAAGCCTTGGCGAATTTTATCGCTTTCCTCGGTTGGAACCCAAAGACGCAGCGAGAAATCTTTTCGCTCGAGGAACTGATCGCGGAGTTTGATCTCAAGAAGGTCAACAAGGCCGGGGCAATTTTTGATCTGGAGAAACTTCGCTGGTTTAACGCTCATTACATCAAGCAAAAATCCAGTTCCGAATTATTAGACCTCTTATATCCTTATTTTCCGGCCAAGGCCGCAAAATATCCGCAAGAATTTTTGCAAAGAGTTGCGGAAATCGAAAAAGAACGCTTGGAAGTGGCTTCGGAAATCGGAGAACGGATAGGCTACTTTTTCCGGGAACCCGAATATCAGAAAGAGTTGTTGCGCTGGAAAAAGATGACCGATCAGGAAATCCGCCTATCTCTTGAGCAGGCACAAAAAATGATTTCAAATATCAAAGAGCAAAGCACGAAGCAGGCATTAGAACAAATGTTCTTCAAAAAAATTGGCACGGGGGATAAGGGGATTCTGCTCTGGCCTCTGCGTGTTGCTTTGACTGGATCTAAGGCCTCGCCCGGGCCATTCGAGATTATGGAAGCGTTTTTAATCCTCGAGAACGGCAGAGAGACCATCCTGCGGAGGATCGAGCAAGCGATTGCGAAATTGAAAAAAATGTGATATAATAACTTGGCCAATGCTCTTTGGGAAACAAAAATTCAATAACAACTTAATCGCTCGGGGTCTAGGAGCGGCCATGATCTTGTCGCTCCTGTTTGGTTTTAGTTCCGCCCAAACGGCAGTTGACGAACTCCGCGGGGATATTTCCGAAAAGCAACAGCAACTCGACCAGCTCACGGGCGAAATTCAAAACCTCCAGCGCGAGATTACCCGAAGACAAAACCAAGCGGCATCGCTGAAGAACGAACTCGCCCTTTTTGACTTGCAAATCCGCCAGACCGAAGGGCAAATTGCCGCCGCGGAACTGGAGATTAACCAGCTTTCCGCAAAAATTTTGGAAACCCAAATCACCATCCAGGACAAGGAGGAACAGATCGAAAAGCAAAAGGAATTCCTGGCGGAAACCTTGCGCCTCATAAACGAATACGACGCCGTGACCCCTTTGGAGATTACTCTGGCGAACAAAACTTTCTCGGAATTTCTCGACCAGGTTCAGTACACGACCAACCTCCAGGAAAAAAACCAGGAAGCGCTGGAAAAAATCAGGATGCTGAAAGAGGAACTGGAAAAGAAAAAAGCCGAACTCCTAGGGCAACTCCAGTCCCAAGAAGAGTCGCGAGCGCAACTCCGTGAGGTCAAAACCTCCCTCGACGAACAGCGTAGCGGCAAGCAGGTCCTTCTGACCCGCACCCGCGGCCAGGAAAAAATTTATCAATCCCTGCTTACCGACGCGGCAAAAAAACAGGAGGAAGTCAGCCGGGAAATCCTGGAGCTGGAAATCAATATCCGCCAGCAACTGGGGATCAAAACCCTGCCGCCGATTGAGGGGATTTTGCGCTGGCCAATGTCAGGGATCTTGACCCAGGGCTATGGCAATACCGGCTTCACCGCCCTGGGCTACAATTTTCATAACGGGATTGACATCGGGGCGCCGCCGGGCACGAAAATCTACGCCGCGGGCGACGGACTGGTTTACGCCACCGGCACGGGTCAGGCGGCCTACGGCAACTGGGTGGTGCTCAAACACACCATAAGTCGCGATGGGAAAGTGTTTAACATTTACACTCTTTACGGCCACCTCCAAAACTTTGTTGTGGCCGAGGGCCAGGCGGTCCGAGGAGGGGATTTACTGGGTTTCAACGGCAATACCGGCAACACCACTCGGCTTCTTTACGGTCCGGAGCGCGGCTACCACCTCCACTTCACGATTTTTGACGAGGAGGGCTTTAATATCCGCGGCGGCGCTTTTCAGGACAAATTCGGACCATACCAGATTCCTTACGGCTACACGTACAATCCCTTGAACTTTTTGAAATAAAAGTTACAATCAGTGTAGCTACCGTGGCAAGCCATAACGGCAGCACAAGACGCGCACAAGCGCACGGTTGCCAAAACCAAGGAGGTGAAACAATAGGGTAGCGGAGCACAGCCCTGCCTGGGCGGAAAAAACACGTTTTAAGGCTTTTAACGTGTTCCACCACAGAACCCAGGCAGGGCTGATTTTTTAGCCGCGAAACCAGAAGGCTACCATACGCGACGTAAAAGGTATATTGTGCGACGTCTTTGATACCAAAATCGCCTGTGGATTTACTTCTCCCCTTTCTCTGCAACTCCCACCAAACAACAAAAAAAGACCCCGGGGGTCTTTTTGATTTATTTTGACTTTTTATTATCCCTTAGGCGAATACTCCGCGCTTTCAAGCGCGGAGATGAAGCCAAGCCCGGAGCGAAGCGGAGGGGATAACACAGCTCCGGGAGCCGCAATGAATCGGCGAATGCCGATGCGGCGACGTATTCCGCAGAGCCAGAGGCTCAAGGAATACACCAGCCTTCAGGCTGGGGAGCTTTATTATTTTATGAACTTGTAACCGATCAGTTTAAAAACTAATTTTGCCACCAAAAAATCATAAGCCGGAATATCTTTAATTGGCGCGAGCTCCACGAAATCGGCCGCCACGAGGTTTTTCCGCCTCGCCACAGCTTTCAGGAGCTCCTCGGCCTGCTCATAAGACAAGCCCCCCGGCTCCGGAGTCCCGGTCGCGGGCATGATCGAGATATCCAGGCCGTCCACGTCGAATGTCAGGTAAACGTCATCCCCTAGCCGCTGCAAAACTTTTTCCACGTCGAATTTATTGCCCCAAAAAATATTTTCTTTTTTTAGATATCGCTGTTCTTCCTTTGCGGTGTTGCGGATGCCGACTTGGACAATTTTTGTAACTCCCATTTCCTGGAGGCGCCGCATCGTACAAGCATGGGAATCCTTTCTTCCCTCCCACTCGTCTCGCATATCCGTATGAGCGTCGACTTGCAGGACCGAAAGTCTGGGGTATTTCTTGAGAAACGGCTTCACTAACTCTGGCGTAATGGCGTGTTCTCCACCCAAGGAAATCAAAAATTTATCCCGATACTCCCCTGCTCTGCTAGCGATTTGCCGCTTTTCCGCGACCGCCGGCACGGTCGCAATCTTCACCAAATTCTGCAATTCATCAGGATAATCTGGCTCAAAAAGCTCGACCTGGCGCGACGCCTCCAAAATGGCTTGCGGACCGCGCCTGGTCCCCTGGCCATAAGAAGTTGTCTCCTCGAAAGGTACCGGCAAAATCACGACCTCCGCCAGTCGCGGCTCAACTTCTGGAATGCCCAAAAAATTAAGCGGAGTCGCCATCAGGGACGTCTCCACGGTCGCCAGGCAAAAACGGTTTTGAGGTAGCGGTGGAATTTCCGATCACGTTCCCGCCTCTGCCCTTTGAATTTTTCCATCTGCTCCCGGAGCTTCGGAACAACGTTGTCAATCGCCGCGTAGAGATCAGGATCCGTGCTTTCCGCTCGGATAAGATGTTTCTGGGGAACGTCCAAATTTACTTCGCAACGAAAAAATCCGCTCTGGTGATGACGCGACTGTTCTAGTTCCACGCGGGCTTCCAAAATCTGGTCCCAATAATGTGTCAGTTTGCCGATTTTTTCCTCGACATAACTCCTCAAAGCCCGAGTTAGCTCCAAATTGGTGCCTTTGATGAGGATTTTCACCCCGTTAGATCTTCTCACTTAAAAATAACTAGAATTGAACCGGTCATTTTGTTGCTATTTGACTCCCCCGTCAGCAACCGCTTATCTAACGGGGTGAATTCCTAGATACTGCACTTCCTCTTGAATTGTAATGCCAAATTTATTTTTTACAAGCCTTTTCAGCTTTTGGGCGAGTTTCCAGACGTCGCTCGCCCGTCCTTTTCCCGGATTATAGATCAAATTCGCGTGGTGCTTCGCAACCAAAATACTCCCGGCTCTCATTCCCCGCGCTCCCGCGGTCTCCAAAAGATACCCCGTAGGGACTTTGCCGTAGATGATTTTGGAGCGATTAAGTTTTTTTAAGAATGCCCGCCGTCTTGAAACCGGCCTAATGTCCGAAAGTTTGATGTTTTTGAAGAAACTTCCCGGACAGCGGAGCCCCGGCGGGTACTTTTTCGTTCGAAGCTTGATAATCTCTCGCGAGATCCGCTGAAGCTCCTTCTTGCTCCCGGTTCCAAGGCGCAAAGTCGCTTCGGTGACGACCCAATCTTTATGTTTTTTAAAAATACTTTCCCGGTAACCAAACCGGCACTGGGATTTGTTAAAGTTCCGAAACTGCTTCCCATCGAAAAGCCGCACTTTGACGAGCACATCCTTGATTTCGTTCCCGTAAGCCCCCGCCGAACCGTAAATCGCCCCGCCCACGGTACCGGGAATCCCAGCCATGCGTTCGATTCCGCGGAGGCCCAAGCTATTGAGTTTCCTGACAAAATCCAAAAGGTTATTACCGGCCCCCACGGTCACGCTATGCCCGCGACGCACAAATTTTTCGATGTGATTGCGAATCACAAACCCCGGATATCCCCGGTCCGCGACAATCAAATTTGACCCCTCACCTATCACATACCAAGGCATTTTGGACTGCCGAGCAAAATTTAGAGCCAGGAGGAGCTCCTTCTCGCTTTTTACAACAGCAAATTGCCTGGCCGGTCCCCCCAGCCGCATCGTTGTAAAATTTTTGAGCAAATAATTCTTTTTTATTATCATGCCGATCTTCTGGATATTTAGATTTTCTCCAACTTATAAATCCACCCCGGCTGCCATTGCCAAGGAGCTTCGATCGCCGCCCGCAGAGGAACCCCAGTCAAAAGGTGCTCGAGAGCATAATGAGTCGCGGCGTGCCCGATAACAAGCACTTTCTGCCCGTCGTACTTTTGGAGAAGCTCCCGCAGGAAATTCCGCACCAGCTCCGTGGTTTGGCGGTAACTCTGGCCATTTGGAAAAGGGTTATCAATGCACTTGGTTTTTACGGCCTTCACTTCGGCACTAGAGCGGCCGGTGAAATCACCGTAATCACATTCCCGCAACCGGGCGTCTTTAATGACAGGAACTTTCTGTCCTTTGAATGCGATCTCGGCGGTCTGCGAAGCGCGACGCAAATCAGAGCAGAAAACAGCCGCAAAGTTGGTGCTTTCATACCTTTGACCGAGTTCCTGGACCTGTTTAAAGCCGAGCTTAGAGAGTTGCCCCGGGGAATGGCCAGTGGCAATTTGGTCTTCGTTATCCGTAGTCGTGGCGTGAACTTCAAAAGTTATCTCAACCATGAGCGAGCCTTTCGGCTACTTTGTAAATGTCTCCCGCCCCCAGGAAAATTACGGCCCGAAATCCCCGGAGGTTGCGGCGCACGAGTTTTTCGCAATGCTCCAAATCCGGCGCATATTGAACTTTTTTCCCGCGAGCCAAAATTTCCCGAACCAAATCATTGGAACTTATATCCTGATCCTGCGCTTCTTCTCTGCCCGCGACTTCAAAGATCTCCGAAATTATGAAATTCTGGACAGGGGTATCTGCAAAAACCTCCACGAATTTTTGGAATAATTTTTTGGTCCGGTTGTGCTGGTGGGGCTGAAAAACGGCCAAAACCTTTTCTCCGCCGTAAAGCCCGGCCGCTGTTTCCAAAGTCACCCGAACGCCTTCCGGATGATGGGCATAATCGGAAATTATCTCCGTCTCCCCCACCCGGCCGAGCTTTTCAAACCGTCGCCACGTGCCGCGGAACTTCGCGAGGGCGCTTGCGATGACGCTGTTGGGGACACCAACCACCTGCGCCACGGCCGCGGCCGCAAAAGCATTGGATCGGTTGAACCCGCCCGGCACAACCAAAGGGGGTAGTCTGAAATTTTTCTCATTGACTTCTGCGGCCCTGTGTACGGCAAAGCTCACCGTTTTGACTTGACTTTGACCCGCTACCTCCAGCGTATGGTCGTCTTCGGCATTGTAAACCAGCGTGCCGCCCGGTTTGAGTTTTCCCACGAACTCGGTAAAAGCCTTTTTTATGTCCCGAAGATCGCGATAATAGTCGAGGTGATCTTCCTGGATATTCGTGATTACGGCTACCTCCGGCTGGTAATTTAAAAAAGCGCGCCGGTACTCGTCAGCCTCCACAACCAGATACTCCCCTGCTCCGCTTCGAGCGTTGCTGTCCCAGTCGAGAACTTTGCTGCCCACCACGGCACTCGGGTCCAGTCCCGCCGCCTCTAAAATCCTGGCAACCATGGCGGTAACCGTAGTTTTGCCGTTCGTCCCGGCAATGGCGATCACTTTTTGGCCCTGGGCCAGCTCGCCCAAGGCTTGAGGATAAACCATTTGGAGAATATGTCGGGCCTCGGCCTCCCGGCGCTCGGGATTGTCCTCTGGCACGGCACTAGAATAAATCAAAAGTTCGGTTTCTTGAGCCAGGTTTTCCCGGCGATGGCCGATAAAAACTCTGATGCCCTCAAGAGCGAGAGCAGAAGTCAACTCGGAGGAGGAAACGTCCGAACCGGTTACGGTCTTGCCGCGCTCGTGTAAAATTCGCGCCAGACCCGATACGCCAATTCCCCCGATTCCTACAATGAAAATCTGCTGAGCCTTTTCAAGCATGCCGGAGTTTGAGTTTCTTTCCCTCTTTCCGCCGCCATTCATAACCCTCAATCAGGCGCCTGATTTCCGGTACAGCGGCCAAAGTCGCCCTTCTCCCTTCCTCTAGCATCTTGGCGGCATTCTCAAAGTCCATTTTGCCCAGGTGTTTAACCTTGGGGCTAATCAGATAATCGCAATCGAGGGTATGGTTTTGGCGGCTCTGGCTTTGGGCTAAGGAGAGATCAATGGCACTTCCTAAGATACCAAACATCCCAGGCGACCGGAGATTGCTCTCTTCCAGGGCGTCGGATTGGTTGTAAAAGATAAAATCTACAGACTTGGTGAATAATCGGTCAATAAAATTGTGGAGCTTCTCGTAGAGTTGGATTGGCAGGCTTCGCCGCAAAAGATTATATCCTTGGCGGAAGCGGTAGACGCTTTTTTTAAACATATAGCGCGTAGCGGCGATATCGACGCCAATCACGATATCTGCTCCCAGCTGTTTTGCTTCTGTCGTAGGCACGAGACTCAAAAGCCCCCCGTCGATCAAGAGCCGATTGCCCCACTCCACAGGTTCAAAAAGGCCAGGGACGACGCTACTAGCCCGCGCTGCCTTGACAATGTCGCCCAAAGACAAAACCACAGGTTCGCCGGTCAAGATATCAGTACAAACAAAACCCAAACGCGGCTTGACTTCTTCAAACTTTTTTCCGTTGATGTATTGCTCTACCCAGGCCTCGAGTTTTTCCGTGCGCAACAGTCCTCGGCCCGAGGAAGTGTCCAAGCCAAACAGCCCAAACAGGAATCCTTTATTTAACCGCAACCAGTCGCGCTTCAGAACTTCCATGGTGCCGCAAGCGTAACTCGCCGCAATAAGCGTTCCCGAAGAGCAAGCGGTAATGTAATCCACCGGGATTCCTTGTTCCCGCAAAACTTCCAAAACGCCGATATGGGTTATTGCCCGGCCCGTCCCGCCGGAGAGCGCCAAACCGATTTTTGGCCGATTATTTGCCATGCTGAGCTTGGGCTTTATTATATATTTTCAGAATCACCCTGGCAATCTGTTCAGAAGCGTCCGGCGGCATCAAGCGCTTGATTCTCGATCGGAGCTTCTGGTAAATTTCCGGAGCCCAGAGGATCTTTCGCACCAGCTTCACCACTAACTCCGGCGTCAACACTTCTTGAGCGACCGGGACAACTAAGCCCAAACTCGCCAGAAACTTGACATTTTCCTCCTGCCCACTGCTGGGCAGCGGCACCAAAATGGCGGCCTTGCCGAGCGCCGCGAGTTCGGTGATAGTTGACATCCCGCCCCGGCTGATGACCAAATCCGCAACCGCCAGCGCGTGTTTCATTTCCATGCCGAGAAACTCGTAGGGATGGTAGTGCGCATGGTTAAAGGTTTGTTCGCCCCTGGCTGTCCGTCCTCCGGTCAAATGGATAACCTGAACGTATTTCACAAGCTCGGGGAGGCTCTGGCCGACGATTTCGTTCAATTTTTTTGCCCCGGTTCCGCCCCCTACCACCAGCAGGGTGGGATAATCACCGCTTAAACCAAAAAGTTTCCGACCCTCCTCGGCTGAACCCTGAAGGATCTCCTGGCGCACCGGATTGCCGGTCACCACGGTCTTGGACTTGGGAAATTTAAGAAATAATCCCCAGGCTTGAGGAATGTTTTTTTCGGTGTAGCTGAAGCCTAAGGTGATGGCCCCCGCGAACGGCGCTACCAGCTTCGTGGACAGCAGGGGTGAAAAATCCTGCTGGTGGATGACGACCGGAATCCGCAAGAGATACCCTGCCCACGCCACCGGCACCTGCACAAAGCTCCCCGCGCCAAAAATCACGTCTGGGCGATATTTTCGCAGCAACAGGAGGGCCTTGAAAAATCCAAATAAAATTTTGAAAAGGTCGCTCAAGTTCGCCAAAGAAAAAGGACGGCGCCATTTGCCCGCCGGAATGCGGAGATAAGTCATGGGGATGGGTACTGACCCCAAAAACTTCTGCTCCTGCCGTTTGCGAGTCCCCACGAAAAAAAACTCCACCCGTTTCTGAATATTTACGAGGGCCTGGGCGACCGCCAAAAGCGGCACGGTCGGCCCCCCCGTTCCCCCGCCTACCAAAAAAACTTTCATGAAAACTCTTGGTAGATCTTTAAGGTTTCTTGGGCGGTGGTTTGCCAATTATACTTCGCCACATTCGCCTGCCCGGTTTTTATCAGTCTCTCTCGGACACCCTGGTCGGTCAGGACGGAGTGAATTTGCTTTGCCATTTCCTCCGGCTGCAGCGGATTAAAATATCTCGCCCCTTCACCCAGTATCTCTCGCAGGACGGGAATATCAGAGGCAACCACCGGAACGCCCACCGCCTGGGCTTCGGCGCCAATTAGCCCAAAACCTTCCATCAAAGACGGCAAAACCAAAGCCGTCGCTCCCTGATACAAGGCTCCCAGGTCCTCATCCGGCACAAACCCCAAGGCTTTAATATCGCTTGCGGAGCTCCTGGAAAGAACGGCCTCTTTGATTTCCGGGTAGAACGGGTCAATCTTCCCAGCCAAAACTAATTGGAAATCCTGTTGGTAGCGCCCTTTTAGTATATCAAAGGCTTGGGCTAAGCGGGGCAGATTCTTGTATTGCCGCCAAACCCCGACAAACAACAAATAGGGCTTTCTGATAGCGTATTTTTGTTTGACCGCCGCCAATCGTTCCGCGGGGGCGGGCTCATAAAATTTCTTGTTGATGCCTTCGTAGATTACCTGAATCTTCGCCGGACTAACCCCAAGGGTTTTGGCAATTTCGTTTTTGGTTGCCTGGGAAACCGCAATCACCCGCCTCGCCCGCCTCGCGGCGCTGTAAATCGCTAACCGGTAAGCCAGGCGGTGAAAAAAACGGGACTTCTTTTTTCCAGGAAAATGATGATGAATGACGTCGTGGATGGTCACTACAAATTTCCCGGGATAAAAAAGCGGCACGTTAAAACTTGGAAAATGCGTCAAATCAAGTTTGAGCCGCGCGAGTTCCCAAATAAATTTTGTCTGCTCGGCCCAAGAGTAATAGGGCGAACCGACGAAGATGGTTTTGAATTTTGCATTTTCCCGCCCAAGGCGGGTCCGCCTCGGGAGGAGAATTTTGAGTTTGGCCGCAAAACCCGAGGTCTTATCCACCAGCAGGTAGTACTCGTTTTTGGTGTCAATTTCCGCCAAATGCGTTGTCAACTCTTCGGCATAGCGCGCTATCCCCTCCCCTGTCCCCGCCATCCGCATGTCTATTCCAATTCTCATGATGTTTCCTAAAGAAATTATCGCTTAGAGCTTAGCATTTCCTTCCGACCCTCGCCCCGTCGCATGGCGGGGTCTATTCCGATCCTCATTTCATCAGGCCCTCAAATAAGTTTAGCATCTCCTCGGCGGATTTCGTCCAGGAAAAACGGGAACTCGCTGCCAAAGCGCGATCTCGCAACCGGAGCCGGTAAGGTTCGTCCTCCTCGAGCGAGAGCATCGCCTCCGCTATCTGCGAAGAGCGAAAAGGATTAACCAAGAGCACAAAGTCGCTTCCGACTTCGGCAACGCTAGTCGCAAAACTCCCAATCACCGGCACCCCTTGACTGGCCGCTTCCAGGACGGGAAAACCAAACCCCTCGTAAAAACTCAGGAAAAGCAGGGCAAAAGCTCGCCGGTACAAAAAACTCTTCTCTTCCTCCGTAACGTTCTCGAGGACTTTAACAAATTTACCGATTGGAGCCGGAATGGCCAATTTAGTTTTCCAGCCGGAACTGCCAGCCAACACCAGTGGTAATTTGACCTTGCTCTTTTTAAAATATTCCCGATAAGCTGCTAATACGGCTTCCAGATTTTTCCTTGGCTCGAAAGTCCCAAATGCCAAAAAATACCTCTCTGGCAAATCAGAGAGGGGGACGGCCTCGGGCAAAGAAGACAGCGCCACCCCCGGGTAAATTACCCGGATTTTTTTCTCCGGGATGCCATAGAAACGAACCAGGTCTTGTTGGGTGCTATGCGAAACCGCGACCAAGAGGCTGGCCCGGTGCGCTGCTTCACGGTAGTTCATAAACTGGTGCCATAATCTCTGCCGGAGGGTAAAAAATTCGGGCATGATTTCAAATGACAAATCGTGAAAAGTTATCACTAGAGGCAAATTTGCAGGCAACGCCGCTGTCCGCCAGTGCGGCGAAAAAAATAAATCTATTCCGCCGAGCATCCGATCGAGCTTGGGGGAAGCTAGAAATTTCTGGCCGAGTATGAAAAGTTTATTCGGATATCGGAAAATTTTATACTTGGCGTTCGGATAGTCAAAAACCTGCACCCGCTCTTTTATGTCGGCAAAAGAGTTGGCAAACAAGAAATACTGGTTTACCTGGTCGAGTTGGAACAAGGCATGCAGGAGATGAGTCACATAAATTTGCACGCCGGTGGTTTTTCCCTCCATCAAAGCCCGGATGTCAATGCCGATGCGCATAATGTTCTAAAATTAAAGCTAATCCTCAAAGTAGTTTGCCTCTTTCCGACTCTCGCCCCGTCGCATGGCGGGGTCAATGCCGATTCTGCCGATGTGCATGGGTTTGGATGAATTCCAAAATCCGCCTTTGAAAAATTTCTTTGGCAAAAGGCAAAGCCGTTGCTCTAACAACGCCGGCGTCAAAATGCAGTTCGGAAAATCTTTGCACGGCGGCAATTATCGCATCGGTATTCTGCTGTGCAAACAACACTCCATTTCGGCCTTCAGCAACAAACTCCGCCGTCCCTCCCGCGGCCAAGCCAATCACCGGCGTGCCGCAAGCCAAACTTTCCAAAATCATAATCCCCGCGTCCTCATAGGCGGGAAAGACAAAGGCCTTGGCGTTTTGGTATAGTTCGCGTAAATTTTCATCTGTAACCCGGCCGAGAAATTCGATTTTGGGATTTAGGATTTTGGACTCTAGATTTAGGAGCTGGGTGCCGGTTCCGGCCACTTTCAAAGGAAGTTTGAGTCTATTGAATGCCTCAATCACCAGTTCAATGTTTTTATACGGCTCCAGTCGGGAGGCGGTGAAAAAATAATCCCCTTTCTTGAGCCCGGGCCGGAAAAAATTCGTATCCACCGGAGGATAGATGACTTCGGCTGCGCGATTGTAGTACTTTTTAATTCTTGCTCTAACCGTCTGCGAATTGGCGATAAAAAAATCCGGACGCTGCGCTGCCTTGTAATCCCAAGGTTTCAAAATATTTTTTAGATATAACTTGGTGGCGGCCTTGATTATCCCCGGATATGCAATACCAGAGACATAATCCTCCATCTCCTGCCAAATGTAACGGGTTGGTGTATGGCAATAGCAAATCTGCACCGTAGGCGGTCTGGTGATGACCCCCTTGGCAAAGGCCGAGGAATCAGATAACACCAGATCGTATTGGGAAAAATCCCAAGCTTCGGTGGCTCCTGGCATCAGGGGTAGGTACCATTTGTAGCGCTTGGGACTGCCGGGCAAAGACTGTAAAAAACTGGTGCGGATATCCCAGCCAGCAAAAACCCCATGCGTCCTCTCTTGGTCATAAACCAGAGTGTAAACCGGGGCTTCCGGGAAAATTTCGTGGATGGCCGAGAGCACTCGCTCCGCGCCGCCCAGCTGGGTAAGAAACTCATG
This sequence comes from uncultured Candidatus Saccharibacteria bacterium, assembly GCA_964360335.1. Taxonomy (GTDB): domain Bacteria; phylum Patescibacteriota; class Doudnabacteria; order UBA920; family 2-01-FULL-46-14; genus CAYHVH01. Next base: position 13,549 of record CAYHVH010000017.1, read on the forward strand.
AACCAACGCTATTCTCATCGCGAAAGTTTAGCGCCTTAATAATCCCCCTCGGGGGGCCTGGTCAAAAGCAAGACGAGGGTTTTGAAAATTATGGACAAGTCCAGCCACAGCGACCAGTTTTCGATATAAAACGAATCCAGCTCGATTTCTTCCTCAAAGGACAGCTCGGGATTGTAAATCTGATTGATTTGGGCCAGGCCCGTGGCGCCGGGCTTGATGGTAAAAATTTTTTTGTGCTGATTTTCAAACCTCTTAACCTCTTTGAGCATGTGAATCCGCGGCCCCACCAAGCTCATTTCGCCCTCTAAAATGTGCCAGAGTTGCGGCAACTCATCCAATTTTGTCTGTCGCAGAAACCTCCCTACTCTCGTCACTCGGGGATCATTTCTGATTTTCACATAGGGCCCGCGACGGACGTTTCTTCGCTCCAATTCCTCCCGGATGAGGTCGCCTCGAGCGGTCCCTTCCGAGAGCTCAAAGCGCATCGTCCGGAATTTATAGACCTCAAAACTTCTAAAAGACGACCCGCGGCGCTGGCGGAAAAAAACCGGTCCCCGGGAATCGACCTTGATCGCCAGCGAAACGAACAGAAAAACCGGCGAAAACAACAGGAGGCCCAGAGCCGCCACCAGGATGTCAGTCGTCCGTTTCACGACTTTACCCCAACCGTCCAAAGGCGTAGTTTTGATCCTAATTACCGGCATACTCCCGATCACGTCTGTTTCCACATTGGCGCGGTGGGTTTCCAAAATGCTCGGCAGATAATTGAACTTAATTCCTAAATCCTCGCACAAATCCACGAGCCGGAGGACTTGCTCGTTCGGGAGTTGCAAGTCAGTTTGCAATAATTCGTCAATTCGCTCCTTCCTGTGCAGAGCCTCGATCTCCAAAAGAACCTCTGGGGAATAACGGAACTTCGCGACGATTTCGTAGCCGAGCTTGGTGTCCGCTTCAATCTCGGAAACGATCGCCTGGAGCTTGTCTCCGCGGATAACGATCAGGCGGTGGCGGCCAACGCCGCGTGCCAAAAGCTGGCGTTCAATGAGGAGCAAAATTCCCCGTCCCAGACCCACAAACAAAATGGCGAACACCCATCCCATCAAGATAATCAGGCGCGAAGGGAATAAATTCCTGTTGAAAAAGAACAGGACCACCACAATCATCAGTCCTGCCGAAACCGCGACGATAACCTTGCCCAATTCCCTCCAGAAACTCCGGGTGCTTTTGAGCATATACAGGCCGCTCAAGGAAAACAGCAACAGCAAAAAGGGAACGGCGACGATGATAAGCTTGATATATTGCTGGTAAGAAAGCTCAAAAAGTACCGGCAGGGTTTCCACTTCATATCGCAAAAAATAAGCAAGCGACGCCGCCAGCAAAATCATCAAAAAATCAACCGGCACGGAGATGACATTGAAAATTAACTCTGACCGTTTCATATTCAGCCATCATTATACCACAAAAAGCGTTGACAAAAAATTCAACTTTTGTTATACTTCTTTTGCCTGAAGCAAGTCGGGTAGTCGCTCCGACCACAGGTCGGAGAGGAAAGTCCGAACACTCGGCTGATGGGCACCTTAAGAGTTCATCAGCAAAGGTAGCGGGTAACGCCCGTCTGGGGTGACCCACGAGATGCGAACAGAGACGTCCGCGGTCCGAAAGGATCGGGACGCCCCGTCGAATGACGGGGCGAGTCCCGGCGGTAACGTCGGGAGTGAAACGGCCAAACTCTTACCTGAGTGCAAGCCCAAATTTGGTAGGGCGCTTGATCCCGACGGTAACGTCGGGACCAGATAGATGACTACACAAATACAGAATTCGGCTTATAGACTTGCTTCGGGCGCAAAAAAACAATCCGGTCACACGATCGGATTGTTTTTTTTACTAAAAAAGAGCTTGCTGGAATGGGTTTGGACCGAAACCAACAAGCTCGTAAACTGACGAAGAAGCAATACCTCGGGCCCTTATCGCGGCGGCGTTGCGGCCCATTTCTGCGCTTTAGACTTTCGCCAATTGCGCGAAAGACAAATTTCCCGCAGATGACCTCGGCAGAAATCGTCGAGAAGGCTTTTGAAAGTCGGATACTGCTCTTTCGTGATGACGACTGCCTCTCGGTTTTCCCAAACCATTCCGCGCCTTGTCTGCCCGACGAGACTCAAATCCCCGTTCCTCTGGTAGATCACGACTCTGCGACTAAAACCGGGTTGCTCCAGAAGCACACCGAGTTCCTCGCTCTCCGCCTGCTCCGGCCTATAGTGCTTCAGGCAACGAGCAAACTCGGGTACCAGACAAAAGGCGACCAAAACTCGGCTTGTAAAGGACCGCCGGCGAAGACTTGCGTTGTAGGTGGACATGGAAAATCCCAAAAATCGGGGGTCGTAGTTGCCCACGGCTTCGAACTCAACAGTGCTGACTACAAGCCGAGGCAAGAAACCCCCTCCCGGACGAGTTAGAGTGAGGAGATCGGCTCTCACTAAAAGCCGCCTGTGAAGATATCCGCCTTTCCAATAGCTCATGATGCCCCCTCTGTATTTTTCGGCAAGCGGGACTAACTTTAGCTTAACCAAACGCGAAGGTCAAGTCTCGAAAAAACAGCCTGGTCATCGCATCGCAGGTGTTTCCGGCGTTCGGGGCGGTCGCCTCGCGCGGCCGCCTCTTTTTTTTAACTTTTTTTTAACTTTCTTTGCACCCGTGACAAGTAGGTAACGATCGTGGTAGACTTGTTCAGACTAGCGTTTTAAGGTTTGTGGCCCACCGGCAAAATGCGCAGTCTTCATGACTTGGTGGCGGTTCTTCTTCCTCGAGTAGCTCAATCGCTTTGTGAAAAAGTTCCTCGGCCGCTTCTGGCTGGGTTTTAATTTCTTTGATGGTCGTCTCAAAAGGAAACCCTTGGTGCAACTCCCCTACTGCAGGGTGGTAATAGACCAAATAAGCCTTGCCTCCGGTTTTGTAATCATTTTTGGCCAGTAAAAAATCATAAATATTGAGCTGGTTTTGATAAACCGGCAAAAGTTCTTTGGGCGCCGAAGCCCGGGTCTTGTGATCGAGAGGAGCTATCGCCTCGCCCGGCAGTTCGACATATTCGTCTGGCCGACCCAAAAGCACGTATCCCGAATCATCGCTCATATATAAGGTTTTCGGCATCGCGAGGGCCAACCGGCCCTGGATTTTGTTCTTCAGGATAGGCGGCATCTCCTTCTTTCCGCGGTAGGTGTCAAAATATTTTTTTATCACGCTGTCCATCCCGA
>CAYHVH010000018.1:0-15083 GCA_964360335.1 uncultured Candidatus Saccharibacteria bacterium
TTGCATGTATAAGGCACGCCGCCAGCGTTCATCCTGAGCCAGGATCAAACTCTCAATAGAAGAGAATCTTCAACCCTCGGTTTAGCCTGTCAGAAAAGTTAATCTCGGACAGGATCCCCCGCCGATGGCGGGGTCCGCCTTGGGCGGAAAACTCTCAATAGAAGCTCAAAGATTTGAGCTGGTTAGTAGATATTTTTTGATGGTTATCTACCCAAACCATTCCAAAATCAATTGGAATTGACGCGTAATGCCAGCGTTCCGCTGGAAGCACGAAATCCTAAATCCGAAATCCTAAGGTTTAGGATTTAGATATTAGAAATTAGAGTTTCCAGTGCGAAGCACTGGCTTCCTATCACTATTCAGTTGCCAAAGAACAAGTCCGATAAATCGGACATCGGAAGTCAGAAAATCGGATTTCTGAACTCTAATCTCCAATCTATTCGGATCATTCGCATTTCGAGAAGACTATGGAAGTAACAAAGGCGATTCGGATTAGGCAGCGGTAGGGCTGGCAAGCAAATTAGGGCTTAATTCTCGTACAAAAAACACGCTTCCCTTGCGTGTCATATCCCCCTAACACACGTTATTTAAGAGAAATTCTTGCGCGTTTTGTCTCCTTTATCTATCCGTCCGAGGTCCGCTCTTCCGGCGGACGAAGGAGGAATGTGAAAAAGCTTAAGAATTAAGACTCCTATATTATAACCCCCTGCCGGGCCGTTGTCAAATCAAAAGCCCTTTCTTTCGAGAAAGGACTTTTGAAGGATTAGGCAATAATCTTATCAATTATCCCGTATTTTCTCGCGTCCTCGGCGGTCATAAAAAAATCGTAGCGTACTATTTGATTCCTAACTTCTCTTTGACCGCTTTCATATCGCTTTCCAATTGGTCAATCCGCTGGAACTCCCGATAGAGAGCTTTATCCAATTTACGTTCTACTATGGTCAGCCGCTCATCTATCCCCTCTAAAGAAGGCTGGAGATTATCCTCCCAGATCGAGCCGAATCCTTTTTGGAATAGCCCCTCAATTTGTTCTAAATCCTTTTTGTCCATAAACCAAGTTTATCATCAAGCGATAATCTTATCAAGAATCCCGTATTTTCTCGCGTCCTCGGCGGTCATAAAGAAGTCGCGATCCGTGTCTTTTTCGATTTTCCCGACGGGCTGGCCGGTGTGCTTGGCCAAGATCCTGTCCACCTGCTCTTTGATCCGCAGCATCTCTTTGGTCTGAATCGCAACATCCTTGGCCTGACCTTCGGCTCCGCCCATCACTTGGTGAATCAGCACCCGGGCGTTTGGAAGCGAGTACCGTTTACCCTTCGCTCCCGCGGCCAAGAGCACGGCCGCCGCCGAAGCGGCCTGCCCGATGCAGATCGTGGAAACGTTTTTGACGTACTGCATGGTATCGTAAATCGCCAACGCCGCCGTTACCGAACCACCGGGGCAGTTGATATACATCTTAATCTCTTTTTTGGAATCATCGGCCTGCAAGAACAAAAGTTGCGCAATCACCAGATTCGCCACGTGGTCATCAATCGGTTCGCCCAAAAAAATGATGCGCTCCTTTAAAAGTCGCGAGTAAATATCATACGCCCGTTCCCCAAACTGCGATTTGTCGATCACCATCGGCACGAGTGGCATGGGTTATCTCCTTCCTTACGCTTAATTATTCATTAATCGCTTTGGGTGACTCGGGAGCCGGAGATGCAGTTTCGGCCGCCGGGGTTCCAGCTTCTGGCTGAATTTCTGGAGTCTCGGGAGTTTCAACGGCAGCCGCCTCCGATTCTGCCACTGGCTCCGGTTCAGGGGCTTCCGCAGCCGGTACTTCTTGGGCGGCCACTTGCCCGCCTCCGAGATTTTCTCCCACGATGTCGATCTTCCATCCAGTCAGCCGCGCGGCCAAACGAACGTTCTGGCCGGCCTTGCCGATTGCCAAAGAGAGCTGATCTTCCATTACCCCAACCTTGGCCTCTTTGGTTTCTTCATTCAAGGAAACGTTGAGAATCTTGGCCGGGTTCAGGGCGTTGGCAACAAATTTTATGGGATCCTCGCTCCATTCAATAATATCAATTTTTTCCCCGTCGAGTTCCCCCATCACCGTTTGCACCCGGGTACCCCGCTGTCCGACACACGCCCCGATCGGATCTACCCCTTCCTGGTTACTCATCACTGCAATTTTGGAACGCGAACCTGCTTCCCGGGCGATGGCCTTGATTTCGATAACGCCATTAAAGACTTCCGGCACTTCAATTTCAAAGAGCCGCCTCACCACATCCGGATGAGACCGAGAGAGAGTAATTCTCGGCCCTTTCGCCGTAGACTCCACGTGTAAAATCAGAATCTTCAACCGCGCCCCAATCTTGTAATACTCGCCCCGAATTTGCTCCGAAGGAAACAGCACACCGGTGGCTTTTCCTAAATCCACCAATACCGTGTCTTTCTCCAGCCGTTGGATAATACCAGTCAGGAGTTGGCGTTCTTTGGCCTTGAATTCCGAAAACAGGACATTGCGCTCGGCTTCCCGTAATTTCTGAATGATAACCTGCTTTGCGGTTTGGGCGGCGATCCGGCCGAAATTGGTCCCGGTCTTCGGGGTGATTTCTTTCCGGACCTCGTCGCCCAGTTTGTAGCTCTTCTTTCCGCCAGAGGCGGACCCGCCTTTGGCAGAGAACTTTTTGGCATCCGCTAGCGCGATTTCTTTCTGCGGGTCCTCCACGACTTCCATCACGGTTTTGACATCAAAAACCTTCATCCCCATAGTTTCGGGATCAAGTTCCACTACGACATTTTGGTCTTTCTCGCCGTAGTCCTTCCTAAAAGCCGCGGCCAAAGACGTCTCAATCATTTTGAGCACCTCAGCTTTGTCCAATCCTTTTTCCTCGGCGATTTCGTTTAGCGCCGTGGCGAATTCTTCATTCACGGTTTTATGAATTACCTGCCCGCCGAGGTTAATTATAGTTTAATGACTCTCTCGTACCCATATTTCCAAATATTGCAGAGATAGCTCAACGGCAGGCGGGGAATTTCTACTTACCTGTTTCCCTCCCCAGGCCTGGGGAGGGTGGCCGGAGGCCGGGAGAGGTCGAACCATTACTGTTAGCAACCTCTCTCCGCCTTGCCTTCGGCAAGGCCGCTCTCCCCTCGCCAGGGGAGAGAGATACAAGGAAGGTTACTAAGAGTTTAAAAAGTGCGGAATCAACCGCACCGTTACTCAAGATCTTCAATCGCATTCTCTATTATCCTAACAGATTTCACGGAATTGTCAACAGTGTCCAGCAACACGCCCGCCACATCAATTTGCAACCCAAAAGTTTCGTATTCGGGGTGAGCTTGCAGAAAAAACTTTGCCATCCGGCGCAAGAAAGCCTGCTTCCGCCAATCCACGGTTTCCAAAAGCTCCATAAAAGTTTCGCTCTCCCGGGTTTTGACCTCCACCATAATCAACCGCTTCTGATCCTGAAAAATTAGGTCAATCTCCCCAAGTTTCTTTTGGCCGTAAAGAGCATAGTTCCGCGCCACCAACGTGTAACCTTGCCGCTCGTATAAGTAGCAAATCCAGTCCTCGCCCGCCCGCCCCGCCGGCAGTCCCTGCAAGGCCGGCGGTCGTACCAGCCACCGACGTAAAAATTTCACCCTGTTGGATAGAGTTAATGGTCCCTCTCTCGAATTACAAAGCCTACTTCTGATTTAGGTATTTGCGCTTGAGCGCTTGCTCTTGCCAAAGCTTCTGCTCTCTCCCAAACTTCCGCAAAAGATACCAAACGATAAAACCTAACCACAAGGCCCAACCGAGAAACAAGACCAGCACCGTGACGTGGGTGGAAAGCCAGGGGACATTTTCAAAGCGGGTCCCTGTCCACAGTAAAATCAAGAGGCCCGCGGTCAGGCAGGCGTGAAATAGACGGTTAAACAAAAACCGCCGCGGGCTGCCGTGCTCCTGCCTACTGGCTAAAAGCTTAGCTGCTATCCCTGCTATTACAAAGACTGCCGAGGCCCAAAAAAAGAGCCAATCCGAACGCGAAAGCTCAATCGGGTTGGGACCCAAAAGATAAGTTTTGTCCCAGAGTTTGGTGAAATCAAGCATAGGGCTATGAAATTACGAAACTGTACGAAAGTACCAAATTTCGTATTTTCGTAAAAAATTCGTACTTTCGTAGTTATTTACTATAAAGCAGGGCGTAATGAAATGCGCCGGCCGGGAGCTCCCTCACTGGCCGAAAGCCAAGCTGTGCCAAAAGTTGCTGGACCTCGTCCTTGCCGATTCGGTCCCGCGGCGGGGGCCCGAATTGGACATCGGGATACCACTCGACGACCAAAACCCGGCCCGCCGTTTTCAAAACGCGGTACGCCTCGCGCAAGATGTCAAGCTTACTCTTGACCTGATGCAGCAGGCCGGAAATTATCACTAAATCGCTGGTGGTATCCAGTAAAGTGCTGCCGCCTAATTTTTCCAAATCGCACTGTTTGGTAGAAACGTTGTGCAAACGCTGGAGTTTGGCCAAAGTCGCGGTCTGGGAAAGGGCTTCTTCCAGAATATCCAGGGCAAACACTTGACCTTTTTTCCCCACCAGCGTCCCGGCGGCCACGGCATAAAAGCCGTTGCCGCAACCAAAATCCGCAATCGTCATTCCCGGGGTCAGGGGAATGGCGGCAAGCAAGCTTTCCGGCCGCAAAAACTCTTTGGTTTTGGTATTCGCCTGAAAGGGATCGGACATGGTTTCAAATAACTTCTACGGCGCGTCGGTAGATATTGATATTTTGGCAGTTACCCGACGCTTCGTCAATTTCCAGGAAACCAAAACTCACTTCCGCTTGGTTAGATTCCGCCACTTCCAAAGGCGCCCGGTCGGGACTGTCTTCTCCGCCCAGAAACCGTTTCAAGGCGCTGTCGGTGGTAACTCCGATAATCGAATCACGAGCTCCCACCATCCCGAGATCCGTGAGGTAACCTGTCCCCTGGGGTAAAATCTGCGCATCGGCGGTGGGGATGTGAGTATGAGTTCCCAGAACTGCGGACACCCGGCCGTCGGCCCAAAAACCCATGCCCCGTTTTTCCGAAGTCGCCTCGGCGTGAAAGTCCAAAATTTTGACTTTCACTTTCCCGGCTTCCCCGGCCAAAATCTGATTGAGCGCCAAAAAGGGATTGCCAATCTCTCCGTAGTCAAACTGTTTCTCCATAAACACCTGGCCCAAGAGGTTAATTACCAAAACCTCCTGCCCTTTGACCGTCAAAACCTGGTAGCCCGTCCCCGGCAGAGTGTCCGGAACATTTGCCGGCCGGATTAATTTCTTTGGCCAGCGTTCAAAAACCGCTTTCACCTCGGGCTTGGAAAAGCCGTGGTTGCCTAGGGTGAAAAAATCCACCCCGGCTTCCTGCGTCTCTTCGAAAGTTGCCAGGGTCACGCCTTTGCCATGAGCCAAATTTTCCGCATTGGCCATCACCATATCCGGCTGGTACTGCCTTTTAAGCTCCGGCAAAATTTTCGCGACCGCCTTCCGGCCGGTCTTGCCAACGATGTCGCCGAAAAAAAGTATCTTCATATCATGTAACATGAAACATATAACAATTTGATTTCAAAGTTACAAGTTTCACGTTTCAGGTTACCTCGCATACTCCACCACCCGCAATTCCCGAATCACCTGGACTTTAATCTCGCCCGGATACTTGAGTTCCTGTTGGATGCGGTTCGCCACCTCCCGGGCGAGTTTCATCGCCGCCCAATCGTCCATTTTGGCCGGTTCCACAAACACCCGAATCTCACGGCCGGCCTGGATGGCATAACTTTTCTCGACACCCTCAAAAGAATTGGCAATTTTCTCGAGTTCCTCCAGGCGCTTGATGTACTGCTCGTAACTGTCCTTGCGCGCGCCGGGCCGGGCGCCGGAAATATTATCGCAAGCATCCACAATCGCGGCTTCGATGCTCAAATGCTCAACGTCGCCGTGATGGGCCTGGATGGCGTTGATGACTTTATCCGGGAGGTCAAATTTCTTGGCAATCTGCACTCCGAGTTCCACGTGAGTGCCTTCCATGTCCTGATCCAAGGCCTTACCGATGTCATGCAAGAGCGCCCCTTGCTTCACAACCTGGACATCAGCCCCCAACTCCTCGGCAATCAGGGTTCCCATTTTGGCCATCTCGAGCGAGTGCTTCAAAACATTCTGGCCATAGGAAGACCGGAACTTCAACCGCCCGATTAACTGCACGAGTTTCGGCGGAAAAGCGGTAATCCCAAGTTCGTAAACGGCTTCTTCGCCGGCTTCTTTGATCATTTGGCCGACTTCTTTCTTCGCTTTTTCGTAGGCCTCCTCGACTTTCGCCGGGTGAATCCGGCCGTCCTTAATAAGTTTCTCCAAGGTGACTTTCGCCACGTACCGCCGCACGGAATTAAAGCCCGAGATAATCACCGCGTCCGGGGTTTCGTCCACAATCACCTCCACCCCCAGCATCTGCTCAAAGGTCTTGATATTCCGGCCCTCTTTCCCGATAATCCGCCCTTTCATTTCCTCGTTCGGCAACGCTACGGTCGAGGTGGTCGTTTCCGAGGAGACCTCGGCGCTCACCCGTTCGATGGCGTGGGTGACGATCTCCCGCGCTTCCCGCTCGGCGTCTTCCCGGGCTTGGGCCACGAGTTTCCGCACAAGCCCCAGCATATCGTCTTTCACAAACTTCTCCGTATGATCCATGAGGAGGGTTTTCGCCTCCTCCCGAGAGAGTTTGGCGATCTTTTCGAGGGCCTCGAGCTGTTTGTCTTTGCCGGCCATGAGCTCGTCCTTCAATTTCTTCAAATCTTCGTTTTTGGCTTCGAGATCTTTTTTGCCGCGCTCGAGCTCTTTGGCGCGCTCGTCGAGGTCAGTCTCCTTTTTCTCCAGGCGCTCTTGGATGCGCAAAATCTGCTGGCGGATCTCGGTCTCCTGCTTCTTCGCCTCTTCGGTTATCTTGATGGCCTGGTCCTTGGCGGCAAGAACGACTTCTTTTTCTTTTTGTTTTGCTTCCTCGAGGATGCGGCTCGCCCGGGCTTCCGCCGAGCCGACTTTTCCTTTACCCAAAAACTGCCGCAGGACGTAACCGAGGGCTAGACCGACTGCTAACGCAATAACTAAAAACAGACTGTTCATATTCTTTGAACTGTCTGTCCAATTAAGGGAGGGGAGTTTTTTGGCTACGACAAATTACGCCGTTTGTGCGCGACTGGGAGCAAAGCTATGAAATTGCGCTAGAACCAGAAACAAACTTTTCACAACAATTTATTCCCGGGCCTGGTGATTACCTTAAGCCGCAAGAACCAAAAATCCCTTGATCAGACAGAACTGCGTGTAATGGTTAATTAATGAGCAACTAGAGCGATTATAGCTGATTTTTTCTGGGCTGTCAAAATGACAAAAAAAGACGCCCCGGCACGCTTTTGTGAGCGCACCGGGGCAGGTCCGTGGTCACTTCATGTTGTGAGTTTACGGAAGTAGGGATCGTAACCCGTATCTTCGATGAGCCCGAGACTGAGGAAAACATCGTACCCGGAACGGAGGGATCGCCGCTCGCTCTGGGTGGCGGTGCTGTCGAGACTACGATTTTTCCTGTCTTCCTCTTGCGCTATAAGCACTGCTCGGACTAGTTCAGTCACGCAAACGGTTGCCAGTCGCTTGCGCCCTTCAATGTCTAGCTGTGCGAGGTCTGCGACGGTCAGCGCGCTCGGAGAAGTTTGGGTGCGAAACGCGGAAATCGTTAAGAGATTTGCACAGCTCTGGAGTGCGTCGGGAAAGTCTAGTTGACGTTTCGGCCCGAGCCCTGGTGCCATCGTGGCCCCGCAAAATATCGCGAGGCCTCCAAGCATTATCAGGGTATCAGACTCCGGTGCCGTGAAAAACGCCTGGCGCACAAAAAAGATGCAGAGTAGCACGACTCCCAGTAACAGCAGGCCCAGCGCTACTACATCAACAACCAAGGGATCAAGATGATCCCCCCGTGTTCGTGTCCAGTACCTTCGCATCGGGTCACTGTATGGGACAAACTGCTCTTTTCTCCACATTCGAAGTGAGTTAAAAAACATGGCTTCCTCCTTCACTGCTTGACGAAAATGGGCGCTTCCGGCACCAGCTTGTAAAGGCTTCCGGCCTAGGCAAGCCACTTCATTTCCGGTCAACTGTGGCTCCTTCCGGGAGTTCAGCTGACAGCTGATCCTAGCACTTTTCCCCACTCTCGTCAATAGCCTGGGCTACTGGTAAAATATAAATAATCGTCATTGCGAGCGACCGCAGGGAGCGCGGCAATCTCCCAAAGATTGCTTCGTCGCAAGCTCCTCGCAATGACAGAAACAATAATACATGTTCGAAAGACAATTTCCCATCCTCAAACGCAAGATACACGGCAAGCGGCTCATCTACCTCGACAACGCCGCGACGACGCAAAAACCCGAGTCCGTGATTCGCGCGATGGATGATTTTTACCGCCGGCACAATGCCAACGTGCACCGCGGCATTCATACGCTCGCCCAAGAAGCCACCAACCTTTACGAAGGGGTCCGCGACAAGGTACAAAAGTTTCTCAACGCCCGATACCGAGAAGAAATCATTTTCACGAGCGGGGCAACCGAAGCCATCAACTTGGTCGTCTGGACTTGGGGGCATGAAAATATTCATCGCGGCGACGAGATTCTGCTTACGGAAATGGAACATCACTCCAATCTCGTCCCCTGGCAGGAGCTGGCGAAGAAAAAGGGCGCGCGGTTGAAGTTTATTCCGATGAATACATCTACAACCTCTCCCTCTTTCCCTCCCCATCACTTGGGGAGGGGGGGGAAACTCTCTCCCCAGGAGATGGGGAGAGGAGCCCGCCCGCCTTCGAGTGGCCGAAGGCCAGTCGGGCGGGGAGAGAGGTCGAACCACTGGGGACGATTAAACCTCTCAAATTTGAATAAACTGATTAACCGAAAGACCAAAATCGTCGCCTTAACACACGTCTCCAATGTTTTAGGAACGATTAATCCGATAAAAAAAATCGCCGCGGCCGCAAGACGCGTCGGCGCGAAAGTTCTGGTGGACGGCGCGCAAGCCGCGGGCCACCTGCGCATTGACGTCCAAAGGCTTGGCTGCGATTTCTACGCCCTCTCCGGGCACAAAATGTACGGGCCTACGGGTGTAGGCGTACTCTATACGCGCAAACAGCTGCTCGAGAAGATGCCGCCCTATCAAACCGGCGGCTCGATGATTAGCGAAGTTGATTGGCAGAAGGCCGCCTGGAACGAACTCCCTTGGAAATTCGAAGCCGGCACGCCGAACATCGCTGAAGTTGTGGGCCTCGGGGCAGCAGTTGATTTTTTACACAAAGTTGGCTTCGAGCAAATTTCGAAACACGAAGCCCGAATCACCAAGCAGGTTCTCAAAAATCTGCAGAAAATCCGCGAAGTCGAAATTTGGGGACCAAAAACTTCCGAGAACCGTGCCCCGGTCTTCAGTTTCACCATCGCAGGCTTGCCGCCGCATGACCTGGCCTCGCTTCTCGATCGCGAAGGGGTGGCGATTCGCACGGGGCATCACTGCGCCATGCCACTGCACCGCAAACTCGGCCTCGAGGGCACGGCCCGCGCAAGCTTTGGGATTTACAATACAGAAAAAGACATTGCGGCATTAATTGCTAGCATAAAACACGCCATTAAAATCTTTCGTCCCTAACCTCACCCTAACCCTCTCCCTTAATATTCTTCATTGTAGCTCTCTCCCCAAGTGATGGGGAGAGCCGGAGAGAGGTTGCTGGTGATAAGTTTCGACCTCTCCCGGCCTCCGGCCACCCTCCCCACGCCTGGGGAGGGAAGGAAGGTAAAAACTATCCTGGAGAGGAAGGAAAGGTGAGGTAGCACTTATGGAAAAAACTTACTCGCCAATTCTGCTCGACCACTACCGCCATCCGCGCAATACTGGTACAATCAAAAAACCAGACGCTCAAGCGCGCAAACTCAATCCTCTCTGTGGCGACGAGATTGAAGTGTTTCTGAAACTTAAGCACGGACACATCAAGGAAATGAAGTACGCAGCGCGCGGCTGCGCCATCACCGTGGCGGCCGCTTCGCTTCTTTCCGAAAAACTTCAAAACCGCCCGATCAAAAGCGTCATGAAACTCAAACTTCGGGATATCGAAAAACTCTTACACGCCAAAATCAGCCCGGCCAGGGAGAGCTGCGCCACCCTCGCGCTTGATACGGTGAAACAAGCATTAAAGTAGCAACCTCTCCCTTAATCCCTCCCCATCACTTGGGGAGGGGCACTCTCTCCAGGAGATGGAGAGAGGGGAGAAGAGAGGTCGAAATCGTTAATCTAGTCTTTAGTCTTAAATCAAACTAATATGCCCCACACCCTTCCCAAACTTCCCTACGCCTACGATGCGCTCGAGCCGTACATTGACGCGCAAACTATGGAGATCCACTACACCAAGCATCACCAAGCTTACATTGACAAATTAAATGCAGTTTTGGAAAAATATCCGGACTTAGCCAAAAAGAGCTTGGAAGATTTGATCGGCAACCTGCACGATCTGCCAATGAACGAGGAGGACAGAAAGACACTGAAAAACAATGGCGGCGGACACGTCAATCATTCGCTCTTTTGGCAAATTATGGGCCCAAAAAAAGAAGTTAATCAGGTCCTACTCGAGGAAATCAAAAAAGAATTCGGCTCCGTAGAAGAATTCAAAAAAAATTTCTCTGACATAGCAGCCAAGCACTTTGGCTCTGGCTGGGCATGGTTGGTACGGGATGAGTCGGGTAAATTAAAAATATATTCACTACCCAATCAAGATTCTCCTCTAATGCATCCGCCGCACTTGAACGGCCACACGCCCGTCCTCGGCCTAGACGTCTGGGAGCACGCCTACTACCTAAAGTATCAAAATAGGCGCCAAGAATATATTGATGCGTGGTGGAAAGTACTCAAATTACTTTAATACGATGATACCCCAGCCAGAGGCTGGTCCGCGGTTCGACTGAGCTCACCGTCGAAGTCCTATGGCGGAAAAACCGCCGGGCCGAGTACATCCAGAACTGGTGGTACGTGCTGAAGCTGATATAAATTAAAAGGGACCCAGGATTCTGAGAGACCCGAAGGTCCAAGAATCCAAGGTCCCAGGTGTCTAGTTGTCCCGCTTTCGGCGGGATTTACGCGCGGACGAGGAGACAGTCATCCCCCTTCCACTCCTCACAGGAGTCCTGCCAGTTGACGCTCGCGGCGCGCCGGGAGCCGTCAATGGCAAGAATGGCGTACCAGAACCGACCTTTCGCATCAAGCCAGACTGTAAAGTGCAACGCTTTGCACTGCTCCCCCGGGAACTTCACCCCGAAAGTAAGCAACGTCATCGGGTCGACCAGCCGGGGACAAAGCTCAAACAGCTCGCCGGTCTTGACGGCTTGCCCCAAAGGCACCGCCCGAACCCTGCAGTCCACGGGCTGGACGATGAGCGGGATGTCAGCCGGTCTTTGGGCCAGACCCCATCTAACATCGTAACGACCGGCATCGAGGGCCTCGGCCACCGACTGGAAATTGCCAGTAACGTAAAAGATACCCTCTGCCACGGCCACAGCCTTGGGCGTAATGGAAATCACGTCGTTGGCGATGATGGCCTGGAGCAACTGGCTGTATCGCTCCAACCCTCGATTCCCTTGGGCGAGGAGCGTTTTCACGCTAGCTTCCTGATGCAAAATCCGTTCGCAAATTGCGCTACTATCCATAGCTTCCTCCATTTCATCAGTTTGAGATACCTTGACTACGCATCAAGGGCTAATCTGCTGGCTTAATACAGTCACAACAACCGGCAGATTGCAGGCCAGTATAACACAAGTGAACCGGCTTCGGTCAAGGGTGAAGGAACCGAACTATCTCATATTTCACCATGTTAACACGCTAATACAAAGTGAAATGAAAAAACAGCTCAACCGAGGGTTGAGCTGTTTTCCCCCTCACCCTGCCTTCTCCCCTGACGCCTCCCTGCCGGCGAGGCAGGAGGGGAGAGGGGGAGAAAAGTTTGCTTGAGCCGTTTTTTTGCCCACCTTGACCCTAGTACCAGCCGGTGTCCGTCACCTTTCTTCCATCAGGTGACACGTAGCATGGATGTGTTCGACCACACGAACAAGGCACTTGGCCTTTGTAGGTTAAGGGTTGAGGCTTTTTGCTCTCATCTTCTATCTCTCTCAAAACATCGGTCAACTTACGGGCCAACGACGCCAGGCGATCAACCATAACTTCCTCCTTCATTAAGTGATTTGGACTCCTGAGCAGGATTCACCCGCCCAGAAAACAAATAGCTTATAGGTAAAATAAAAAAACCGCCTGCAGAAGGCGGCTTGACAAAAACTCTAAAAAATTCTAAATCACCGCAACCTCTGCAGCATTGAAGAAGTCGGGTAAGAATAAGAAGTTCCCGATACTTGGGGTGATTTTTTTGACCGATTTATAAACAATTGCATCATAGAGAAAGGGTACTCTCCAAATCCATTTCTGTCAATATCTATCAGTGGGAAAAAGGTAATCCCTTTTCGTTTCATCATGTTAACATGCTAATACAAGATAAAAAACCGGCTTCCGCCGGATTTTGTCATGTCGGACCGGACCAGAACCTCGGCATCCCCGCCTTCGCCTGGCTTCGGCCGGGCAGGCAGACTGGATCCTAGGATCACGCTGCGCTTGTCCGGGATGACACCCTCTCCCTTTATCCCTCTCCCCTGCCTGCCCTGAGCGAAGTCGAAGGGGAGGGAGAGGGTAGGGTGAGGGGAAGAACCTTCGCTTCCTTTCCCTCTCTCGTATAATAAAGTTTTGCTTTCCGGGCGCGGACGTTACGCTCCACTTCAATCTTGGCAATCGTTGGTGAATGCATCGGGAAAACCCGCTCAACGCCAACCCCCGAAGCAATCCGGCGCACTGTGAAAGTCGCATTGATGCCCCGGCCATGTTTCACGGCGATAATTTGTCCTTCGAACATTTGCACCCGTTCCCGATAGCTTGTAATCTTTCCCGTTTTTTGATCCAGAACGGGTTCTTTTATCTTTTGGTGCACACGCACCATCTGCCCGGCGCGCAATGGGGGCAGGTCAGTTTTTAGGTTCGCTATATTTACTTCCTTGATGTATGACATATCGAAATGTAAAATTCAAAAATCAAAATGCAAAATTACAGTTAAAAATTTAAAATTTTGGATTGTCATTTTGAACTTTGCACTTTGCATTTTTAATTATGTTGCAGTTGAGATAAAACGGTCTCAAGGTCTTTGGGAAGCTGGGATTGCACTTCAAGCCATGTGTTGTCAGGAAGACGGAATTCAAGACGAGAGGCGTGTAGGAACTGCCGCGGTAGAATATCTTTCAGTTTCAGTGAATGAGGCTTGCCGTAAAGGTCATCACCCATCACGGGATGCTTGATCTCTGCCAAGTGTACCCGGATCTGGTGAGTGCGACCTGTATGCAATTTTATACGAACTAAGGTGAACTGGTCAAGGGTATCTGCGACCTCTCCCTTTTTCCCTCCCCACGCCTGGGGAGGGACACCCCTCTCTCCAGGCGTGGGGAGAGGCTGGGAGAGAGGTCGGATATAATTTTCCAACGCCCAGTATTCTGTGACTGCTTCTTTTCCCTGCACGTCAACGCGCACCCGGCTCTGTCCCTCGTGCCCGATTTTGGTAAGCGGCTCGTCAATGATACCGTGCGGCGGGGTTTCTCCGTAAACCAAGGCCAGATATTCTTTGATAATTTTCCTGCCGGCAAACAGAGACTTAAGGTACGAAAAACCAGCAGGCGTCTTGGCGACCAGAAGCAACCCCGAGGTCTGCTTGTCGAGTCGGTGCACGATACCCGGCCGCTCTGGATCGCCAACTTGCCGAAGCTGTGGGTAGTTTGGCAAAAGCAGAGAAACTACCGAGTCCTCCTGCTCGTGTTTCTTGGTCGAATAAACCGGCAGACCGGCGGGCTTATTTACGACAACGAAGTCCGGATTTTCGTACTCAACGGGTATTATTTTTGTTGCGCCAGGCGGCATATTTTTGCGCCAAGTATTTGCCGAACCAAAATTTGTAAAACAGAAACAAAACCAAAAGCGAAAAGAAAATGAGTCCGGTGCGCGATAAAAACTTGCCGATGTCGGTCGCGTGCTTGCCGAAATAAAAGCCGAGAAGTCCCAATCCGGTACTCCAGACCATCCCGCCCGGAATCGAAAATTTCAAAATCTTGGGATAATTGATGCGCGTCACCCCCGCCAAGACAAAAGTGCTATGGGCGAGCCCGGTCAAAACTTTGGCGCCAAAAAAAAATTTGCCGGGGTGCTCTTCGAACCGCTGTTTGAGCTTTTGCAGGGAACTGTTCTGATGGAGCTGGGAAATCTTAAGTTTGTCCAGGACCTTCGGCCCCCCATGATACCCCGACCAGTAATAAATCGTGTCGGAAACTAGGTCCGAAATTACCCCCAGCCCGATGACAATCAAAATGTTGAAAAACCCAAATGAGGACAGAAACCCCATCACAATCGTGGCAACCGGCCCTTCAATAATCATCACCGGTACGGCGATCCAGTAGCCGTAGTCAACGAGAAATTGGAGGATGGGATGAAGCTCCATATAGCGATCCGAATAACCCTAATACGCATCCGAATTATCCGAATACCCCCACTTCCCTGCCTCGCCGGCAGGCGGGCTCTCCCCCTTGCTAAGGGGGAGAAAAGAGAGGGGGTAGACGAATTCGGGACATTCATATGTCATTTGGAGATTAGGATCGCTTACCAAGTAAATCGGGGCGTCTGCGCTTAGTTTTTTTAAACGCTTGTTTCTCCCGCCATTCCCTGATCTTTTTATGGTCCCCTGAAAGCAAAACTTTCGGCACTTTCCCGCCCCGAAATTCTGGCGGTCGCGTGTAGTGCGGGTATTCCAAAAGCGACTCGCTGAAAGATTCTTCGCGCAAAGACTCCGACTTGCCAACGACACCCGGCTGAAGCCGCGCCACCGCGTCAACCACGACCATCACCGGCAGCTCGCCGCCAGTGAGCACATAATCGCCGATGGAAATTTCTTCGTCCACCAATTTGCGAATCCGCTCGTCATACCCTTCGTAGCGGCCGGAAAT
>CAYHVH010000019.1:0-15070 GCA_964360335.1 uncultured Candidatus Saccharibacteria bacterium
GCCTCGATGTCCCAGTTCTGCGCCTCGCGCGGCCGCCCCGGGCCGCGGCGAAAAGGTAGTTTTGGAAGTGGCGCAAGCTTTGGGTGGCGGGATTGTCCGGACCATCGCCCTGGACTCGACGGACGGGCTCACTCGCGGTCAGGAAGTTTACGATACCGGTCAGCCGATCAGCGTGCCAGTCGGCAAAAATTCCCTGGGACGGATGTTTAACCTCTTGGGCCAGCCGATAGACGGTAAACCTCCTGTTGCGGCGAAAAAATTCTATCCGATTCACCGCCCACCGCCCGTTTTTACCGCCCAGTCGACAAAAACCGAAATTCTAGAAACGGGCATCAAGGTCATTGACCTCATCGCGCCTATCGTCAAGGGCGGCAAGGTTGGAATGTTCGGTGGCGCCGGCGTAGGCAAAACCATCATCATTATGGAGCTCATCCGCAACATCGCCACCGAACACGGCGGCTATAGCGTGTTTGCTGGCGTCGGGGAGCGGACTCGCGAGGGCAATGATTTGTATCATGAAATGAAGACCTCCGGCGTGCTGGACAAGACGACGCTGGTTTTCGGGCAGATGAATGAGCCGCCGGGGGCGCGGGCCCGGGTGGGGCTTTCCGGTTTGGCGTTTGCCGAGTATTTCCGGGACGAGGAGAAACAAGACGTGTTGCTGTTCATTGACAATATTTTCCGCTTCACCCAAGCCGGAAGCGAAGTTTCGGCGCTTCTGGGACGGATTCCGTCGGCCGTGGGCTACCAGCCGACCTTGGCTACGGAAATGGGCGAGTTGCAGGAGCGCATCACCTCGACTGATAAGGGTTCCATTACCTCGGTGCAGGCGGTTTACGTGCCGGCGGATGACCTCACTGACCCGGCCCCGGCCACGACCTTTGGCCATTTGGATTCGACGGTCGTGCTTTCCCGCTCGCTTTCAGAACTCGGCATTTACCCGGCTGTCGATCCGCTGGATTCCACCTCCGCAATCTTGGATCCCAATATCGTGGGCCAGGAACATTACGAGGCGGCGCGGGGCGTGCAGAAAGTCCTGCAGCGCTACAAAGACCTGCAGGACATCATCGCGATTTTGGGCATTGAGGAGCTCTCCGAGGAAGACAAGCTTATAGTGGCCCGCGCTCGAAAGGTCCAGCGGTTTCTCTCCCAGCCGTTCTTCGTGGCCGAGACCTTTACCGGCCGCAAAGGGGAGTATGTGTCGCTTAAGGAGACGATCCGCGGCTTCAAAATGATTTTGGACGGAAGTTTTGATCAGATCCCGGAGCAGGAATTTTATATGAAAGGCGGCATAGATCAAGTCACAAAATAGCGATCCTAATCCACGAATGCCATCCGAATGTTCCGAATGGATTCGACCAGCTCACCACAGGTATTCGGATAATTCGGGTGCAGATTAGGATCATTCGGATCGCATTATGAAAATTAAATTTAAAATTGCAACCCCCGAGCGGGTGGTCTATGAGGCCGAGGTAGAGCAAGTGACTTGTCCGACCCAAATGGGCGAGGTTACTATCCTCCCCAATCACATCCCGATGGTTGCGAATCTGGTTGCCGGAGAGATGAAAGTTATAGCCGACGGCAAGCCGCGCTATCTCGCGGTGGCCGGGGGTTTTCTGGAAGTCCGCCCGGGAAACGAGGTCGTAATTCTGGCGGACGCCGCGGAACACGAGGAAGAAATTGATCTGAAGCGGGCAGAGGAGGCCCGGACTCGCGCCCAGAAGCTCATGAGCGAGGAAGTCAAGGATCAGGAGCAGTTTGCCGAGGCCCAGGGCGCTCTGGAACGCTCGCTCGCGCGAATCCGGGTTTCTAAACGCAGAAAATACAAAGATGTCGGACGCGCCCGAACGCCTTAATTTTTCCTGGCCGGAGAAGACCGAACTTTCCCGGACTGCTTTTCGGATTGTCCGCATCCTGCGGCGGGCCGGCTTTGCGGCTTACCTTGCGGGAGGAGCGGTGCGGGACGCGCTACTCAAGCGGCCGGTTCAGGAGATTGACATCGCCACGGCTGCAACTCCCTCCCAAGTGGAAAAACTTTTTGCTCACACCATTCCCACCGGCAAAAAACACGGGACGATTACGGTGCGGCTGCGGGAGCGAAGTTACGAGGTGACGACCTTCCGAGTGGAGGGAGCTTACCGCCGGGCCCGCTGGCCCCGAAAAGTCAGATTTGTCCGGTCGGTCGCCGAGGACGCCGGCAGGCGGGATTTCACCATCAACGCTTTGTACTACGATCCTGATGACAAAATGGTCTTGGATTACGTGCAGGGCATTGCCGATTTGTCTCACCGGCGGATTGCGCTGGTCGCGGATCCGGTGAAGCGCATCAAAGAGGACGCTTTGCGGATGATTCGGGCTGTCCGGTTTGCCGCAATTTTGGATTTCGGACTTTCTCGGGAAACGAGAAAAGCGATTCAGCGGCACGCCAAGCTCATCGCCAAAATCTCGGCAGAGCGCTTAAAGCAGGAGCTGGACCGGATTCTTCTGTCTTCTCGGGCTTCCGTCGGCCTCGGCCTGCTGGATGTCGTAGGGTTGCTGCCTTACGTTCTCCCGGAAGTTAAAGCCCTGCAAGGGGTGGAGCAGCCCAAAAATCAACATTCTGAGGGAGACGTTTACGCCCACAGTTTGCTGGCCTTGGAGCGCTTTGATGAGAATTATGACCTCCCGACGCGCTACGCCGTTTTGTTTCATGACATCGGCAAAGCGAAGACCAGGAAAATTCGGGAAGGAAATATTACTTTTTATGACCACCAAAATGTCGGCGCTAGATTGGCCGAGAAGATTTGCCGACGTATCAAATTTAGCAATCTGGATACCACGAAAGTCGCTTGGCTGGTGAAAAACCACATGGTCCCTTTTGATTTTAAGCGAATGAAACTCGCCACCAGGCGGAAGTGGGGGCTAAATCCGCATTTTCGGGATTTGCTTCTCCTGTATTTGGCGGACGTCTCGGCCTCTTTGCCGCCGTCCGGCAGGCCTAATCTCAATCCCGAGGGCTACCGCCAGGGTTTGAAAATCCTGAAAGAGCTTAAGGAAGTTCCAATGCTACGGAAGCCCCTTGTTTCCGGCCGGGAGGTTATGCGAATTCTGAAAATCAAAGAGGGGCCTTTGGTGGGTCAGATCCTGAAAATAATCGAGGAACAAAAGCTAGCCGGCAAGCTCGTCACTAAGCAGGGGGCTTTGACCTACTTGCGCCGCAACAAAGCAAAACTCTTGAAACTTGCCTGATTTTCTGGTATAGTCACTAGCACGGTGCGGGTGGAGTCCGCCGCAGGCGGACCATAACCTTGACACCATATCATCTCATCGCGGGGTAGAGCAATTGGCAGCTCGCAAGGCTCATAACCTTGAAATTGGCGGTTCGAATCCGCCCCCCGCAACCAAAAAAATAGGGTATCCCAAAAATGAGTAGCGGAGTCCCGACACGTCGGGACGAGCACGCGTTTTTGGGAAAGAGGAGAAGCAAGGATACCGTCGCGAGCCTGCGAAGCAGGACGCGAAGTGTATCCCGGCTTCGACGAGCCAGGGTAGCTCAGTTGGTTAGAGCGAAGGACTCATAAGCCTTAGGCCGTGGGTTCGACTCCCACCCCTGGCATGGGCCCGTGGTGTAGCCCGGTCTAACACGTCTCCCTGTCACGGAGAAGATCGCCGGTTCAAATCCGGTCGGGCCCGTTGCGGAAAATTATCCATTGGCACTTTTGTAGTAGATTCTATAATTGAAATATGTTGACGACAGAAGACATCCAAAAGTTAATAGAAGCAGAAAAAGAGGTCTTCACTACGAAAGAAGATTTTGCTAGGTTGGAACAGATGTTCTCAGATCTTCAGTCTTCTGTTGATGCTTAAGCTAAGAAAGCAGATACGTACTTTCAAGAAATGGTTGCTCTTGCTCATAAGGTTAACCGTCTCGAGAAATGGATTCAGCAAATTGCTGATAAAGTTGGAATTAAATTGGAGTATTGATTCTCCCTAAACCAAGTTCCAACATCGTTCACTAAGTCCCGCCAGCAAACATGATTACGCTCACGACTTTAGCAATTAGTACGGCAGTTTCATTTTTCGCTCACCATTTCACCGAGCGTTTTTTGACGCGCCATTGGACAAAAAACATTCAACTCCGAATCAAAGGATATCAGATTCACCACAGCTTTTTCGGCGCCCTGGCGATAATTTTGGCGGTCTTCCTGGCCGGCGGCGTGTATTTTTTTGCAATGCTGGGTTACGGGTTGGGCAATATCTGGCAGCATAAGCTGGCTCATAACCAGGTCAACGAAAAAGGTCTGGTTTTTATCAGCAGAATCGCTGCTCCCAGATAGGTTAGCGATTTAACACTAGGGGCGCAATTCCGAACCGAGAATCCTCGCGGTTTTTTTGTTGCCCTCACGGAGCGGGTGTGTTATCCTTAGTTGAAATCAAAATCGAAACTGCCTGACCACAATACCAAGGAGCGAATCATGAACGTTCAACCACGGCCTTTTGCAGAGCGGTTGCATGTTTCCAACCACCCGCTTATCCTTTCCATGCTTACCCGGCTGCGCGATCTTAATACCGGGCCCGAGGAGTTCCGCCGTCTTGTGGCCAAGATTTCCACCCTCCTGGTCATGGAAGCAACGAAAGATCTTGAGCTTTCCGCGGTCTCGATAACTACCCCGATGGCGGAGGAAGTGACAGGATGTGCCCTGGCCAAAGACGTCGCCCTGGTCCCGATTTGGCGCGCCGGCCTGGGCATGCTCGAAGGGATTAGGGACTTTCTGCCGCAAGCCAAACTCCTGTTTTTGGGATTGCAAAGGAACGAAAAAACGTTGAGACCCGAGACGTATTACCAGAACCTGCCGGAAAAACCGGTTGCTAGGTGCCTGATCTTGGACCCAATGCTGGCGACCGGGGGTTCGGCCGACTTTGCCTGCGGACTCCTCAAGCACTGGGGAGCGCGGGAAATTAGGTTTATCGGGATTATCGGGGCGCCGGAGGGAGTTGACAGGCTGTTGTGCACTCACCCCGATGTGCCGATTTTCCTGGCTGCCGAGGACCGCTGTCTCAACACCGAGGGCTTTATCCTTCCGGGATTGGGGGATGCCGGCGATCGGCAGTTTGGGACCTAAACGGTTGCCTTGACTGGGGTAGGTCATCTGATCTGCCCCCAATTTTTTTCTTGTCGGTTATAAACTTGACAGGGCGATTCAAAAAATTTAGACTCTAGCTGAATTACGAGGCGGCTTCAGGCTGGCAAAGTTTGCGCCAGTCTGACCACCTCTTTTTTTGGCGGTTTTTTGATTGCTGTGGTATAATTCGTTCATGAATTTTCAACTTGCAATTCTGGTGCTCGTTGCGGCCGGGCTCGCGGTTTTGATTTATTTAGTCTCTCGCAAGCCCAAAGCCGACGAGGGAATGCAGGTCCTTCTGGAGTGGCTCAAGGAGATGCGCGGCTCGACCGACACGATGCAAAAGCGGCTGGACGAAACTAACCGCGCCATCAACGAACGCTTGGACAATGCCGCCCGGGTTATTGGTGGAATTTCCAAGGAGCTGGGGCAAATCTACGAGGTTGGCAAAAACATGCAGAAAGTCCAGGAGTTTCTGGTCTCCCCGAAGCGGCGCGGCGGCCTGGGCGAAGAAGTCTTGACGTCGCTTTTGGAGCAGTATTTTCCCCGCAGCGAATTTGCCCTGCAGTACCGATTCAAGAGCGGGGAGGTCGTGGACGCGGTGGTAAAAGTCCAGGGGAAGATTTTGCCGATCGATTCGAAATTCAGCATGGAGAATTACCGCGATTTTCTTAATGCCGAGGCGGAAACAGCGCGGGAGGCGGCGCGCAAAGCTTTTTTGCGGGACATCAAGAAACGGATGGAGGAAATTCAAAAAAAATACATTCTGCCGGAAGAGGGGACCTTTGACTTTGCGATGATGTATGTGCCGTCCGAGGCGGTTTTTTACGAGATTATCAATGACGAGTCCTTGACTGACTTTGCCAGACAGAAGCGGGTTTACGTATCTTCGCCCAACAGCCTCATGTACTATTTGCAAATTATTATGTTGAGTCTGCGGGGACAAAAAATCAACGAAGCGGCCGACCAAATCATGTCCCTCATCGCCGCTGTCCGGCAGGACTCGGAGAAGTTCGGCCGGAATCTCGAGGTCTTGAGCCGGCACGTAACCAATGCGAAAAATACCAATGATTTGGTGGTGACGGATTATGCGCAGCTCAAGGGGAAGATCGAACAAGTGGCGAGTTTGAAAATCGAAAGTCCCGAAGGTCGAGCGGGCGACAAGTTAATAGAATAATTAAGCCTTTAGTATTTCGCAAAATTATGTTTGAAGTTTTCACAACCAAACACGAAGAACAGCGCGTTGGCGTGTTTGTTGACGTGCAGAACCTTTATTATTCGGCACGCAACATTTACAACGCCCGCGTGAATTTCTCGGCTCTTTTGAAGGAAGCCGTCGGTGACCGCAAACTCATCCGCGCCATTGCTTACGTGATCCGCGCCCAGATGCCGGAAGAGCAGACTTTTTTTGACGCTCTCAACAAGGCCGGCTTCGAGGTCAAAGCCAAGGATTTGCAGGTCTTTTTCGGCGGCATCAAGAAGGGCGACTGGGATGTCGGGGTAACCATGGATATGATCAAGATGATGAACAAATTGGATGCCATTGTCCTGGCCTCCGGAGACGGGGATTACGTGCCGCTCGTGGAGTATTTGAAGAATTTTGGCGTGCGGGTCGAGGTCATTTCCTTCGGCAAGAGCACTTCCAGCAAATTGATGGACGCGGCGGATGATTTTGTGGACCTGGACGAAAGTCCCAAAAAGTTTTTGATTCCGATTAAGAAGTAGCGACCCTAATCTACGAATGATATTCGAATGCCCCGAATTTGTCTACCCCCTCTCTTTTCTCCCCCTTCGCAAGGGGGAGAGGAAGTGGGGGTATTCGTATGGAGATTAGGATCATTCGGATCGCCCTATGAGGCCACTCGCGGTTTTTGACATCGACGGCACGATTTTTCGCTCGTCCCTGACGCTCGAGCTGTTTCGCAAACTCGTCGCGCGCGGGATTTTTCCCGCCGCGGTCATGGAGCTGGTCACGAAGTCCGAGGAAAAATGGCTCAATCGCCAAGGTCATTACGATGATTACGTTAATGATTTTGTCGGGGCATATCTGAAAGCGATCGTCGGCAAAAAACGCGGTGATATCATGCGCGTGAGCCGCGAGGTTATCCGGGAGCAAAAGTACCGGACTTACCGTTACACTCGGCTGCTCCTAAGAAAACTCCGAAGCAGGTATTTTACGATTTGCATCTCGAGTTCGCCTCTGGAGGTGGTGCGGGAGTATAATAAGTTTCTGAAATTTGACAAAATTTACGGTTGGGAGCTTGGCGTGGACGAGCGAGGTCGCTATACGGGAAAAATCCTGCATCTGCCGGCGCTCTACAAAAAAGAGCTCATCGTCCGCTATGTCCAAAGCCACGGTTTGAACTTCCGCGGCTCGATCGGGGTGGGAGACACCGAGGCGGACATCGGGTTTCTGGAGCTCGTCGTCGAGCCGATCGCTTTCAATCCTAACACGGTGCTGGCGAAATATGCCCGAGCGCATGGCTGGAAAATCGTAATTGAGCGGAAGGATTTGGTGGTGGAGATTGATCCGAAAAAGGCGAAGTTTTTGAAAGTCTGACATAGTAATAGGGTTCCCAAAAACGAGTAGCACAGCCGTAGGCGAGCACGCGTTTTTGGGAAAGAGGAGAGGCATGGATACCGTAGGGTTTTTGCCCCAGGCAAAACCCGAAGCGTAATCCCAGCCGCGACGAGCCCCCATAGCTCAACGGATAGAGCGCAAGCCTCCGGAGCTTGAGATAGAGGTCCAATTCCTCTTGGGGGTAGGGGCGATGGCAGGCGGGGAGTAAAGGCCTCCGGAGCCTGGGATGCAGGTTCGATTCCTGCTGGGGGCAAAAAAGTGTTAGGCTGGAGGTTTCCGCCCGAGGCGCCTGCCCGTCCGTAGCTCGGACGAAGGCGGGGATCCTCCTCGAGAGGACAATCCCTCTTAGGGGTACAGGCGATGGCAGGTCCCGCTTAGCGGGGTAGCGGAAAAAAATACAGCATCAATAACTTAATTTTCCCCTCTTAAAGTAAGAGGGGCGAAGGGGAGTTATTTCTTGTACAACGACACTAAGCTCAAAACATTGCGGCGCAAACTTAGAAAGGACTCCACTCAAGCGGAACGTATGATTTGGAATTTTGTAAGGAACAGACAACTCCAAGGTTTGAAATTTTTCCGCCAATACGGAGTAGGGATATATGTTCTGGATTTCTATTGCCCGGAGCTGCGCCTTGGTGTTGAAATTGACGGTGGACAACATAATGAGCCAGGAGTTTTGATATTTGATCGAAAAAGAGCGACTTACTTGAAATCGCAAGATATTAAAATTATCAGGTTTTGGAATAACGAAGTACTTACAAATTCAGAGGGGGTTTATGAGAGGTTATGGTCGGAATAACCCCTCCAGCTCCCCTTACATCAAGGGGAGAGAAGAACACTAAATGAAACGCGTTTTGGTTTTTGGCACGTTTGACGTCGTTCATCCAGGCCATATTTATTTCCTGAGGCAAGCCAAAAAATATGGCGATGTTTTGATTGTCTCAATTGCAAGGGACGTGAATGTCATAAAAATCAAAGGCCGCAGGCCCCGGCATTCAGAAGCCGAACGAAAAAAACTTTTGGAATCCCTCAAATTTGTTGACAAAGTGGTGGTCGGGGCAAAAAATGATTATCTGCGACATATTGTATCGCTTAAACCGGACGTGATTGCGCTGGGTTACGACCAGAGGGCTTTCACCTCTGGACTCAAAGAAAAATTGGCAAGAGCGGGATTAAAAACCGTTAAAGTCGTAAGAATTAAGCCATATAGACCGGAGTTGTATAAAACCAGTAGCTATTTTTTGCTTTAAGAATTTCGTCATACCGGCCAAGTTTACCCCGTACTTGATACGGGGAACCGGAATGACAAGGGAATACGATGCCCAAACGCTACAAACTTGTCGTCGGCGTCCCAGTTACCGACGCCGACAAAATCCGGAAACTTCTCTCGGATTTGGGGGCCGGCGCGACTGGTAATTATGACTCTACCTCTTTTTCGGTCCGCGGCACTGGCCGTTTCCGACCGCTCAAAGGCGCCAAACCGGCGATTGGTGAGATTGGGAAATTAGAGGAAGTAGAAGAAGAGCGAATCGAAACGATTGTGACCGAGGACAAGCTGGAGAGAGTCGTCAAAGAACTTCGCCTCTGCCACCCCTACGAGGAGCCGGTCATTGACGTTTATGAGCTGAAATGAAAAATCCTGTTGAGAGGGGTAGTGTGACAAAAAATATATGGCGATAACCGAAGCCCTTAAGTTGGCAAAAAAGATCAGGTGGGAAAGATTTGTAGCGCGCGGGGGACACCCCGTACTTTTAATGGACACGATTCGTGCATCCAACGCCAAGTATCTAAAAAAGGTTTTGGGAATTCCAAACCTCACTTATTGGAAGAGGTATGCGGAAGCCTCTTTTTTTGCGAGTCACGAGCTCAAAGCCATTAAAAATGTTTTATATCGGCGTCTCGTTACGTACCCCGAAGCGATTTTTTCTAACCTAAAGGTTGTGAAAGCAATTATCTCAGAAGCTGTCAGTTGGGCGAAAAGACTAGAGAACCAGCGGTGGAGTAATGCAAGCAAGAAAAGAATTGACACTACAACCAGGCAGTTTTTTTCGCAAACTTATAGATTTTGGACCACTGCTTACTTCCCGATGATGATGGATAGTCCGATTCGCAAATACTTAAAGTCAGTTGCCCGTGTAAAAGAGGTTGACGCGATTCTAAGTAAATATGCAAGGCCGCGCCGACTGAACGCCCTTCAAAGGAAGGCAAATCATTATTATCAACTTAAAAAAAGATATGGGAGCAAACTGCCTCTTTCACTCATTCAAAAATTGCGTAAAAAGTATTTTTGGACCAAGTCATACGTCTTTCATGTACGGCCGTATACTATTCGTGACGTGGTAAAAGAAGTCAAAACCGCAAAGCCGGTTTACCTCCCCCCGGTTTTAAAGCTACCAAACGAACTAAAACCGTGTGCACGCGTCTTAGACACCGCCAGGAAATTAGTTGAGCTTCGCGATTACCGTATTTTGGAGTACTCCCGTTTTATTGGCTACCTACAGCCATTTTTAAAAGAATTAGCAAAAACCCTGGGATTGAGTTACGAAGAGCTGATTCAGCTTACTACGGAAGAGATTCTAAAAAGAAAGTTCAATAAGCAAGATATTAAAAAACGGGCCAAGGGAGTAGGATACCTCGTTGTTGAGGGTCATGGTTTTATTTTAGTAGGTCGGCAAGTAAAGGAGTTGGCTACTGAGAAGGGTTGGAGCGAGGTTAAAATACTTCACGGCAGGACTGGGTTCCCAGGACTTGTAAAGGGTCGGGTGAAGAAAGTAAATCCATATATTTACGAAAAAATAAGAAAGGGAGATATTATTGTGACCGGAATGACGACGCCGGAGATCGTACCTTTTCTTAAAAAGGTCAGGGCAATAGTTACTGATGAAGGAGGTGTGACTGCTCACGCGGCCATAATTTCCAGAGAGTTTAAGATTCCTTGTGTTTTGGGTACAAAGATAGCAACGCAGGCTCTAAACGACGGTGATCTGGTAGAAGTAGATGCTACTAAAGGTATCGTGAGGAAGCTCAAATGAAACTGCCGATTAAAATCGCAGGCATAGTCAAAAAGAGGTTGGGGCGGGGGAAGGAGCTGGGCTTTCCGACGGCCAATCTAGATGTTGACGCGAGCGCGTATGAAGAAGGGGTATATTTGGGATTTACTACGGTTAGCCCTTCGACAGGCTTAGGGGCTAAACTGCCTTCGTTAATTTTTATTGGAGCAGCAGAAACATTTGGGGATACCGAAAAGTTTATCGAATCTTACATTTTGGATTTCAGCGCGGATTTATACGGGCAAAAAATCGAAGTCGAGATTATCAAAAAGCTCCGGAATAACGAAAAATTTGCTTCCAGAGAAGCACTGATTGAGCAGATGAAGCAGGACGAACAAGCCGCTCGTGTTTTTTCGGTAGATTAATATTTTCGGCGATGTTTGGCGTAATCCTCATCAGCGTCGGGCAGCTGTTCAATGAAATTTCTGACTCGATTGCCAAGGATCGGGGGCAGCGGCAAGAATCTTTGCTACATGTTCTCGGGTTTTTGCAACTAGTTTGGGGTTTTACATTTTTTGCGGCCTTGGCCTTCATCAGAAGCGATTTGTTCGTGTTTTCCGCCGCGTCATTGCCAACTTTTTTGACCAGGGCCTTCTTGGAAATTTTGCAGTTCCATGTCACATTGCTGGCAATCTTCCGCGCTGATCGCAGCACTTTTGGGTTTGTCCGGGTCGGCACCGTACCGCTGTTGCTGCTGGTGGATTTTGTCTTGGCTTACGCTATAAAAAGCACGCAGGTCGTGGGAGTAGGCTTGATTATTTTGAGCTTCCTGGTAATTTTCGCCGGACGGCAAATCGGCAGGCGGGGGATTGCCCTGGTTATTTTCACGGCGCTCAATGCCGTGATTACCCTTTCCTTGCTGAAGTATGACATTACGCATTTCAACTCTTTGACAGCCGAGCAGCTCTTGATTTCGTTAATTGTTTTGCTGTATTTTTTACTTTCCTCGATTTTTGTCAAAAAAATCAACCCCTTTTCCTATTTCCGCGAGCGGGTTTTTCTTGCCCAGTCCATAACCGCCGGTCTAGGTTTCGTCCTGGAGAGTTTTGCCTATGTTTTTGCCCCGGCCTCTATTATTTTAGCCGCCAAGCGGGGCTCTGTAGTCCTGTGGTCCACGCTCTCGGGGAACATCTATTTCGGCGAGCGAAAACTATTTTTGAAACTCTTTGTGGCAGTGCTGTTGATAAGCGGAATTGTTTTGCTGGCTTTTTGACGCTATAATCAAAGCGCTTTCAGGGCAAGGCGAAATTCCTGACCGGCGGTAAAGCCTCTCTAGGGGACAAGTCCGCGAGCCAAGGCGAAAGCCAAAGCATGAGTGCCGTTTGATCCGGTCACCGACGGTATAGTCCGGATGGAAGAAAGCGAGGTTTTTAGTAATGCCCTGGAAAGCCAGGTTTTTTTATTTTTAATTGACGTTTTATGTCATCCTGGAGTCCGCCGGAGGCGGACGATGGGATCTCAAAACAGATTCCATCGGTCGCTCCGCTCCCTCCAGAATGACAAGAAAAAAGGAGTAACATGTCAAACTCATACAAAACCGGTCCGTGGCTGGTCTTTATCGCGGCCGTGTTGTGGGCGGTGGACGCCCCGTTTCGCAAGTTCTTGACCCAAGACCTCTCGTCCACAACCATCGTGTTCATGGAGCACTTGGTTATTGCAGGGTTAGTTTTGATTTTCTTAAGCCGTTACTTTCATGAGTTTCGCAATCTCTCTTGGAAGGAGTGGCTCGCGGTTGTGTTCATCGCCTTTGGCGGCTCGGCTCTCGCCACCGTGTTTTTTACCCAAAGTTTCCGCTATGTTAATCCTTCGGTGGCGATTCTCCTGCAAAAGACCCAGCCGTTCATCGCCATCCTTTTGGCGGTCGCTATCCTTCGGGAGAAGTTAGGGCGTCGGTTCTGGCTCTGGGCGCTTCTGGGGATGTTTGGTGCGTACCTGTTGGCCTTTCCCGAACTGAAAATTACGGGGTTAAGTTTTTCCGGTGGAACACTCGGCATCCTCTTTGCGCTCTTGGCTTCTTTTTTCTGGGGCGGCTCCACGGTCATGGGCCGAGTCGTGCTCAGAAAATTGAGTTTTCAAGCAATGACCGCCCTGCGGTTTTTGGCGGCACTCTTTTTTCTGCTCACTTTGCAACTTTATTACCGGCGTTTAGGTGAAGTAGCCGGTGCTTCGGGCAAAGATTGGCTGTATGTTTTGATTATCGCGGTGCTGGCCGGTTTTGTTTCTTTGTTCATATACTATCGCGGGTTGGCCACGACCAAGGCGAGCATCGCCACTATTGCGGAACTGGCCTTTCCCTTCGCAGCCGTTGTTGTGAACTGGATATTTTTGAACGCGAAACTCTCGCCGGGGCAAATTTTAGGCGGCTTCATTCTCGCCCTGGCCGTGACCCGCTTGTCGCTGGTCAACGCCGCTGAAACTGCTATACTGGACCCAAAGGCCGATTCCGGGGTTTCCAATTCCATAGAATTGGACACCAAATAAGGAAAGGGAGACAAAATGCCAGATAAAAGGGAGTTGAGGCAGTGGGCAACAATATTCCGCGGTTTGGGCAATCCCAACCGGCTGAAGACCCTTCAGCTCCTCAGCAAGAAGCAGGAAATATCCGTATCAGAGCTGGCGGATGAACTCGGGATTACTCTCAAAAACACCTCTCGTAATCTTGGCATTCTTTTAAATCTTGATTTGGTAGTCTTTCAAGGAAAGCGCGATCGAGTTTATTATAGTCTGAACCCGGCTCTGGCTCGTGATCTAAGGCAGGTTCTCAAGATTGCTCTGTAAGCGTAACGGGCTACTTTCCAATTCTATGGAATTGGACACCGGGTAGGGGAGAATAAAGATATGTGGGTGAAGTTTTTTGAGAAAATTGATAAAAATAGCGTTCGGGAAGCGGGCGGCAAAGGAGCATCGCTCGGGGAAATGGCTCGGGCAGGCATACTCGTGCCGCCGGGTTTTGTCGTGCTAGCATCGGCCTTTGACCGGTTCTTGAACGAGACAGAATTGGACGCGGACATTGAAGCGATTCTAAAAAAAGTTAATCACAAAGACCTAAATTCGGTGGATAAAGCTTCGGCAGAGATTCGGGCGATGATTGCGGAAGAAGTGATGCCTCGGGATCTGCGGGTTGAGATTCTGACGAATTTCAAAAAGCTCCATTCGGAGGTTGTGGCCGTTCGCTCCTCGGCCACTGCCGAGGACTCAAAGATAGCTTCCTGGGCGGGAGAGCTCGAGACTTATCTAAACGTGACCGAAAAAAATCTTGTCAAATCCGTGATGAAATGCTGGTCGTCGCTCTTTACGCCGCGCGCGATATTTTACCGATTTGAAAAAAAACTTCACCGCAAACCCGTGTCAGTGGCCGTTATCGTCCAAAAAATGATTCAGTCCGAGGTTTCCGGGATTTGCTTTACCGTTCACCCGGTTACCAAGGACCGAAACCAAATGGTAATTGAGGCTGGGTTTGGCTTGGGAGAGGCGATTGTCGGGGGACAAATCACACCGGATACTTACATCGTGCATAAAAAAGACTTCTCGTTACTCGACATCAATGTCTCGGAACAGAAGTTCTACCTCAAGCGCTCCAGCAGAGGCGGAACTATTCGCGCGAATAGTTCCGTGAGTATGGCAGGCAAACAGAAGCTGACCGGGAGACAAATCATGGAGCTCGCGAAAATCTGCAAAAAAATCGAGCAGCATTACCGCCATCCGCAGGATATCGAATGGGCTTGGGCCAAGGGGAAATTTTATATCACTCAATCAAGACCAATTACCACGCTATGATAAAAAATTTTGTAAAAGGGAAAACGGCCGTCTTTATCGATGCTTCCAATATTTTTTACTCGCAACGGACTTTGGGTTGGAGAATCGACTATCAAAAACTAAGGAAGTATCTCGAAAGAGAATGTGCGCTAGTTGGTCTTTATTTTTACACGGGAAAAATTGGTTTAGACAATAAGCAGGCGGTATTTCTCCAAAAACTGCAAGATTACGGATATCATGTTACTTCCAAAGAGGTGAAGATTATAAGGATCGCCAAAGATGTTTATCAGAAAAAGGGAGACCTGGACGTCGAGCTGGTCATTGATGTGTTAAAAAGCGCCGACGGTTTTGATACCTGTATTTTGATGTCCGGGGACAGTGATTTTGCCCCGTTACTTGATGAATTAAAAAGAAGGGGCAAGCGGGTCATTGTAATGTCTACCAAAGGGCATATTTCTCGCGAATTGATTGAGCGAGCCAAATATCTTAACCTGAAGCGATTAAGACCGTATATTGAGTTATAATAAAAGTCCGGGGAGCCAATATGGCTCCCCAGAGGTTTGACATTACCAGTATAACAA
>CAYHVH010000020.1:0-14325 GCA_964360335.1 uncultured Candidatus Saccharibacteria bacterium
ATCCCTCCCACCAGGGGAGGGACAGCACAAAAACGAAAATGCCCCCCCCCTGGGGGGGGGCGGGGAGGTGGGGGGTAACCATGGGTACTTTTCATTCGGTCTGGGCCCGGATTTTGCGCCACGAGATCGCCGGACTGAAACGCGGCTATGACCGGAACTTTGTGATTTATGATCAGGACGATTCGCAGCGCCTCCTCAAGCAAATTCTGTTGGAATTGGGAATGGCCGAGCGCTTTCGGCCAAACGTCGTGGCTTATTACATCAGTGCGGCCAAGAACCGCTTGCTGGAGCCGCACCAGCTGGCACTCCAAAACTCTTTTTTGGAAGAGACGGTCCAGACTGCCTATCAGGAATACCAGCGGCGTTTGCAGAGCCAGAATGCCGTGGATTTTGATGATCTCCTGGGTTTGACCTGCGAGCTCCTGGCCCAGGTGCCTACAGTGCTTCGGAAATATCAGGATCGGTTTCGCTACGTCCTGGTCGACGAATACCAGGACACCAACCACGCCCAGTACGTGTTTTTGCGGCTTCTGGTCAAAAAACACAAGAATTTGTTTGTGGTGGGTGACGATGCCCAGAGCATTTACGGGTTTCGGGGCGCCAATCTCCAGAATATCTTGGATTTTCGAAAAGACTACCGGAAAGCCCGGGTCATCATGCTGGAACAAAATTATCGTTCCACCCAAAACATTTTGGATACGGCGGCCCAGGTTTTGAAGCTCAATACTTTTCAGTACGAAAAACGCTTGTGGACCAAAAACGAGGCGGGACAGAAGGTTCGCCTCTACGAGGCCGCTGACGAAACGGATGAGGGAGGGTTTGTACTTTCTGTCATCCTGAATCCGCCTTTGGCGGAGAAAGGATCTAGATTCTTCGGGCTTCGCCCTCAGAATGACAATAGAGTTGAAGAATTAGTTTATGAAACAGAAGAAACCCCGATTTTAAATCAATTTTTTAAATTGCACAGCCGCCGCCGTAGTAGTAGCTTGCCCATTTATGGGTCGATGAATCGGCAAGCTACCGATCTGGGGGAAACCGTAATTCTTTACCGGACCCACGCCCAGAGCCGGCCGTTGGAAGAATTGCTGCTCTCCTCCGGCGTCCCTTACCAAATCGTCGGCGGGATTAAATTCTACGAGCGCCAGGAAATCAAGGATGTGCTTGCCTATCTCCGGCTCCTTCTGAATCCCCGGGACCTGGTAAGCCTGGCGCGAGTCATCAACCTTCCGGCGCGGGGCATCGGCGAGGCGAATTTCCGTTATTTAGTGCAAGGCCTGCAGAAGTTCCAGTTTAATTTCGGGCGGCTCGGGCGCAATTTGGCCGAGCTTAAGCTGCAACCCAAGGCCTTGGAGGGGGCGCGGAATTTTTTCCGGTTGTATGCCGGGGCCGGCAAAATCCCCAAACAGGAAAATCTGTTGGGGGTGATGAAGTTTTTCCTTGCCCGGTCGGGTTACCAAGAGGCGATTCGGGACGGCTCGCCCGAAGGGGAAAATCGCTGGGAAAACATCGAAGAATTATTCAACGTCGCCGCCCGCTATAAACGGTTGCCCTGGGCGGCGGGGCTGCGGGCTTTCTTGGAAGAAGCGGCGCTGATGACCGATCTCGACGACCTCGAGGAAGAGAGCAACAAATTGACGCTCATGACTTTGCATTCCGCCAAGGGCCTGGAGTTTGAAAATGTCTTTTTGGTGGGGCTGGAGGAGGGACTCCTGCCTCACTCCCGGTCTTTGCTTTCTCCCCAGGAGCTAGCGGAAGAGATTCGGCTGGCTTATGTCGGGATGACCCGGGCGAAGCGCAATTTGTATTTAAGCTATGCGCTCCAGAGACAAACGTTTGGGGAATGGAAGAGGGCTGTGCCTTCGAGAATTATCAAAGCTATCCCGAAACGGTTGATAGAGAAAATTCCCCCTCACCCCTCCCTCTCCCTCCAGGGGAGAGGGATTGAGGGAGAGGGTGATTTTACACTTTGATATTTAATTTTTGATTTGTGAGAAAAGCACTGTTAATTGTTTTGGTATTTGGAATAGCCCTTGGACTGTTATTACGGGATTTGCTACCCAAAACGCCGGCCGCCGCCAAGGTTGTAACGATTCAGAGCCGCAATTTGACTTTTCAAATTGAAACCACCGCGAAGACTGTGTATGAGCTTCTGGCGGAACAGGGGTTTGCGGAAACCGTCATCCAGAGCTCCGAAGGGGCGAAGGATCTCCGAGATTCTTCGGTCGCTTTGCTCCCTCTGAATGACGAGGTGCGACACGGTCAGACTATTGAAATTAGGAAACCCGTGGACGTGACTCTTCTTGACGGGGGAGAGGAACCGCGCTCTTTGAAAACGCAGGCCGTCACGATCGGCGATTTGCTCGCCGAACAAAAACTGGCGCTCGCACCCACTGACCGGGTAACCCCAACCCTATCGAGCTTTTTAGGGGAGGGGATGAAAATTAACATTGACCGGATTGTGGATTTGGAGGTAACAGAGCTCAACGAAATTCCCTACTCTATCGGTCTGGAGTATGACCCCGAAACTTTGTACGGTCGGGAAGCGGTCCTCGTTCCCGGCAAACTTGGCCAAAAACAGCAGAGCTTTTTGATAACCTACAAAAACGGAGTGGAGGTCAAACGCAAACTTTTGCGGGAAAAAATCCTCGAGGCGCCTTCGGCGGAAGTGCGTAAATTTGGCACCAAAATCGAGGTCGAGGAAGTCCGGGAGGGACGGGCGAGCTGGTACGCTTATAAAAAATGCATGTGCGCCGCTCATCCGTTTTATGATAAAGGCCGGTATGTCCGCGTCACGAGTCTAAATTCGGGAAAGACGATTATCGTGAGGATCAATGATCGGGGCCCGGATTTGAGCGTGCATCCGGAGCGGGTAATTGACCTCGATTCGGTGGCGTTCAAAGAATTGGCCCCTTTGGGGGCCGGCACGATTGCCGTGGAAGTGGAACTATTGCGATGAGCGTAATACCAATATACCAATGCATGCGAATGATACCAATAAATACTAATTCGTATCTATTCGTATCATTAGTACCATTTGTATATTGGTATCATAATCTATGACAGTCAATGAATTAAAATCCCTTTTGGCGCGGTTTCACATCAAGCCTGACAAACGTCTCGGCCAAAATTTTTTGCTGTCCGAGGGCGTCTTGGATAAAATCGTGGCCGCCGCAGCCTTGACTAAACAGGACCGAGTTTTGGAAATCGGGCCGGGTTTGGGGATTTTGACAAAGCGCCTGGCCCAGGAGGCAGGGGAGGTGATGGCAATTGAGAAGGACCGAAAACTAGCACGCGCCTTGAACAAAATTTTCAAGAATTACAAAAATATCAAAATCATTCAGGGCGATGCGTTGTTTTTTAATCCTACTGTCTACGGTCTACAGTCTACTAACTACAAACTCGTCGCCAACATCCCTTATTATCTTACCGGCCAGATTTTGCAGAAGTTTTTATCTCCGACCTCTCTCCCAACCTCTCTCCATCGCCTGGAGAGAGGAGCTCCCTCCCCAGGAGATGGGGAGGGATTAAGGGAGAGGTCGTGGCCTCGGCCGTCACTTATGGTTTTGCTTCTCCAGAAAGAAGTGGCGGAACGGATTACGGCAAAGCCGGGGCAGATGTCAATCCTTGCCGTATCCGTACAATTTTACGCCGATCCCGAAATCGTGGCAGTCGTGCCGAAAGAAAATTTTTACCCTCCGCCGGAAGTGGATTCGGCAATCGTGAAAATCACCCCCCTTTCCTCCCCCCTTGCCAAGGGGGGAAAGAGGGGGGTGAGATTGGATGTGGACGAAACAAAATTTTTTCAGCTGGTCAAAATTGGTTTCCAGAGCAAGCGCAAGCAGTTGCACAACAATCTGCGCGCACTCCCCCTCACCCTTCCCTCTCCCGCCAGGGGAGAGGGTGGCCGGAGGCCAGGTGAGGGGCGAGATTACAAACAACTTCTCCAAGACCTCGGCCTAAATCCCCTTGCCCGCGCCCAGGATTTGTCGCTTCCCGACTGGGGAAAGTTGTATGAAAGACTCTTTGAGCCCGCTTCACCCCTCCCTCTCCATCGCCTGGAGAGGGATTAAGGCAGAGGTGTGTTTGACACAAGGTCGGCTTTTATGATATAATAGTTTTAGAAAATCAAGGTTCAGCAGAAACCAAAAGTAAAACAAAAAAACAAGTAAATAAGCCCAAATGGGGTCTCTGACAAGTGATTTGTTAGACAGGCGGCGGTTTTTCGACCGCACTCGGAAATTTTTGTTGCCGGCAGCGATCTTTTTCGTGGCGGGCGGAAGTATAGCCGCCGCTTTTTATTTTTCGGGCAAAAAACAAGTAAGTAACTCCTCCGGGCAAGTGGCCGGAGCCGAAAAACGAGTCCTGCCTGCGGAGTGGCTTTTGAAGTATTTTGGCACCGCGGCCGAAAATGACCCGAAGGTCGGCGGAGTACTGGGCGATCCGGACGAGGATTTGTTGACCAACCAGAAGGAGTATTTGTTCGGGACCAATCCCGCGGTAGCGGACACGGACGGTGACGGCGTGATGGACAGTTTCGAAGTGGCGTTTGGCCAAAACCCCAACGGTCCGGGAAGTTTAGAGCCCACGGCGGACTATGAGGAGCAGGTTAAAGAATTTATCGCCTCCCGCCCGGAATACCAAGATTTTACGGAAGAAAAAATCGTTGAGCAGTTCAGTAATTTATTACAACCAGATCGAGCGATGGTTATGGATTTTCCTCAAGACGGGGAGTTAGTAATTATCGAGCAAAATGACATTGGAGCTTTTGAGCAATACTTCAGCGAAACGGAAAGTTTGATGGCGGCGGATGAAGGAGAAATCAATAATGTGGCCGGCAACTTATTTGCCTTGAGCGATGAACAGTTAAACTTCTACCTCAACAAGCTTAATACCACTATTGACCTTCTCAAGAAAGTTCCCGTCCCTTCCCAGCTTCTCAATATCCATCGCTTAAAAATTGCGGGTCTGCGCGCTGGGACACGAATGTTCGAGTTGGTGCGAGACGATTATCGGCCGGAGGGTACGGGTCAACAGCTTTGGGCCGATTTATTTTACCAGACGGTGATAGCGCAAAATGCCGGTTTGCTAGAGGTTGAAGCCTGGCGGCAAATCGGCTTAACCCTCAAAGATGCCGGCGGATTGTGATTCCCCCATGATTTCCTCCAGAAACAAAAAAACTAAATTTATTTTCCGCACGAGTGTCGTATTGATTCTTCTTGCGGCCTCCTTATTTATCGGCCCGGGACAAGCTGTTGCTCTAATCAGTACCGGTACTCCCTGTCCGCCTACCCTCCCCCCTCCCTTATCCTGTTTCGGCGGTCCGATTCTGCAAATTATCCCCCCCCATTTTTCTATTATATTTCCTAATCCGCTGGATTGTTATGGCCCGGCCTACGTAATCGGTCCGCCGAAGCCAGGGACATTCGCAGTTATCGGCGGGATTTCCCGCGTGTACAAATATCTCAACCTGAGGTATGGGGCCAATGTTTTAGGAATCGCCTTGCCAGCCTTTCCTTTCATCTGCGGGACTGCCAGTATTGTTTTGAAAATCGGGACCAGTTTATAGACTTTGAGATATTTATGACAGGCAAGCGCCATATTTATGCCAAATTTGTAGCCCTCCTCCTGCTGGTGAGCGTAATCGGGGGTTGGAGTGGGTCAGTATTTGTCTCGCCGAAAAATGCGCACGCGCTAGTGCCTTCGGTTCCGACTTTTGCTAGCGGCGGGGGACTTGACCGAGCCGATAAAGTAGGGGTCGTAGATAGGCAAGCGGTGGACCAGACGAGCAAGCAGCACGAAATTGTTCGCGCGGCTGCAATTGCCGCGATGAACAGCGCGATTCAGCTGATGAGCCAGAAGCTCAACGAGACTTTGGAGAAGAAACTGGGCGTGAAAAATTTTCTCTATTATCAGCAGGCCTTGGTTGAGGGGAAATACCTTGTGGACTCCATGAGCAAAACTCACGGGGAAAAAGCGATTCCTACTCGCTGCAAAAACGGCGACATTAATTGCGTAGCCGCGGAATTTTTAAGATTGCCGTTCGTGCGGGCCCTGCCCGGGGGGGAAGCGGCGAGATTGGGTGTCCAGCAGAGTCGGCAAAATCCAGCAGCCTTTGCGCTCAATATGCAAAAGGTCATTGTCGGCGCTACTTCCCTTTTCACCTCGTCCATTTCCTGCGGCGGGATTGACAATGACGCGGTCGGCAATTCCGCGAAGTTTTTGGCCGCCGCCTCCGCCGGCGTTTCGGCCTCGGAAATTGATCCGGGAAGCGGTCCCAAATTTTACGAGCAGATGGCCCGGCTCGGCAGTCCTTATGCCACTGCGCCCTTTTGGGTCCTGCAATTCAACAGTCTTGCGCTGGAGAACGAAGCCAAGGCCAAGCAGGCGGCCGCCCTCGAGCTCACCGCCCCTGGCTTAAAAGCCACACAGAAGCAAGATGCCAGTGGCAAAACCCAAATCAGCAGATCGCTTAATTTGTTGAGCGTTGGTCAGGAGAATGCTAATAGTTCCTTGTTTAACATCGCCATTAAAGGTGGCACCGAAACGGTTTACGATACCAGCTCATTTAAAAATTTCATTACCCAATTGTTGGCCGAAGAATTGTCAAGTTATCTGGCCGAGAAACTGGCTCAATGGTTGGGACGGACCTTCAGACCCTCAACCGCTTTCGGGATAAGAACCCTTTCCACGTTCCAAACTGTAGCCGAAAGCTCTGCGCGGACCATGGGTTCTCTACTGATTCGTAAATATGCGCTAGGACTTTACGATAAAGTCAGTAAAATGTTGTTCCAGGGCGAGATTTTAACCGAGAGTTCTAGTTGTCGGCAGCCCCGGAAATTGTTGGCTTTCGATCCGGAAGACACGAAATTTACCGTACCAGCAAATGTTCCCGTGGCCGTTTTTGGCGATAAAGATCCTGAAATCCCCCCGGATGGTAGTGGAATTACCCCCACCAGCACCCCTCAGGTTATTTTTGAGGTAACGCCAAACATCACTAGCGGGCAGGCGGCAATTTTGGCCTGGGATGCCAGTGCTTTGGGGGGAGGGATTACGGTAACCCTCAATGGCGGCAGTTTTGTTAATCAAGTCGTGGAGACGCAAGGCACCCGCACCGATACCCCGGCCGTGACCACAATTTATACGCTCACCGTGACAGGCCCGGGGATAAATCAGTCTGCATCCCGCACCGTTACGGTCAATGCCACAAGCGGTTTCCAAGTCCAGTTTGATGTCCAGCCCCGTACCGGATTGTTGATAGGCGACGTGGTTACGGTGACTTGGAATGCTTCGGCCGTGGCGGGCGCAGACGTGCAGATTTTTCCTTTGTCCGCCACTACCTTGCCGGTTTCCGGCTCCCGAGATTTTGTAGTGAACAATGACACGACTTTTGTTTTGACGGTCACCAGTTCGGTCAGCGCTTTTATCGAAGTACAGACGATTGATGTTTCGGTAATCAATGACGGGTTTGAGAAAGTTTTCGGGGAAACTGTTAACCAGCCAGCCTTTGGGGTGAGGGAATGACAGAAAAGCAAATATCTGCCCCGAGCGAAGTCGAGGGGTTAAAAAGCAAAATGCAAAATAGAAGCGGAAAAATTACATTAAAGAAGATTTTGGCACCAGTTTTTCTGACGGTGTTAGTTTTGACTCTTGTCCCCAGCACGGCGTTGGCTTTTATTGTTGATATTAGAACAGTGGAGTTCCAAAGCCAGATGTCTATTGCCCCCGAGGCTACAAACATCTCCAAAGACGGGAACCTAAGCTTTAGTGTGCAGGTTACCTCAAATGCCAATCTTACCGCCGGCGCTTCGGATCATACGGGGAGAGGCGGGGAGGGGACCCCGATCGCCGGGATTGTGGCTTTTGCCACCAAGGATTTTAGTTTCTGTGGTCAGGAGGACATTGCCGATAACACAGTTTTCCTGAGTTGCGAAAACCAGCGGGTTGATTCGACCACTGGGGTCGTCCAGATCGGCCAGGGCGAGACCAAGACTTTTAACTTTACTTTAACTCCTGCCGACCGGGCGCTCCTGGGTGGTAATAATTCGTCGGCCGCCGGAGCTCTCAATAAATTACAGCTTGGGGTACACCTCAAGTATGATACGATTTTTGGGAATGAATATATTGCCTATAAGTCGTCGCCTTCCCTTGAAGTAACGTACAAGGTTTTTGATACTGCACCCCAAAATCAGCCGGCAGTAGCCCAAGGAACGACTACCGGGTCCTTGAAAACGCAGGCCTCTGGCGGGGCGGCGATCGTCAAAGCCACAGATATTTCCTTTACCGTTACCACGGATGCCTCCATCTACCGCGCGGTGAAAGGCAAGCCCATTACCATCAAAACCCAAGTTTCCAGTAATCCTGAACTGCGGGTCGGGCAAGAAATTGAGCTGGTGGGTGTTCTTAATCAACGGGTGAATGGATTTTTCGTGGCCAGCGTTGGTTTTGGGAAGCGCGAAAATTGCATCCCCGACACTGACCTTTGTCGCTATACTTCTTATGAAGCTCAAACTTCTCGCGCCTCTCTCATCCCGTTTGGAGCAGATTTAGTTCTCGATACGAGTCAAGCGGAATATCCCTTAGGGGCGAACAATACAGTCGGGGTAAGGCAAATTTCAGTAATTCCTATTTTGGAACTAGTCGACGTTGGAGGGGGGACGCCGGATTATGCCTATAGCGGGGGTGCCCCAACCATAACCCTGGAAATCTACCTGGACCAGGCTTCTTTGAACGAGGCCGCGGCCGCCGCCTGCCAGGCCAATCCAAATCAGGTGGGTTGCAATCCCAACGGCACGGTAAACAACGGCAGCTTGGGCGGTACCGCCACCACGGCCACTGTTGGCACCAACGCCACGGGGGGAAGAACCTTTTGGGATACCCTCGGTGGCCTTCTGCTCTCGATTGTCAACATCATTTTGGGCATCATTCTTGGCATCTTGCGCTGGATTATCTGGGTCATCGGCGCGGTGATTGCCGTTCCGCTCCTGGAGAGCACTTTGGAGATGCAGGTTGGCGAGGCAGCGGGTAGCACGATTTTAACCGGTTGGACATTTGTGCGGGATGTGGTGAATATGTTCTTCATCCTGTTTTTGATTATTATCGGCTTTGGTACGATTCTGAAGTTTGAAAATTACAGCTATAAAAAGCTCCTTGTGAATCTCATTGTGATGGCCATGCTGGTCAATTTCAGTTTGGTAATCGGCCGGATTGTTTTACAAGTCATGGATGCGGCCCAGTTTAACTTTCTGCCCGCCGGGGATATGCCAGGCCAGCCTGCCGGAACGACCGGCGTTAATTATCTATTCAAAAATCTCAGCACCGTTCACCTCTTCAGCGTCGGTGACGGCTTCCGGAGCTTTGGGTTCGACGCGGACAAAGCAACGGCCGCGACCTTTACTTTATTGTTCCAATTTTTATTGGAACTCGGCGTAATTATTACTTTTACGGCGATGGCGATATTTATGCTGATTCGGACCGTGGCCCTTTGGATTTTGCTGATCCTTGCTCCTGCCGCCTACGCGCTGTTTGTGCTACCGGCTACCAAGGGTTTGGCCAAGCAATGGTGGTCCACTTTCCTAAAATACGCCTTATTTGGTCCGATACTTGCCTTCTTTTTGCGACTAACCTTGGAATTGTACCGAAACGGTTTGCGAATCATTCCTGGTCAAGGAGGGGCGTGGACCGATCGCGATATTATTACACAACTCAATGATTTAGCCAGAAGCGGCAACTTTACTTTCGCCCAAGCCTTGGATTTAATCTTGGTTTACGTTTTGGTTTTGGCTTTCTTATGGGCGGGGATGATCGCCGCTAGAAGCATGGGCATTTTCGGGGCCAGCGCCATCGTGGGTATGGCGGAGAGGGGGATGAAATTTGGTGTGGGTGCAGCCCTTTTCCCTGCTAGAGCAGGCCTCGGCTTGGCCGGACAAAAATGGAATGAATGGACGAGCAAGCTGCTTTCCCCAAAAGCCGGCGTCGGCAGGAAGCTGGCTTTTGCACTTTTAAACCCTGTTGGCACTTATCGCGGCTTCATGCTGCGGCGTGAGGAGCGCCGAGGGGCGGCCAAAGAGATTGCCGCCGGAGCAGGGCATGAGGTGGCGGCCAGTT
The DNA here is from genome assembly GCA_964360335.1 of uncultured Candidatus Saccharibacteria bacterium. GTDB lineage: Bacteria > Patescibacteriota > Doudnabacteria > UBA920 > 2-01-FULL-46-14 > CAYHVH01. Next base: position 10,105 of record CAYHVH010000020.1, read on the forward strand.
TCTGGACGAGAGGTAAAGAAAAGATTCCTTACAAAGAGCTGGCAATGCGGAGGATTGAGCGGGAACAGGTGCGAAAGTTGCGGGAAGCTATGGGTGAGGATATTGATAAAGCAGAGGCCAGGGACTTCTATAAGCGCGTCGCCGATGTCGGGGGACTCGAAGGAGATCTTTTGCGAGGGGCTTATCTAAAACTGGTCGTGGCGCAAGGTTATGGAGATGATTTTACCGAAGTTTCGGGGAGCCGGGCCTACGCCGACAAACTCAAGATTCCCCAGGATCAGAGAGGAATTTATAACGACAGAACTTTCCAGACTCATGCCTGGGCGACGGTTGGGCTGGATATGGAAGTCTTGAAAAAACTGAGAGAAGTTCAAGGGTATCAAGATAGCGGTGAATACAAAAGTTGGCTGGAAAAAGAAGGTACCCAAAAGAAGCTGCGGAATTTGGCGGAACTCACAAATCCGGCGAAAGACATCGGCCATTACGAGCAGATGTACACAGCGGTCCGGGACGAGACGCTCGAGGCCAAGGGCATCAAGGCCGCCTTCCGTCCGGTCATCGATGAGGAATTTGCCGGGGGCTTAAAGGAGCGTACCGATATGATTCTTGGCGAGACTGTAAAAATCCCTATCCGAGATTTTATGCGCAACGTTACTTGGCATAATTTAATTCCGAAAGTATTCAAAAACGGTAAATGGGATACTGGGGATGTTGTTGATGAGAGGGGCAAATTATTACTAACTCCCTATCAGCTTGGTATGATAAAGAAGATAGGTCCCGAATACGTCGACCAAGCAACCCACATGCAAGGCCGGACAGTGAAATATACCGCAGGGCAGTGGGTTGCCGAGGACGGTACTATTACTAACCCGGTGCAATTTGATGCCTTGCGGAAAATCAATACTGGTTTTGCTGATGTATTGCGGAATATTTCCGTGTATGGCAGATCTCGTCCAACAGGCGAAGATTTCGCAAGGGTAGCGGGAAGGGGTAGAGACATTCACATAAACGAAATCATTGATAGAGAAAACTTGGATGAGCGAGTAAAGGGGACGGTGACCAAGGCTTATGAAGAAGTTCATGCCGGTAACTGGAGTCATCAAGATGCCGCTGCTCATATTGCTACAGCCAATATCCCTCATGCCACGATAAACAGAATTCTCGGCGATATCAGTGAGGCCCTGGCTAAACGTCAGGCTGGCTTGATCGTTCCAACTGCGTATACCCCGCGAACAGTAGCCGCCGCTCTAACCCCGCAACAGATCCAGCAGCTTTCCGACGCTGTGCAACGAGGAGTTCAACAGGGATTTGCGGCCGGACATAAATTTGCTGACCCGGCAAGCAAAGCCGCCTTAAAAGTCGCAATCAATACTGGAATTGAGCCAATTCTTCGCTCGGTGAACGTTTCCCCTGCTGACATAGACAGCATTTCTGACGCTATGGCCGAGCAAGCTAATAAGAAGATATAAAGGGAAAAAAGTAATTAAGTTTATAAAATTATGCCCTTGGATTTTAGCAACAAACCGCCTATCGCAAATCAAGCACCCGACACATGGCCGGGGTATGGAGTGCAGTTGGTGGATGATTTACCAAATCCAGTGCCTGCAGAACAGCTTCGCGAAGCAGGAATGTTTGAAACCATCCAAAAGTTGGTTGCGGAAACAGTCCGCGCAGATTATAGCCCGGATGCCCAGGAGCTCTTGAAAAGGCTGAATTTGCTGCACCTCCTTCAAACCAGCGATCCCGAGCTGTATCAAACCTATGAGAAGTTTGTGAATCTCTTGAAGTTTGTTTCATTACATGGCCGCAAAGAAAATGAGCTGCCTGCTCTTTTCGAGAAGCATTTTCTCCCTGCTCTGGAAGCGGGAGTGGATATCAAGGCAAAACTTTCGCTCCTCTTTTTGATCTACGATGAAATTGTGGGTGAGGGAGCGCTCGCCCAGCGTATTCTGAATTATCTTTCCAGAAATGAAGAAACCTTGGGCAGAAGTCCTTTACAAATAGTGGGAGAAACTTATTCCGTGCGGCCAGTCATTGGAAATTGGCTCGTCGATTACAATCAATTTATTAACCGTAATAGAAAACCCGGTACGCTATTCGCAAGATCGGGTGGCGTAGAACGCGCGGCGTACATCACTCAAAGCCAGAATGTAAAGCATCTCTCTAGTGAGGAGCGCCGGATTTTACTGTTACTGATTGAGCTCTATGATTGGTTGCGATTTGGTAGCGCACCTTCGCTCCCCGAACCGGCAGCGCCAACCTATATACGAAGAGAAAGGATTGCCGTACCGTTGCCGCCGCGTCCTCAAGCCACCCCGGAACCAAAAAATATAAGAACGCAAGCACCAAAGCCCGCTCCCAGGGTTTTGCCCCCGCCGCCGCGGCCTCCACTACGCCAGGACTTCGAGGGGCAGGCACCGGCGCCAAAGGCGCCAGCGATTAGGCCAGAGCCACGAGCTCCCGTTTTTCCGCAAGCACCCCCGATTTCTCCCGTTCGTCCTCCCCCGCCGGTAACCCCACTGCCAATGGCCAAACCAGAGCCCAGACCGGAACTTATCAAACCACCGACCCAATCGCCCAAGGAGGATCTCTATCGCTCGACTCTAGAGGAACTCCAGAAGATGCGGGAACAGGAAGCCAAGCTTGCCGCCGCCCGGGGAGCCCAGGCCGCAAAAAACCAGCCCCCGGTTTCCGCTCCGACCCCGGCTACCCGAGGAGCAGTCGTCTCACCCCGTGAGCCTCTAAAGGCCAGCCCCACCACGGAGCCCTTCTCGGTGAACGAGGCGATAATTCACGCCGGCGGTCATGAGATTCCGCTGACCGGGGCGCCGAGCAATGCCGGGCCGGAGGGCCAGGTGGTGGCCGGCGAGGAGCAGGACCTGGATAAAAAGTTGAAGGATTTGGAAGGAAAGCTGGAATAGCGATCCCAATTAGGAATGTAATGCCAATATACTAATGCATGCGAATGATACGAATGGATACTAATTCAGATAAATGAGTGATGAATAGTCAAGAAAAGCTGATTTATCCCGAGTTGTCATATACTCTGACTGGGATTTGCTTCGAGACTCATAATGAATTAGGAAGATACGGTCGGGAAAAACAGTACGCGGATTTTATAGAACGGAAACTAAAAGAATTAAGGATTCCTTATAAGAGGGAATTACGAATCGCTGATACTGGCAACACTGTTGACTTCCTGATAGAGAACAAAGTCATTCTGGAACTCAAAAATAAAAGAATTCTTACCAGGGAGGATTATTTTCAAATTCAACGGTATCTCCAGGTAGCTGGTGTTAAACTTGGCTTGCTTGTAAATTTTCGAGCCCCGTACCTCAAACCGATTAGAATCGTGAGAATTGACACGGATCGGAAAAACAAATTTCGATAATTTTATTCGTAAAAATTCGTATCATTAGTACCATTGGTATATTGGTATCGTTGTATGACTCCCGCAAGTTTTACCGAATTAAAGAGAAAAATTGAGCAGTCACCCATCTTGTCTGCCCAAGAGAAGAAAGAGTGGCTGTTTTTTTTGCCGCACATGACCGCGGAACACATCAAGGAACTGGATCGGATTTTGTCCCTGAAGCTGCCAGCCCATATGCCTGATGCAAAAACGGCGAATCCGGAACAGCCAGTCAAGCCCGGTATCCGGTATCAGGTATCCGGCAATCAAGCCTTCCCACCAGAGCCTAAGGCTTTAAGTTTTGAACTTCAAAAGATACATTCCTTGAGTGTTGAAGATTTGCGCCGCGCGTCGTCGGTTTACGTGTTTTTGGAAGAGCTGGGGAAAAAAATGCGCGAGCTTATACGGCAAAAACAAGCGAGCCTTGAGCAAATCACCGAAGCCTTTGAGGGGAGCCCTTTGTACCGAGCTTATGTGGAGGCCGGTTTTCAAATGTTATCCCCCGAGTCTGACGAAGGACCTGCGACTCTGCTCCGGCAAGAACCGTTATTGTCCCGTCCGGAATTTGAGGCCATCGCCGATTTCCGGGCGCGCTTCAGAAAAATACTTAGCTAAAGAACAAAGGGACCTAAAGAGCAAAGGAACAAGCGGCGAAAAGCCGTTTTTTTGCTAATTTATTGCAATATGCTATAATAAATTGGCTACGAAAATACGAATTTGTACGAAAGTACGAAACCAATTTTGAGGCCGGTAATAAAAAGAAAAGACCTTCTCTTTCCAGAACTCAGTTATCAGGTGATTGGAATTTTATT
>CAYHVH010000021.1:0-12539 GCA_964360335.1 uncultured Candidatus Saccharibacteria bacterium
CCGAACTTTTTCCCGACTTCTTCGGCCGTTTCGCGCTTCCGGGCGATTTTTATTTCCCCGTTTTGGGCGATAAGCTTCGCCGGGGAGGAGAGGAGGCAGTGCTGGGACGCAAGCGCATCCTGGTAAGCGCCGGTGTCGAGAATCGCAAGATATTGCTCTTCGCCCTCTTCGAGTTTGGGCAGCGGCACGTAGCCGCCGCCGGCGGTGTATTTGTCGTCACTGTCGCAACTCGACCCGCTGAGCCAGACTTGCTGCAGGCGGGCGTCCATGTTGTTGACCGGCAGAATGTGCCATTTTTGGTGGATCGCCCAGGTGTCGGGGAGGTCGTTGATGAAACTGCCATCAACGACATACCACTTTTTACTGTGGCCGTTGTCCACGTCCTTTTCCGAGAGCACTTTGAAAATCGTAATCTGCGCCGGAGCAACGACGTAGCGGCCCCACTCGCAGATGATATTCGGCTCGCGGACTTGGTGGCGCTGGCAGACCTGCTTGAAGGTTTTTACAATCCGGTTAATCGCGGCTTTGCCAGTGTAGAATTTTTTCTTCTCGTACGGCACCCCGCCCCCCCCGCCGATATTGATGGTATCGAGCTGCGGATTTTTCTCGCGCATTTTGGCATACAGCATTACCGCCCGTTTGATCGGCGCCACCAGCCCTTTCACGGTTTCGATTTGACTAGAAATATGGTAGCTCAAAATCCCGAGATTGCGGATTTTGCCAAGCTTCAAGAGTTCGTCTTCGTGGAAGCCGAAGTGGTTGAACTTTTTGTCCCAGTGCGAGCGGACCTTGATATCCATATCGACCCGTATCCCGACCTCGCCCTTGTAGCGTTTGAAGAATTCAAGTTCCTGTTCTTCCTCAATAATCGGGGTAATCATCACGCCCTTCCGGTCGAGTTCCTCGATGAGGTTTAGATAGGTGGTGGTTTTGGGGCCGTTGCAGAGCACGCGGATTTTGGAGTTGAATTTTTCCTGCTCCCAAAGGCGTTTCACTATCCAGAGCTCATTCCCTGAAGAAGTTTCCAAGTTTGCGCCCTCCGAGATGACGGGCAGGACGAATTCTCGGTTTTGGTTGACCTTCATCGGATAGTGATAAAAAAACCGACCCTTGTAGTCGTTGAGCTTCAGATAAGCGTTGAAAATGTCAATCAGGTTTCTCACCCGCGCTTCAATGATAAACGGAAAAACGATTTCCAGGGTGGTGCCGTATTTATTGACGAGTTCGGCGATATTGTACTGGTAGTTGCCCTCTTTGAGCATCAGTTCGCCCTTTTTGGTCACATCAAAGTATTGAGTGTTGAACTCTTCTTTGCCGAGTTTCCAAAAGGCTTTGAGATTTTTTCTCACTTGAGTTTATCCGCGGCGTCAGCGAGATTTGTAAGCTGAATTATAAGTGTTGCCGAAAGATAGTCAACCCCGAAACTCCCAAGATATGCACAACTTCTGGAGAAGCAGAGAGAAGGATTGACAGCGCCGGTGAATTCTGCTATCCTGGCCTGTAATCCAGACTAGGTGTTTTTTATCCAAATCTGGGTTATGGAGTCAAATTTGATAGAAAAAAGAAAGAAGGAGGACGACGCCAATGGATAAAACCATTGTTCGCCGCGTTACCGTCAACCGCGACCAGACGCCGGAGCAGATGATCAACGCAACCGGTCGTAAACCGTACGTAATCGCGGGGGTCCTCAACACCATGCCTCGTCAAGGCACCGGCACCGAGGCAGTGGAACTCCACTTCTTTAACCCCGGTCGCTTCCTCACGATTGACGAGCAGGTACAGGAACTCGCGGCCTATGGACTGGTGCCGGACTACTACGCCCAGATCCAGGTCAACATCGACGATCCGTCCTTTGCCGACGAGCACCCCAACGGTGCCCAGTGGGACAACAAAGGCGAACAGGCCTCTTTCTTCCAGTTCAGCCGGTGGGACGTCGGGCGCAGCGTGCTCTGCCGCCGCGGCGGCGGCGACTGGAGCGGCGACTGGTGGTTTGCCGGCGTCCGTAAGTCCTAGGTCACTTGGGCACTTTGCCCCTGGTGGCTCTGGGACGCTTGGAACCTCGCGAAGAGTATCTCGTGGGGTTCCTTTCTTTTTGTCTATTATGTTAGAAGTTAGATAGGAGGGGGGTCACTTGATGCTAGCCTTGCCAAAAGCTCGGGGGCTTGGTATAATCGTTTTAACTTAATAATTTCACATTCTTTCCAAAGCCATTCGTTAATCGTCATTGCGAGGATCCGCCCGAGGCGGAGACGAAGCAATCTAACGTTGGGATTGCTTCCCCCTCGACAAGCTCGGGGTCGCAATGACAGACGTTTGAGTGGGTAAATATTCCGGGCCCTGATTCGCGTATTACTTGCGGGTAGCGCGAGTTCCCGGAATAGGAAAGAAGAGGACTAAGGGGAAATATGCAATATCCGACAATTGAAGAATTGCTCGATGCCGGGGTACACTTCGGCCACCTGTCTTCGCGGTGGAATCCGCGGATGGAGCCGTATATTTTTACAACCCGGAACCGGATCCATGTCATCAATCTGGAGAAGACCTTGGAAAAATTGAAGGTTGCTTTAGATTTTATCCGTGAGCTCGTAAGTCGCGGCGGGACCGTACTGTTTGTCGGCACCAAACGGCAGGCCAAAGAAGAAGTAAAGAAAGCCGCAGAAAGCTGCGGCATGCCGTATGTGGCCATTCGTTGGCTGGGCGGAACTTTTACCAACTTCAAGACCATTCAGAAAACGATTAAGAAACTGGAAAATCTTCATCGCCTTCGGGACGCGGAGGACTTTGGAATGAAATACACCAAAAAGGAGCGGCTGCTCATAGAACGGGAGATCCAGAAGCTGGAGAACCTGTTTCAGGGGATAAAAACCTTGAAGCGCCTCCCCGAGGCGATATTCGTGGTGGATGTCAATCACGACAAGATTGCCGTCAAAGAGGCCCACGCCACCGGGATTCCGGTGATCGGTTTGGTGGATAGCAACTCTGATCCGGCAGAAGTGAATTTTCCGATTCCCTCCAATGACGATGCCATCAAAGCGATTGCCCTGATGTTAAACCTGGTGGCGCAAACCGTGAGCGAAGGCAAAAGCCAGGCCGCCGCGGCAAACGCCGAAGCGGCAGTTACTTCTGCCCCGGCGGAACAGAAGGCAAAAAATGACTAAGAAAATTACAACCTCGGAGATAAAGAAGCTTCGGGAAAAAACCGGAGCGGGAATGCTTGAGGCCAAAACTGCTTTGGAGGAGGCCCGGGGCGACGCGGAGCGGGCGGTTGAGCTGTTGCGCAAAAAGGGAATCCTCAAGGCCGGTAAAAAAGCACAGCGGGCGACCCGCCAAGGGACGATTGACGCTTACATTCACGGCGAGGGGCGGATTGGGGTGATGCTCGAGGTAAACTCCGAAACGGATTTTGTGGCCCGCAACCAGGTATTTAAGAATCTGGTTCACGATTTGGCCCTCCACATCGCCGCTTCCGCGCCGTCGTATATTTCACGCGCGGACGTCCCAGCGGCGGTTGTGGCCAAAGAGAAAGAAATTTATGAGGCGGCTGCCGCGGCCGAAGGGAAACCCGGCGCAGTGCGGGAAAAAATTGTCACCGGCCGGCTGGAAAAATTTTATCAGGAGGTGTGTCTGCTGGAACAGCCGTTTGTGCGGGAGCCGAAGATTACGGTTCAGGATCTCCTAAATCAAAAAATTGCCATTTTGGGAGAAAACATTCAGATCAGGCGGTTTACGAGATATGTGTTGGGGGAGTAATTAAATTTCTAATTGCTCTAATTTCTAATGCCAAATCAATGACCAAATTCCAAATCCCAATGACCACCCCCACTCTTTCTCCCCCTATTCGCTTCGCTGTCAGGGGGAGATGAAGAGGGGGTAGAAATTAGGAATTTATCAATGTTTAGCTTCCTTCCCCAACTTTTAATCGTTCTCTCTCTCGTCGGCATCATCGTCATTGTTTTGCGTAAAGTCCCGGGGGTCAATGAGTTTGTCAGTCAGACGCCGGTGACGAAGCTGCCTGCCGAAGGGGCGAAAGCACTCCTGGCACAACTCTGGGCCCGGCTCCGCTGGCTTTTACAAAAGCTTTGGCATTTTGTTTTGGAGGTCAAGGAACTTTCCAAAACCCGGGCTTTCTCCCGGATCCCCACCGGCTTTTCCAAAATTCATTTCCCCAAGGCCGGACTGCACCTTTTTAAACGGCCGGATACGGTCGCTTTTTATCTCCAGCAGGCCCAAAAAAGTCTGTCGCGCGAGGATTATGAGGAAGCCGAGCGGCAATTCATCAAAGTAATTGAAAAGGATTCCCGGAATGAGGAAGCCTTTGCGGGTTTGGGCAAACTCTATCTCGCCCAGAAAAAATTTGAAGAGGCAATCGAAACCTACAAATTTTTGCTGAAATACTATCCTGACAATGATGGCTATCACGCCAACTTGGGTCAGGCCTATCACGGCCAGAAGCTTTATGACCCGGCCGTGGAGGCGTATGAGCGGGCCATCGAACTTAGTCCAGAGAATGCCAAGCGCTACGTCAACCTTGGCCTGACTTTGGAGGCAAAAAAGCATTTGGAGGAGGCCATCCTCAATTACCGCAAGGCCGTGTCCTTGGAAAAAACCAATCCGCAATTTCTGATGGTCCTGGCGGATGCCTTGATAAAAAAGGGGGACAAGGAAGAGGCGGAAGTTTTGCTCCAGCAGATTCTGCAGCTCGAGCCGACCAATCATCCGGCCCGGGAGAAATTGATGCAACTAAAGTTTTAACATTGGTATGCAGTTGACCCCGTTAGACAATAATCTACAAATGAGCCCGTTATGATTGTTGAGATTCTCTCACGAGCAAACTAAATGTCAGGTTCAAGTGTCGTCTAACGGGGTTGAAATTTTAGGCAAACCGAACTATAATTTTACACGTACCAGTCGGGCCACCTTAGCTCAGCTGGTAGAGTCCCGAAAAACCATTTTCGCCTTGCAAAAATTGATTTTTCGAGGATCCTCGATGTTCTTAAAATTTTGCCACCCTAGCTTAATGGCAGAGCAACGGTTTTGCTCCGATATTCTCAAAACCAAGGGTTTTGTTAGAATATCGCGAGTCCGCGATTTTGTAGGAAAAATTTGCCGGCGTAGCTCAGCGGCAGAGCAGCTGTTTTGCTCCGATATTCACAAAAGTCAATCTTTTGTTACAATATCGAGAGTCCTCGATGTTCTTAAAATTTTGCCACCCTAGCTCAATGGCAGAGCAACGGTTTTGTAAACCGTAGGTTCCGGGTTCAAATCCCGGGGGTGGCTCTGGCTGGCAAAATTTTGAACATCGGGATAAACAGCAGGTCGTCGGTTCAAATCCGGCCGCCGGCTCCAGGCAAATTTTTACAAAATCGGGATAAACAGTAGGTCGTGGGTTCGAGTCCCACCTCCGGCTAAGATGCGAAGCAGTTGTTTTGTCTGCCCTTCCGAAGTCCGCAAATCAGCAGACGAAGGGGGCAGACAGTAGGAAAAAAGTTTCAATCACCATGGACTCCGAACGAAGCGGGGAAAGTTCAGAAATCCGAAAAGCCTCTTCTCTACGCTCTTTCATTTCGGAGGAGCGTCAAGTCATATACTTAGCGGGCCAGAGCGAGTCTATTGCCTGGATTTTGGCGCAGCTCGAGAATCCTTATGAAAAAGAGCCCGCCGCCTTAGAGAGGCGCGAGGCTCGGCAGCAGGCTGATTTAGCAAAGTGGCTTCAGCGTAACGAGGGTCGGTATGATACGAGGCCAAGTCCCATGTTACTAAGTGAAGTTGTTCGCGCGGACACATTCAGTAGTCAAGAGGTATTGGATAAACTGGGAATTGAGTCTGGCGGTACTGAGCTCTTGTTAATTATCCAAAGCAATTTTAGTAAATCGGAAAAAGATTGGCGCGAGCTGACAGAGTGGGTTGACCAGGCTCTCAAAGTTGGATAATATTAAAATTCCTGGGTAGGTGGCAGAGTGGACAATTGCACCAGACTGTAAATCTGGCGCCTTCACTGGCTACGCAGGTTCGAATCCTGCCCTACCCAACCAGGTAAATTCTAGTGGCATTATTTCGATGACGTAAACTTTGGTGCGGGGTAAAAATCCCTCCCTGCCCACCAATCCTAAGGATGAAGCGCGTGATGGTTTTCGGCACGTTTGACGTCCTTCATCCCGGCCATATTTATTTTTTGAAACAGGCGAAAAAGTATGCACATCAAAACTAGAACCATCCTATTTGGAGTCATTGTTGGAGTAGCATTGCTCTTATTCGCAATCGTGCTTACAAAAAGCGAAAGAGAAGAGTCACTTATTAGTGAGCAATCCGCTGTTAACTCATTGTTTGATACCTCAATGTGGAAAACCTACATTAATGAGGAAATTAGCCTGGAAATTAAATATCCTGACCAATGGGAGGTGACGAAAGGAGTCAAAATTTATTTCGGGGCCAAAGCCGCAGATATAGAGCCACGTGGCATTATTTTGGCAATATACCATGAAACAGACGTAGCGGAACGCGCGTTGAAGTACGCGCCAGAGCTAAAAAGTACACAAATCGCAGGCTATCCGGCGCTTATCGGTGAGGGGTTTGACGAAAACGGTGACTACGGCCTTTTGGCTTATGTCCAGAGAGATAATGATAGATTCGAATTTCTACGACCTCCACAATTTCCACAGACGCAGAAAATCATCTTTCATCCGGAGTTGCCCGGTGAGTCCATCCCTGTTCCTGTTCCGAGCTCGGACGACAAAAAGATTTTTGAAAGCATGCTCTCGACGGTCAAATTTAAAGCCGGAAAAGTTCCTTTCGATGGTGGCGTAGTAGCCTACAGGCAAGCCCGTGATTGGGCACGAGTCGTTGATTCCCGAGTGATTGAAAATTTACTACGTACCTATTTTGTATCAAATAACAGATATCCAAAAGATCTTGATGAATTGACAACGGATATAAAGAGGTTTTATCCTGAGGAGAACGTTGACCTTGCCGCTTTTATTTACCGTACCACCGCAGATTTTTCCAAGTATCATTTGGGAGTCACTATGGAGTCGCATGATGAGGCCTCCCTGAAGTACGATAAAGATTTTAATTCACTGCAGGCGGGTTGGGCCCAAGGTTTTGACGGAAGCGACCTCAAGAAATGCCGTGAGGAGGACTCGGGCGAAGCATGCTACGATGTCATATCTTGATACGTATGGCTCGCGTCATGGTTTTCGGCACGTTTGATATCTTGCACCCACCTTATGCTTGGTTGAAAAATTGACAAATTGGCGAAAAATTGCTATACTATATACACAAAATAGCTCATAATTAAAAGAAACAAAGTGTTATATGGCGGAAAAAGAAAAGGGAGCCAAAGTCCTGGTGGTCGAGGACGAGGAAATTCTACTGACTGGCTTAAAAGAAGAATTAGAAAGTGGCGGGTACACCGTGCAAGGCGCGAGCGACGGCGTCGAGGGGCTTGAAAAGGTCAAGTCCTTCAAACCGGAGCTTATCCTGCTCGATCTCCTGATGCCGAAGATGGACGGCATGGAGATGCTGCAGAAGCTCAAGGCCGACAGCGAGACGCGCGACGTCCCCGTCGTCATCCTCACCAACCTCTCGGATTACGAAAAAATTTCCGAGGCGTTGTCGCTGGGAGCGATGGATTATCTGGTCAAGGCCAACTACAAGCTCGAGGACTTGCTGGAAAAAGTGCGCGCGGTTTTGGCCAGAAAATAAGCAAGCAGGGGAGTTATGGATTCCAAAGAGCATTATCAAAATTTGCTGAACGAGATTATCCATAAGCAAATGGATATTCTGGGGCCGGAGATTGCCATCCGGAAAGCGAAAAACGTGTCGGGCCTGAAGCTTGCCGAAAGCGGTGAAGTTTCCGCGATCGTCGGAGACCCGCAGCAGGTTTTGCAGGCGTTGGTAGAGGAATACATTGCCTTGTCCGGGGAAATTGTGAAAAATATATTGAGCCCGGTTTTTGCCAAGTATCCGGAAATCAAATTAAAATTGAATTAAAGTAAAATGGACCCCGTTAGACTTTGGTCTAAAATTCCAGGTCGGCGGGGCAGAAACGAATGTCGATTATTGGTTCGCAGTTAATTTTTTGAGAAAGGTCTAACGGGGTGGATTTCCAGCCGCTTATTCAGGGATTCATCGTGGTCATCGTCATTGGCGTGGTCTACAGTTTATGGCGGACGACCAAGGCCTACGGGGGACTGATGGGCGCGGCCCTCAAGTGGATTGGTTTGGGGATGGTCTTTTTTTCGCTGGAGGCCTTGGACCGCTCGCTGGGAAATCTGAGTTTTGTGAGTTTGGTTTCAGCATTTGACCCCGATTTGCTGCATAACGGCTTGTTGCTTTTCGGTCTGCTTTTTTGCGGGATCGGCTTCTCCAAACTTATGAAGATCGCCAAATAGCCGCCGCGTAGAACTCGTCAGACGAGTTAGAAACCAAAACAAAAACAGATGTTTTCTTTCAATTCCACCCAGTCCGTTCTCTGGGCAGCGGTTTTTTCGGGAGTGGTGCTCATCATTTTTTGGTTTGAGTACCGCCGGGTCAGGGGGCGCCTTTTGAAGCACGAGGCGCAAATGCGGCATCGGATGTACGAGCTTTCCATTCTCCGAGAACTGGGAGAGCGAATCGGCTATTCCCTGAATGTCCAGAAGATCGTAGAAGTCATCACCGGCAGTTTAGGCAACCTCCTGCCCTATTCTACGGTTGCCTATCTGCTGCCCAATGACAGGGGGCGGCTGGATTTTCACATCTCCCTGGCCGAGTCCGTGAACAAGGCGTTTCTCGGAGAGGTCCGTAGCCGCATGCTCAAGGCTTTCTCGTCCCTTTTTGGCAAGACCTACGAGGCTGCGGACGTTGACGAGAGCATTTCCGGAAGCATTACCGATCCAACGAGTGGGGAGAAAGTTCAGTCTTATTTCAATGTCCCTATCGTCATCAACGGCAAGCCGGCGGGTATTTTGACCGTCGCGTCCACGAGGGTCGGTTTGTACAAGACCAGCACCGAAGTGGAAATTTTGTATACGATTGTGAACCAAGCCTCGGAGGCAGTTTCGAAGCTTCAGACAGTTTTGGAAATTGAGAAGGGCAAGCTCCAGGCCATGGTGGCGAGTATGGCCGACGGCGTGATGATGGTTGATACCCAGAACCGCCTGCAGGTCCTGAACCCGCAGACCAAAACCCTGTTGGGGATGAAGGCGGCGGAACCGACAATTTTCGACGTTTTGGACGCGGTTTCCAATCGCCTGGATTTGCGGACGAAGATTGAGGAGAGCGTCCGGAAAGACCAGCTGATAGTGGAGGACAACGTCGAGCTTGCCGGCCGCTTTCTGCAAATCCTCATTACGCCGGTCAAAGACAACAAAAACGAACCCTTAGGCAGTGTGGTGCTGTTTCACGATGTCACTCACGAACGGGAGCTGGAAAAAATGCGGGAAGATTTCACCTCCATGATGGTGCACGAACTCCGGTCGCCCTTGACCGGCATCCGGAGCATTGCCGGGCTTTTGAAAAACGACCGAGTTAAAAACGAAGCCCAAAAATATCAGGAATTTGTGGATCTGATTGCGAGCAACAGTAGCGCCATGCTGGATCTGGTTAACGATCTTTTGGACGTGGCGAAATTGGAATCCGGCAAATTCGAAGTTTTTAAACGGCCTACGGATTTGCGACTTCTTATTCAGAAGCGATTGGAGTCTTTCGGCAGCTTGGCGCAGGAAAATAAATTGACTTTGGAGGCCAAGGTCCTGCCCGAAGTTCCGCAAACCTTGCCGGCGGATGATAACAAAATCAGCCAGGTGCTGAACAATCTTTTGAGCAACGCCCTGAAATTTACGCCCGCAGGCGGCAAAATCACGGTCGGCGCGTTTGTCTGCCAAGAGTTTCAGGATCTGCCCCAGGCGGCCGCCCAGCGCGATCTGGGCTGGCAGGGATTGAGGAGCGGGGCGGTTTGCCCCATCACCGCGGTAGTGGTGAGCGTTTCTGATACCGGGATGGGGATTTCCCCGTCGGAGATCTCGAAGCTCTTTAACAAATTTCAGCAGCTTTCTGCCGCCAGCAAAACCGAAAAAAAGGGAACGGGTTTGGGATTGGTGGTGGTCAAGGGCATTGTCGAGGCGCATGGCGGCGAGGTTGGCGTCTTTTCGGAAGAGGGCCGGGGCACGACTTTTTATTTCACCCTCCCGCTTTTGGAAATGAAAGAGAGATTGCCGATTAGTACCGCTGCTTCAGGCCTGATATGAATATTCGGAAGTCGGGAAATTTCAAGAACATTTTGGGTAAAGGGGAAACGGCCAGCATTGAAAATATCACCTCCGATTTTGTGTCGCTTGCCTCCCATCAATTGCGGACGCCGCTCTCCGCCGTGAAGTGGAACACGGAAATTTTGCTCGGCCAAAAGCCAGGGCGATTGAATCGCCGGCAGCTCCAATATTTGCGGGAAATTTATCGTTCCAACGAGCGGGCCATCAGTTTGGTTAATGACCTTCTCGACGTTTCGCGGATTCAGGAAGGAGAAATTCATTTGGATTTGCGGCAGACTAGAGTGGAAGATATAATAGAGGAGGTTTTGGACAATTTGGATACCCTGATTCAGGCCAGTCGGGTGAGCGTGGACTTTGAAATCAGGAGCGGGCCTCTGCCGAAAGTCGAAACCGATCCGGAAAAACTGAAGCGCGTCATCATCAACTTGGTTTCCAATGCCGTGAAATACACGCCTGCCGGCGGCAAAGTCAAGATTGCGGCGGAACAGAGGGCGGGGGCAGTCCGGATCACGGTCACGGATTCCGGTGTAGGCATCTCGGCCGCCGACCAAAAGAAAATTTTTACCAAATTTTTTCGCAGCGCCAAGGTTCTGAAGTTTTCGCCCGACGGTACGGGCTTGGGCTTGTTCATCACCCGTTCTCTCGTGGAAGCCATGGGGGGGAAGATCGGCTTTCAGTCGACAGAAGGGCGAGGCTCAAATTTTTACTTCACCATTCCCATAAAATATGCCAAAAAAACCTAGCAAACAACCAGCCGTCAACATTCAGCGGCTTTCCGAGCAGCGGCTTTTGGACGCGAAAATTGTGGGCAAAAGCAATGACCGGCTTCCCTATCTGGCCACCATTGCGGCCGCGATCGGGGTCCTCCTGGGCGGGGGCATTCTGGGATATCTGATTTTTTCCCGGAATCCGGCCGAACCGAATCTCACCCCCGACCAGGTGGTTCCTGTAAGTTCCCAGCAGCCAAGCGAGACGGGAGCAACCGAACAGCCGACTTCGAGTCCCGCGGTCGTGGAGCCGGAAGTCGTGATCCAGGAGGTGGAAATCCTGGTTACCCCCACTGGTTTTTTGAATGTCCGTTCGGGGCCGGGCACGAACTTTGCGCAAATCGGCAGAGCCAGTCCCGGGGAGAGCTATGAGCTCGTTTCCCAGGATCAGAGCCGCGGCTGGTTGCAGATTCGCTTAAGTCCAGACACCACCGGCTGGGTGAGCAAACAGTACGCCCGGATAAAATAGAACTCTTGAAGCTTGGCGAAGCTTTGACATGGAGCTCGCTTTTGTTATACTTTTAAAGTCTTATTTGCCCACGTAGCCCCAGTAGCAGAACCTCCGGTTCGCTACGGGGTAAACTCAGCTGGTTTTTATTTCCTGCCGTTGTAGCTCAGCTGGTAGAGCAACTCCATGGTAAGGAGTAGGTCGCCGGTTCGATTCCGGCCAACGGCTCCACTCGGACAACTCCATGCCTGCCGGCCAAATCCGCCAGCCGGCGGAGTCGGCGGGGTAAGGAGTAGGCCTGCCCCGTAGTCATCGAGCGGAGTCGAGATGTACTACTGGGGTCTAGAAGTAGCAAATCTGCGTGCGGGTTTTGGCTTATGTCGAGATTTTGGGAAATTCTAATCTCTTTGCTGTTTCTTGCCGCCGTTAGCTTGGTCTTTTTTTTGCCGCAGCGGGCCGCTGTGCCCGTCACCAAACTGGAAACAATTGAGCCGGTGGAATATGCCGCGATTCTAGCCGATGTCAATCGGAAAATTGATGACCTCTCGCCGACCCCGCCGACCACCAAAGACTGGCTGGTTGCCGACTTGGCGTTTGCCAAAGGGACGAATCTCGCCTATATTACCTACCACGATACCCGCAATCGTTTCCGAATTTTGGTGGAAATTGGCAAGCGGGCCGAGGAATATCACTACACGGTCAAAGCGAACTTTGAACCCAAGGCCAGCGGCTGGCAGCAAATCCACGGTGAGGATTTGGCGGCGGGGAAAGAGTTAAGTGTCATTTACCAGGAAATCGACTAAAAATCATGCCTCAAGAAAATCTCATCAAGCTTCAGTGCACGGTTTGCAAGCGGATTAATTATTACGTGAACAAGAATAAAAAGGCCAATCCGGAACCGCTGGAACTCAAGAAGTTCTGTAAATGGGAACGCAAACACACGCTCCATAAGGAAATGAAGAAGTAGAAAAACCGCTCCAGAATTGTGCCCGGGGCGGTTTTCGTTTGTCGCAAGGGTGCCTTTTTGTAAACGACAGGTTTATTTCGGATAAAAGCGGTAAACTTTAAAAGCCGTTT
>CAYHVH010000022.1:0-10888 GCA_964360335.1 uncultured Candidatus Saccharibacteria bacterium
ATTTAGTTTCTAAAAGTTTTTTAATTTCTGCCGTTACCTGGGGCAGGACGGTTTGACGAAGCGTTTGCTCTTCCGCCGGGCTAAAATTTTGCAGCACATAGTCCTCGGTTTTCGGGATCCGGCCCTGGGTTCGGCTCTCGATTCCTATCCGAAGGCGCTTGAAGTTTTGAGTTCCAAGTTTATTGATAATATCTTGGATGCCTTTGTGGCCGGCGGACGATGACGAGGAGCTTACCCGGATGTCCCCCAGGGGCAGGTCCACATCGTCGTGAATGACCAGGAGGTCCTTCGGAACATCGATTTTGTATGCTTTACAAACTTCGAGAACAGCGGTACCGGACTCGTTCATGAACGTAAGCGGTTTGAAAAAAAGAACATGCTCGTTGTTGTAAAGAAGCTTAAAAAGCTCGCCGTGAAACTTTTGCTCCGGCCGCCCAGCCGCCTGGCTCGGTGCTTCTTGGGAGAAAAGCTGGCCGATCAACTCCGGCACGGCCGTAAATCCGACGTTGTGGCGGGTGTGCTGGTATTTCTTCCCGGGATTGCCCAGCCCGATGATAAGCTTCACCCCGTTAGACCCTTTCTTTTAAAAATTGATTCGTTTGCGATTTCTTGCACTTCTTATTACGACAGAGGTTCGATTTCGCAGGTTTAGTCTAACGGGGTTCATGGGATTTTTTCTTGCAGGTCAGCAGTGGCCACGATTACAAAGTCCGGTTTTTCCGTAGTGGTCGGAAACGGGAAAGGACTTTGAGCCACCCGGAGGCCGAGAGTTTTTTGCAGATAAGCCAGGGTTTCCGGTTTTTGCCCGCGGGTATTATCGTAAATCACTCCTTCCTGGTAAGCGGCCTCGCCCTGGTAGTTGCTGACCGCGGTTTTTAAAAGCGGGAGATTTAGAAAACTCTGCACCCGTTGTCCCAGAAGCCCAATCCCGGAAGCGTTCTGGATTTCGATTATTGGTTGCTCCTCTTGCAAGGCGGCTGCTAAGAACTGGTTCTGGATGAGCTCCCGGAGGGCTTCGTATTTTCCCAACCCCGCGCACGGGACGAGGACGTAAGCCCCGGTTTCGTCGGCGATCACGTCGCAGAGGAGGCCGCCCTCATAGCCGATGGTCAGGGAGCGGATATTTTTGTTTTCAATACTTTTGGTCAGTCCATACAGCCGTTTCAATTCGTGAGGCCGAAGGTTGGTTCGAACGTGATCCGCAAGATCGTCCAAGAGCCGGTCAATCAAACTTAAGTTGGTTAGCACCCGGAGCGAGGTTGCCTTATTTTTTAACGCTTTGAGCAGGAGTTGTTGGCGGCGGGCCCGGGCAAAATCCGAAGCCTCGCCGTTGTTGCCGTGCCGGGAGCGGACAAACTGAAGAGCCCGGTCGCCGTCCATCTTTTGTCGGCCGGCCGCAAACGTAATCGGCGGCAGGTAGCCTCCTTGTTCGTCCGGATACTGGGCATCGGTGAAACCTCGCTCCACCTCGATTTCTATTCCGCTCAGGTCGTCGATAATTTTTTTGAACCCCGCAAAATCAATCACGGCGTAGTAGGGGATATCCGTGTCCAAGATTTGCTCCACGGTTTGGACCGCGAGTTTCGCCCCTTGCCTCCGGCCGCCGCTTTCTCCAAAGGCGTAAGCGGAATTGATTTTCCGGTAGTCATAGCCCGGGATATAGACGACCAGATCGCGGGGGATGCTCACCAGGCTGACTTTGGTGTCCGTTCCTTCATCCCTCGGCAGCTGCAATGTCGCGAGAATCATCGTGTCCGTTAAAGTTCCGCCATCGTGTTTTTCTCCGCCAATGCCCATGAGGAGGAGCCGAATTTCTCCCCTTGTTTCACCCGAAAGTTTTTTGTCCGGGGCGATAAAAAACTGCCGAAAGGAAAGTTGGTTTTCTTCCCCCTCAAAAATTTTTTGCGCCAAAATCACGAGCTTGCTTCCCACAAAAATACCAATCATCAGTAGAAGCAACATGCCCAGCCCTAACCACCATCGGAAATGGCTTTTGGGTTTCGCGTACGAATACTCCACTGGAGCATCGGGCGGTTTGATAGCGTCTAACATATGTTTATCAATTATACCAAAAATTTCTAAGATTTGGTATAGTTTAAAGGTGGCGAGGGCGTGTAGCTTGAGCGGTTAGAGTGCTGCATTTTTACCCCGTTAGATTATTCTTGGACGGTTAGCTCAGTCGGTTAGAGCGCGCCGTTCACATCGGCGAGGTCACTGGTTCGAATCCAGTACCGTCCACCAGGATAATTTCAAATCTAACGGGGCAAGCATTGCAGAGGTCCCTAGTTCAAGTCTAGGTGTGCGCACCATCCTGTCAGCAACGCGGGTTTTTTGGTCTTAACTATGCGGTTTCTCGGGGTTGAATTTTGTTTTGGGGGATGCTATAGTAAAACGTACTGTGATTATTAAGAAATAAAATTTTATGGGCGAAGCCGCCCCGGACGGAGCAAAACCGCAAGGCGCTGGCAGTGGAGCTTGGAGCGCGATTAGTCTCTTTGTTTTCGACTTTCTGAAGGTTTTTATCATCGCTGTGGCGATTATTATCCCCGTGCGATGGTTTTTGTTTCAGCCCTTTGTCGTCACCGGCGATTCGATGCGGCCCAATTTTGATGACGGCAATTATTTGATCATCGACGAGCTTTCCTATCGTTTCCGGGAACCGATGCGCGGCGAGGTCTTGGTTTTGCGTTTTCCGGGGGATCCCTCCCAATTTTTCATCAAACGGACGGTGGGGCTGCCCGGCGAGCGGGTGGTAATTGAGAACGGCCAGGTGACAATTTACAACCAGGCGGCGCCAGAGGGCCAGCTCCTAGCGGAGAGTTATTTGTCCAATAGCAACATTACCTACGGCAACATTGATCGCATCTTGGGCCCGGACGAGTACTTCGTTTTGGGAGACAATCGGCTGTCTTCTTCCGACTCGCGGATTTGGGGCCCGTTGCCTCGCAAAGACATTGTCGGGCGGGTTTACCTGCGAGTTTTTCCACTGAAGAAATTCGAGATCTATTCGTCTCCGGTTTTCAGTCTTTCTTCGCCTTAAGATCTAAAAAATGTTACAAAGACGCCGAAAGAACGCCTCAGCTGGGAGCCAGTCGTCACTCATGAAAGTCTTGCCCGCGGGGGAGGTGGAGCGCGACTTGCTGCTGGACAATCTGCTGAAACTTTTGCGGCATTACGGTTTTCAGCAGGTCTTGCCGCCCCCGACCGAGGAACGACGGGTTTATTTCGGACATCCGGAGTTGCAGAGACAGTTTGGCGAAAAAATCTTAGAGGTCGGCGGTCCGCCTGATCAACAATTGATTTTGGCCCCGACCTACTTTTTGAATATCCTGAAGCGTTATATCCAAAGTTTGCCGCAGCACGGCCCGCATGTGGTGAAATGGTTCTATCTTTTCCCGCTACTGCAAAATCAGGGGGAACGGCTGGAGGTGGTCCACGAATTGGGCGTGTTTATTTTGGGGGAGGAGTCGAGTTTGGCGGCCGCGCAGTTGATTAACGGGGTGGCGCAACTCTACGGCGATTTGGGCCTTAAAAATTATGTTGCGGAGGTGAATCATTTGGGGTGCAGGATTTGTCAGAAGGATTACCGGGGCTTGCTTCAGGAGCATGCCCAAAAGATAAAATATGAACTTTGCCCTAACTGCCTCCTGAATTTGGAGCAGAACATCCTTGCCCTCTGGGGCTGCGAGCAGGATTCTTGCCGCAGCCTTTTGGCCTCGGCCCCCCAGATGGTCGACTTTTTGGACGAGTCCTGCCGGCAGATGTTGGTGGGAGTTTTGGAAACCGTTGACGAGTTGGGCATCTCCTATACTTTAAACCCGACTTTGACTGCGCCGTTCCTGCAGGAAAAAGTTATTTTTCGCATGACTGTGGAGGGAGAGCGGGGAGCTTCGGGTTTGGGGGTGGGTGGAAATTACAGTTCTTGGGCAGAGTATTTGGGCGCTTCTCATCCCGTTCCGCTCATGGGTTTTTTGACGACATTTGAGCGGTTGTGGGAGCAGATCCCGGCGGAGCAACGCAAGCTCACGAGCCACGTGGAAGTGTTTATGGTGCCTTTGGGGGAAGTCGCTTCGCGGCGGGCTATCCTGCTGCATCGGGAATTGCAACGGGCCGGGATCGCCGCCGCCGAGGCAATCTTGGGTCATAGCGGAATCAAGAATCAGCTCAAGCAAGCCGTGGAACAGAACTCGGACATTGCTTTGATCATCGGACAAAAAGAAGCCTTGGAGGAAACCGTGATTTTACGGGATATGCGGAGTGGCATTCAGGAAGTGTTTGCGGCTGATCGGATCGTGGAAGAGGTTAAAAAGCGACTTGGCAGATGAGTTTTCGCGTGGTATAATATGCGCACGTTTTATTTAACCATTGTCTGGGCCCGAGGGGGTGAACTTTGTGGTCGAAGTGAAGCGGAAAGAAGGGGAGTCTTTCGAGAGCCTGCTGCGTCGTTTCAATCGAAAAATCCAACAGAGCGGGATTTTGGTGCGCGCCAGAAAAATTCAATTTTACCAGCCGCCCAAGTCTAGAAACCTCATGCGGGAAAGCGCCAGGCGGCGGGCGGAACTGGCAGAAGAGCGGGAAACTCTGCGCCGGATGGGCAAACTCCCTAATTTCCGGGGGCCGCGGCGCGGAAATCGTTAATGCTGGTGGACTGAAGCTTTGAGCGGGATCAAAGAAAAAATCGAAATTGACCTCAAACAGGCCCTGAAAAACCGGGACCGAGTCGGTATTTCGGTCGTGCGCATGCTACTTTCAGACATTCATAATCAGGAGATTCAAAATCGCGGCCCGCTTAACGAAGAGCAGGTGCTGGCGGTTTTAAACTCGGCGGCCCGAAAGCACCGGGACTCGATCGACCAGTTTCAAACGGGAGATCGGGCTGACCTCGTGGCGCAGGAGCAGGCGGAACTCGAGGTCATCCAGACTTATCTCCCCGTCCCTCTTTCTCCCGAAGAACTTCGGCAGCTGGTGCGCGACACGATTGCGGCGGTTAGGCCCCAGGGACCGCAAGAGTTTGGGAAAGTTATGCAAAGACTCATGCCCCAGATTAAAGGCAGAGCGTCCGGGCAAGAGGTTTCTAAGCTTCTGAAAGAGGAGCTTACCTAAGATGGCCAGTACTCAAACCCTGGTCGGTTTGGATATTGGAACGACGATGATTCGGGTGGTGGTGGGCAAGCGGGACAGTGACGCCACACCGCCGAGTATTATTGGGGTTGGGGAAGCACCCTCTGCCGGCATCCGGCGCGGGGTGATTGTCGATATTGAAGAAGCGGTTTCAGCCATTTCCACCGCCTTGGAAAAAGCCGAACGCATGACCGGGCTGCCGACCGAGCACGCCGTGGTGGCAGTCAACGGGGCGCACATCACTTCACTGCCGAGCCACGGGGTAATTGCCATCGGCCGGGCGGACGGCGAGATTACCGAGTCGGATGTGATTCGGGCGATTGACGCGAGCCAAGCAATTCAGATTCCCACCAATCGGGAGATCCTGCACGTCATCCCCAAGGACTTTATCGTGGATGGCCAGGCGGGCATCAAAGATCCGGTGGGGATGACGGGGATTCGCTTGGAAGTGGACAGTCAAATTATTGAGGCCTCCATTCCTTTTATTAAAAATTTAACGAAGTGCGTGATGCAGGCCGGCATTGACATTGATGATTTGGTGCTCTCGCCTCTGGCGGCGGCCCAAGCGGTTCTCTCGAAGCGCCAGAAGGAGTTGGGCGTCGTGCTCATCGAACTCGGCGGGGGGACCACCGGCGTGGTGGCCTTTGAGGAGGCCGAACTGTTGCATACCGCCATTCTCCCCGTGGGCGCTGACCACGTCACCAATGACCTGGCCATCGGGTTGCGTACCGCGGTCGATGTCGCCGAGACCGTCAAAGTGCAGTACGGGGTGGCGACGGCGAGTAGCGTAAAAAAAGACGAAGAGATTAATCTGGCAAAGATTGATAAAAATGAGGAAG
Source organism: uncultured Candidatus Saccharibacteria bacterium (assembly GCA_964360335.1). GTDB lineage: Bacteria > Patescibacteriota > Doudnabacteria > UBA920 > 2-01-FULL-46-14 > CAYHVH01. Next base: position 5,961 of record CAYHVH010000022.1, read on the forward strand.
GCGAAATCTCCCGGCACCACTTGGCGGAAATCATCCAGGCGCGTTTGGAAGAAATCTTCAGCATGGTCAACAAGCAGTTAAAGTCCGTGGGACGTGACGGGCAGTTACCAGCCGGGGCGGTTTTGACCGGCGGCGGGGCGAAGCTCCAGGGGATCGTCGAATTGGCCAAAAAAGAACTGCGCCTGCCGGTTCAGGTTGGTTTTCCCTCGAACATTGCCACGATCATCGACCGGGTGGACGATCCCGCTTACGCCACGGCCGTCGGTTTGGTATTATGGGCAAACGAGTATTTGACCCGGAGCCCCCGGGGGGTCGGGGTTTCGAAGTTTGCCAGAAAAGTTTTGGAAAACGCCAGCATTGAACGGATGCGGAAGTTTTTCAAACAATTTTTACCCTAATATTGATAGTTGCTTTAGACTTTAAATTTTAGTACCATTCTATTATGGCACAACGAAATAGTATGGAGATTAAGCCAAAAATCGAGACTATTGCCCGAATCAAAGTCGTGGGGGTGGGCGGTTCCGGACATAACGCCATTCATCGGATGATTGCCACGGGAATCGCCGGGGTGGAATTTATCGCTGTCAATACCGATGCGCAGGCGCTCCATCACTCCCGCGCTGACAAAAAAGTTCAGATCGGGAAACAAACCACCCGGGGCTTGGGAGCGGGGATGAATCCCGAGATGGGCCGTGCGGCGGCGGAAGAGAACAAGGAAGAAATCGCCGAGGCCCTTCGGGGGGCGGACATGGCTTTTGTGACCTGCGGCTTGGGCGGCGGCACCGGGTCGGGAGCGAGTCCCGTGGTCGCCGAGATGGCGAAGGACGCGGGGATTTTGACGGTCGGGGTGGTGACTAAACCGTTTGCCTTTGAAGGCGCGAAGCGTCGGGAAATCGCCGAGAAGGCTCTGGAGGAACTCAAGGAGAACGTTGACACCATAATCATTATTCCCAATGACCGGATTTTGCAGATTATTGATAAAAAAACTTCCCTCTTGGACGCATTTCGCACCGTGGATGACGTGTTGCGGCAAGGCGTGCAGGGAATTGCCGAGTTGGTAACCACCCCCGGCTTGATTAACGTGGATTTCGCGGACGTGAAGAGTGTCATGGCAGATGCCGGTTCGGCCTTGATGGGCATTGGCAAAGGCAGCGGGGAAAACCGGGCCATAGACGCCGCGAAAGCGGCAATCGATTCGCCCCTCCTGGAAGTTTCGATTGACGGGGCAAAGGGTGTGTTGTTTAACATCTCGGGCGGCAAGGACCTCGCGATGTACGAAGTGGACGAAGCGGCGAAAATTATTACGAGAAGCGTGGATTCGGATGCCAAGATTATCTTTGGCGCGGTGATTAACGAGACGATGAATGATGAAGTCCGCATTACTGTGATTGCCACGGGCTTCGACGAGGTCGCCCGGAAAAAACCGATGGCCAAGCACGGCTTGGCCGTAACCCCGGTGAGCTTTGGGGAATCGGCCGACTTGGGGGAAACCCGGGAGCCGGCGTTTGGCAGTCATGCCCTTGACCAGGAAGCGGAAGAAGAACAGGAAGAGCTTGACATCCCCGCCTTTATCAGGAAGAAAATGAAATAGCCGGACCATGTTTGTGGATAAAAAGTCAAAGTGGGATAAAAAATGCGGATTTTATCCCACTTTTTGTTGACTTGACACCAAACTACATCTAGTTGTATCTTAAGTACGAGAACCACAAGATATAGTGGTTTTGGCCCAAAGTCCTTTGATACAAAAACACAATTAAGAAGCTTTTAGGCGAATCCAAGGGAGTTTTCGGCCGTGCCTGAAAAAGCGCTCTATTTTTTGACCTTTTAAACCTTTTGCGACGATGAAGTGCCCCAGTTGCGGCAACGCTGATACCAAAGTCATTGATTCCCGGGTGGCCTCGGACGGCCTGTCTATCAGACGCCGGCGGGAGTGCGAATCCTGCGCTTTTCGCTTTTCCACCTATGAGGAAGTGGAGATTTTGGATTTGCAGGTCATCAAACGGGCCGGCTCCATCGAGCCGTATTCGCGCGAGAAACTGGAAACCGGGTTGCATAAGGCCTTGGAGAAGCGGCCGATTACCCGGGAGGCTTTCAAACAACTGGTTTCGGAGATTGAGCAGGAAATTCAGAAAAAAATCAAAGACAATAAAATCGAGAGCAAGGAAATCGGGAACATTGTGGTGCGGAAACTCAAAAAATACGACCAGGTCGCCTACATCCGGTTTGCCTCGGTCTACCGGCAATTTGAGGATATCGAGGAATTCAAAAAAGAACTCCAAAAGCTTTAGTCTCTACCCTTCTCTCCTGGCGAGGAGACCCGCCTGCGGAACGGGCAGGGAAGATGGAAGAGAGGTTGCCTTTACTGCAGCAATTCGACCTCTCCTTTGATTCCTTCCCCTCGCCAGGGGAGGAGAAAAAGGGGCTCAGGAAATAAATTTTGAAAAAAATTATAAATCAAATAACCAAACGCCATATGTCCACTGCCACCAAAAGGCGCCAACAACTGGTCGAAATCGAAGCCCATAAGTTTCTCACTGCCGAGGAACAAGACCGGGTCAATCGTTCATTTTCGGAGAATGCCTTGAAGATGATGAAAAAACGCTATTTGGTCAAACGCGAGGATGGCAGTCAGGAAACGCCAGCGGACATGATTCACCGGATCGCCCACGCGGTGGCCGCCATCGAGCGGAATTACGGAAAGACCACGGCGGAAACGGAAAAATGGGAACGGGAGTTTTTCGATGTCCTGGCCAACAAGGAATTTACGCCGGCGGGGCGGACTATCACCAATGCCGGCGCGCCCAGTCCGGTGGTAGCGAATTGCATCGTCTTGCCGATTGACGACAGCATGGAAGGGATTTTCAAGACTTTAAAAGACGCGGCGCTTTTACAAAAAGCCGGTTCGGGCTTGGGTTTTTCTTTTGGCCGGTTGCGGCCAGCCGGCACCTATGTCAAAACTTCGGCAGGCATGGCCTCGGGGCCGGTTTCTTTCCTGCAGGTTTACAACAAAGCTTTCGGCGTGATTAAGCAACAGGGCCGGCACGGGGCGAATATGGCCATTCTGCCGGTGGATCACCCGGACATTTTGGATTTTATCAATTGCAAACGGGTGGAAGGCGAGATCCGGAATTTCAATATCTCCGTGGGGATGACGGACGAGTTTATGAAAGCCGTGACCGAAACGCCCGACGAGTTGTGGCTTTGCCGGTTTAACGGCCAGAAGACGAAACCCCGGCGAATTACCCGCGACCGGCATGGAGTCGTGGTGAGCATTGAGGAGGTGGAGCTTACGGCGCGGGAGCTATACCACGAAATTGTCCAAAATGCCTGGCACAATGGCGAGCCGGGGGTGATTTTTTTGGACGCTTTCAACCGCACGAACACCATGCCCCAGACCCCAATTGAGGCCACCAATCCCTGCGGCGAGCAGGGATTGCCTCCTTATGATGTCTGCAATCTGGGCTCCATTAATCTCGCGGCATTTGCGAGAGACGGAAAATTGGACTTGGAGCGTCTGCGGCACGTCAGCCTGGTCGCGACCCGGTTTTTGGACAATGTCATTGACCTTTTTGACTACCCAGTCCAGGAGGTCCAGGACATGTCCAGAAACACCCGACGGGTGGGGTTGGGGGTGATGGGCTATGCCGACCTCCTGTATCAGTTGAATCTCCGCTACGATTCGCCGGAAGGATTTGCCACCGGTGAGTCGGTGATGCAGACGATACAGGAAGCCGCCCACCGGACTTCCATCATCTTGGCCGAGGAGAAAGGAGAATTTCCATTGTGGCGGCAGTCCAGCTGGCATGAACAAGGGATCAAACGGCGCAATACCATGGTCACGACTGTCGCGCCCACCGGCTCGATCTCCATGTTTTTTGACACCTCCTCCGGTATCGAGCCGCAGTTTGCGCTGTCGTTTACCAAGCAGGACAAGGACGGGCACACTTACCGCTATGTCAACAAGTATTTGGAAAAAGTTTTGCGAAACCGGGGACTGTATACCGAGGAGTTGATGGAAAAAATCATTCTGGAAGGATCTCTCCAGCAGATTGAGGGCTTGCCAGATGACATCAAAAATACTTTTCGGGTGGCTATGGACATTTCCTCGGCCGATCACATCCGGGCGCAGGCCGCCTTCCAAAAATATGTGGAAAACTCCATTTCCAAAACCATCAATTTCCCTCATGAAGCGACGGTGAAGGACATTGAGGACGGCTACCTCTTGGCTTGGCGCTTGGGCTGTAAAGGCTGCACGCTGTACCGCGATGGCTCCCGCGAGGTGCAGGTCTTAAATCTCAACAAGAATTTGGACAAGGCCAAAAGCCTCGCCCCCGGTATGGAGCATGTTTCCTTGGCCTCGACTGGCAGCGCCGAAGTCCGGGAGGAGCAGAATGTGGCCGATACCGCCGCCAAAGTTTTGAGCGGCACAGTGGTGAACGGCCAGAAGACCTTGGTGCGGGAGCGGCCGGATGTGATGAGCGGGGTGACCTATCGGGTGCGGACTTCATACGGCAATCTCTTCGTGACCATCAACGAGGACGAGCACGGGCCGTTTGAGGTTTTCTCGCAATTGGGCAAAGCGGGCGGTTTCTTTCAGGCACAGACTGAAGCGATTTGCCGTTTAATTTCCTTGGCCTTGCGCTCCGGTGTGGCAATTGCCGACATTATTGATCAACTCAAAGGTATTCGGGGGCCGGATATCGTGTTTGCCAACGGCGGGACGATTCACTCGCTCCCTGACGCGATTGGCAAGGTTTTGGAGAATCATATCAAACGCGGCCAGACCGAATTGGATTTGAGCTTTGGCAAAGAGGGCGCTCTGAAAAACGCGCCGGGCGTGGAGCCGATTTTGACCCCGGCTTCTCCTCCGCCCCCCATCCAAGCGACCAATGGCTTTTCCAGTCAGAAACAAGCCTCAATTGCGAATT
>CAYHVH010000023.1:0-9691 GCA_964360335.1 uncultured Candidatus Saccharibacteria bacterium
CGGCAAACCGACTTTATTTTCGCTTCCACGGTCGAGGAGCTGGGACTTTTGGGGGGCGGGCTGGTAATAGTGCTTCTGGGGTTTATTTTGCTGCGGATGGTCAAAATTTTGCGCCAAGCGCGGGACTTGTTCGGGACTTATATCGCGGCCGGGATTTTCTTTTTGTTTTTCGCGCAAAGTAGCATTAACATTTTGATGAATTTGGGACTGTTACCGGTTACGGGGGTGACTTTGCCTTTCCTAAGTTACGGCGGTTCGAGTTTGGTCATGACTTTTTGGCTCGTCGGCATTATGGAGAACATCACCAAGAACTCCGTGCCGGTCCGATTTGCTTAAATTCCGTCTCAAGTTCTATACTGCCTTTAGCGTCTGTCGATAGAATGCCCATGACGCGGTAGAAGTTTTTGGGCACCTGTCAGAACTCTGACGGGGACATACACTGACGTCTCGCGAGCACCACGCTCTCGATCGTCTCACGATGGGCGTGTTGCGGGGGCTGTCGCTAGAGCAGAAAAGTTTTCTAGAAACAGCCCCCCAATTGTCTGATACAATTAAGGAGGGTCGATGTCTTCCGAGATTCGGCAAACCCTGGCGCAGGCCAAGGCCGTGTATTGGCTTGGCAGGCAGCTCAAACTGCCTTTTGGTTATGATTTATGGAGCCTGTTGAAGACGCTCCGACAAGGTGGATCAGCACAGTTTTACGAGCCACGGGTAATTCGGCAAAGCAAGGGAAAGCACCGGCGGCTGTTCGTGCCAAACCCCCAGCTGATGGCCCTGCAGCACCGGATTAACCGCTACATTCTGAATGACCTCCCCCGCAATCCAAACGCTTTTGGTTTTCGCGGTGGCGGGTGCCACGAATTAGCTCGACGGTTAAGTCTTGCGCAGGCGATCTTAAAGTGTGACATCAAAGACGCCTTTTTCAAGGTCAGCCGCGGAATGGTCTGCCATGTCCTTGGCGCAAGGTATCGTTTGTCCTGGAATGTGGCGCATTTCCTGGCTGATCTTTGTACTTACCGCGGACCAGACTTTGGTGAGCGTGAAGCGCGAAGCTTCCTGCCCCAAGGTGCCCCAACCAGCCCGAAGCTTTTTGATCTCTGTTGTTGTCGCCTTGATCAGCGGCTTGGAACAAAGGCGGTGCATCTCGGTGGGGTCTACGCTAGGTACGCGGATAACGTATATTTCGGTCTTCCATTAGAAACTTTTCCACCGCGGCTTCGCACCGCCATCCTTCGCGAGGTTGAATCAGCGGGACTTGGCTTCGAAGGCCAGTTCAGAGTGCACCAGGTCCGAGTGGCAGAGCATGGAAATCTGATTCGCGTCTTGGGACTAAACTTGGTAGCTGGCCGGGTGAACAATACCAGAGGATTTAAGAGAAATCTCCGTGGAGTACTGCATCACCTGCGTCATGTTACGGAACACGGGCTTCCTCATGATGAGGCGCTTCAAAAAGTCCAGGGACTAATGGCGTTTGCCGTGAAGGAAACGCTGCCGAAAGGTCTGCGTCTGGAGTGTCAATCCTGCTTGGCAATCGCCCAAGAGCGGGAAAGGAGGGGGACCTAAGGGCTGCAGTAAGAACTTGACCGCAGCCCTTCATTTTTTGCAGATTAGCTGGACAAAGCCTCTAAAAAGGAGTATACTTACGGTATAGTAAGATAGCACTTTGGTTTTTCGCTTTAGTTAAAGAAACAAATTTCCGATTTTTCCACAGATGGCCAAATTGAGTTACCAAAAATGGATCGAGTTGCTGTCGGTTATCCTGCATTGCCCGGTCTGCAGCAACAAATACAATGCCGAGCAGACCAGCATTATCGAGTCCAAAGAGGCGGAGAAGTACGACAATTCCTCGATTTTGGTGCATACCGAGTGCGAACGGTGCAAAAGCTCGGTAGTGTTCAGCATTTCCCTGGACGGGCCGGAAATTTTCTCCGTGGGCATGGTTACCGATCTCAATTCCACCGATGCCAAAAAATTTCGGGACGGCGGCTTCGTGACCCTGGATGAAGTGATTGAGTTTCACGAATTTTTGAACGAGTTCGATGGAGATTTTGAGCGAGTTTTGCGATAGTTCTCGTTGGTAAAGAAAAACAGCCCCCGGGCTGTTTTTTGCTTGACGAGAAGGCTTTGTTTTGTTAGAATTTGCTCAAATGACGCAGTCATCCTGAGGGCAAAGCCCGAAGGATCCCATTTTCATGAGATTCTTCGCTTCGCCCCGTCTGAGGGGGCTTCGCTCAGAATGACACTTCGTGTAATTTTGAATTGTTATATGGAACCAACAATTAAAGCCCAAGTTCGAACCCTATCCGGCAGACAGAACAGAAAATTGCGCTCCCGCGGCCTGTTGCCGGCGGTTTTGTATGGCAAGGGGAAGCCCAGCCAGTCCTTGGAAGTGTCCCACAAAGATTTTGAAAAAATCTATCGACAGACGGGGGAGAACACCTTGGTCAATTTAGTGATTGAGGGTGAGGGAGCGCACAAGGTTCTGATACATGAGGTGGCCAAGCATTTTATGAAAGACGAGCCAATTCATATCGATTTTTACGAGGTGGATTTGACTCGAAAAATTCACGCCAAAGTGCCGCTGCATTTTATTGGCGTTTCGCAGGCGGTCAAGGAGTTAGGCGGAGTTTTAGTGAAAAATCTTTCCGAACTCGCGGTGGAGGCCTTGCCCGCGGACTTGCCGCCCTTTATTGAGGTCAGCGTAGAGGGATTGAAAACTTTTAATGATTTGATTCGGCTTCAGGACCTGCGGGTCAGCAGCAGTATTAAATTACTGGGTCATGTTGAGGACGTCGTTGTCTCCGTGCAGGCGCCGCGGACCGAGGAAGAACTGGCGGAACTTGAGAAACCGGCCGTCGAGGCCGAGAAAGCCGCGATTGAAGGGATGGCAGCGGAAGCCGAGAAGGAAAAGGTCGAGGCGGGAGCAGAGGCAAAGGGTGAAGAAGAAGCTAAAGCATCAAAAAAAGAAGAGCCAAAAGCCGAGAAACCCGCCGAGAAGAAGTAAATGAGGACGAAAATTTTAATTGGTATACTGATCCTGGCATTGGGATCGGCCATCGGGTATTTTTTCGGCAAATACCCTTTTTTTGATTTGCGGCAGAAGCCTGCTATCGCTCTGCCGTCCGGCGAGGAAAGCGAACAGCCGCCGATTCTTCCGCCCTTCGCCGTAGTAATCGAGAATGCCCCCGAAGCGCGGCCGCAGGCGGGGCTTGCGGCAGCGGATCTCGTGATGGAAACTTTGGCCGAGGGCGGCATCACCCGTTATTTGGCGATTTATCAATCTCATTCTGCTGAGCGCATTGGCGCGGTGCGTTCCTTGCGACCGTATTTTCTGGAGTGGGCTTTGGGTTTTGGCCTGCCGGTGGCGTTTTCCGGCGGGAGCAAAGAAGCGCTCGAAAAGCTGGAAGACCAAAGCTTGGGCGTGAAGGCCCTCAATGAATTTTTCAATGAGCGGGCGTTTTGGCGCGACAGCGCGAAGAGCGTCCCGCATAACCTTTTCACGTCCACAAAACTTCTAACTGATACTATCAAACAAAAGGGCTGGGGCGAGCCGCTGCTGAAGCGCGGGTGGGACACGAAACCCAAGAAAGAAATAGCGGGGACGGTGCCAGCCGCGGAAATTTTTATTGATTTTAGTTTCGGACTGTTTGAGGTAAATTACCAATTTGATTCGGCCAGTAATTCGTATTTGCGGCTCCAAGGCGGCCAGGCGCACACTGATCAGGACTCGGGCGAGCAGATCCGGGCCGATAACGTCGTGGTTTTGTACACGACCAGCCGGCTTTTGGACCAGAAACTTCTGACGATTGATCTGGAAACCTTAGGCTCGGGGCGGGCGACTATCTTCCGCGACGGTCAGGTTCTGCAGGCGCGTTGGCGAAAGAACAGTGTGACCGAACCCCTGCGGCTCGTTGATGCCGACGGCACGCTGGTCGCGCTGAACGAGGGTTCGGTCTGGATCGCGGTCGTGGACCAAGAGGGAAACGTGAGCTGGAAATAAAAAAAGGGGGACGCGCGAACGCGCCCCCGTGGAAAGGAGTCATCTGTTTCAGGTCCTCACGATCAGGTGATCGTGTTCGGGTCCTGTACCGATCAGCAGAAGCGGGACCTCAAGTGCCTGCTCCAGCCAGGTGATGAATACACAGGCATTAGTCGGCAGTTCCTCCTCGGAGCGGGCGCCTATGATGTCTTCGTTCCAGCCCGGAAGGTACGTTACCACTGGCTCTACCCGATAAAGCTCCCGAGTAAGAGGCATCTCCCTCGGACCGAGTACACGTCCATCAAGCGAATAGCCGGTGACCACCGGAATCTGTTTGAGGCCGGAGTACTTGTCAAGGCCTCCGAAGGCAAGCCAGCGTGGACCATTGATGCGGATGGCATACCGAAGCCATTGCAAGTCAAGGCAACCTGTACTACGTCCGCGTTTGGTGGTGGCGCCGCGGTCAAACCCAAGCACTTGGAAGTACTGGGAAAACTCGGCTTTAGAGGCAAGACCGTTGTTGATTCGTTCCAGTTTTTCGCGCAGGAATCTTGATCTTGCTTTTCCCTGCTCGAAAAGATGTGGGGTAGCCAAGGCGAATTCTTCGGCGGCTTGGCGCTCCCAGTATTCGGAGACGAAAGGCCCAGCACCTACTCGGGTCGGGACGGTTTTGAACACCAGGATGGAGGTGGAGCAGGTTTGTGGGGGAAGCCCTGTCCCAAGTGAGGCGCCAGCCGCTACAGAATTTCCGGCAGAGACAAAGGGGTAGGTACCCCAGTAGGGATCCAAGCCGATTGCTTGTGCTCCTTCGCAAAGGATGGTTTTGCCTTGTCGGTAGGCTTCCCAAAGCGCAAGCGAGGTGTCAATGATCTGCACCCGTTTGTCCTGTCCTAGTAGGCGGAGCAGGTTTGCTTCTTTTAGGTACTGCCCGCAGACCTCGGAAAGAGAGGGTTGTTTGAAGTCTTGGCCTTGGGGCATCGTCAGTAGTTCTTTGATGATAGGCTCCAAGGCCCGGCTGAGCTCGGTCATTGCCCGATGTAACCTTTCTTGCGAGAAGAGATCGTCAACTACGGGGCTGATGCGCAGTTTACGGAGGGCTTCAAGTGGCGCGATAGCCTTGCCGGTTGTACCGATCTTCTCCGCCCCTTTGATGGCTTCCAGGTAGGCTTCTAACAGCAAGTGGTACGGCGTGAAGAGCGGGCAAAGGCGGTCGATGAGAATTTGAGACGGCTTCCGACCAACACTTTTTAGTTGGTTCGTAATTTTGAAAAACTCATCGATGAAGCTTGAAAGGCTGAAAAAAACCCCGCGCGCAATGACGTTGGTTTTTCCGGGCTGCCCGATGCCGCTTGGAATGAGATGGGTCTTCAGCTCAACTCCATCCACGTAGAACGTGTGGCCGGCGTTCGCCCCACCGCTGAAGCGTACAATCCAGTCGAAAGGCAGTGCCAGCAGGGAAACAAACTTGCCTTTACCTTCGTCTCCGAACTGTCCGCCCACAATGACTAAGGTCTGGGTATCTTGAAGGACCCGCTTGAGAATATTCAGTGATTCTGCGTGGTTCATCGTCGCCTCCTTGAAATCTAAAAAGTGCCAATCTGGTAAAATTAGCAGTTTTAGATTAAACCGTCAAAAAATCCGCCGAAGAGGCGGATTTGACTATTCCCACTCGACCGTTCCCGGGGGTTTTGATGTTATATCATAAACAACCCTGTTCACGCCGGGGACTTCATTGGTTATTCGAACCGAGATTTTTTCCAAAAGTTCGTGGGGCAGTTTCGCCCAGTGCGCAGTCATATAGTCGGCGGTGGTGATGGCGCGGATGATGATGGGATAGCCGTAAGTTCGCGCATCCCCCTGCACGCCGACACTGCGGATCGAGGGAAGCACTGCAAAGTACTGCTGGACATTTTCTCGGCTTTTCTTGATTTCTTCGCGCACGATGGCATCGGCCCGGCGTAGGAGATCCAGTTTTTCCTCTGTTACTGCACCGATAATTCTGACCGCGAGGGCGGGACCCGGAAACGGCTGTCGCTCGGTGATGGATTTTGGCAGCCCCAACAGCCGGCCAATTTTCCTGACCTCGTCTTTGTAGAGTTCGCGCAGCGGTTCGATGAGCTTCAGTCCGAGTTTTTTGGGGAGTCCGCCGACGTTGTGGTGCGATTTAATGACCGCCGCGGTTTTGCCGATACTCACGCCGGAGGTGATGGCGTCAGTGTAGAGGGTTCCCTGGACGAGCCACCGGATTTTTCCACCCCCACTCTTTCTCCCCCTTCTTTGAGAGGGGGAGAGTAAGAGGGGGTTTTTTGCTTCTCTTTCAAATACCCGAATGAAAAGTTCTCCGATGATTTTCCGCTTGCGCTCGGGATCGGTTACGCCATGCAGGGCTTGGAGAAATTCCTGGCGCGCGTCTACGACGCGAAGTTGCAAGCCGCGGTTCGACCTCTCCCTCTGCCCGACTGGCCTTCGGCCACTCGAAGGCGGGCGGGTAACCCTCCCCACCTGCCCGTCCGGCAGGCGGGCGCCTGGGGAGGGAAAACCTTTACGAAAAGTCTTTTGAATCTCTTGGACCTCGTTCAGCCGCCCCAGTCCCGTGTCCACCAAAATGCAATGTAGGCGCCCTCCGACGGCTTGAAACACCAGCGTGGCCGCTACCGAAGAATCCACGCCACCGGAAAGGGCGCAGACTACGTGGTCGTTCTTGACGCGTTTCTTGATGTGGGCCAGAGTTTTTTCCAGGAAATCCTGAAGTTTCCAAGTTTTTTCGGCGCCAGTTATCCGCAGAAAGTTCGCGAGAATGGTTTGTCCCTGTTCGGTTTGGGCCACTTCCGGGTGAAACTGCAGGCCGTAAATTTTGCGCTCCTCGTCGGCCATCGCGGCGAATTTACAGTTTGCGGATTGTGCCAGGCCGACAAAACCTTTCGGCAGCGCGGTCACCTGGTCGCCGTGGGACATCCAGGTCCTTTGTTGCGGCCGCAGCCCCCGGAAGAGAGGGGAGCGTTTGGTGATGCGGATTTCCATGGGACCGTATTCCCGCTTTGCGCCGGCCTTGACCCGGCCGCCAAGCTCAAAAGCGGTGAGCTGCAGCCCATAGCAGATGCCCAGAATCGGGCGGCCTAATTTAAAAATCGCCCTGCTTACTCGCAAAGCGCCTGACGCAGAGAGGTTCTGCGGTCCGCCGGAGAGCACGATGCCTCGCGCGGTTTTTAATTTTTTCAAAGGGAAGTTATGGGGCACGAGTTCGCTATATACTCCGAGTTCGCGGATGCGCCGGGTGATGAGATGCGAGTATTGCGAGCCAAAGTCGAGAACGTAAATTATTTCTTTCATTATTCCACTGTCATTGCGAGGTGCGGAGTGACGAAGCAATCTCGGAATTCAAAGGGATTGCTTCGCTTCCGCTCGCAAAGACAAATTACTCATTTTATAAAGCTTGCTTCAAAAGCGTTCCGCGTGCAGCGGGCGATCTCGGCAGAAGTCAGGATTTTCTCGCGTTTCAGAAATTCCTGCTCTTCGTAGATGTTCGTCCGGTACATTTCCGGGCCGTCGGTGTTGATGGTGAAGCGGACTTTGTTTTTGAGAAGCGTGCGCAGAGCGAGTTTCAACTCGTCAAGATTTTTGACGATGCTGTTGCGGAGGTTGGCAGTCGGGCAAATTTCCAGGGTAATTTTGCCCTTCACTACTTGTTTCATCAGCTCCCGGTCCCGGTAGCAGAGAATGCCGTGCCCGATGCGCTCTGGCCGGATTTCCCGCACCACGTAGCGCATCTCGTCCAACCCTCCCTCTTCGCCGGTGTGGATCGTGACGCCGAGGCCGGCTCTGCGGGCTTGCTGGAAAAGGGGCGCGTGCTGCTTCATGGAAAAGTTTTTGCGCCAGGGGCCGGCCACGTCCACCCCGATGATTCCCTGGTCGCGGTACTTGATGGCTTTTTTTACGATGATTGCGTTTTGCTTGAAGGTTAACATTCGATCCATCATCAAAATTATCCCGGCCTTAACTTGGGGGTATTCCAGCGTGGCTTTGTCGAGTCCCCACACGGCGGACATAATGATGTGGTCAAGGTCGCGCTCGCCGCCGCGATTTCGTTTCATCGGGTTAAAGCGCAGTTCCTGGAGGACGAGGTTGCAGGCTCGGTAGCCGCCGCCGATAACGCTTTTTACGGATTCTTCCACTGCCTCGGGCGAGGACTGGATGAGCTCGGTCCAGTGAAAAAAATGATAGTGCATTTCGTTGAGGTTCCGGTTTCGCTCTTTTCCCTTCATCGTGATCAAATTCTCAAAATCCCAGTAATTTTTGCTGGGGAGTTTAATCCCTTGGCGATGAGCAATTGACCACAAAAGCGGCGGGTCGACGGAGGCGCCGAGGTGGGTATGAAGTTCTGCACGGGGGGTAGAAGTTTTTAGGGGCACGGTATTTAAATAAAAAATTAAATATCAAAAATCAAAATGGGCTATGTCATCCTGAGGAGCTGTAGCGACGAAGGATCTCTTACGACTTGACTGAGATTCTTCTCCGCCTGCGGCGGATCAGAATGACATAATTTGAATTAATAATTAGGTGCTTTCTTGATGATGGTAATTGAATGTGGATGTGATTCACGTAAGCCAGCATTTGTAATTTTTATAAACCTGGCTTGCCGCCACATCGCGGGGATTGAGCCGGCGCCGATGTAGCCCATCCCGCTTCGCAGGCCGCCGACGATTTGCTGGATGACGTCTTTGACCGGACCTTTGTACTCGACCGCCCCGGTCACCCCTTCGGGGATGACGACCTGGGCTCCTCTTTGGAAGTAGCGGTCACTGGATTTGCCGCCTTGCATCGCCTCGAAACTGCCCATGCCGCGGTAGGTTTTCATGAGCTCGCCGTGGAGTTTTACAACTTTGCCGGGAGATTCCTTGGTACCCGCGAGCATGGAGCCGAGCATCACTGTTGACGCGCCGGCGGCCAGAGCTTTGACCACATCGCCGGAGTAGCGCATCCCGCCGTCGGCAATGACCGGCACTTTTTTGGCGCGGGCCACCTTGGCAACGTCGAGAATTGCTGTGAGCTGGGGCACACCAATGCCCGCGACCACGCGAGTCGTGCAAATCGAGCCAGGACCAACGCCGACTTTGATGGCGTCGGCAAACTTCACGAGCTCTTGAGCGGCTTCCTTAGTCGCGATATTTCCGACGATAAGTTGTGCCTTGACGGCTTTTTTGATTTCTTTGGCACTCTTTATTGCCCGAAGATTGTGACCGTGAGCCGTATCGACGACGATGACGTCGGCTCTGGCCTGGTCCAAAGCCTGGGCGCGTTCGAGATCGCCGGGGCCAACGGCTGCGGCCGCCAAAACCTTCGCCCGTTTTACGGCCTTGACCATTGCGACCTGCTTCTCAATCGAGCAGTTGCGGTGCAGGACAGCAATACCGCCAAGCTTCCCCAAAGCGATGGCCATTTCCGCTTCGCTCACCGTATCCATGGCCGCGGCGACAATCGGAATCTGGAGCCTGATTTTCTTGGTGAGTCGGGAAAATAAAACGACCTCGGCGCGCGACACGGCCGAGGCTCGAGGTTCGAGCAAAACGTCGTCAAACGTTAAACCTTCACGAAAATAAGCGTCCATAACCTATTTTACACTAGGGCAAGGAGAAATGTCAAAAATTGAAGTTCAAAAAAAGAAGACCAGATTAACGGACTGGTCTGTAGCCATATGGCTCCGGTTGGAATGGA
>CAYHVH010000024.1:0-9142 GCA_964360335.1 uncultured Candidatus Saccharibacteria bacterium
TTCTGGTGAAGCTTCTGGATGAGTCTGCTGTAAGATAGGCCCAGCTCCCTTGCTCCCGCGCCAATCCGGATTTGCCAAAGCCGCCGGAAATCCCGCTTCCGCTGCTTGCGGCCCCGAATCGCGTGCATCCCGGCATGCATCACCGCCTCGAGGGCCGCGCGATAGTTGGTTTTCCTGTGACTCCTAAAGCCTTTGGCAAGTTTGATTATTTTCTTGCGTCTGGCTCGTTTCGTTACACCTCGTTTGATCCGCATATTAGTTTAAATTCTACTGATAGGGCAAAAGTTCGGCGATCCGTGGGTTTTCCCGAGGGACAAGCTCTTCCAACCCCCGACGCAAGGCCTGTTTGACGTTCTTCCGTCCCCGGTGGTGGCTTCTTGCGGCATGGCGGCGCTGGAGCTTGCCCGTGCCGGTCTTCCAAATGCGCTTGGCTGTTCCTTTGTGAGTTTTCAACTTTGGCATAGGTTTATCTGGCTGCTCCTCACCCTTTGGGTGCTATTACCGTAGTAATCAAATTGCCCAGCTTTTTTGGCTCCTGCTCCACTGCAAACAGGGCGGGGATAACCCCCAGAAAATTTTTGAGGACTGAAAAAGCAAAAGCGACATTCGCCCGCTCCCGACCTCGCAGAAACATCTCGATTTTCACTTTATTGCTTTTCTGCAGAAACTTCTGGGCTTGGGAAGCTTTGAATTCCAAATCGTGCTTCCCGATCCGGACGGAAAGCCGGATGCCCTTGACCTCTATCCTTTTCTGCTTTTTCCGCTGTTGTTGAAGGACCTTCTCCAAGTGATAGCGGTACTTGTCGTAGCTTAAAATTTTGGCCACCGGCGGATCGGCTTTACTTGCTACCTCAATCAGGTCTAATCCCTGGGTCCGGGCAAGATTAAGGGCCTCACTGGTGGGCAGGACGCCCAGCATCTTCCCGCTGGCGTCAATGACCCGCACCTGGGGGGCCCTGATTCGGTCGTTAACTCTAACGTGGGGCGGCTGGATAATTGTGACTTTGATTCAAGAATTAACAGAATAATGATAACAAAAGTCGGAGCCGAGGTCAAGACACTTGCTACTGCCTGCTTTCTGCTTTGTGCTTCCGGATGAGCTTCATCACCTCGCCGCCCTCGCCGAGATCCTCGTAGAACAGGACGTGGGCTTTATTAACGATCATCTCATCTTGGGGGGCATGGAGTTCCGAGCCAAGTTTGATGAGATCTAGGAGGCCTGCTTCCGGAGACGCGCCGGCCTGCTGTACGGCTCCCGCCCGCAGGTAGTAAATATCCGTAAGACTCCAAAACTCTCGATTGAGGGAGCTAAGCTTGCCGAAGTAAACCTGGCCGTTGTCCAAAAACACGGCTTGGTAGGCGTCAGGATTGCGGATGACGAGCTGCGGTCCGCGGGCCAGGACCACCAAAACGCCAATGAGGCCGACAATCAGCAACAACCAGAAAACGAACCGCAACCGCTTGGCCCACGAATTTTCCTCCAACAGCACTTGCATGTTATCTTCTTTTCCGCTCCTTCTGTAGAATCTGCTCCTTCTGTAGAAGCTGCTCCTCCAACTGCTGGACTTTTACGCGGAGCGCTTCCACCTCGGGATTGAGCTCAAAGACCTTGCGATACTCGTCCAGGGCCTTTTTGGTCTGGCCGAGGCGCTCGGCGCTAACGGCGAGGGAATAACGGGCGTTCGAGTTATTGGGAGAAAGATTGACAATATCCTGGAACTGCCTGGCCGCTTCTTGAACCTTTCCGGCATTAAAGTACATCCGGCCCAGCTCAAATTTCAAAGTCAGATTCGCCGGGAACCGGCCCAAAACCGTCTCCATTACCCCAATCGCCTCATCCAACTTCTGGGTCTGTTCCAAAGTCAAGGCCAACTGATAATAGGCGGTGGCGTAATCCTCTTTCAGTGCGACAGCGCGCTTAAAAGCTTCTTCGGCCTTGACCAATTTTTCCGGGTCGGTTTTGAGGTAGCGGCTGAAAAAGCTCTCCGGCAGCGGCCCGGAACCGGCAGGGTTGAGACCGCTTAAAACCTCGGCCCCGTCGAGAATCGTGTTGCCATTGGTATCAGGATCGTTGGCATCGGAATTTAAAACTTGCTCCTGTTCGTCCGCCAAACCATCGCCGTCCGTATCCACCCCTCTCCCTAAGACCGCCGGGTCCAGAGTCCGGGCGGCCAGGCGATAAACCTGCCCCAACTCCGTCCAGAGAATCGGATTTTTGCTGTCAGCATCGGTCGCTTTGAGAAGGGAATCAATGATGAACTGATCCACTCCCGCCACCAACGGTCGGGCGAAAGTATAGAGATTGGCCAGTCGCTCCCAGGCCGTCCAATTGGCGGGAGACAAGTTGACGGCCGTGCGAGAAGTATTGATACTGGCCGCAAGCCACGATTGTAGCAAGGCGAGATTCGGCTCGGCTTTGGCTAATTCTTGATTGATGCGCAGGAACAAAAACTCTCCGTAAGTCAGATAATAATCCGGCCGAAAGCGATTGAGCCGCAGGGTCCTCTCAAAATCGCTTTGGGCCACGTCATAAGCGGCGGGGTCGTTGACCGCCCGCAGCCCTTGCCGGTAAAAAATGTCGGCCGCGTAGACGGCAAAAGAAAAGAACAGAAAAACGATCATCAGGACCAAGGACAGAGAAACGAGCGAAACCACGCTCACCGTGCGCCGCGGCGAGGCGGCAAAAGAAAAACTGGAAATCTTGATGCGCTCCGCTCCCGCCGCCCCCGTCACCGCCATAAAACCGGCGACCGTGAGCCATAAACTGAAGGCCAGCACCGTATTAAAAAAGAAAAACCAGTGGGCAAACCACAAGACCGCAAAACCGCAAAACAGGGCCAAAGCCAACCCCCAACTCTCCGGATTTTTTCGGCGAACCAGAAAATACAACGCGTAGACGATAAAAATCAAACTCAAAATTTCAAAGGCCAAAAGCCCCAAGATCCCGGTTCCCACCAGGTATTCGGCCGCCTCCGAGGGGGCCTTGTCAAACCGGACATTCCAGAACGGGGACAAATTGAAATCCGCGTCCTTGTATTTCGAAAATGCGTAGAGGAAAGTGTTGGGACCGGAACCCAAAATCGGGCTATGGGAGACGGAGCCCTGGAGGGCTGGACGGGCAGTTTCATAATCCAAGCGGACCTCGACCGGCAAATTGAAGTTCAGAATGTTCCGAAACGGGGCTATCCGAAAAACCCATTGCGAGATGAGAAACGCCACCACGATAATCAACAACAAGAGTGGGGTAACTAGATTCTTCAGAGCGAAGCCCTTCAAGAAGCCTAGCTGAAAAATCATGTAAACCAAAAGGCCAACCAAAAGGCCAACCCAGGCGTAAATAAAATTTACGGTCAGAAGCACCAAAAAGGCGGAGGCGATGGCGATGATTCGCCAGAGTTTTCCCCCAAACACGCTAAACCAAGATTTGTTTCTCAAGCCCAAACTTAAAGCGATACTAAAGGCGGAGAACAAAGAAATCATCAAAAGCCCCCCGACCGTATTGAAGTTGGGAGCGTGCGTTAAGGCCGAGGGGAAAAGGTATGCCCCGAAAAACTGCAGAACTATATAGAAGAGCGTCAAGGCTAGAGCGAAAGAGAACAACCCGATCAGCCGCTGCAATTCCCGCAAGGCGCGAAAGTTGTTCACCACCAGGTAATAAAACAGCACCAAAAACAAGATTTGGAAGAAATTCCCGCTGAAACTTCCGTAGAAACCCAAAAACGAGGCCACCCGGTCGATGGAAAAAATCGAGGCCAGCAAATAGATTCCCAAAAAAAGGAGAATCGGCAAATCCAGGGGAGTTTTGACGAACTGCCAACTGCGCAAAACCAAAAACTTCAAAAGCCAAGCGATCAGGGCCAGCGTAATGAGGACAAACATCAACATCTGCTTGGAAAATTCCAGAGGTTCGAAAGTCCAGGTCGTAAACAACAGAGGCAGGAAAAAAGTCAGGACGTAAATGATTCCCTGAATCACCTGGCCCCAAATCTGCTCGGTCGGTCTTAAGTTAATGGGCATGCTGGGGGAGGAGGGCGGCGGGCTCATGGGTGGGGTAAGTTTGACCGCGGCCTCTTTTTTTTCCGTGGAAGTTGCGACTGTCATATTTTTTGATTAAAAACTAAACAAAGACGATTTTCTTCACTATATCAAATTTTCTTGGCAATCGCAAAAATCAGCGCACCGGTGTCAAGGGCAGGCGATCCGCCAAAACTGCCAAGATGTTTTTGGCTGCCAGCTCCGCCATCGCATTTCGGGCTTCGTAAGTGGCAGAGGCGGTATGGGGGGTCAGAACGACATTCTTTAGCTTCAGGAGCTCTGGGGTAATTTTCGGCTCAAATTCAAAGACGTCAAGACCGGCCCCCCAGATGATCTGGTTTTTGAGAGCCCAGGCCAAGGCTTTTTCATCCACCACCGGCCCGCGGGCGGTGTTAATCAAGATGGCGGTCCGTTTCATACTCAAAAGCTCGGTCTTGCCGATCAAGTGCCGGGTCTTCGGTGTCAGGGGAACGTGCAAGGAGATAACGTCAGAAGTGGTAAGGAGTTTGCGGATAGTGACCGCCTTGGCCCCCAGTTCCTGCTCGAGACGCCGGTCGCTTTTGCCCGAATCAAAATAGATAACCCGCATCTGATAGCCGCGCGCGGCAATTGCCGCCACCCGGCTGCCAATCCGCCCCAAACCTAAAATCCCGAAAGTTTTGCCCTGTAGTTGCTCGCCCAACAGCAGCTCCGGCGCCCAGGCCTTGTAGCGACCCGCCCGGGTAAATTCATGAGCTTCCACCAATCTTCTGGCCACTCCCAGAAGGAGGGCGAACGTCTGCTCGGCGACTGCCTCGGTCAAAACGCCGGGCGTGTTCGTAATTATAACTTTTTGCCGGCGGGCAGCCGCCAGGTCGATGTTATCAAACCCGACCGCATAATTGGCTATAACCTTTAACTCCTTGCCTGCCGCCGTCAAAATACTCCGGTTGATTTTATCAGTCAACTGCGCGAGGATGGCAGAGGCCCCCCGCACAAAACTCTCAAGCTCCCGGGCCGTAAGTACCCGGTCATGGGGGCTGACTTTGAGCTGATAGTGCTCCCGGTTGAGTAGGCGCAAACCAGCTTCCGGAATGCGCCGCGTAACAACGATGAGAGGTTTGGTTTCGGACATTTTAGGATTTAATTTTCACTGTGACCTCATTATAGCACGCGAGACAGGAAAGATTAAAAAAACCCCTCGCTTCAAACAGGAGGAGTAAACTTCTTTGGGCTCGCCCAAATCAAGCAATCCTGGAACCTAAAAGCCGAACACCGAGAGAAAATTGAAAATCCCAAGAGCTGATCTGCTGCCGCCAGTGAAAACTCCCTGAACAGCCGGGGCCGGTTCACCCAGCGGGGGCGGAGGGGGTATTGCTCCGGCTGGTGGTGGAGCTTGAAAGCCCTCTGGAGGAGGAACAAAACCAGCAAAGGGTTCACCGCCAGAAGGCAGAGGCTCGTTGCTGAAACCTTCCGGCGGAGCAAACCGCGGTTCGGCAAATCCGGATAGCGGTGGACTATAACCTTCGGGGGCAATATTTTCCGGCCGCGGATAGGAAGAAGGATAGGAAGGCTCGTGAGAGGGAAAGACATTTTGCTCCCCAGGCTTAAACTCTGCACCAGAGGGAGGATAAGGAAATTCTTGGGATGGCGGCCTGCGAAAACCTGGAGGCGACGTTACCCCTTCCGGAACTTGGCCTGCCTGCCCTGGCGGCGGCAGAGACCCCTCCGCGGTACTTCGGGAAACGCAACCAAACGGAGTCGTTGTCATTTCGGGTGGACAGGATGTTGGCGAGGATTGCGGTCTTTGAAAATCAAATTCGCAACCAAACTCCCCGGCTTTCATCCCGGCTGGGCAGGAAAAAGTTTGGCCAGAGGACGACCCACTTCCCTCATCTCCAGAAAGAAGCGGCCTAAACGGCGGGGGGAAGCCGGCCGGGAAGTTCGCTCCTCCGGGGAAAGAAAAACCACGGCCGCCGGGAAAAGGTATGGGCGTCTGTCCGGGAAATCCTCCCGGAGCAGCAGAACTGCCAAATTTTTCTTGAAACTCTTTTTGCACCGCTTCAAACTTCTGGCGGAGAAATTCCTCTTTGTCGCGAGCCAGGGCTTCTTGTTTCGCAAAAGTTTCCGGCTGGAAATCGTAGTTTTGTTCAAATCGTTCTCTGATCTGGGGGGGCACCGAAGTTTCAAATTGTGCTCTGATAGCCGCTACGTCCTCGGGGCGGTTTTGGAACTCTAGGAATCGCCCGAAATTCTCCGCCTGTTGTTGCTCAATCTCTCTAAATTTTGCCTCGAAATCAAAGCCGGGGGGCGGAGCGAACTGGGGGCCAAAACCAGACTCCCGAATTTTCTCAAAAATCTGAAGGTCGGCTGGATTGGAAGTCGCGAATCGCTCCGGGAAATTTGGGTCGTTTTGCAGACGGTTCGCCATTTCCTGTCGGCCAGTAACTTCCATTTCCCCAATAAACCTCTGCTGCTCCGGATTCAGTCTGCCCTTCAACTCCGTCAAGGTTTTAAAGAAGTTGGCATCGGGTATGACTTGCCCGCTTTCCACCCTGCTGGCGAGGCCCTGAAACTCCTCGGTAACGGCCTTGGCATTGGCATCGTCGCTGAAGCGATCCAGAAACTTCTGCACTTGGGCCTCGTGATTTTTGACAATTTCTTGCCGGATTTCCTCCTGCGGCACCAGGTCTTTAAACTCGTTCAAAATTTTGAGCTCCGGCACTCCCGGATTTTTAAACTCCAGCATAGCCTGGCTTATGGCCTGCCGGACTTCTTCCTGGACTACTTGCTGAATCCTCACCCCGATCGTTTCGGCCAATTTCGCCTTGATTTCTTGCATTTTGGCTATCATCACTGGCGGCAGTGCCGTCTCGCTCTTAAATTGATCAATAATTTTCATCCGTTCCAAGCTATGACCGGGCAGCTGCGCGACGTATTTCCCAAAACTCTCCGCCTTCACCTCATCGGAAGAGGACAGGTTTTGCAGGTTGGTTTCCACGGTTTGCAACTGTTCGCCGATCGCCTGGTCAAAGGCTTCGCTCATGGCGATCGGGACAGCGTTGCCCAATTGCTCTTTGGTTGAACTTAAAATCTCGGCATTGGCTATCCCGGAAAAGGGTGTGAGTTGTCTTTTTCCAGCAATCGTCTCCAGCGCTTTCGTCACTTCCTGTTCGTTATCGGCCGCATTCACGATAGCGGTCCCGGCTGACGCCAAGACTTGATTTTTGATTTCCACCAGGGACGGCACGACCTCGGGGTCACTCGCCAGAAGATTATCCTGGATACTCCCTAGGACTTTGGGGGCGACAAAGAGATGGTCCTCGGCAATTTCCGCGGAAAGCATTTTGGCCAGTACCGGATCTTCTTCTTTTACGACCGGAATCTTTTCCGCGACAGTGTTTAAATCGTCTTTGTATTCCTGGAGGATTCCGATAACTTCCTGTCCGGCACTGGGAGTGGAAGCATAAAGCTTCGTCGCCGCCACCAGCTCTTTATTGGCGTGCTCACTCATGAGTTGGCTGTATGAAGCATCAGAGGCAAAGGTCTGAGAAAGTCCTTCCTGCACATCCCACACCACCTCTTTTAACGGGTACAAAATTTTCCCGACCGGGCCGTCGGGAATTATTGGATCGTAACCCTCCAAATTCAACTCAGCCGGAAGATCAATTGCCAATTCTTTCGCCGCTTCCGGGGAAACCGCGAGGTCTGACTCCACTGCTTGTTGCACCTCGACCGAAACCCCACTCGGAGGTGCGGCGGTCGGAGCCGCTGTCGTACCCTCTTGGGCTAGCCCTAACGATGGCGGCTGGAGAAACAAACCTGAAGCCAGCAACAACAAACTTGCGCCAAACACAGAGATTTGCCGGAATTTGCCGCTTCTTTTGAAGCGAAAGGGGAACATTTTTTGTCAGTTTGTTTTTGTTTCAGGAGGAATTCTGGGTTTTTTACCCAGCTAATATCCATTATAGCATAAAGGCGTAAATTAGGCAACTAAAAACACCTGGTCGTGCTCGTGAACTTTCTCCTGGACTTTAATACCCACCTGCTGGCCGGGCTTGCCCTCGGTGATGGCTTGATGTTCATACTGCATTTCCTTGACTTCCTGGATGATATCGTCATGAGCACCCCGAAAGTGGATTTGGCTGCCGACCTTTAATTTTTCGCTAAGCTTGATGATCGCCACTCCCAAATGGCCATAGAAATGAGTAACCTTACCCACGAGTTTTTCTTCTGCCATAACCAGTTCACCCCCTTTCGCGCACCGTAAGTTTAAAATGGGACTTGTTCTGGCCCTTTATTGATAAATGCCTTGATAAAATCTAAGATTTGCTGCCGGTCAAATTCCTCAAGTTTCAAGAGCCGTCCCCAAGCCGCGACCGCAATTGCCGAGTCGTTTTCCGGCCGCGGAGTCAGCACGACTTTGATGGCATACTGAGCGACAATCTCTTTCAGCTTCCCGATTAATTCCTGGTTCTGCGGGTCCCGGTAGGAAATCCAAATTCCGCCGTGCTCCAGATTATGAATCAAAAATTCGTCCGGCGGCTGAACGTCGTGAACCCCCCAGGTCGTGGTCTCGGGATAATGCGGCCCCGAGGTCGGGGGGTTGGAGTTATAGGTCGGGCCGTCCTGTCCCAAGGCAATATGTTCTTGTCCCTGGTCCGGAATCGCCACCCCGGGTTTTTGAGTTTCAGCTTTGCGGGCCGCAATCACCAGCCAATACCCTCCCGCGGCCACGACGGCCACGATGATTAGCCAAACAACAACTAGCCTCACCCTCCGCATTCTTGAAGCCCGCAACCGGGCCAGCCGTTCCTGTTCGCCTTTGGATAAAGTCTCCATGAACTAAAAAATGCTATTGAATTTCATAGCGCAAGGTCATGTTGATGATTACTTCTTGCGACCCAGGCTCAATCGGGGGGGCAGGGGCGGCTTTCTCGGCCAGCTGCGCTCCGCCTCGGCCAAACTGATCATAGTAAGGTATTGGGTAGAACCCCTCGTCAATTGACAAAAGTTTTCCCAAGCGAAACCCGCCCGCTCTGGCTAACCCTTGGGCTTTGGTCCTGGCCTTTTGAATGGCTTCCTCCCGCGCCTGGTTTTCGACGGCCGTCCGGTCATCAACGGTAAA
>CAYHVH010000025.1:0-8417 GCA_964360335.1 uncultured Candidatus Saccharibacteria bacterium
CCGAGACCTACAATGACTCCACGGGTACGGCCGTGATTCTGCACAAGGCCGTGCCGTCGGTCGTGATCGCCACGCCGACCAACAAGCTCGGCGCGACCACGGTCCTGCACACGGCGAAGATCTCGGCAGTCGGTAATGACATCGGGGTCTACCGCCTGACCTACAGCATCACGAGTTCCACGAATGTCATTGCTTCGAACTACTACACGAGGCTCGCATCCTGCGGCCTGTGTGGCGGCGTTGCGGACGGCAGCCAGTTGTCCGCGACCGATGCGGCCGGGGATTACCTGATCAACGGTGAGGACATCACAATCCACACGGTTGACGTAAACCAGGCCCACGGCAAGCGGTACCTCGCGATTAGTTCCGGGGCCACCGCGACCGTTGACCTCTATGCCTCCCTCACCCTGACCACGAGTGCGGACACAGTGTCCACTCGGATCTTGGGTGACACGGCCACCACTACCAACGATACCGGCGGTAGTGAAGCCGCGGCGTTCGGGGCCAAGAACCAAGGAGACTTTGTCTGGTCTGACCTTAACGGCGACACCAGCCAGGCTGCTGCCTCGCTAACCAACAAGCAGTGGTACAACGGCTACTATGTCGCTGGTCTAGGGCCCACGGCCACGACGACTCCGGTTACCATCGGAGAGTAGACTCCTCTGGTTTGCTAGTCGTTTGCTAGCTCCTACGGTGTAGAGATCTAGACAAACTAGAACCCCCCACTTTCAGGAGAAAGTGGGGGGTTTGATTTTTGCGCATACCTGGGTTACAATGATTTTTATGAACCCAAAGAAAAAAATCGCGATTGCCGGGGCAATTATTCTCGGGTTGGGTCTGGTCCTGGGACTGTTGTGGTATTATCAACAGCAAGGATTTCTGAAAATTTTTCCAACCACTGAGGACCGAAGGATTAAGAAATTATTGAGGATTGACGAGGCGAAATTCCAGCCTGCCCAGGGTTTGAGCGAAGAGGAGTTTCGGGCCGAGATCCAGAAACTTTACGAGCGGCGCGAGCAAGTCCGCCAAAAGCCCGAAGAACCGGTGGCGTGGTTTAATTTCGGCTACCAGAGAGAGTTTCTCAACGACCATGAAGGGGCGGTCGGCGCTTGGGAGCAGGCCTTTAAGCTGCAGCCCCTGAACTTTGTCACGGCCCTAAATCTCGGAAATACTTACCAATATTTTTTGAAAAACTACGAGCGGGCGGAATTTTACTACGAGAAGGCTTTGGCACTCCAACCCTCTTACACCTCGGCTTATCAGGGCCTCCTGGACCTTTACCGGTTTAACTGGAAAGAAAAACAAAATCAGGTGGAACCGCTGCTTTTGGAAGCCGTCAAAAACGATCCAGCCAACGAGCTGACTTATTACACGGCCCTGGTCGAATTTTTCGCCGCCAGCAACGAGCCGGGCAAAGCCAAACTCTATCTCCTGGAGGTGAAGCGCCTCCAGCCCGAAGTGGCAGAAGAACTTTTGGAAACTTATCCCAGTCTGCGCTAGTTAGATTTATGGCGGAAACCATCAGGAAAATTTCTCTGGGCGTAATTTACCTCGGGGTGGTTGTCATCCTGTTCAGTCCTTTGCTGGTGGACAACCGCTTCTTCTTTCCCTTTATTTCCACCAAAGTGTTTTTGTTCCGGCTGGTGGTGGAGGTCATGCTTCTTAGTTATTTGGCCTTGAATGTGGTGAGTCAGGAATATCGGCCAAGGCTCAATTGGCTGACCGCGGCGCTCGCAGTGTTTATTTTAATTGCCACGGTTTCCTCCTTGGTCGGAGAAAATTTTTATCTAAGCTTTTGGGGGGATATTGAACGGGGAGAGGGGCTCCTCCTGTGGCTCCATCTCTTGGCTTTTTTCTTGATTTTGGTCGGTACGATTCGCGAGTCCCGGGCCTGGGCCGCGCTGCTTGACATCTCCGTGGGGGTCGGAGTGCTGATGGCGCTGTTTGGCTTGGGCCAGGTGCTCAAGGTTTCTTCGCTTCTCGCTACTTCCGGTACCCGGGTGGACGCGGCCCTCGGCAATCCGGCCTTTTTTGCGGCCTATCTGCTGTTTCACCTGGCCTTTGCGAGTTATCTCTTTACCATCCGAAAGTCTTGGTTTTTGAAAGGGTATTATCTCCTCGCGGCCTTGTTTTTTGCCGGGCTTATTCCTGCGACGCAGACCCGGGGCGCGGTTTTGGGTTTGGTTGCGGGAGTGATGGTGGCCGCTTTGCTCCTCGCTTGGACGAATCGGGAGAATGTTCAAATCCGCCGGTTGAGCTTGGGGGTTGTCATCCTGCTGGTCCTGGGAGCCGGAATTTTGTACGCGGCGCGGCGGCAACCGTGGGTGAAAAATTCGCCGGTTTTGGGGCGGCTGGTTACGATTTCCTTGCGGGAACGCACGGCCGAGACGCGGCTCGCGACGTGGGCTGCGGCGTGGGGCGGCTGGCGGGAGAAATTTTTCTTGGGTTACGGCTTGGAAAATTTTGACACGGTTTTCAACAAGCGCTTCCCCCCGATTATTTACGAAGACGAAGGTTCCCAGGTCTGGTTTGACCGGGCTCATAACTTAATCTTTGATCGGGGAGTGACGACCGGAATTTTCGGTCTCCTGGCGTTTTTGGGATTCTTGCTTTATCCGCTATATTATTTTCTCCGCCGCGGTTTAGCGGATCCGGGGCGCCGCAAGTTCGCGGTGATGATGAGCGGGCTCGTCGTGGCGTATCTCATCCAAGATTTGTTTATTTTTGAAAGCATCGTCATTTACCTCATCCTGTTTTTTACCTGGGCCTGGTTTGCCGCAACAGTTCTACCCCACTGGGAGAGGCCGCGTTTGTCCTTCGGCCGCGGCTTGGCGGTTGGCCTCTTGGTGGTTTATGCTGCAGCTTTGGGGCCGCTCCTATGGAAAGTGAACCTTTATCCGGCCAAGGTCAACTCTGCTGCGGCCGAGGCCTTGAGGAGCAATCCCCGGGACGAAGATTTTTTTCTGATTATTGAGCGCTTCAAAAAAGCCATAGAACCCCCAACCTACGGCCGGCAGGAGTACCGCCTGCAGTTTATTGAATTTGTGGATCAGCAACTCCAAGGCGTGGGGGAAGTAGTCCCGGAGGTCAGGCCAGTTGTCGCTTACACTGATCAGGAGGCCTCGAAACAAATTGCCGAAGCGCCCAAAAATGCCAAAAATTTGCTCCTGGTGATGCGGCATTACAACTATACTCGAGATGTCGAGCCCATGACGCGCCAAGCCCGTTTGGAAAAGGCCTTGAGTTTTTATCCCCAGCTTCAGGAATTAACACCTACCAGGCCGCAGATCCACCAGGAAGCCGGTTACTCCAATCTCTACCTCTACCGGCTCATGCGGGAGGAGGGTGACGCGGCCTCGGCCGAGCGCTATCTCGCAGCAGCGGAGCTGAATTTTCAAAAAACCATTGAGCTCAACCCGAAAGTTGTGGAATCGTATATCAACCTCGCGATGCTCTATTTAAATACCGGCGAAAACCAAAAACTCTCCTCACTACTACTGGAGATGGACCGACGGCGCGTGTCGTTTCGTAGCCCCAATCATTTGCGCCGGCTCTTGCAGCTTTCCAAGGCCAATAACAATTTCTCTGCGACAGTAATTTTTAGCCGGGAACTCACCGTGCTTGAGCCGGAGAATGCTGCGGCTTGGATTGACTTGGCCTTGTCCTATGCTTATCTCGGCGATCGCCAACAGGCGCTTTTGACCGCCGAGCGCATCAAAGCGTTCGGCGATCCTTATATTGCGGAAGCCGAACAATTTATCCAGAACGTGAACCGCGGCTTTTACGAGAAACGCTAGGTCTCAAGCGATGAACAAGAAGCTTCGGCTAATGATTTTTTTCGCGGCAGTTGTTTTGGGGGGACTTTTTGTTTTTCAGAGGATTAACCAAAAAGTGCCGGAGGACCCGGCCTTGCTCGCCTTGCGCCAGGGCATAACTCAAGGCGCGGCGGGTAGCAGTATGGATTTGTCGGAGGAGGCGCAAGGCCTCCAGTTTTTGAGTCAATTACAAGCCGCTCAAGAACAGGCGGTAAAATCCAACTTCGATTCGGTTGCCGCCATCAATGAAGTAGCGCGCTTGAAGCTCCTTTTAGGTGACGAGGACGGGGCAAGGCAGGCTTGGGAGTATCTGACCCTGATCCGGCCAAAAAACGCTCTGGCTTTCGCTAGCCTCGGCCGGCTGTATCACCACAACCTAGGGCTGTACCAGAAGGCCGAGGACTATTATTTGCGGGCCTTGGTGAATGATCCGCATGAGCTTGCCACCATCCGCAATTTTTTCGAGCTTTATCATAATGCCTTGCGGGATGATGCGAAGGCCGAAGCCCTGCTGCAAGAGGCGCTAAAAACCAACCCTCAAGCCGCGGAACTCTATGCCCTGGCGGGAAAATTTTATCAGGATTTAGGACAAATCTCACAGGCGGTAGAAAATTACCAAGAGCACCTGAAGTTGAATCCCGCGAACGACGCGGTCCGCAAGGAGCTTCTCAAGCTCAAGGCAAAACTCGGTCCATAACTTCCCGGTAAACCTCTTCGGTTTTCTGGAGCATTCGTTGCAAAGAGAATTGTTTCACCTTTTCTCGGGCGTTTCGGCCGAGGGTGGCGGCCAGTTCCGGGTTTCGCAAGAGTCGCAAAATCGCTTCTGCCAAGGCCTGCGGCTCCCGAGGCCGAACCAGCAGTCCCTCCCGGCCGGAAGAAATCGCCTCTGGGATGCCCCCCACGGCCGTTGCGACAATCGGCAAGCCGGCCCGCATCGCCTCGAGAATCGTATAAGGAAAGCCTTCTTTGAGGGAAGGAAGAACGAAAATGTCGAATGAGGAAAGATATCGGGCGGCATCTTTTTTTTCTCCAACCAGAAAGAACTGATCTTTAAGTTTCAGACTCGAGATTTGAGATTCGAGTTTTTCTCTTTCTCGCCCTTCGCCGATGACCACAAATCTCGCGGCTGGAAATTTCGCGACTACTCGTTTAGCCGTCTCCACAAGATATTTTAGGCCTTTGGTGGCGTAGAGGTTGGCAATAGTGCCGATAGTCAGGCCTTCGACCCAGCCTTCGCCTGGCTTCGGCGGGCGGGCAAGCTCAGGCACTAAACTAATTATTCCCTGAGCGGAGTCCGCCTTGGCGGACGGAGTCGAAGGGTCTGTCCCATTGTGAATGGTGACCAATTTTTCTGGGGGACATAACCCTGCTCTGATCGCGGCTTGTCTATCATAATCCGAAACGCAAATTATTTTTTTTCGAAAAAGTGTTGCCAATTTTTCCGCCCAAAAATAAACCTGCCGCCGGGGCCAGGACCCCGGTTCCAGAAACGCAAAGCCATGCGCGGTAAAAACTACCCGCTTCAGTCCCAGAAGCCCGGCCGCGAAACTCCCTAAAACCCCGGCTTTGCTGCTGTTGAGATGGAAGATGTCTGGCCGGATTTCTTTAAGGAGCTCATAGAGTTCTCGGATGGCCAGCAAATCCTCGAGCGGGTGAATGTTGCGGCGCAGATGGCGGACGGTCTTAACTTTAATTCCGTGCTGTTGAAGCAGCATCGGGAGTTCGGGTTTTTCCGTTCCCGCTGCCACTGTTACCTCATATGCACTTTTGTCAAGATTCCGGGCCAAGTCAAAGACATAGCGCTGGGCGCCTCCCAATTCCCCTTGCGTTACGACATAAAGAATTTTGAGTTTTCGGAGCATTGACTCGGGAAAAATTTAATGAGATACTATATTAAGTATATCCGTTAATTAATCATTAGGACAAATGGAGATAAAATGCAGAAGCAAAAGGTAATTTCCGAAAATAGTCAGGCCCAAGCCGCCTTGGCGCCTAACCTCAATCAAACCAGACCGGGGAAAAAGATCGGAGTCATTGGCGGTGGGTATGTGGGCGGCACCGTGGCCAAGTTTTATCGGGAGGGGGGAGCGCAGGTAAAGGTTTACGATAAATTTAAGGACAGCGATCCTTTGGAGGAGGTTTTGGCGCAAGATTATATCTTTGTTGCCGTCCCGACCAACTACGATGGGAAAGCCATCGATTTATCGGCAATGGATGATGTCATGGCTAATGTCAGTCAATCCAGAGCCAAAGCGATAATTATCAAATCCACCATCGTTCCTGGAACGACCGAGAAGTATCAGAAGCAATATCCCCGTTTGAAATTAGTTTTCAATCCCGAATTTTTGACCGAAGCTACGGCAGAACAGGATTTCAAGTACCCGGACCGGCAAATCGTCGGCTATACGGAAAAAAGCTATAATATCGCCGGCGAGGTTATGGAACTCCTGCCCCTAGCACCTTTTAGTCGAATTATCCCGGCGGCGGCCGCGGAAATGGCCAAATATTTCGGCAATACTTGGTTTGCAGTCAAGGTCACTTTTGCCAATCAAATCTATGACGTTTGCGAAGCGCTGGGCATAGATTACAGTTTGGTAGCCGATTGCGTGGGAGCCGATCGTCGGATTGGCCGGTCCCATTTGGATGCTTGGCATGGCGGTTACCGCGGCTACGGCGGAAAGTGTTTGCCGAAAGATACCCGCGCGTTTATTAAATTCGCAGACGATTTGGGAGTGGATATGAAATTGCTGAAAACGATAGAAGAGATTAATAAACAATTGACCGGAGGGATTGACCGATGAGTCCCGTTAGAAATCCTATTTACGACGCACTAGATATTTTCAAAATTTTGATCATTAATGTTGGAGATTTCTAACGGGATGAGCAAGGTCGTGGTGACCGGGGGAGCGGGATTTATCGGCTCTAATTTGACGGAGCGTTTGATAAACGACGGCCATGAGGTAGTGGTCATTGACAATCTGGTTACTGGCAAACGAGAAAATCTCCATCCGCGGGCCAAGTTTCTTGAGGCCGATATCGCCGATTACGACGGGATCGCGCCACTCTTTCAGGGAGTGGAGGCGGTTTTTCATTGTGCGGCCCTCGCCCGCATTCAGCCCTCCATCCAGAATCCCTTGCCGGCCAACCAAACCAATATCACCGGAACGCTCAATGTCTTATGGGCCGCCTACAAGAGTGGGGCAAAAAAGGTTATTTACTCTGGCTCTTCTTCGGCTTACGGCGAGCAGGATCCAAAAAATTTGCCTTTGCGGGAAACATTGCAACCCAGGCCGGGCAGCCCTTACGCTTTGCAGAAATACGTGGGCGAACTGTATTGTCAATTGTTTAGCAAGCTTTATAGTTTATCTACCGTTGTCCTGCGGTATTTCAATGTCTACGGCCCGCGGCAGATTACCGAAGGAACCTATGCGGCCGTGATGGGGATTTTTTTGAAACAGCGCCAAGAGGGACAGCCGATGACGGTTGTGGGCGACGGCGAGCAGCGGCGGGATTTTACTCATATTAGTGATGTGGTGGAAGCCAATGTGCTGGCTTGGCAAAAAGACGTCCCGCCCGGCGAGGTGATAAATATCGGCGCCGGTCATAATTACAGCGTCAACGAGGTGGCGAAGTTTATCGGCGGGCCAACCGTCAACGTCCCTCCCCGCCCGGGCGAATACCGAATAACTCTGGCGGACAATCGCAAGGCCGGAGTGCTGCTTGGCTGGAAGCCCAGGATGGCCATGGAGCAAGCCATCGCTGATTTGAAAAAAGCCCATGGTTTATGAACCCCGTTAAAAATCCCGCGGCATCTAGATTTTATATGTCAACACTATGTTTTCAGAGCCAAAGAATGTTTCTAACAGGGTGAAGCGGATTCTAATTTTTAGTGTGGCTTACCAGCCCTTGGTGGGGGGAGCGGAACTGGCGGTCAGGAACATTACTGACCGTTTATTTAATTATGAATTTGATCTGATTACTTGTCGGTTCCGCAGCCAGCATCCCGCCGAGGAAAAAATTGGCAATGTTCGGGTGTTTCGGGTCGGTTTCGGGGGGACGCTGGGGAAGTATCTGTATCCGGTATTCGCCTTGCGGTTGGCAAGCCGTCTGCATCGCCAAAGTCCTTACGATTTAATCTGGTCGATTATGGCGGCTTATGCCGGGGCAGCAGCTTTGCTTTTTTTGCGGCGGTTCCCAGCGGTGAAATATTTACTGACTTTGCAGGAAGGAGACGCTTTGGAATACATCCAGAAACGGGTTAGACCCTTTCGCAAACAATGGCAAAGAATCTTCCGCCGGGCTGATTACATTCAGGCAATTAGTCAATTCTTGGCCGACTGGGCTAGGATAGAAGGCGCTGTTTGCCCGATTGAAGTCGTGCCGAATGGCGTAGATTTGAAAAAATTTACCCCCACTTCATCTCCCCCTATTTTGCGGAGCAAAACAGGGGGAGAAAGAGAGGGGGTTGTTATAATCACTGCCTCTCGGTTGGTGCCTAAAAACGGAGTGGATATTTTAATTCGGGCAATGGCAGAATTAAATACTAAGAAGCTACAAGCTACAAGCTACAAGCTACAAATAGTTGGTTCCGGTCCTGAAGAA
>CAYHVH010000026.1:0-5968 GCA_964360335.1 uncultured Candidatus Saccharibacteria bacterium
TAGTAGCCACTGAATTCTTCGGTCTTAATGTTTAAGGCCCTAACACCTAAACTGACCAAGGCTCCGTAAATGTCGTTCACAAATCCCGGCGGCCCGGCGAGGTAATAAAGCGCCTCAGCTGGGCGGTCGAGGTATTTTTGCAAAAACTTCGCGTCCAGCCGCCCTTTTTCCCCCGGCCAGTCGGGATCCCGCGTCATCGTCATAACTGCCCGAAAATTCCGGCTCTTCCGCGCTAGCCCCGGGAGGTCCTCCCGAAAGGCCGCGGACTGCCGGTCAGGATTGGAATAGAATAAGCTCACCGGATACGGAAAGTTCTGCTGCTCGAGATATCGCAACATGCTGAGAAAAGGAGTAATCCCGATCCCGCCCGCGATAAAAACCAAAGGCTTGGCCCCCTTTTCCGGCAACAAAAAATCCCCGCCAATGCTCCCGACCTCAACGTCGCTCCTAAGGGGAAGCTCCCACAAGGACCGCTTGAAAGCGCTCTCCCGAATCCGAGTCACGGTCGTGACTAAATCTTTTTGCGGCAGATTGGCAATCGAGAAAAAGCGGCTGCTCCCCGCCTCGTCGCGGTAAGGAGGATTGAGGAGGGTGAGTCGAAACGACTGCCCCGCCTGGTAACTCACTGGCTCCAGAAGCAGAAATTCTACCAAAAGCGTGCCCTTCGCCACTTCCTGCTTGTTCTTAATTTTTGCTCGCATTTTATCTCTTACTAGATTTGGATACCGCTTAGGGACCGAAAAACCAAAGCAATCACAAAAGATATTGTAGCGACGCCCGCGCTGAAAATAAACATTTCTCCGAACTGGCGGGAAAACTTCCGCTCGAATAGCACCGAGATATAGAACGACACCAGAAAAATGATCGACAAAACCGCGACAAGCATCACCGTCATCGCCACCGGTACCGCAAATAGAAAGTACGGCAGGACCAAAATTAGAACAACCACTAAGTAGGAAATCCCGGTATAAACCGCGGATTTTCTGGCATCCTTACCGGGTTCTTGTCTGGCTTGCATATAAGCCGAGGCGGCCATAGACAGAGTGGCGGCAATCCCGGTGATGAGACCCACGAGGGCCACGAGTTTCGGCTGCCGCAGCGCAAAAGAAAATCCCACCAGCGCCCCAGACAACTCAATTAGCCCATCGTTGAGACCGAGAATAATGCTGGAAATAAAGGCGACCTTGGCTTCCTTGATGTGGCTGATAAGTTCCGTCTCGTGATGCTCCCCGTGGTCGATGAGTTCCAAGAGTTTTGGGCGCACGCTCGGATCGGCGGTTTCAATAAAATAACGATAACCGCGCACCACTTCCTTTACGTGCAACTCCAAAAACTTGACCGTGAAAGTCAAGCCCAAAACTCGCCGCATCACTCGGTAAAGCCAAATCTGGAAGGGGTGAACGCGAAAATCTTTTTTCGCGGAAATTTCCCGCCAGAACCGATAGTGTTCTTGTTCGCTCGCCGCCAAGCTTTCCAAAATCTTGCGAAATTCTGGAACAGGCTCGCTCGCCGCCAGCGCGCGATAAATCAGATAGTCGCGGTACTCGTCTTCGGCAAAATATTCGGCCGTCCGCATTGATTTCGCCATTACTCTGCGAGCCAGCCGCCGTCCACAAAGAAAGTCGCCCCGGTGACATAGCTTGCCTCCTCCGAGGCGAGGAAGACTACCATCGCCGAAACTTCCTCGGGCCGTCCCATCCTTTTGAGCGGAATCCGGGCCAGCATGCCCTCTAGCGCCTGTTTCGGGAGTTGAGCCGCCGCAATCATCGGCGTGTCGATGGCGCCCGGCCCAATCACGTTCACGGTAATTCCCAAAGGCGCCCACTCAATCGACAAAGTCTCCGACATCCCGATAATTCCTCCTTTGCTGGCCGTGTAGTGCGCCCCGCCGGCAATGCCTACGCCGACCTGGCCGGACGCCACGGATGCGATGTTAATAATCCGGCCCCATTTGTTTTTGGACATTTCCCGAGCGGCGCGCTGGGCGCACAAAAATTGCCCCTTGAGATTTATGGCTAGCATCCGATCCCAGTCCTCTTCGGTAAGCTCGAGGGCGGCCTTGGGAAAATAAATTCCCGCATTGTTGACGAGGATATCCAGTCGCCCGAACCGCGCCACGACCTCGTTAAAAATCTCGTCCACTTCGTTTTTTTTCGAGACGTCCAATTTGTAGGCTACAGCCGCTCCTCCAGCGGCACCAATCTCCCCGACCACTTTTTCACACTCGGCAAGATCAACGTCCGTAACGGCGACTTTGGCCCCCTGTTTGGCCAGAGCCAGGGCGTGGGAGCGCCCCATCCCCCGTCGCGCCCCGGTAACGAGCGCCACTTTGTTATGAAGGTCGAACATAAAATTGAGAAATTAATGATCTGATTGAGAGACCTACTTCCCGAACGCCTCGTAGAAAAAGAAGGCGAAAAGGACAATGGTCCCCAGCACAGAAAGCCACGACAGCAGCCGCAAAAGCGGCGGCAGACTCGAATCGCTGGGGTTTTTTAACCCCGCGCGCAAAAACAGATAGGTTGCGAAGAACAGCAAGGTCGCCAATACCCCCTTGCCGATCCAGTGATGGGTAAAAACTGCCTTGAGCCAGTTTTTGAGCTCCGGCGCGAGGTCTGCCGCCACCGTAATCACGACAAGAAACAGAACCGCGACGATCGCGCTAAAGACACTGGCTACAGCGGATTTGAGCGAAGCGTTGTTGTTGGTCATAACCACCTCCTATCGAACCGCGCCGGAAACCACAGCTCCGGCGAGGGTAATGATAATTCCTAAACCGGTAAGCACCCCAGTAAGCCACGTCAAAGCTCTTTTCAAATCCGGCCGGGTGGAGAGCTCGGGCGCGGATTGCCACACCAGCAGCGTCACTACGACTGCGAGGAATGGCAAGAACAGAAAGATGTGCTCCTTGGCTTCCATGAAAACTGTGTGCGCCCACGGGTAAGGCCCGGCCTTGATCACGCTTCGCACCGCTTGCCCGTAATAGGTAGCGTAGTAGTAACCGCCCGTGAACCAGGATAAAAGGAGGAAGACGAGTCCGCCGAGGCTCGCGCGGCGCAGAAACCGCGGGTCGGGACTCACATGCAACAGGGAAAGCCACGCGCCATAGAACGCTATTACCCCCAAAAGGCCGGTGATGACGTGACTTACCAGCAGAAATTCCAAGAGTTGAGTCATGCTTTTCCTCCTCTCATCTTACGAATGATGCCGAGAGCTAGAGCCACCACGCCAATCGCCAAAACATAGCCTGCCATGATTGCCCAAAAACCAGCTGGCAGGCCGCGCCAAATTCCCAAAACCAAAGCCGCGTACCAGGAGGTCAGGGAAATGGTACTACCGAGCCAGAGCGGCACTTTTCTGGTCTGCAGCAAGAGCGCGTTTAAGAGAATGACCAAAGTAATAACTAATTTCGCCCACAACCGGTCGCTATAGATGTACTGAGCCCGCCCTTCCAGACGAAGCAGTAACAGAAATCCAAAACCAGAAAGCACCAGAAGAATCATACCAAGCCGCAAGACCGTGTAGGTTATCTTTAGATAGCCGCCTGCCGCGGGATCAATCATTCCGTCCCGGTTCGCCCGCTCGTAAAAGATTTCTGCAAAAGTCGCCCCGCCTACGCCCAGCACCGTTCCGATGATGTGGGCGATTCGCATGAAGATTTCCCAAGTCATATTGATAGGTGAAGAATTTATTTTACTTTTTTGTTGAGGTCGTGACAGAGGTTGCAGGATTCGCAGCCGCAATTCATAATCTGGGCCATCGTCGCGAGCCGCATCCCCAGGACCCGGGCGACCTTCTGGTCGGCCGCCGAGAGCTCCCGATTGCCCCCCGTCACGTAGATCGCGCCATAAGGGCTCCCGGCGTCAAACTCCGGTCCCTCGCCCTGAATCGGATAGGGAATACCCACCGGAATCATCCCGAGGTTAAACAGCGGAATCATCATGGACAGCAAAGTCAGTTCTTCTCCCCCGTGGGTACTGCCCGCCGCGCAAAAAATGGCCGCTGGCTTGTTCATGAGCTTGCCCTGAAGCCACTGGGGAGAAAGTTGGTCAATGAATTGTTTCATCTGCGAGGCGAAACTCCCAAAATGGGTGGGGGTGCCAAAGGCGATGCCGTCCGCCGCCAGGAGATCCTCCACCGTGGCGACTGGAAACTCCGCGTCCAAAGCCTCGTGAATCTTTTGAAGTTTCGGCTGGCTCAGAAAAAACTCCCGGGGCAAAACTTCCGGCACCTGCTTAACGACTACTTCCGTGTTGACTACCGCCGCCGCCCCAGCCGCCACAAACTTCGCGAGCTTGGCAACTGAGCCGGTGAAACTGTAAAACAGGACTAGAATTTTGACTGGTTTTTTTGCCATTTTAGCTGGCGGTTTTGCCGACAATTTGTTTCCACAGCCAAACAATCAACAGAATACCGACCACGAACCAGGCGAGAACCGACAGGCCGACGAGCCAAAACCAGACCGGAAAAGCACTGCTACCCCAGCCCATCATCCCGGTCATCCCCGGGCCGAAGCCCCAGGAGCTGGCTCGGCCTACGCGCATCATCATGCTCATCGCTCCCGGCCCCGCGTTTTCGTCCCGCATGAGGTTAATCATTTCCTGCTGCTCCGCTTGGGTCAAGGTGGAGGAGAGGAGTTTTTGCATCAACTCTTCCATCCGTTCGTGCTGCTGCGGCCCCATCATTTGCTCCTCGAGCTCCTCCATCATCCCAACATTCCCGCCCATAAACCCCGGGGCCGCGGTCATGTGAGCGCCCAGCGGCATCACCCACCCGACGATGAGCAAACTTGAGCCCAGCACCACTGCCAACGCGATTTTCATATCTTTATGATAGTTAATTTTCATGTTTTCGGCAAACACTTTCGACCTTAAGTGTTTTTTTAACGAGGCAGCTCACAACCGCTTTCGGCGGCCAGTTTCGGCAAACCCTGCTCCCCGACCAGTTTACGGCCGTCGGGGAAAATCCACGTCGGATAAGCTTCCACCCCTTTGTTTAAGCAGACGTTGGGATTATCCGGACATTCCACATACGGTACGTAACGAAAGGCATCGCCAAAGGCCTTTTTTTCTTTTTGGCAATGCGGGCACCACTCGGCCCCAAACATCGTAATCCCCTTGTCCGCGAGGCATTGGGCAAAACCCTGGAGGGAACCCTGGGCTGGCCGCGAGCCTCCGAAATAAAAGAGCAAACCGGCAACCAGGAGAAGCGAAAGGACTGCGAGGAAAAATTTGTAATTCATGTCAGCAACATTGTTTCAATTTTTTCTCCAATGTAGTTTCGTGGTGAGGGGATTTCTGTTCGGGCTTCCGGATAAAATACATATAGCCGATTCCCGCCAAAATGAGGATTTCCAAAACCAGAAGCGGCCAGCTCAACCGCCGCACGGCCGCGTAGGCCAAAGGGAAGCCAATGACCAACACCAACAATTTCCACAAGAGGGGATGGGCCGAGGCGAACCGGGAACGATATTCTCCCTGATACGCTATCCCCACGACCGTCCCGCCGAGCAAAACCGCAATCAGCAGCTGATAAACTTCCCAGTTCAGCCCGCCTATGAGCACGGCGGCGCTCAGCCAGATCCAAGTGCCGCTCACTCCTAGGCAAACGGGACACAAACGAAACGGCAAAAACTTGTTCAGCCAACGCACCAAACCGGCAAGGAGGGCAATCGAACTTACGACGATGAGCACTGGAATCATAAGAGTTTAGAGGAAGAAGATAAGGATGCCGAGAGCGATCATCGCCACTCCCCCCCAGAGCCGCATCGCCCGTCTTTCGGCCGTCTGCCAGGACTGGACTTTATTGAGGAGCAACTTGTTGCTTGCGAGAAGGAGAATCAGCACCAGCGGCAGAACAAAGATTAGATTGTAAAGCAACAGATAGCCGAGCCCCCGCAGATAAGTGGCCTGGTCATGCAACAGCCCCAAGACCATGAGATACGGCCCGCCCGTGCAGGGAAATTCGC
>CAYHVH010000026.1:6068-8180 GCA_964360335.1 uncultured Candidatus Saccharibacteria bacterium
TCATGCAACAGCCCCAAGACCATGAGATACGGCCCGCCCGTGCAGGGAAATTCGCACAGCCCGACCAGACCGCCCAGCGCGAAAGCCGCCGGCATCGACGCTTTCTCCATATACTCGGCCATCTTATGATGCGCCCCAGCGGGAATTTTGAGCTTGACGGGAAAGGCCGGCCAGAATTCGTTAATGATGTTAATCGCCCCCAGGACAATGAGCAGTCCGGCCCCGACTTTGGCCATGAAGTTTGGCGTGTTGAAGAGGTGCAGCGCTTGGACAATCCCCAAACCGATCAGCAGATACACCACAAATAGGCCGAAAATGTAGGCCGAGCCGATCCGGAGAATACTCGACCGCAGTTTGCCCAAGCTCAAGAGAAAAGCAATCGTCAGAAGCAGCACGGAAAAGGCGCAGGGATTAATACTGTCCAAGAGAGCCGCTACCGAGACCAAAGGCAGAAGCCAGGTGCCGCCTTGGCTTACCTGCCAGAGCCAGGTCGTCCCCCACCCGGTTGAGCGCATCAGCGCCAC
Organism: uncultured Candidatus Saccharibacteria bacterium; assembly: GCA_964360335.1. Taxonomy (GTDB): domain Bacteria; phylum Patescibacteriota; class Doudnabacteria; order UBA920; family 2-01-FULL-46-14; genus CAYHVH01. Next base: position 6,593 of record CAYHVH010000026.1, read on the forward strand.
CACCAGAAAAATCGCAATCGCCAAGGTGACGAGGATGACGATTTTGAATTTCGAGTTTGACATGTTTTTTCAGTTTTTACGGCGCAACCTCGGCCGTGAAACTCAACTCCCAGGAGGGCCCCTCGGCAGTCTCGAGCTTGACTGCCCGCTCGACTCGGCCCAAACCGGCCGGGCCATGCGCCGCCGGGTCGTAGACGACTTCGACTTCCACCTTCTCGCCCGGGGCGAGAGCGAGACTCACGCCTCGTGATGTTCCGTGCCCGGGCATGCCAAAGGGACCGAGTCTCTTCTGGTCTTTCAAGAGATAGGCCGTGGTGCACATGCAAGAGGTATAAACCCGGCTGATAGTCACCGGGAGATTGCCGTCATTCGGCAGTTCATAGACATAGGACACCAGGCCTTGGGTCATGGAAATTCTGCCAAAGTCGAAGCGGTTAACGACTGCGCCCGCCGCCTGCTGCGGCTCGGGTCCCGGACTCCCCTCCGGCCGCGCAAGCAAAACCAAACCTAAAAGCAACAGAGCGGCAATTCCCCCTCCGAAAATCAATTTGGAATATTTTTTCATAAGAGTCGCGTTTAAGGACAACAAAAAACCCGCCAGTCGGGTTTCTCGGCTGCCTGCGCAAACAAAATTAGCGAGCCTACGCTAACTTTTCGGCAGCCAAGGTTTGAGAAGCGGGATCGCGCTTCTCGAAAAGCGCAAGCCAGGTTACGAATTGTTGATGGAAGATTGGTTGAAACGCCGCACTATCTACCTCTCCTCCCACCAAAGCAGGAATTTTGGGGGGCTCTCGCGAGGGCAGTCCAGAAGTCAGCACCAGGAGGAAAGCCAGAACTGCCAGCAGGACGGCAGTCGAAAAGTACTTAAAGAGATTGGCGTGAAAATAAACGAGGCTAAAAGTTGCGTCTGCCTGCAAACAGCCGAACGACTTGGCGACATTCGCGAGACACAAAGTCCCTTCCCCGTGCTTCGTATTCATTGCCAAAAAACCGAAGACCGCCACGCCGAGGAAACTCAGAATTATTATGCCTGCGAGCCAGGATTTCATGGTGATTTGAGTATAACAAAGCTTCCCCGCGTGTCAAACTGGCGCTTATTCATAGCGCAGGGCCTCGATCGGGCTTTTGAGCGAGGCCTTCCGGGCCGGATAAATGCCAAAGGCCACGCCCACGAAAGCCGACACCCCCAGCCCCAAAAGCACGGCGGTCACGGGAAAGACATAGGCGAAAGCAATCCCGGCAATGCGGCTCAAAACAAAGGCCGAAGCGAAGGAAAAGACAGAACCCATAACGATGCCCGCCACCCCGCCCAGCCCCGTGAGGAGCGTGGCCTCGAGCAGGAACTGCACCAAAATATCGCGATTTTTGGCCCCCAAGGCCTTGCGCAACCCGATTTCGCGCGTCCGCTCCGTCACCGAAACCAGCATAATGTTCATGATGCCGATCCCGCCGACCAACAGGGAAATCGCGACGACGAACGAAAGAAAAATCGTGAATACCCCGATTATCGTGCTCACCTGCTCCACGAGACCCTGCTGGGTTTGGACCGAAAAATCATCGTCCTCCCCTTCGGAAATTCCGTGGAGGC
>CAYHVH010000027.1:0-7885 GCA_964360335.1 uncultured Candidatus Saccharibacteria bacterium
GAAGCGAAAATAAAGTCGGTTTGCCGCTCCGGCAAAAACCGGAGTTGGCTCTGCAAACCCCGGGCCAAGCCGCTGCCGAAAACCCCCCCCGAACCGACTGCCACGATGGACTGGATGACGTTGTAACCTCTGCCCAAGGGATCGGCGGTGGGATCCAAAAAACTCCGGATCCGGTCTTTTTGATAATCCTGCAAAAAGAACTGCCAGCTCATAACCGCCGCGACCAGAAAGATTACGAAGAGGTACAAAAAATAGCGGCGGGGCATCGGGCTAATAAGCAACATCCCGAGCCACACGGCCACGTGCATCGCTGCCGAACCCAGGTCCGGCTGCAGCACTATCAAAACTCCCGGGAGCGCGACGTAGGCGAACGACCACAGGACATAGGGGAACTTCGCGACCAGCGGTTTTTTTATCTGAAAGTACTTGGCCAACAAAACAATCAGCGCCAGTTTGGAAAACTCCGCCGGTTGAAAATTGAAAAATCCCAAATCAAACCAACGCTTCGAACCTCTGATTTCCTGGCCGAACAACAACACCAGCACCAGGAGCAAGAGCGCCAAAATGTAAAAAACATTGGCATTCTTGCGAAAAAACCGGTAATCCAGCGTGCTTAAAAAAAATAAGCCCGAAAGGCCCAAGCCCAGCGCCAAAAGCTGCCTCATCCACAACTTTCCATCTCCCCCCCCGCTCAAACTCGTACTGTAAATCATGATTAACCCCGTCAGGGAAAGAAGCAGGGTGGCGGCGAAAAACGGCCAGTCGAAATATTTCAAGGTTTTAGTGAACATCAAAGTCAGTCTAAAAACCTCTTTAGCGGACGGGGATTTTCTGCTGCTGTTCCAGAATCAAACCGGGGGCCAAAAGATTCACGTCGGGGATGACTTCCACCTGGCCGGGAGCAAACCGCTTCCCACTTGGCCAGAGAACGCGAAAGTACCGCGACTCCGAGCCCACAAGATCGGTAATCACACTCGAGTTGACCCCCACGATATTGCGGTTGCTCTGGTCAAAAACAATGAAACTCAATTCCACTTTTTTGATCTGGTAATTTTGCAAATTCCGCACGAGACCTTCCACAAAAAATTTCCCCTCTGGAGTATAACCGGTATTTTTCTGCAGGACCTCGAGGCGCACCTCAAACTCCGGCTGCCGTCTGGTCCACCGGACTTGTTCCAGAACGAGTTCGGCAGTTTTAGGCAAAGGGGAAAGACTCAGGAGCGGTAAGAGTAAAAACCGGCTCTCGCCAGAGAGCAAGTATCCCTCACCCGGAACTTCGCTTAAAACTGCCCCGGTGCCGTCCTTGAGGACGAAGCGGTAGGTAAACTCGCGGGCGGAAATATCCCGATTGGGGTTTAGGAGCTGGGCCAAAACCGATACACTTCCCGCGGACACTGACAAAATTTCAGTCCTCAAGACCTGAAGCTCCTGCGGGATATAAGGTTGGAGGTTGACAACTGGCGGCCGGTAACTCTTGATGAGGGCGCTTGCGAAGATGCCCTGCAACACGAATTTGGCCGGCAGAGCCAGAACCAGGAGGACTCCGAGAACCACAAACCAGATTTTCGAGGAGCGCTGGAATTGCTCGTAGAGGGAGAGAAGGAACTCCTTCTCTTTGAATTCCAGTTCCTCCTTTTCGGGCAAATTCGGCAGGTTAATCATTTTATCTTCCTTGTGGGTGTATTATAATACAAAAGCTTGAAGTAACAAAAGAACCGAGAAACTTAAAAAACCCTGAAACCCTTAGACAATTACCTTAGTGCTTGCGTTTTTCGGTTTTGAGGTTCATAAGTCCTATGTCTGACTTTGTCCACCTCCATGTCCACTCCCACTACTCCCTTTTAGACGGACTGCCCAAAATTCCGGAGCTTTTGGCCGCCGCTCAAGAGTTGGAAATGAACGCCCTGGCGCTCACGGACCACGGCGCTCTTTACGGCGCAATTGAATTTTACAAACAGGCCAGGCGCGCCGGTATCAAACCGATTATCGGCCTGGAGGCCTATGTCGCCCCGGAGAACCTGCATCTCAAAAAAGGAGGAGGCGCGGATTATTTTCATTTAATCCTCCTGGCGGCCGACCAGGAAGGTTACCGGAATCTTCTCGAGCTCGTGACGATTGCCCATTTGGAAGGTTACTACTACAAACCGCGTCTCGACAAGGAAACGCTTAAGCATATGAGTCGCGGCCTGATCGCCCTCTCCGGCTGCTTGCGGGGGGAAATTGCGCGGGCGCTATCCGGCAAAAATTACGAACTTGCAAAAAAAGCGGCTTTGGAATACCAAAGCATCTTTGGGCCGGACAATTTTTATCTGGAAATCCAGCGCAACGTGCTCCATCCTGCCCCGACCGACCTCCAAACCGAAGTCAACCGGGAACTCGTGCGGCTTGCTCGCGATACTGGCCTGCCGCTGGTCGCGACCCACGACAGCCACTACCTGTTGCCGGAAGACACTGCCGCCCAGGACATCCTGGTCTGCGTCGGAACAGGCCGGACCGTAGCGGATAGCGACCGCTTGGACATGCGCGGGAGTGCCTTGCATCTCAAATCCCCGCGGGAAATGGCGGAGAGCTTCGCCGATCTCCCCGAAGCCGTGGAGAATACCGGGAAAATCGCCGAGCGGATAAATTTGGAGCTCGTTTTGGGGAAACGGTATTTCCCCAGTTTCTCCGTGCCGGAAGGTAAAACGGCTGAGAGCTATTTGGAAGAACTTTGTTACCAAGGGCTCAAGGACCGCTATCAGGGGAAGGAGTTGCCTGGGGAGATCCGGGAACGGCTGAAATATGAAATCGACGTCATCAAACAAGCCGGCTACGCAACCTATGTTTTGGTAGTGGCGGACATCGTGAACTGGGCTCGGAGCCGGGGAATCATCAGCACCACTCGAGGCTCGGCCGCTGGCTCCCTCGCCGCATATGCCCTGGGGATTACGACCATGAATCCGGTGGAATACAAACTGCCGTTCGAGCGGTTCTTGAACCTCTATCGTCCCACCCCGCCGGATATTGATATGGATTTTGCCGACAATCGCCGCGACGAAGTCCTCCAATATGTCAGCGAAAAATACGGCAAGGACAAGGTCGCGCAAATCGTGACTTTTGGGACGATGATGGCCCGGGCCGCGGTCCGCGACGTGGGCCGGGCGCTGGGACTTCCCTACTCGAAATGCGACCAGATTGCCAAAATGATCCCCTTTGGCAAACAAGGTTTCCACATGACCATTGAAAAAGCCCTGACGCTCGCCCCGGAACTTAAAGAAGCCTACCGCAAGGATCCGGAAACCAAAAATCTCATCGAACTCGCCAAAAAAGTCGAGGGCGTGGTCCGGCACGCGTCGGTACACGCGGCGGGCGTAGTGATCGCCCCGACCAAGTTGACGGAGTTTACCCCCCTACAGCTGGACACGGACAACCGGAACATCATCACCCAGTACGATATGCACTCGGTCGAGGAGGCCGGCCTCGTGAAAATGGACTTCTTGGGGATTAGGAACCTCGCGATCTTGGGAAACGCCGTGGAAATCGTCCGCGCCACTAAGAGCCAAGAAATCGACCTCCAGCACATTCCCCTCAATGACCAAAAAACTTTTACGCTTCTCGCTACCGGCCGGACGATGGGCGTATTTCAATTGGGCGGTTCGGGGATGACCAAATACCTGGTCGACCTCAAGCCTTCGACCATTTTTGATATTATGGCGATGATTTCCCTCTACCGCCCCGGCCCGATGGAATCCATCCCGGAATTCATCGCCCGCAAACATAATCCGAAACTCATTTCCTATCTCGATCCGCGCCTCCGGGAGATCTTGGACCTCTCCTATGGCGTCATCACCTACCAGGATGACGTCTTGCTCATCGCCATCAAGCTCGCCGGCTATACCTGGGAAGAGGCGGACAAACTCCGGAAAGCGATGGGTAAAAAAATTCCCAAAGAAATGGCCGCCCAAAAGGAAAAATTTATTCAGGGGGCGATGGGGGGCGGCCTGCACTCGGAAAAAGCGGTCAAGCTCTGGGGACTGATTGAACCCTTTGCGGCCTATGGGTTTAACAAGGCCCACGCCGCCTCCTACGCCATGGTCGCCTACCAGACGGCTTATATGAAAGCGAACTTTCCCGTGGAATTTATGGCGGCGCTCCTTTCGGCCGAAGCGGACGACAACCAGAAAGTGGCCGAAGCCGTCGCGGAATGCGGCGCTCTGGGAATCCAAGTTCTGCCTCCAGACGTCAACGAATCCCTCGCCTCCTTCACGGTGATAAGTAACGCCCAAATCCGCTTCGGGCTTAGTGCCATAAAAAATCTGGGCTCGGATGTTATCACCACGATTATCGCCGAGCGCAAGCAAAACGGCCCATTTCTCTCTCTCGCGGATTTTGTAAAACGCATCAGGACCCGCAATTTCAATAAAAAATCCTGGGAGGCCTTGGTCAAAAGCGGCAGTTTGGACCGCTTCGGCGAGCGCAACGAAATGCTCCTCAATACCGAAAGCATCCTGGAGTATGCGCGCCGAAACCACCGTCAAGCAATCGCCGGCCAAGCTGTGCTATTTGCCGAAACCGTAGGCCGCAACGGTGAGCTTAGACTCAAAGCCGTGGAGGCGGCTACCGAGGCGGACAAACTTTCCTGGGAAAAAGAGCTTTTGGGACTTTATGTCTCCTCCCACCCTCTCCAAAACCACAAAACCACGCTCGCCCGCTACTCCCGACCTATCAAGGACCTCCATCCCGGCCTGGACGGCACGTTCTGCACTGTCGGCGGAATTATTACCCGCATCCAAAAAATTCTGACGAAAAAGGGCGAGCAGATGTGCTTTGCCGACCTCGAAGATCTCGACAGTTCCCTGGAACTCGTGGTCTTTCCCAGCGTTTTCACGCAGTATCAAAGCCTGCTTAATCCCGAGCGCATGGTCTTGGTTTACGGCAAAATTTCCGAAAAGGACGGGGAACCGAAGCTCCTCGTGGAAAGAATGCAAAATCTCGACGAGCCCTTGCCAGAGGATTGGCAGGAAAGTCAGGCCAGCTCCCCAATTGACAATTTTGCGCCGGAGCCGGCTGGCCCCGTAGCGACCGATAGGTCTGCTACTGGGGTCGAGGGTCCACAATTACTCAAAATCAAAATCCCCAGCAACGCCTCGCCAACGGTTTTTTCCAAGCTGAAAGTCGTTTTCGCCAAATACCCAGGATCAACCCCGATATCACTAGTCATTCCCGACCGCGAGGGCAAAGAGCGGGAAGTGAAGACCAATTTTGGCGTGGAGAACAGCGAAACCTTCAAAACCGAACTCAAAACCCTCCTGCGGGAAAGCCTCAAACGAACAGCTTGACATGGCAAAGCGAAGCTGTAATACTGGTGGGTCAGAAATGACAGAAAGGGAGGAACGGCAATGCAAAGAACAGCCCTGCTGGTAGTTGGTTACGGTGTGCCTTTGCGACTCATCGTGGCCGTGGCTGCTGAAAATGCCGGCTTCAAAATCGCCGCTTTCATTTCGCGCGGACTCTACGTCCCTATGTTCTTCAATTCGGAAGAACACAACATAGTGATCGTGGACGAGTCCGCGGGATCACTTGAATGCGAGGCAATTGCGGCAGCCACGACCGTCCGGGAGACGAACCCAACAACTCCTGTTATCTACCTAAAGTTGTCAAGCTCCTTCGTACCGTCCGGATTCGACGGCATCTGCGTGCAGAAAAACGACCTCGGAACCTACGTAACCCCTGATGGTCACATCCTGCCCGTCTCCTGGATGAAGAACCTCACAGAAATCCTGCGCGCTCTTCCGCCCGCCTAACGCCCGCGACGGCAACCGCGCAGTAGAACTAACTGTGCAAGGCCGGACTTCCCCCCTCGGGTCGTCCGGCCTTCTTTTTTTGACAAAATTTACTTTCAAGCCTAAGCTTCAGATACTAGTAGCGCTTGCATGAGACCTCACCAACCTCAAAGCTGCTGGCAAAGTGAATAAATTAAGCGTCCCCCGTCTGACGGGGGGAAGCTGGGTGGAACCGCCCCGACCGTTAGCGTCGGAGTCCCAGACAACTGATGAATGTTGTGCTGGGATTTTTATTTAAATTACACTTTTAGCGTCATTGCGAGGAGCTTTGCGCGAAGTCGAAAGGCGACGAAGCAATCCCATACATAAGACAATTAGAGATTGCTTCGGCCTCCGGCCTCGCAATGACAGACAATAAACATGACGAAACAAGCCCCTAACCTCGAGCCCATCCGCCACTCGCTGGCGCACCTTTTGGCGGCGGCGGTTTTGGAGTTATGGCCCCAAGCCAAACCCACTATTGGCCCGGCTATAGATACTGGCTTTTACTATGACTTTGACTTCAAAAAGCCGATTTCCGAAGAGGACCTGCCGAAAATCGAGAAAAAGATGCGCGAAATCCTCAAAACTTGGGAGAAGTTCACCGGCAAAAAAGTTTCCAAAAAAGAAGCGCTTAAATACTTTGCCGACAATCCTTTCAAACGAGAACTCGTGGAAGAAATCAGCACCAAAGGCGAAGATATCACCTTCTACACCTCCGGGAAATTCACTGACCTTTGCCGCGGCGGCCACGTGTCAAGCGCCAAAGAGATCAGTGAGCAATCTTTCAAGCTGACCTCGATTGCCGGGGCCTACTGGCGGGGCAGCGAAAAAAATCCGATGCTAACCAGAATCTACGGCGCTGCCTTTCAAACCAAGCAAGAACTGGAGGATTATCTGAAGCAAGCCCTTGAGGCCAAGAAGCGCGACCACCGCCTGCTCGGCCCCAAACTTGAGCTATTTATGTTCCACGAAACTTCGCCGGGCATGCCGTACTGGCTGCCGAAAGGGGTGGCTATTTATAACGAACTCATCAATTTCTGGCGCGAGGATCATCGCGCGCGCGGTTACCAGGAGATTGTTTCGCCGCTCTTGAACAAAAAAGAACTTTACGTCACTTCGGGACACTACGAGCACTACTGGGATTCGATGTTCACGGCCAAAACCAAAGAAGGAGAAGAATACGGGGTGAAGGCCATGAACTGCCCCAATGCCATGGTAGTCTTCGGCTCTCGGCCCCGGAGTTACAAGGACCTGCCGCTGCGCCTCTCCGACACCGACACTTTGCACCGCAATGAACTCTCCGGAACTCTAAGCGGGCTCCTGCGCGTGCGGGAGTTCCGTCAGGACGATGCGCATATTTTTGTAACAGAAGACCAAATTGGCGAGGAGTACGACAATATCTTTCAAATCGTGGAACGGTTTTATTCGATTTTTGGCATCGAGTACAGTTATCGACTGGGGACGCGCCCGGAAAGTTACCTCGGCGACGTCAAGACATGGAACAAGGCCGAGGCGACGCTCGAGCAAATTTTGAAAAAAAACAAAAAACCCTACACCGTCGCGGAAAAGGACGGAGCATTTTACGGACCGAAAGTTGATATTCTGATAAAGGACGTCATTGGCCGGGAGTGGCAACTGGGAACCATCCAGCTCGATTTCCAGCAACCGCGGCGGTTTGAACTAGAATACATCGCCGCCGACGGAAAAAAGAAAACGCCCGTCGTGATTCACCGCGTCATTTACGGCTCGCTGGAAAGATTCATCGCGATTTTGATCGAGCACTTTGCGGGAGCGTTCCCGCTGTGGCTCGCTCCGGTGCAAGTAGTTATCCTACCGATTTCGGACGAACAGAACGGCTATGCCGAAAAAGTCGCATCCGAGCTGCGGACCACTGTCCGCGGTCTACGCCTAGAAATCGACGACCGCAGCGAATCTATCGGCCGCAAAATCCGCGACGCCGAGCTGCTGAAAATTCCCTATATGCTGATCGTCGGAAAGAAGGAAGTTCAAGAAAAAACCGTTTCCCTGAGACAGCGGGGCGAGAAAGACCTGGGAGCGATGAAATTGGAAAAGTTTGTTGA
>CAYHVH010000028.1:0-5330 GCA_964360335.1 uncultured Candidatus Saccharibacteria bacterium
AAAACTGAGCAAAACAGTATCCGGGCGGTTTGGCCTGGACAGAGTAAGCTCGAGGTTTTCTGCGGCCCGGCCCTACAGGATGAGCCACGATTTCATAGACTACGCGTTTTGAGAGCTGATCCAAGCAGGCGAGCTCGGCTCCGGTAATTCCTCTAACCAATCCCGCGGCCGCCATGACCTGGAACAACTCGTCGATGAGCTGGGTGAGGGACAGGGTCGATGCCCCGCCATGATGGTAAGCATAAAACTTACCGGTTTCGATGAGTTGCTGCTGCTGCGCCGGGGAGAAGCCAAGGAACTGCTTATCAGGAAAACCCTTGCGGGCTTTGTTGAGTTCGGTCCAGGCTCTCCGAAAACTACGGCTCACGATGAACCAGCGCACACGCCGCTCCCAGTACGGATCGAAGTTGACGAGCTGGATCAGGGGATGATCCCGGCAGACTAGCTTTCGAAACCCGGGACTGCTCACGAGCTGGGGCAGATCGCGGTCCTGGAGAATCTCCGCTATCCTTTCCTCCGGCGAAAAATATTCTCGCCACCAGTCTTTGGGAATGCGGCACAGGCAGTCCAAAAAATCACCCCACTGGGCCGTACCCCGGCAGAACTTAGCCAGAGAAACCAAAAGTTCATCGGGTAAACTGGCATACCGGATGTGCCCAATGATCTCCTCTACCGTCATCTCTTCCTGGCTGAACAAGTCATGGATTACAGACCGGGCCTGGGAAATTTCCATGACTGCCAAGCCTTGCGGGTTATGCCTGACAAAATCAACAGCCGCTAACCGCCGCTTCCCCTTCTCTTCGATAGCCATCGCTTCCTCCTGTCAAGTTGTTGACAATTGAGGTTCGTTAACCTTCGGTAAAACAGCTGAAGGTTAATCCTAATTATACGAAGCTCCACCAAAAAAGCAAGCCCCATATCCCGGGCTTGCCGCCTTTTCTCCAAAGGCCGAGTTCAACCTCACTCAAAACTCTTCTATTCTGCCGCCTGTTTTTCTTTGGCTGTTTTCCGCAAAGCCGCATCAATCTGCGCCGCAACCTTGGAATTGTCGCGCAGGAATTGCTTGGCATTTTCCCGGCCGACTCCCAAGCGCTCCTCGCCAAAGAGGTAAGTGTTGCCAGATTTGGTAACGACCCCATATTCCAAGCCAGTATCCAGCAAGTCCCCCTCATAAGAAATGCCCTCGTTCCACATCAGATCAAACTCGGCAATCCGGAAGGGCGGGGCGACTTTGTTTTTTACGACTTTGACTTTCACTCGGTTGCCGATAATTTTCTCGCCCTGCTTGATCTGAGCGACTTTTCTCACTTCCAAGCGCACCGAAGAGTAAAATTTCAAGGCTTGCCCGCCGGTCGTGGTCTCCGGATTGCCAAACATTACTCCGATCTTCATCCGAATCTGGTTGATGAAAATCACGGTGCAGCGGGATTTGCTAATAATCCCGGCTAGTTTCCGCAAGGCCTGGCTCATGAGGCGCGCATGCAGGCCCATGTGCGAATCGCCCATCTCACCCTCAATTTCGGCGCGCGGAGTCAGAGCCGCCACGGAATCCACAACAATCGCGTCCACGGCATTGCTTCGAACTAAGGTCTCGACGATGTCCAGGGCCTGCTCGCCAGTATCCGGCTGGGAAATTAAAAGATCGTCAAGCTTCACCCCAATTTTTTCGGCATAATCAGGATCCAGGGCGTGTTCGGCATCCACAAAGGCGGCCGTTCCTTTACGCTGCTGCACCTCGGCCACCATGTGCATCGCGAGGGTGGTTTTGCCGGAGGATTCTGGGCCAAAAATTTCGACGACCCGCCCTTTCGGAATGCCCCCGACGCCCAATGCCAAATCCAAAGAGATGGAACCGGTGGGAATGCTTTCGACGTTAAGGGTTCGGGCTTCCTTGAGTTTCATGATTGAACCGTCCCCGAATTTTTCTCGGATTTGTTCTACGGCGCCCGCCAAGGCTTCTTTCTTTGACGTTTCGGTTTTGGTCTCTTCAGTGATCATGGTTTTGACCATAATCCTATTATATATTATCTACGAAATTACGAAACTCTACGAAAGTACTAAATTTATCAAGTGCTAAGGGGGAGTGGTTCGTATTTTCGTAACAAATTCGTAAGTTCGTAGCTACTTCGTAAACTCAATATCCCTTATCACTTCTCCTTCTTTGCCCAAAACTCCCAAGTCTTTGCCTTTAAAGATCGCCCGGGTCGAACCGGCGTTGCCGGTAGTAAGGACAATCTTGTCCTTGGCCGCGATGGCTTTGCGAGAATTCGGCAACATTGTGCCCGAGGCCTGTTCTATCCCGTCGGCTTCCAAATAAATCCAGGCCGAGCCGGGGCCAATCAGCACCTCCAGCACCAGCTCCTCCCCCGGGGTCTCAATGCTCGTGAAGCTGCCGGCAATTTCTTTTTCTTGAAAGTTTACCGAGCGGGTAACCACGGTTTCCTGGCCAAACTGATTGACGGCCTTGATCACCAAACGATTTGCCCCCGGGCCAAGGCTTAAATTTTCCCGAAACTCGCCGCTCGAATCGCTAACCAATGCCTGGTTGTTCAGAAACACGCTCGCCCCCGGCTCGGTTTGACCGCGAACCAGGAGCGAACCAGAGTTTATGACCATGTCGCTTTCCGGGGAAAAAACCTGCAACCGCGGGGCGCGGCCGAGAGAACTGATTTGAAAATAGAGATAAGATAAGCTCACGATTGCCAATATCACGGCTCCCAAGAGCATCGCCGTCCGCGGGCTTAAAATAAAGCGCCGAAAGACAAACCGGCCTCCGGGGGTTTCCGGGGCTTCGGAGGCCAATAAATTCGCTGAGATTTGCGATTCGGCGGCAAACTGCTCCAAGAGGCCCGCGGCCGTAACCCGATAGACTTGGGCGAGGCTGCGCAAAAAGCCCCGCACGTAAACCGCGGCGGGCAAATCCCGAAACCGTCCTTCCTCCAGAGCAGAGATAAACTTCGGCTGGACTTGCGAAAGTTTCGCCGCGTCCAGCAGTGATAAACCCAAATGACTGCGGCAGGACTGGAGGTACTCCCCCAAAGTTTCGGTTTTAACTTTTTTGGTAGTAAAAGCCATGATAAAATTTCTAATTCCTGATTGACTTAGTTTCCAAACTCTTAGTCATAGGAATTACGCTTCTTTGTCCTTGTCATTATATTCTTCTGCTGGACCAATGTACACGTCGCGCGGCTTGGCGCCATCGGCCGGCCCAATAAATTCCTTCTGCTCCAAAAGATCCAAAAGCCGCGCCGCTCGAGCATAGCCGATACGGAGATGTCGTTGCAGGAGGGTAGCCGAAGCTTTTCCTGTTCTTCTCACCATCGCCTCGGCCTCGGCAAGTAAATCCTCCTCTTGGTCCTCTTGGGGAAAGCCCGAGAAAGAGCTTGCGGCTTTAGGTTTTTCCAGAACGGTTTCGTCATACTCCACGTCCCCAGCCTGTTGCTGTAAAAACTCCACCACCCCCCGGACTTCTTTCTCGGAGATATATGTTCCTTGAATCCGTTTCGGTCTAGAAAGCTCCGCGGTAACATAAAGCATATCTCCCGAACCAAGCAACTTCTCCGCGCCGGCCATGTCGAGAATCGTCCGGGAATCCACCTGAGAAGCCACGGTAAAGGCGATCCGCGCGGTAATGTTCGCCTTGATAAGCCCGGTAATGATATCCACGGACGGCCGCTGTGTCGCCAGAACCAAATGGACGCCGACGGCCCGCGCCATCTGCGCCAAGCGCACCACCGCCGCTTCAACATCGATTTGGGCAACAGCCATGAGATCTGCGAGTTCGTCCACCACCACGACGATGTAGGGGAGCGGCTCGCTTCCTGTGCTATTGTACTCGATGATATTGCGCTTGCCGCTTTTGGCCAAAAGGTTGTAGCGCCGGTCCATTTCGGCAACCGCCCACTTCAGGGCGTTCACCGCCTTGTCATAATCTATAATCACCGGCACTTTGAGGTGCGGTACGCCATTATAGAGATTGAGTTCGACTCGTTTCGGATCAATCACCATGAGCTGCAATTCCTCTGGGGAATTGCGGTACAAAAAACTGATTAGCAGGGAATTGATAGCCACGCTCTTCCCGGTCCCGGTCGCTCCGGCGATCAAAAGGTGGGGCATTTTCGCCAAATCGGCAACCACCGGGTGGCCCGCCACGTCCCGTCCCAAAGCAAAGGCGAGATTGGAATGGTGATTTACGAAACTGTCGGTTTGCACAATGTCTTTGATGCGCACGGTGGCTACGGTTTTGTTGGGGACCTCAATGCCCACCAGGGATTTGCCGGGAATTGGGGCTTCGATTCTGATGGCGGTCGCCGCAAGAGCCAAGGCCAAATCATTCTGCAAAGTCATAATCTGCGACAATTTGATACCCTGGGCCGGACGCAGGGTGTACTGGGTCACGGTCGGTCCGATATTCACTTCTCCCATTTCCACTTCAATGCCAAAATCCCTCAAGGTTTTTTGGATAATTTCCACATTGGCCTCGATGTTGCCACTATTTACCACGCTATGCTCTTCTTCCAGCAAATCAAGCGGCGGCAATTGCCAGTTCCCGCGGCGGTATTTAGCCGCCAATTCCGGCTGGGACTTCATGGTTTCTTCTTTTGGCCCCGTAAGCAAAGTTTCGTCCTCTCCGGTTTCCTCTCCCGACTGATCCTCCTGTTCTGCTTCACGAGCCAGGACCGGGGGGCCTAGAACCTTGGCGACATTGAAACCTGGGGCTTCCATTTTGTTAATTTTCACGCTGCCGGTGGCTGGCGGCGCGGCGGCCGGGGGAGAAACCAGAAGTTCTTTGGAGCGACGGAAAATTCCCGCCAAATTGAGGTTGAAAACAACTACCACGGACACCAAAACTAAACCGGCTAAAATTACCAAAGCCGCCCAAAAATCTACGAGGCTAAACAGGGGCAAGGCCGCCAACACCCCGAGGTATCCCCCGCCGGCTGACTGTTTTACGAGCTCAAAAGCGGCCGAGGGGTCAGAGCGCATCGCCAGCAAATGCAGGATGCCGGTGAGCGCGAAGGAAAAAAGAACAGCTCCCAGATAGACCCGGAGATTGGAAGCGGGCGGTTCCTCTTCCTGCCCTTTGCGGCTAGGAAGGAGCAACGCTACGGCAATGCCGAAGAAAATCAAAGGCGCTGCCACCGCCGCGCTGCCGAGGAGCAAGCCCGAGATCTTCGCCACGATCTTGCCCAGGGAACCGGCGGCGTCAAAAAAAGCCAGCAGGGTCAGGAGCGCCAGCAAACTGAAAACCACGACCAAAACTCCCCGTTTGGTCTGGGGGGAAAGTTTAAGTCTCGGCAGTTCCTCTGGGCCTTGATAATTTTTCCGCG
>CAYHVH010000028.1:5430-7538 GCA_964360335.1 uncultured Candidatus Saccharibacteria bacterium
CAACTTCGATATTTGACCACTCGCCAAACACTTTTAGAGCCGCGGGGAACCGGGAGGCCACCTTGCGCAACTCCTGTTCCAAAACGGGATTAATCCCAGTCGCCACCACGAGCTGTAAATCAAAATCGGAATCTAAAAGCGCCTGGACGTTTTCTAGTTTCACTCCCCAGCCGCGGCTGCCGCCCATAATTAAAATCACCGGGCGGGTGCGCGCCAAACCGTACTCTCGAAAAATCTCTCCTTCCTCGTAGTCTGCGCTAAAAACCGGATCGACGGGGAGACCGGTGATAATCACACGCTTCCTAGAAAAGCCCAGGCGCACCACCTCCCGCTGCTGCTCGGGCGTCATCACCAGATACCGATCCACGCCGGGGAAAACCCAGTAGGGTTGGAAATGAAAATCGCTGAAGGTCGTGACAATCGGGCCATGGTACAGCCCCTGCTGTTTCAGACTGACGATTAGAGCAGTGGCATTGGGATGAGTGGTCAGCACCAAATCCCAAACTTCGTTCAGGAAATAATCGCGGAATTTCCTAAGTTTCCAGGCCGCAAACGGCAAACGCCAAGGCAGGGTAAGCCTTAAAAAAACCGGATTGGTATAAAAAAACCGCCAGAGTCCGGGCCAGTGGGCAATAATCCATTGGTAAATTTTGGTGCTGGTTTGAGTGAATGGTCCCTTGTACATCTCCAGGACATCCAGCATGCCAAGCTCCACTTCCGGATAGGTCCTAAGCACCGCGGCAATGTTTTCCGCCACGACCTTGTGCCCCAGGCCCACGGAGCCATACATAATCAAAATCTTTTTCACCCCGTTAGACCTTTCTCAAAATAAGAATTTTATACAAAATAAGTCTAACGGGGTTCATCATCAGGGAGCGTTTCCGGCCGATGAGGTCGGCAAAAGCGCCGCTCGGGATTTCAAAAAAAATGAACATCAGCATATAAAGCCCGCCGGCGAAAAAGATCTGGAAGTAGGAGAAATTCAAAGCCTGTTCAAACAACACGGTCGTACCGTTGGCGAGATACAGCCCGATGCAAAAACTGAAGAGATAGTAGAAGAAAACGTCTTTTTTCAGAGAGGCGTCTGTCACGAGAATATTTTACTTCTGGAAAAGCCGCCGCCGGAAGACGCGGAGTTTTTTCGGCTGGTGTTGCAAACCCAAAATCTCGGTTACCAGATCACCGCGCCAATACTCCCGGGTGATTTTGCCGATAAACTGCGCGAAGCTTAACCTCTGCAACTTTATTTTCTCGCCAGCTTCCGGCGCCGGCTTCCCGACTGGATAACAATCCCGGGCTGCAAACACGTAAATTTTCCATAGAATGCGGCGATAGGGCTGGTACACGCCCAGAAGCTGCCAGTGGCGTGAAGCGAGACCGACTTCTTCCAAAAGCTCGCGCTTCGCGGCCGCCAGAGGCCGTTCCCGTTTGTTGATCCGGCCGCCCAAAAGGCCGGCTGGCCGGTAATGGTCTGGTTGCCGCTCCCGGGTCATCAAAATTTTGCCGTTTTGCGTGGCGATGATTTGCACGGTGTCAAGGCGCTTCACCAGTTCGTACGTTTTATGCGAGCCGTCAAACTCTTTCTGCCGCCACTCATAGACCTCAAAAATTTGACCTTTGTAAACTCGCTTGGCTTTTTTGGGAAGTTTCATGATAAATAAGTTACATAGGTATTCTCCCTCAAACGCCGCTTTCAATCAAGGCAAATTTTTGATTTGCAATATCAGGTTGGCGTTAGGACAAATGGTGAGATAAAAATCCCGCTCCGATGGCCGCGCGACCCCGGGAAAATCCCCCGACTGGCCGAGCAAATCGGAAATCACCTGAAAATGGAGGTGAGCCGGCCACTGGCCGTTTTCGTTACTTGCCCCAACTGCGGCAAAATTTTCCCCAGCGGCAACGATACTTCCAGCTTGGAGTCCAGTGAGAGAAGCGCGACTAAGATGTCCGTATAATGTGTAAAACCTTATTCCCCCTAGCTCATGCTCAAGAATAATCGTGGGGCCATAGTCGCGGAGATTATCGTTATCGCGAAAACTATGCATCCGGCCGAAAATCGGAGCAAAAACGGACGTGCCGGGGGGAACCCAGATATCTACCGCCAAGTG
>CAYHVH010000029.1:0-6852 GCA_964360335.1 uncultured Candidatus Saccharibacteria bacterium
GGCGTGAGCAAAAGCTACTCCCCTCCCCTGTAAAAAGCTGGGCGCTGAAACACGGATTGAAAGTTTTGCAACCCCCCCACCTAACCTCCCCCACAAAGGGGGGAGGAAATTTCTCTTTAACATCCCTCCCCTGGTGGGAGGGATTGGGGGAGGGGGTAAACAATTTCTCAATCCTCCCCCTCATCTCCCCCGCCGCCTTGTTGGTGAAGGTCAGGGCTAGTATCTCAGGCGGGGCAAAAATTTTTTGCTCCAAGAGATAGGCAATCCGGTAGGTCAAAACTCGCGTTTTCCCCGAGCCCGCCCCCGCTAGAACCAGTACCGGTCCCAAAGGGGCAGTTACCGCCTCGCGTTGCCGGTCATTAAGATCCGCTAATAAGTCACGCATATACTAAAAATACACTATCAAACGTAAAGACTAAAGAACTAAAAAACCGTAAGAACAAAAAGTTATTTTTTTGTTTTTCCGTTCTTCTTGGCTTATCTATGGGAAAATTTCAATTCTGTGGAAAGCTCATCCCCGTCATTTTTGCCTTATTTATGCCAAAAAACCCGCAAAAGTAAGCCAAGAAACTTTCCAAATCCTCTTGACCGGAGGAAGCAATCGTGATAGAGTTTCGGTATTATCAGCTTCGGGCTGATAGCCCTGATTCCAACCCTAATAAATGGCTAAATTTAGCCACATTTTTAGGAAAATCAAGTCCCATAAATTTTTTTACTCCCACTTCGCGGTTGAACTGTTTCTGCTCTTGATCCTGACGTTCGCGGTGGGAGCAAATCTGTTTTTAAGAGCAAACTCGAGTAAAGCGGTAGTTCTAAACAAGAGTTTGTTTTTTATTTACCTCAAAAATCACCCTGCGCTCAATGAAAAGCTGGTGGATGCTTACGAAAGTGTAAATCTCACGCTCAAGCTCACCCAAAATTATAATCTTTCTCCCAAACAAATCCTCGCCGCCTCGACCATTGAAAAAGAGCAAGCCAACATCAAAATCGCGGATGCGGCCGCACCCTTGCCCACCCTTTCCGGCTCCGCGCTTCTGAAACCCAATTTCGCTTCGGCTGGCTTGCTGCCCAAACGGGATACCGAAGTCTACCAAGTCCGCGGCGGCGATACCGTCACCCGGATTGCTTCGGCTTACGGCGTATCCGTAGACACCATTGTCTGGGAAAATAACCTCTCCGCGAACGGCTCTATCCGGCCCGGCCAAATCTTAACTATCCTGCCAATCTCCGGCGTCAAACACGTAGTCCAAGAACGGGAAAATATCGCCAGCATTGCCAAAAAATACGGCGTGGAGGCCGAAGACATCATGGAATACAACGAGATTGAATTGGAAGATCACATTTTTCCCGGCGAAGAAATCATCATCCCCAACGGCGCGAAAAAACTGCCGCCCACGCCGCAACGGCAGCAGTATCTGGCCGGCCTGCAAAAAGAAGATTACCGCAAAGTCGAGGTGCCGGCGGATTATCAAGGGGCGTCCTCGGGACTGATTTGGCCAATGCCCGCCGCCACGAGGTTGAGTCAGAAATTCTGGAGCCGCCACCGGGCCATTGATGTCCCCTGCCGGGACTGCCAAGTCATAGCCGCGGCCGAAGGCATCGTCGAGCTCTCCGGCTGGCAGCGCGGCTATGGGAACACCATTGTCCTCAACCACGGCAACGGCCTCAAAACCCGCTACGGCCACGGCAAAGAGCTTTTGGTGGCGGCCGGCGCATCCGTCCAACAGGGCCAAGCCATCATGATTTCGGGTAGTACCGGCCGGTCGAGCGGGCCGCATCTGCATTTTGAGGTCAAGAAAAACGGGGAACTCCTGGATCCGCTGACCATGGTCCCCCGCTAACTTCCGCCTTATCTCTTCTCAAGGAGAAAAGCCTGGTGTATAATCCTCTTTTCCTTGTCATTCCCGCGGAAGCGGGAATCCAGGATTGGCAAGACTCCGGGCTTTAGCTTCGGTACTGGATTACCCGATCAAGTCGGGTAATGACAATATTAACCAAACTCAAGGCACGAGCCTGTCAATTTTATTGGACAGGATTTTTTTTGCGGTAAATTCATCCAGGCCCTGAACCTGGACGTCCCGCAGCAGCGGCTGGCCCGTGACCGGGTCTTGCACGGTGGGGGTGGCAATCAACTCAAAACTCAGGCTTCTTGGTTCGTGAAACGTGCCGGTAAAGGCAAACAGTCGGTTAAGCTGCCAGCGGAGGCTGCCGGCAATCGGCACGAAACTCACGTTATCTTTTTCCTCCGCGGGGATTACCGAATCGGACACAAATACAAAATCGGCTCTGGGAATCACGGCGCTCAAAACGCTCTCCGCGACATCGTTCACGCCGTTATGAACCCGGAACTCAATCCGATAAGTCGTCGGCTGGCCGATAACCGGCGGATTCGCCCCGCCTACAATTTTTACATTCGCAGTCACGCTGACTTCCGTCTGAATTTTAAAATCTAGAGTATTGCCCGCGGTCGGCTCGGCAAGCTCTTTGGCCGTGTATTCCACGCGCGTCAACACTCTCGGGTTTTTTTGGAAATTGAAAGCGGAACTCTCCAAGACCGCCACCTCAAACGTGAACTTCCCCTTGCCCCGCGGCGGGACAACCAAAAGCTCCGGGGCTTGAGCCGGGATCCAAATCAGGGTGTTGTTGCGAAGCTGGCCGGTACTGCTTCTGAGCTTGTTGAAATTAAAAACCGGCGTCTCGAAAACCACCGCCACTGTCACGTTCTGGAGCGCGACTTCGCCCAGATTCTCGTACTCGACTTCATAATTCAGGACTTGCCCCACCAAAATCGGCTGCCCACTCCCGCCCCCCACAATTTTATGAAACAGGACAAGGGGGGAGGGTAAAATTTGCACAAAGCCGAAACTCCGGCCAGCCGAGATTCTCGTCCCGCTGGCATTTTTCAGAAAGAGCTCGGCCGTAAAGAAAGTTTCTTTACCGGCACTCTCCGAGAGTTTTCCCGTGACCGCGAAGGTTTTCGTTTCCCCGGGCATGAGCCCAGAAATCGCCCACTCGGCACCAGCAGCCGTGGTTCGGCTCGGGGGCAAGGAACCGGAACGGATAAATTCAAACCGCGGCGGGTACATGAGTTCGACGGCGATGTCGGAAAAGGGATGGGTCGCGACATTGCTGACCTCGATTTCCACGGTCAGCGGCTGGCCGCTTATGAGCTGGGGCTGGGCCCGCAGGCGCAAGCTTAGCTCGGGAGCGGCAATGCTGGTGGTGACACTGGCATCTACTACGAACGACGAAGCAAAAGCTTCCGGGACATACCGGAGCTTGGCAGTGAGGGTTTTGAGCTCCTGAACGTTACCAGACAGCCGGCCGACGATCACGAGCCGCTGCTCCTGGCCCGGCTCCAGGTCTGCCAAATTGAAAGTCCGAGCGCCCGCCGACTGGGGGTCGGGGGCAGAATCCAGAAAAGTGAAATCCCGCGGGTAAAACAGCTCCAAGCTTAACTCCTGGAGTTTGAAATTGGAACGGTTGTCGATATTAATTTCGTAGGATAACTCCGAGCCGGCGGCTACTTCCTCTGGAGCCAAAATTTGCAAACTCACTTCGCCCTGCTGGACCGGCTGGCCGTTCTGACTTCTAAAAAACAGGACATAGGTCAGGACTGCGGCGGTCAGAACGGCAACGATAATTGTCCCGGCCCACAGCGGCCGGCGATGCCGGGCCCAAAAAGAAAGCTCTGGTGCGCTGGGGGTCCCTCCGGTTTCCTGCAAAAGTTCGTTCATCGGGGTTGGTTTGGGTCTTTCTAAGGGTTAGGTTTCTTGACCCAAGGTTTTTAGAAAACCGCTGGCTTTGATTTCCCGTTCCAGAACATAATTTAAAAATCCCTCGATCACCTGTTCGACGGGAAACTCCAGATGGAGCGGTTTCCCCCCCTCTGATAAGGTTCGCAGCTGCTCCAAAGCCAGAAGCGTGAGCGGCAGGCCCGCTTCCTCGGCCTTGACGCAAGTGCCGCAGATGAGTCCGCCTTTTGAGGACAGAAAATAGGATGTCGTTCCCGCGGCCAGCGGTCTTTGGCAATCAAGACACTGCTCTAAAGGGAAACTGAAACCGCTCAAGCGCAGGAGGCGGAGTTGAAAACTCCGAAGCGGAAATTTCTCCTCTCGGGAATCCCCCAAATTCCGCAAAAACTCCAGCAGCATCTCATAGGCTTCGGCGTTTTGCTCCTGATCCGGAGTGAGACGGTAAAGGGTTTCTACGCCGATCAGGGAATAGGCAAACTTTTTGAGATTTTCCCGCAGATAGTTGTTGATGGTCCGGGCGCGGACGGAAATCAGCACCGGCAGACCGTCACGGCCAAGCGGGAAAAAACGCCGGTTGGCACTACCGGCCGTTTCAAATTCCACTTCATTGAGACTCTGGAGGTTTCCCCCCAAGCGGCTCTGGATTTTCCGGCTGGATACCGCCCGAACCCGGAGCTTGCCCGCCTCCTTGGTGTAAATCGTCAGCAATTCATCCGCTTCGCCCAAAGGATGTTTTTTGAGGATAACGCCGGTGTACTTTTGATACATAATTAGCTGGTAGGAATTAGCTTGTAGCTTGTAGAAAATAAAACAGGAACCCCACAAGCTACCAGCTACTAGCTACTTCCTGATTAAACCTATCCAAACCTTTTCTCCCTCAACCACAAGCTCTTTCTCAGAATCCATTTTTGATTTTTGATACTTGATATTTGATATTTCAACAAGGTAGGTCTTTTTCTTGTCCACCTGCCGCAACGCTTCTTCTATCTTAGCAGATTTGGTCTCGTAATATAAATCAACTGACTCGCCGATCTTTAGTCCCGCTTCTTTGCGAAACTGGTTAATCTGCCGCTCGAGCTCGCGGGCCAGCCCGGCCAATTTCAAATCTGGCGTGATTTTAGTATCAAGTTCGAATTCCTGGCCGTATTCAATTTCTAAAACATTCACTTCATGTTTGAGAATCTCAAGTAATTCATTCCAGACCCTGTCATTCTGGAGCGCAGCGATAGAATCTTGGGATCCTATCATCCCGACGCCACGTCGGGACTCCAGGATGACCTCTCTAGGGATGGTCAGTTTTGCCAGAGGTTGTCTCAACTTCACCCCGGCCTGGGCCCGCAAAGCATGGGCTTGCTCTACTAACCCGCGCACTTCTTGCATTTGAGCCAGGAGTTTCTGCTGGGTGGATGAAAGCTTTTTCATTTTCGGCCAGTCCTCGAGATGCACCGATTGGCCGCCGGTTAAGTTTTGATAGATGGTCTCCGAAACATAGGGCATCACCGGAGCAATCAGTTTGGCAAATTCCCTAAGGGCCTCCTGCAAAGTCGACAAAAACGCCTGATCTTCACGGCCGCGGCTCCGCCTCAAATACCAGGTCGAAAGGTCATCTACGAATGCCCCGAGCTGCCGGGTGGCTTTGACGGTATCATAGTCATCAAGATACTGTGTCATGAGGTTTGCGGCCTCTTGTAATCTCGCCAAAATCCACTCGTCTAAAACGGTCCGGCCACGGGCAGGCTCAGGCACTAATGCCTTTTTACTCCCTGAGCTTGCCTGCCTCGCCGGCAGACGGGTCGAAGGGTACCACCGACTTTGATTGGCGTAAGTCACGAAATAGCTATACACATTCCACAGGATTCGAAATATCTTGCGGTTCACATTGGCCAAATCCCGTTCGCTGAAATTAAGGTTGTCGGCCTGCATCACTGCCGAACTCATTAGATAGAACCGCAGACTATCGACACCATACTTCTCCATGACGAGCCAAGGATCCGGGTAGTTATTTCTGGACTTGCTCATTTTGCTGCCGTCTTCGGCCAAAATTGTACCGGTCGTAACCACGTTTTCAAAAGGTGCTCTCTCAAACAGGATGACCGAGACCACGTGCATTACGTAAAACCACGCTCTCGTCTGGGCGATGTATTCCGCCACGAACTGCGCGGGAAAACGCGATTGAAAGACCGGCTTGTTCTCGAAAGGATAGTGGTATTCGGCAAACGGCATGGACGCCGCTTCCATCCAGGAATCGAAAATTTCGGTGATGCGCTTGGCCTTGCCGCCGCAGTGATCGCATTTAAGAATTATTTCGTCAATATAGGGGCGGTGAAGGTCCACCATCGCTTCCGCGTCATTGCGAGCGCCTTTAAGGCGCGTGGCAATCTCATGATTTTGGGATTGCTTCGGCGCTCCGCTTCTCGCAATGACTTCGAAATTAACGGCCTTTTCTCTCAACTCCGCAATACTTCCGATCACGGTATCTTTGCCGCAATCCTGACACCGCCACACCGGCATTGGATTGCCCCAATAACGATTGCGGGAAATGTTCCAATCCGGAGCAGACTCGACGCTTTTGGCGTAACGGCCGAACTTCAGATGCTCCGGGTACCAATTGATTTCTTTTTTATTGGAGGCGAGAAGCTGTTTTTTGATTTTTTGGATATTTACGAACCACGCCGGAATGGCATTGTAAAACAGTACGGTGCCGCAGCGCCAGCAATGCGGGTAAGAATGTTGGTGCATCTCTTTCTTGAACAACAGTCCCCGTTTCTCCAAATCATCCTTGATGAGCTTCTCCGAATCTTTGAAGTCTTTTCCTTGAACCAGCTTTGGCGCTTTGTCGTTGAAAATCCCTTTTTCATCCAAAAGCGGTACCACGGGTAATGCTTCTTTGAGGCCAAGATTGTAATCATCCTCGCCGTAAACTACCGCGGTATGAACGATGCCTGTGCCCTCCTCGGTCGTGACAAAATCTCCGGCGTAAACGCGATAGGACTTGTCATTCTTCACTATCTCCGGAACCGAGTACAACGGCTCATACGCCAAGCCAACTAAATCTTGACCTTTGAACTCTTTTATAATTTCGGCGTCATTCTGGAGC
>CAYHVH010000030.1:0-4718 GCA_964360335.1 uncultured Candidatus Saccharibacteria bacterium
TCGGAGTCCGAACTCATCGAGCCTGAGGCTCTCAGAGCCGAACGGCCTATCTCAAGGTGGCCCCGGATGACCGAATTGAATAAGCCTTATCTTCTTCTCTCGACGCCAACCCTTGATTTCTCGTTCACGTTTTCGTGCCTCAACCAATGTTTTGAAATTCTCCGAATGAACGAGCGTAACGGGTCGTCTAATTTTTGTATAGTGGGCACCCCATTTTGAATCATTGTGTTGTTTGATTCGTTTTTCAAGATTATTGGTACAACCTACATAAAGGGATTGGTCTACGCACTCAATGATATAAACGAAATAACTCATACTATTTTTGGCACTTCGCTTCGCTCAGTGTCTTCGTCGCTTTTTAAGCGGGCCGAAGGCTCTGAGGAGCGGAAGCGACGAAGAGCTGCCCGGGTTGGATTCCCGCCAAAGGCGGGCAGGCGAACCAACGATGACGGCTCCTTCGCCCAAGGCGAATCCGCCTGTCCTGTCCGCCTATGGCGGAGGCGGAAAAGGCTAATCTTCAATTTCTAGCCACCCCTCCGGGGGATGGATTCGAACCATCGTAACCACCTCCCTCGCCGTAGGCGAGTGCGCCTATGGCGCAAAAGGTTATTTTCGTTCCTCGTCAGCCCTGCCCGGGTTGGATTCGAACCAACGAATGGCGGCTCCAAAGGCCGCTGCCTTACCACTTGGCTACCGGGCAGGGCTGACGGAGAATAGATTATTTTTTTAAAAAACTATCTAAAAACTCTCGTCCTTTTCCAGATTTCAAAAATCTTTCACTCCTAACTGCTTCGCTTCTCGTATTGTACGTCTCCTGATGTATAAGTTGCCATGGGCGATGTCCTTTTGTGAAGCGATAGTCGCCCTTGTTATGACGCCTCAATCTTTCCTTGGGATTCTCTCCGCTACCGATATAACGGATTCCGTCTTTATAACTTTTCAAAACGTATGTATAGAACATTTGTCTTATGCTCCCTCGCCGTAGGCCCTCCATAGGCGGGCGGGCGAGTCCGCCTTTGGCGGAAAAGGCCACTGCCTTATTTATCCCGGAGTGTATCGGGGCCACTTGCTTGTCCGCCTCTGGCGGGGCTACACCCCAGGGATGAACACGTTTTTTTCACCTTCATAACTTAGGCTGCGGCGGACAGGCGCCAAGGTGGTGTTCTAAACGGCAAAAAAATTATAACGAAAAAACCGGGGCTTGACAAATTTTCTGGAGAGACTTATGATGGTAGGAATAGTTGGAAATTTCATACTCAATTTAAAAACCGCCATGAAAGGATTATTGCACGCGAAACTTTTCCAAAAGGACAAGCTCTACGGCACCACGGTGGTGGGGACGAAAGGGCAAATCGTGATTCCTGCCGCAGCACGCAAAGATTTAAAGATTAAACCAGGAGATAAGCTTCTGGTGATCAGCCGCTTTGGCCGCCTTTTGGGTTTGGTCAAAGTCGAGCAATTGGGAAAAATCGTGAACTTTTTGGCAAAGCATTTAAAACACTTCGGCGAGCCGGAATTTATGCGGGAGTTTCAAAAACTTCCCAGGGAAATTCTAAGCTCTCTTTCCCGCAAAAAGTAATTAACCAATTTTGCCATGTGGAGATATCTGCTAAAGCCGAAAATTTTTATCCCGCTCATTGCCGTAGCGGGAATCGCGCTGGCCATCGGTTTTGGCCGTCGAAGCAATACTCCCGACAAGAGTCTGGTAGCGGCGAAACGGGGAACGGTGGTCCAGGAAGTTTCGGTGACTGGTAGCCTTGTTCCCGCCGAAGCTGTGGATTTGGCTTTTGAACGAACCGGGAAAATAGAAAAAGTCTTGGTTAAAGTCGGGGACGAGGTCCGGGCAGGGGAGACTCTTGTTTTTTTGAGCAATCAGGATTTGCGCGCGCAAGTCCTGCAGGCGGAAGCCGCCTGGGAGGCGGAAAAAGCAAATCTTGATTCACTGCGCAAAGGTACCCGCCCGGAGGAGCTTCTGGCGGCCGAGACCAAAGTCGAGAATGCCCAAGCCAATCTCTCGGCGGTACAAGCCAAAGCCGCGGCCGATCTCGATACGGCCTATGATGCCGCCCTGACCGCGGCCCAAGAAGGCGCCGCGGTCGGCAAGGCCGCGCTTTTGACCCTGACCGACATTCAATACGCCCATTTTACTGGGCCGACCCAGGAGGAACAGCGGCTCTCGCAGGCGAAAACCGTCGCCGTCGGCGCCCTGCTGGGCGCGGCCGACGGGGGATATTTGAACAACGGCACTTTGAGTTTGCTCACGGGCGGGGCTTACGGCGAGATTCAGCAGGCTCTCGGCAACCGGACGCCGCAACAAATTGAACAGGGAGTCGCCCACGTTTTGTCCGCGCTCCTGAAGGTGAGCTCGGCGCTCAATGCCGTACCGGTCAATTTTCTGCTTACGAGCACGGAAAAAACCAATCTCGCCACGGAAAAAAATAGTGTCAATTCGGAGACGACGACCCTCTCCGCCAAGGACCAAGGCATCCCCTCACAAAAAGCCCTCAATGCCAGCAATCTTAGTTCTGCCCAAAGCGCTCTCCGGACGGCCGAGGACGAGCTGAATTTGAAACGGGCAGGCAGCACGCCGGAGCAAATATCGGCGCAAGAGGCGAGAGTGAAAGCCGCTCTGGGAAGCCTGCAAAGCGCCCAAGCCGCTCTCGGCAAAACCCTGCTCACCTCGCCGGTCGCCGGGACCGTCGCCAAACAGGAAGCCAAACTGGGCGAGCTCGTGACTGCCAACACGGCGGTGCTGTCCGTGGTCTCGGACGGGCAATTCGCCATCGAGGCCAATGTGCCGGAAACCGACATTGTGAAGATTGAGCTCGGCGACCGGGCCCGAGTGGTTCTCGACGCTTACGGAAGCGAGGTCGGGTTTGCGGCCGCGGTCGTCGGCATGGATCAAACCGCGACCCTAGTCGAAGGCGTGCCGACCTATAAAGTCGTGATTCGGTTTGCAGATGCCGACCCGCGAATCCGTTCGGGAATGACGGCGAATGTTGAGATTTTGACCGAGACGCGCGAAGGAGTGGTTTCGATTCCCGCCAGACTCGTTTTGGAGCGGGGCGACAAGCGGTTTGTGAAAAAGCTTGTGGGCGACCGCGTCGAGGAAGTCGAAATCAAAACCGGCCTCTTGGGATCGGACGGGAGCCTCGAGGTTACCGCCGGCCTCAACGAGGGCGACCGGGTTTTGCGCTAGGAAATTCGAATTTTTTATGGCTCTCCTCCTGGCCAAAAATTTGACGAAAATTTACGAAACCGAGGCGGTCGCGACCCCGGCGCTCGCGGGCGTTTCCTTTGAGATCGCCCCGAGCGAGTTCGTGGCGATTATGGGGCCGTCTGGTTCCGGGAAGTCGACGCTCCTGCATATCTTGGGCTTTTTGGATCGGCACACCGGCGGGGATTATCGCTTCGACGGGAAAACCTATGATGACTATACGCCGGACGAAATCGCGCGCGTGAGAAACCAAAAAATGGGGTTCATTTTCCAAGCTTTTAACCTCCTGCCCCGGACTACGGTTTTGGACAACGTCAAACTCCCGCTTTTTTATTCGGGAGTTCCGGAGCGCGACTGGGACGAGCGCGCCCTAGACGCGATCGACTTAGTCGGCCTCCGGCACCGGCTCCTGCACGAATCCTCCCAGTTGTCCGGAGGCGAGAAACAGCGGGCGGCGATTGCCCGGGCCTTGGTTTTGAAGCCGCAAGTAATTTTTGCCGACGAGCCGACCGGCAACTTGGACTCGCGGTCCGGCCAATTGATTATGGATTATCTCCAAAAACTTCACGCCCGGGGTCATACCATCGTGCTCATCACCCATGAAACTTACACTGCGGCCTACGCCCAGCGGATCATCCGCCTCAAAGACGGCCAAATCGCCTCCGACGAAAAAGTCGTAAATCGCAATCACGGCAATGACTTTCAAAAATAGTCTGAAAACCGCGGTGCGCGGCCTCAAAGCCCAGAGGACCCGCTCGGCGCTCACTACCCTGGGCATCGTCATCGGGATTACGGCAATTATGATTGTGGTTTCCATCGGCGCCAACGCCGAAGGCGTCATCACGAGCGAGCTCGGGGGACTGGGGGCGGAAAGTATTGTCGTGCGGCCCGGCAAAGAGCCGAAAGGGCCGATGGACTTCGCCGAGGTTTTGCTTTCCGATTCGCTCAAGGCGCGGGAATACGAAGCGCTGCTGAAAAAAGTCAACGTCCCGGACCTGGTGGCGGCCGCGCCGGAAGTTTTCGTCACCGGCAGCGCTTCTTACCGCGGCGAAACTTTTCGACCGCTGATTTTGGGTTTCCGGCCGAAATTTATGATGGAAGCGTTCAGCCTCGAGCTGGCGGAAGGCGTGATTTTTGACGAGCCGGAAATCCGGGCCAAATCCCAGGTCGCGGTGATTGGGGCCAAAGTCAAGCAAGAACTTTTTGGCCAGAAGCCCGCCCTCGGCGAGAATATCGACATCAAGGGTACGAAGTTTCGGGTACTTGGCATCCTCAAGCCCAAAGGCCAGGTGATTTTTTTCAACGTCGATGAACTCGTGGTTATCCCTTACACCTCGGCACAGACCTACCTCACGGGGACCAAACATTTTAATCAGATTCTGGTGCGCGCGAGCAGTCCGGCGGCGGTTAACGAGACGGTCGAGGACATCAAACGAACGCTCCGCAGCCTCCACGGAATTTCCGAAGGGGAGGACGATGATTTTTCGGTCCAAACCCAGCA
>CAYHVH010000031.1:0-3556 GCA_964360335.1 uncultured Candidatus Saccharibacteria bacterium
TTTCAATCCGCGACCACCTGGCTTATCGGGCCGGGTCACGACCGATACAACCTCGTAGCCCCCAT
Organism: uncultured Candidatus Saccharibacteria bacterium; assembly: GCA_964360335.1. Classification (GTDB taxonomy): domain Bacteria; phylum Patescibacteriota; class Doudnabacteria; order UBA920; family 2-01-FULL-46-14; genus CAYHVH01. Next base: position 66 of record CAYHVH010000031.1, read on the forward strand.
GCTGGTGCAAAGCTTTCAAAGCGGGGAGGGCAAATTCGGATGTCCCGAAAAAAACTAGTTTCATAGCTTTGGGATATTAGACTCGGCCAATGAACTTTTAGGCTTCTCGAACTTGTCGATAATCAAAACCTGGTTTAAATGATCAATCTCGTGCTGCAAAACCTTGGCTAAGAGGTTGTCGGCTTTAATTGTGATTCTCTTACCCCCCTCATTGAGCGCCTCCACCTCGACTTTGGCGGGACGGCGAACCGTCCCAAAAACCCCCGGGATAGACAGACATCCTTCCTGCATCCGGGTTTTTTTAATGGATTTGGAAACGATTCGCGGATTAACCAAAACAAAGGGGGGAACGCCGAACTCCGCCAAATTGATAACCGCCAAATTCCAGTTCCGCCCAACCTGCGGCGCGGCTAGACCGATGCCCGGCGCGCGCTTAACCGTAAGTTTCATCTCCTGAATCAATTTCTTGATCTCCCGATGGAGCGGAAAGGAGAGGTCCTGATTGGAACCACGCAAAATCCGTTCGTCATCCGGCAGAGTGTGAAGACGTAGAATTGGCGTCATACCCAGTTATTCTATCATCCCGGCAAAAAATTTTACAGGAGGTTTTCGGGATCGACGTCAACCTCCACTTCCCTCGGAAAGCCGCGCAAAAGCCCGGCCAGGTCAAGCGGCGAATCCCGAGGGATTTTCAAAACGATCTGATATTGATATTTCCCCCGGAGTTTCGGCAAGAAGGCCGGAGCCGGTCCCAGCAAAGTTAAATCCGGCTGCGGCGCCGCCGAGAGTCGCTCGGCCACCGCTTGCGCTTTCTCCTGCGCCCGATTTTGCTCTTTATGTCGAACTGTCAACTTTACGAGTTTTGAATAAGGCGGGTAGTGAAACTTCTCCCGCTCCAGGAGTTCTGCCTGGAAAAATTTCGCGTAATCATGGGTTTTCACGGCCTCGAGCGCCGCATTCTCCGGATTATAGGTTTGCAGGACCACCAGGCCGGCAAATTTTCCTCGCCCCGCCCGGCCAGCCACTTGGGTCAGGAGCTGAAAGGTCCGTTCGTTCGACCGAAAGTCCGGCAAGTGCAACGCACCGTCCGCGGAAATAATTCCGACCAGACCGACCTGGCTAATGTCCCAACCTTTGGTAACCATCTGCGTGCCGATGAGGATTCGAATCCGGCCGGCTGCCCAATCTTGGTAGATCCGCGAATGCGCCCGGGTCCTGCCAGTCGTGTCGCGGTCCATCCGGGCAACGGTAATCGGGGTCGGTTCGCGCGACTGCCGGGCCAAGAAGTTTGTGAGCTCTTCCTCCACGGCTTGGGTACCTAGACCGAACTGCTGCAGCCGATGGCCTTGGCAGTGGGGGCAAATTTCCGGATAAGCATACTTTTTGCCGCAGTGATGGCAAAGCAATTTCCGACCCACCTCATGCCAGACCAAGCTCACCGCGCAATCCGCGCATTTCGCCACATAACCGCAATCCCGGCAAAACACGAAAGTCGCCGCCCCGCGGCGGTTTAAAAACAGGATAATCTGCCGCCCCTGTCGGAGATTGTCCAAAATTGCGAGCCGAAGATACTCGCTCATAATCACATAACGGCGGCTGGACTCTTGTTCTTTCCTCAAATCCACGACATGCACCTTTGGCAATCCCACGTCGGCTTTGATTCGGTGCGGCAGCGGCAGCAGCCCGATTTCCCCCCGCGTGGCGGCATAAAAAGTCTCGACTGAGGGAGTCGCGTCCCCCAAAACTAGAGGGCATCGCCAGAGTTCCGCCAGCTTTTTTGCGACTTCGCGGGCGTGGTATTTGGGATTTTGGTCATATTGCTTAAAAGAAGGGTCGTGCTCCTCATCCAGAACCAGGAGACCAAGGTCCCGAACTGGCGCGAAAACCGCAGAGCGGGGCCCGATGATAATCTTTTTTTCGCCCGCTCTGATCCGCTGCCACACCCACGCTCGCTGCGCCGGGCCGAGGCGGCTGTGCAACAGGGCGATCTCTTTGGCCCCGAAGCGGCGGGCGTACCGTTCCACCGCCGGATCAGTCAGAGAAATTTCCGGAACCAGGACAATGGCTTGTTTCCCAGTTCCCAAAAGCCGCTCCATAACTTGCATATAAACTTCGGTTTTGCCAGAACCGGTTACGCCGTGGAGCAAAAAGCTAGTGGCTTTGCCCAAGGCCGCGCTGATTTGCGCTACCGCCTGCCGCTGGTGCTCCGTGAGGACAAAATCCGGATTATGCTTTTCGACATCGGCTCCAGTAGCCGGGGGGGGTGGCCTCTTTTTAAGGGGAGGGAGCATGGCTTTGACCGCAAGTCCTAGAGAACAAACGTAGCGGTCGGCCAGCCACTGGGCCAAAAGCAAATTTTGTTTCGTCAACACGGGCTCCCTGTCCAAGAGTTCCAAAAAGGGTTTGAGCTGGCCGGCTTCCGCCTCCAGCCGGTGCATCTCAAAACCGCTGGTAACCCCCAAAATTTCCCGGCGCCCAAAAGGAATTTTTAGAAGCTGCCCAGGTCGCATCTCGTCGTGAAATTTTGGCGGAACCAAATAGGTAAATAGCTGGGAAGAGCTAGGGCCAACCCGGGTGAGGGGAATAACATTTACGGCTCGTTTAATTGCCGGCATTCCGGTATAATGAAAACAAAATTCACCTCTAGTATACCATGGACAAGCGTATTTTTGTGAGCGTGGCTTTGCCCAAAGCCGTCAAAGCTTATCTTAAAAACTTGCAGCAGACAGAGGTCCGCTGGATCAGGTGGATGAAGCCGGAAAACCTTCACATCACCTTGAATTTTTTGGGTTATCTCCAAGAGCCGGAAATTGCCGAAGTTAAAGAAATCCTGGTCGCAACCGTACCCGGCTTTGCGCCTTTTCGGCTGCGGCTCTCGGCTCTGCGGCCGGAGCGGGACATGTTGTGGCTTTCGCCCGAGGAATCCCGACCGCTTCTCGAACTTCACGAGGAACTGAAAAACCGGTTTGCCGAAGTTCGGCTGGGAAAACGAGAGAGGCGAGAATATCACCCTCACATTTTGCTGGCCCGCTCGGCAACCGGCCGGAAAATGACCTGGCAGCCCCAAAATTTTAAACCGCAAGAATTTCAGGCGGAGAGTGTCGGCCTCTACGAAAGCGAGCTTCATCCCAAGGGAGCAATTCATACCTTGCTCCAAAGCTTTGCTTTTGGCGTCGAAAAATCAAATGAAAATTGACCTTCTGGGGGTCAAAATCAACGCCGAGCCAAAGGAGACGATTTTGAGAGAGATCGGTGGTCTCCTCCAGAAAGGCCGGCCAATTTTCATCACCACTCCTTATTCCGAGTCTGTCGTTGCCGCGCAAAAAGATGAGGAGTTCAGAAACGTCTTAAATTCAGCGGATTTTGCTCTACCCGACGGCATCGGCCTCCTCTGGGCCGCCAAGTTTCTTAACACACCCCCTCCCCAGGCGTGGGGAGGGCAGGGGAGAGGTCGGTGGTTTTGGCTAGTTGGGGAATTGCTCAAAAGCCTC
>CAYHVH010000032.1:0-3359 GCA_964360335.1 uncultured Candidatus Saccharibacteria bacterium
GCCCACAGCTATCGTGAGCTTCCTTTTCGAATCGCCGAGAACGCCACTGACTACCGCAATGAAAAGTCCGTCGAACTCAATGGCCTGTTCCGGGTTCGCGCCCTGACCCAGGATGACACCCACCACATTGTGCGCCACGACCAGATCGCCTCGGAAATTGACACGATTCTGGAGCTGACCCGCGAGGTGTACGAAACCTTCGGCTTCAAAAATTACCAAGTTGATATTTCCACTTGGGACCCCCGAAATCCCAAAAAATACTTCGGTACGAAAGAACTCTGGGAAAACGCCGAGCAAGCCCTCGTGGCGGCCGCCAAGCGCTGGGGCGCGCCTTACCAAATCGTAGTCGGCGAGGCCGCATTTTACGGCCCCAAAATCGATGTTCGGGTCCAGGACGCGCTGGGAAGATACTGGCAACTCACTACCGTGCAGCTGGACTATAATCAACCGGAAAATTTTGATTTGACTTACGTCGGCCGAGACGGAAAACCGGAGCGGCCGGCCGTAATCCACGCCGCTATCCTCGGCTCCGTCGACCGCTTCTTGGGAATAGTCATCGAACACTTCGGCGGGGCATTCCCGCTGTGGCTCTCGCCCATCCAAGTTGCCGTTCTGCCCATAAATGACGAGCTCACAAGCTACGCTCATGCGGTCAAAGACGAATTAGAAAAACAAGGCCTGCGCGCCGAACTCGATTCCCGCAGCGAATCTGTCGGCCGCAAAATCCGCGACGCCGAGCTGCAGAAAACACCTTATATGCTCATCGTTGGCAAGAAAGAACGGGAACAAAAAACCGTCTCGGTGAGACAGCGGGGCGAGAAAGACCTGGGAGCGATGAAATTGGAAAAGTTTGTTGACAAAATTCGGAAAGAAATCGAAACAAAGGCTCTATGAAACTGCGCCCCTCTCCCCTAGCGAGGGTTACCCCCTCTCTTTTCTCCCCCTTCTTTGAGAGGGGGAGATGAAGAGGGGGTTAGTCTGATTTCAGATTCGACTTCTCCCTTAACCCCTCTCCACGCCTTGGGAGGGCAGTAAAACCCAATTAATACAGAACATTCTTTGCTTTTTGGATAAGGTCATAGGCTTGGAGGTTGAGTCCCGCCGCTTGAAACTTCCGCGCCTCGGCCCGGAAATCCCGGATCTGGACGGCATTGGAGTTATCCTCCCGGAGCAACCGGCCGATGAGCTCAATGTGCTCCTCGAGGATGCGGCGGTGCTTGTCAATATCAGTTTCGTTGGACTGGTAATTTTTGACCATAAACCTGAAGATTTTCTCGTTTTCGTTGCGGGCGGTTATCAGACCCTCGTTTACTGAGCTCCGAAGTTCTGGTTTGAGATCAGGCAAAAGTTGGGCCAAAACCTCCTCGTGCAGCCGGGTGGCCTGTTCCAACTTTTCGGCCAGACCGATTTCCGCCCCGTCCAGAAAAATAATCTTTTCGGCCATATCCTCGGCCCGCCGCAAGAAATAGGCATAACGCCGCAGGGTTTCCTGCAGGGCCTGGGGTTGCAGTCCCCTTTCGGTCAGGAGCTCCAGGAACTCCGCCACTCGCTCGTCGGCCAACCGCAGACTTTTCTCTTGCTTGCCCTTGGTACTGATAGTGAAAAGGTTCAGCGCAAACCACTCCCCAATTCGCTCCCAAAAATAGCCCCGCTCGCCCGGCAAGGTACCGGCATCATAATTAAAATGAACCTCGCCTTCATGCGCGAGGACAACCGACGGAGAAATAGTTATAATTAAAAAAAGGAGCACTAATTTGCGCATAAGTGAATAATATCACCGATTTGGAAAATCATAAAGCTCTCAAAGCCCTCCGGCGCGAGCAAAAAAAACGCCCGCGAATGACCCAGCACGGCCGGGGGTTGAAAAAACGAACCGAGCGCTCGGTGAAACATATAATAAAAATAAGCAAAGAGAGAAAACTATCTTAGCGTCCTTCTCCCCTTGCGGGAGAAGGTGGCTGACAGCCGGATGAGGGGGCAGCATGAAAAGACTCGTCAAACAAGCGCGTAAGCTCCGTAGAAAGCAAACCCCAGAAGAAGCAAGGCTTTGGTCCACACTACGCGACCGAAGACTTTTAGGTTACAAATTTCGCAGGCAGTTCCCGATTGACAAATATATCGTTGACTTCTGCTGTCTTAAAAAAAGATTGAGAATCGAACTTGACGGGGGTCAGCACAACGAGAAATTACGCACCGCTAGAGACGAAGTCCGCGACGAGTACTTAAAATCTCAAAATTTTCGAATTTTAAGGATCTGGAACAACGAACTAGGGCAAAATACCGAAGGAGTTTTACAAAAAGTTTTAGATCTCCTACAATAGCTCACCCTCACCCTTCATCCCTCTCCCGTCAAGGGAGAGGGACAGCAACGGCATATGAATTTACCCAAGCTCGTAGCCATCGTCGGGCCGACGGCCTCCGGCAAAACCGCCTTGGCCCAGAAATTGGCCAAAACATTCCGGGGCGAGATTGTTTCGGCTGACTCGCGGCAACTTTACCGCGGGATGGATATCGGCACCGCCAAGCCAAGCAAAAAAGAACTCAAACAAATCAAGCATTATTTAATCGATGTCAAAAACCCGGATCAAAATTACACACTGGCGCAGTACCAAAAAGACGCGCTCCGGGCCATCAAACCAGTTCTCAAACGCGGCAAACTCCCCTTCTTAGTGGGCGGCACGGGGCTTTACGTTTCCGCCGTGGTGGAAAACTGGCTTATTCCAAAAAGCAGGCCGAACAAACAACTGCGGGCCAAGCTCATGAAAGATTTGCAAAAGCATGGGCTCAACTATCTTTTCGGCAAACTGACAACCCTTGATCCTGAAGCGGCCTATGTCGTGGATCCGAAAAATCCGCGCCGCGTGATAAGAGCTCTAGAAGTCTCGCTCACCACCAAAAAACCGTTCACCGCCCAAAGGCTGAAAGGTCGGCCGCTATTTGAGGTCCTGCTTTTAGGCAGGAAGCACTCCCAAAAAAAGCTGGGGAAGCGGATTGAGCAGCGCATTAAACTCATGGTCAACCAAGGGCTCTTGAGTGAGGTGCAAAGGCTGGTTTCCAAATACGGTTTTCGAGTTAAACCTTTCGATGCCATTGGCTACCGCGAAGTGATTGCTTACCTCAAGGGACAAATCACCCTCGCGGAAGCTATAAATTTAATAACAAAAAACACTTGGCAATTCGCCAAGCGCCAAGATACTTGGTTTAAGCGGCTGCCAGTGGTTTGGGTGAAAAGCCAAAAACAAGCGGAGCAAAAAGTAAAAGAATTCCTAAACTACCAGAGTCGCCAAGCTAGATAGTCCAAGCGGAAAGCAGTATCCCCAAATCCACGACGTCCACCCGGCCGTCTTGGTTGATATCGC
>CAYHVH010000033.1:0-3148 GCA_964360335.1 uncultured Candidatus Saccharibacteria bacterium
ATCCAGCCGCTCGGTCGTCGGATTGATGCCGACCTTGCTCTCGCCTTCCACCACGTTGACCACCGCCTCAAACTTCGGAGCCTGAAAGATCTCCAGCGCTACGAAAAAGACAATGAGCACCAGGACCAAGTAGCCTAAAATTTTAAGAGTTTTCTGCATCGGCATTTAGCTAGGGCAAAAACTCGGCGCATTTGGGAAAATTGGGAAAGACCTTGCAGATAAAGGGCCAGGGTGAGGGGGGCCGCGGCGGTCTGGGAGGACGAGGTATTTCGGGAATCGGCAGCTTGGTTTCCTGCGACGTCACCGCAATCACGAGGTCGCACTCGTGAAGTCCGGCCGCCGGAGTGATGCCGTTTTGGTTCCCCTGCGCCGCCTGCCCGGCAAGCGCCGGCACCCGAAGCTGACCCTGCCAGTCGTCGGAAACATCGCCGAGGTTGGTATTTAGCTTGGCCAAGGCCACGCCGTCCCCTTCTGCCCCTTCCCCAGGACTGGGATTTTGGGTCGTGAAATTGCACAGGCTCAAGGTGCTGGTCGGCGCTTGCTCCGTGACTTTATAAAACACGGTGGTAAAGGGCTGAAGCTTCTGGAAAAATTCGGAAAGCGAAACATTGAAGTCATAGCCGCGCTGTTCGCCGGGAAAGACCGTGCCCAAGGGAACGGCCGTTGGGGTAACGATGAGGGTGTCGCTGATTTCCAAGGCGACCGCAAACAGCCGCTGGTTAAGAAGCAGGCTCAAAGTAAAACCCGCGGCCAGGATTAGGAAAGCGATGATGATTTGGCGAAGTCTTGATTTCATATTACCCTCGCCCCTATCCCGCTTACTTCTGATTTAGGGAAGAGGAATAGAGGGTGAGGGTCCTATACGGCCTCCCATATAGGACCTGGGGGGCATCCGAAAATACCAAGAGCCGTCATACCGGACTTGCCTGTCTGCCGTAGGCGCGAATCCGGTATCCAGAAAATTGAACGGATAGCCGACTGTCGAAATCCTGGATTCCGTGTCGGGGTACGGAATGACACTATTGAGACTCAGCAAAAATCTCGTGCCAATCCTAAAAAACTAGTCTCGAAATTGCGGCTAGTTTTTTAGTCAGGAATCCCGGTGACCTCAACCCAGAGGTCGCAGCCGTGAAGCTTGGATTCTTGAGAACCGGGCAGGATATAGGCGTCTGGATCAGCAAGGGGATTATGTTCCTGGACAAACAGGGGCCAGTCTTCAGAGCATTGGTTTTCGAAGCAAGGAACCGCGAGATCAATGTCCCAGCTGTCGCTTAAGTCACTAGGATTGCTCAAAGTCGCACTGGCCTGATTGGCAAGTGTATCAGCAACCTCCCAGTCTGCAATAGGCCCATGGAAAGCCGGTACATCCTGATCACCTCCGTCAGAGTCCTTAGACAAGAATGGGCAAAGGATAGGCAGAATTTCAAATCCCGAATCCGCGCAGACAAAACCGCCTGCTTCATCCTCTTTCACCCGCCCAAAATTACCCAAGGCATCTTGACACTTGGGTTTCTGGTTGATGACATAATTAACCGTATCAACTCGGCCCTGGGCCAAAAAAGAGGAGCTGAGGGAAACATCGAGAGGCACGACTATTTCCTCTTGAGGAAATACCGTACCAAAATCAAGACCTGGCGTCTCTTGTGTTACTCCCAGCGCATTCTCAATCTTGGCCGTGACATTGATGACATGGGCTTCAAAAGCCGTAAAACCCGCCGCCCCAGCCACGATTGCCACCATTGCCACAGGAATAAGCAGGGCTTTGCTGGTCAAAACCTTTTTCAAGAGTATTTTCAATTTTTTCACCCCCTTCCCCGTTCCCTGCCTCTCGTAAGCGGGGATTTTTAAGAGTTTATTTTTTATCTTGTGTCTATGGACAATCAATACTTATAGACTTATAGCACACTCCCCGAGGCGTTAACCGTACCAGCCGGGCCTACAATTAAACCGTAAGTCCAGCCAGAAATGGTGTTGCTCTTGACTTTGGCGGTGGTCATAGCCGGAGTAAAAGGAAGCTCGGGGGTTTTGCCGATAAAGACACCGGTTCCGGTGCCATCGCCGGTAATCGTGTTCCCGTCAATCTTTACATCAGTAGCGCAACCCAGGCCCGGAGTGACTCCATCCCCGCCGGCGCAATTCGTGCTGGCGGCTCCTCGGCCCAAAACCCAAATCCCGAAGTCCGCTACTGCTCCACCCGCCAGATCAGTAATGTGGTTTCCCACGATATCAACTTTTTCCGTGGCCTGAACCATCACCCCGGTCTGCAAATCCTCGAGTGTATTGGTTTCGACATCAATGCTTTTGGCGGCATCCCAGAGGAAAACGCCGACTGCAGTTTGCGGGGCCGCCCCGGTAAACTCCATATTCCTTACCGTGTTGTTGAGGACATCCCCGTCCGCCGCCTCCTGAATCGTAATCCCCTGCTGGGTCGTGAGCGCCGTGGCACCGCCGCCAGTCAGAGTGTTATTTTTCACATCAGCTTTGTTGCCAGTCCCCAGTACGGCAATGCCCGCTCGATGAAAGCCGCTAAGCTCGTTATCAGTGATGAGAGCCTTAGCCGGAGTGTCGTCGTCAACAAACGTTGAGCCAATATCAATGCCATAACCCTGCAGGGTCCCGGTCAACGCATCAGTCCCGATGACTTTGTTGTTCTGGATTTTAACGTCAGCGTTGCCGTGAACGTGGATGGCGCTCGTAATGGCGCCGAGTGGCCCTTGCACCGTAAACCCGCTCATCGTGACTTTTGCGATTGCCCCGCTAATCTCAACAATTGATGTTCCGTCCCCGTCGGTTTCGGTAGCCAATACGCCAGGGGCATCAATAATGGTCGTGGCACTTCCCGCCCCGAGGAGATTCAACTTCTTGGTAATTACCAGCTGTTCGACGTAAGTGGCCGGACCGACATTGATAGTATCGCCGTTGGAGGCGGCATTAATGGCCGCTTGGATCGAAGTAAAGCCGCACCCGATTGGACAGACAGTCAAAGTTGCGGCCTGGACGGCAAACACATAGAAGCCGACTGCCAGAAGAACCGCCAATGCCACAAACGACGCTGTTCTTAACGAAGAAAAAGCGCGCGTCATAAAATTCGTCATTTTTTTTCACCCCCTTCATGCGTCCCTGCCTCTCGTAAGCGGGGGCTTAACTA
>CAYHVH010000034.1:0-3040 GCA_964360335.1 uncultured Candidatus Saccharibacteria bacterium
TGGCGGTAAAAGCCGAACTGCCATTGCCAATCACCACCCCAGTCAAGGTCGTGGCCCCGGTGCCCCCGGAGCCGACAGTCAGGGCCGGATCCAGAGTCAGGGCCCCGCCAATCCTAACCGTGCCATTGAAGATCGAAGAGCCCACTACCCCGAGCGTGGAGCTGGGTGTTGCTGTCCCAATCCCCACCCGGTTCTCGTTGGCGTTGACGACAAAAGTTGAGGTGTCGACAATCAAGCTATGAGCAATGGTGGAAGAGGCGGTAGTGGTTGCGACACTCAAGCTTCCGCCCACGCGCAGATTATTGTCAATCGTGGACGAAGCCCTCACAAAAATTCCGGCAGTAGTAGATGTCGGGGTCAAAGCCAAGCCGCCGAAGGTGCTCTCCCAGGCGCCCGGAGTTAAAGTGCCGTCGCATCCGGAACAACTATCTACGGTCAATACTCCGGCCACCCGCACCGTACCGTTGAAGCGCGTGGTGCCGACCACTCCCAAAGTAGTGCTAGGAGACAAAGTCCCGATCCCCACCCTTCCCTCGTTAGCATTGACGACTAAAGAATTGGTATCAACGATTAGTGAATGGGCAATCGTCGAAGAGGCAGTCGTAGTGGAGACGGTTAACGAACCGCCGATGGTCGTCGAGCCGGCATAGTCCACGATAAACCGATTCTCCCCTCCGACCTGAAACCGGATGAAGTCTCCGGAAAATGATTGGGGGTTGGCGGCAATAAACGTACCATTGGCGTTACCCGCGGTCATCGGATTGTCCGTCAGCTGCAACAGGGCGATGGTCGAGGAGGCATTCGGCGAGGACATGAAGCGCAAACCAGCCCCGGTCCCGGACTGGGTGATGGCCACGATGTAATCGGCGGACGTGTCAGTGAAATGTGTCTGGCTGGAGGAACCGCCGCCGCCGGCGCCGCAACCCGTACAACTCTCGTCAACTTTCAAAACCCCGACCGACAAGTACCGAAATGACGCCGCTGTGCCGGCTCCGTCTTTGGTCGAAGCCCCGGGCGCCACTAGAAAAATCGGCAAAGGGGAAACCCCGCCGCTTGTTCCGCCGCCAGAGGCCCCGGCTGGTCCTCCTGGGCCCGGTGGCCCGGGAGGGCCGGCTGGACCGGGCGAACCCGCAGGGCCGGACGGCCCGGCACTCCCCCGCGGCCCAATCGGCCCGACTGGACCCGCCAGCCCCCGCCCAACCGCATCCCGCAACACGATTTCCCTAACGGTTTGTGTCCCAGCTTCAGGAGTTTGGACGGTTTTCTCCAAAACGACGTATTCGCCGACATAGCGGGACCTAAGGAGAGCGGCAATCTCGACTTTCAGTCCGGCAAAATAATCACTAAAGAAATTTCCGGTCTGGCGGCCAAACCGTTTAAGTTTTTGCCAAACTCCTTGAAAAGTCCCCGGCTCTTCAGTGCTGGCCGCCAGGACCTGTCCGGTAGGCCCCGGTTCTGGGGAGACCTCGGGCAATTCCAAAACTAGGTAATCTTTGATGAGCACGGTTTCTCTCGCCGGCTGACGTCCCAAATGACTGACTTCCCTGACCACCTCTCGACCGCGCTCTAGATCCGCAAGCTTATCGGCAAACGAAACTTGCGGGACATCTACCCACTCTGATAATCTCGCAATCTGCTGTGGAAGGGCGGAAGGCGAAATGCCCCAGATGGCCCCGATGGCCGTAACCCAAATAATTCCCGCGAGAATACTCAACCCCGAGGTGACGGTGGCTTTGGTATACGCTATGGCTTTGGTCAACCGGAAGAAGGAATACTCATTCTGATACTTCCGGTAGAGTTCGGCGGCCGGCCGGGTCAAAAATTCGTAATATCGGGGCAAACGCTCCTTCAGGCTCCTAGTCGTGGCAATCGGCGTATTAAAAATCGCATAGGTTGCGCGGACCAACCAATGCGTCAAAATCAAAACCAGGCGCAGCGGCCAAATCACTAAAATCTTAAGCGCCGTCGAGAAACTCTGAACAAAAACCGAAACTCCGGCGAGAATGAGCTCCTGGCCGCTCCTGTGCGCTCGAGACAGAGGGACGGCCCGGGGCACGGCGATGGCTTGCGGCAAAACCTTCTCGGGAGCTTCGGGCTTTTGGTCAATCTGAAAATTCGTGACTAGAAACGGCGCCTGATCCGAGTCGACCTTGTAGGCCGAGAGGCTTTGCTTGGCTGACATCTCCTGGAAACGGCTTTCCTGGATGACGGTAATGCGTTTTTGGTATCGCTCTACGGCCTCAAAACTGGTTGCCCAAGAACGGCCCAGCTTTTGGGCCGGAATCTGCCCGGTCCGGCAGAGGTAAGCCAAATGGTCCCGAGTATAACCGAAAAGTTCGGCTAGCTCGCTAAGTGGCGCTAAATTGTCGTTTTTGAGGGGAGGCACTTTTTGTTTTGTTTTCTGGCATCGATTTTGGACGCCAGACCCCCTAGTCCCCCTTTGGGGGGCCAGAGAGTTTTTGTCTTCCCCGCCAAAATTCTGTGAAATTTAGGCGAGTGAACCCTATTTAACGCAGAATCCAAGCAAACCGCTTGGATACATGGCAAACAGAGTCAATTTTAGTTTTGTCTTGGTTTCTTGCGAAAGCCGATTCTTGGCTAATTTTGGCCGCGAACCGGCCGCACCGATTTTTTTACCCGAGATGGCGCTTGCGAGAGCGAAATCTTGGTTTTTTCTATCATTATTATAGCAAAAAAATCCCTATCCGTCAATGCCGAGATGGTGCTTAATTATGGGCCAAGTTGTCGGTAGACCTGGAGAGTTTCAGCAGCGGCTTTTTCCCAAGTAAACAGCCGGGCGCGGCGAATGCCGGCTTGCGAGATTTGCCCAGAAAAAGCGGCATCTCGGATGCATTTGTTGATGGTCTGGCCCAGGGCTTCGGCTGAATAAGGGTCGACCAGGAGGCCAGCCGGGACACCCCCTGGTCCTGGTACCTCAACAAGCTCCCGGAGGCTGGTGGTATCCCCGGCAACCACTGGCACCCCGGCCGCCATGGCTTCCAGAACCGGCAAGCCAAACCCCTCGTAGAGGGAAGGATAA
>CAYHVH010000035.1:0-2673 GCA_964360335.1 uncultured Candidatus Saccharibacteria bacterium
GCGCCTTTTGGGCCTTTGAGGCCCATGTGGTGAACGTCACGGCCGAGATTCACCAGATTAACGCCCCGACGGCTACCCCAGCCGGCGATACTTATGAGGAAGAGGTTTTGGTAACTTTATCCGTCGATGACCCGACTGACATACCCCTGACCATTCATTCTACTTTAGATGCTTCAGATCCTGACTGCACTTCGACTGAATATATTTCTGCTCTTTTGATTGATGTGAATACGACCTTGAAAGCGATTGCCTGCGATGCGGCAGAGCATAAAAGCATAATCACCGAGGAAATTTATGAGATCATTGTGGTTGGAGGTGGGGCAACCGCTGCAGGATTCTTACCGTTTACGATCGAGTCCGAGATTTCCGAAACACCGACTACTACACCCACTACCACGCCGCTGTTGCAGGAGGTGCCCACCTCTACCCCAGCCCTTCCTGAAGCACCGCTCTTCCCAGCTGTGCCAACAACCACTCCTACCACAACTCTTCCTCTCTTCGATTTTCCGGCAATTCCCCTGATTCCAACTTCCACGCCAACCACGACCCCGGATCTACCCGCGCTTCCGCCAATCCCCGACCTGTTTGATACTTTTCCTGTACCGACTACCACTCCAACCTCGACCTTGCCAGAGTTCGGACCGATACCGCCTACGCCGACCAGTACTCTGCCCGAGCCACTCCCGCCCCCTGAACCACCGGATATTGAGATTGACAGGCCCCAACCGCCAGATTTGCCAGTACCGCCGCAACCGCCTGACCTCACTGACACATTAAAGCCGCCGGAGCCGCCGGACTTGCCCGAACCTCCTGAACCGCCGAGCTTCCCGGAATTGTAAAAAAACCGCCCCTTGACTGCGCTCGGGGCGGTTTTTAAATGCCTGTTGAAAACTTATTCGCCTTGGAAGTTGACTGCAGATTATAATGAATTGACGGGTCTGGTTTTAAAATCAAACTTTTCCACAGACACGTTTCGGGCGCCCGGAGGAAGCGAAATCAAAAATGAAGGGAAACACCAAAACGGCCTTGGTTACGGGCGGGGCGGGCTTTGTTGGGTCGAGCCTCTGCGAGACTCTCTTGGACGACGGTTATGAAGTTTACGCTGTTGATAACTTTATTACCGGCCGGCGGGAGAACCTTGCGGACCTTAGCCGGAACAAAAAATTTCATTTTCGAGAGCTCGATATCAATACTCCGGCCTTTCTGGAGGAATTTCGCCTAAGTTCCCTGGCCGAGATTTATCATTTGGCCTGCCCTACCGGGGTGCCGAATATCAAAACCTTGGGGGAGGAGATGCTTTTAACCTGTTCCCTGGGGACGAGAAACGCGCTGGAGGTCGCGAAGGTTGCGGGCGCGAAAATCCTGTTTAGCAGTTCCTGCGAAGTTTACGGCGAACCAGAGGTCAGTCCCCAATACGAGCACTATACCGGCAACGTCAGCTCCACCGGGCCGAGAAGCGCCTACGAGGAGGGCAAAAGGTTTTCGGAAAGTTTGTTTATCCTCTACCACCGAAAGTATCAGGTGGATACGCGGATTGTCCGGATTTTCAACACTTACGGCCCGCGGATGTCGCTTTCGGACCAGCGCGTCATTCCCCGATTTTTGCGGAGCATGACTCTGGGCCAGAAGTTGACCCTGTACGGCGACGGCGAGCAGATCCGCACCCATTTGTTTGTCGCTGATCTGATTCGCGGCCTACGCCTAGTTATGGCAGATGGAATAACCGGCGAAGTCTATAATGTCGGCGGCACGAGGCAAGTTACCATCCGCGAGCTGGCGGAGCTTTTGATGGCTCTCGCGGATTATGAACTGGGAGTGGAATTTCTGCCGCATTTTATCGAGGACCACAGTTACCGGCTCCCGGCCGTGGAGAAACTCGAGGCTTTGGGTTGGCGGCCGGAAGTTTCGCTGGAGGAGGGACTGCGCCGGATGCTTTTGCACCACGGCCTTTCTCGGGAAGTCGTCCCGGTCGCGGATTTGGCCTTTGACGAGGCGGCTTAACGCCTATCTTTATGAAATGGATTTTAGTCTTTTTCACCTTAGCCGGTTTCAATTTCGCTTTTTGGGCGATTATTGGTTTGGTTCGCTTCCTGTCTGGCAAAGTTCGGTCGTTTTGGCGCCGGGGAAATTACCCGCCGGTGGAGAGGCGAGTTTCCCGGAGACGGCCAGACCCGCGGAACGGCTCCTCCAGCATCATTCGCAACGAAGTCGCCGCCCTGGTGCCGGCCCACAATGAAGAAGTGACGATCGCCCACACTATTCTCGCGATTGCCAGAAATATTCCGGCCAAAAACATTTACGTCGGCAGTGACGCTTCGACCGACCGCACCGTGGCGATCGCGCGAGACTTGGGGGTGCAGGTCGCCGACATCCAACCCAACCGGGGCAAGGCCGGGGTCCTGGCATTTTTAGTGGAACATTTTGACATTCTCCGCCATTACCAAGCAGTGATGATTGTCGACGCCGATTCGGAAATCAACCCGGACTATATTAAACACGCCCTGCCGCTGTTCGATGACCCCCGGGTGGCGGCCGTCGCCGGCCACGCCAAAACCAAGTGGTACCCGCACAGCTTTCCCCGGTGGTCCATGTTTTTCCGGGCTTACCGCGCTCGGCTCTATCGAGTGGTCCAGACGGTAGTGCGCTACGGGCAGACCGCGAAGTGGTCCAACG
>CAYHVH010000036.1:0-2128 GCA_964360335.1 uncultured Candidatus Saccharibacteria bacterium
CGGTCTTTTTTCAAGACATGCGCCAGCAGGACCTCGGCATCGAGGGCGGGGGAGGAGGATTTTTTGAGCTTGATTATCGCTTGGCCGAGGGCAGTTTGAAGATTCACGCCTTTATGCTATGGTGATGTATTGGCAAGTTAAAGGAGGTTGAGATATGTCTGACAAGCCCCATACCTTATTTCACGAGGAAAGAGTACAGGACGCTGTCAGTGGCTTGGCGGCGTTGATTGCCGAGCGTTACCAGGGTCAAGAGCTCTGCGTGATTGGCCTGCTGGGTAGTTCCGGTCCATTCCTTGCCGATCTGACCCGCGCAGTCGAGCGCTTGAACAAGCAGAACCTGCCAGAAAGATGCGTGCAGATGTTCATCGGCGATTTGGCTCTGGATAAAGAGCAGGGGAGTCAGCCGGTGCGTCGTGATATCAATGTGGATATCAAGGGCAAACCGGTTCTGATCGTGGATACTGTTCTGACAACGGGGCGGACTGTTACCGAAGCGGCCAGATTTCTTTGGCAGCGTGAGCCCACGATTATTGAAGCCGTGGTTTTAATCAAAAGGGGCAAGGTCCAGAGAAGTAAACGCAAGCTTCCCGTCTCGCGCTTATATTTTGCTCTGGAAGTTCCGGAAGACGTCGAGGTGGTGGGCTACGGCTTGGATTACCAGCGGGAATCTGAAAAGGGGTTGGGCCGGAGCTTGCCCTGGATCGCTCAAGTTCTCAAGTAGGCCTTGTCATTCGTCATGGGCGCCGATTGAGCAAAAAAACTCAATCGGTGCGCCTTTTTTAACTTTGGTCAGCAAGTAGCCGTTCTTGATCGGTTTTGACAAGCGTTTCAATTAATCGCTCAATTTCCCCATTCATGATTTTTCCAGTTTGTCCGAAGTTTTGGTTCAGGCGGTGGTCGGTGACCCGGTCTTGGGGAAAATTATAGGTCCGGATTTTTTCGCTCCGGTCTCCGGAGCCGATCTGCGAGCGCCGTTTTTCCCGAAGTTCTTTTTCGCGCTTCTCGCGCTCGTATTCAAAAACCCGCGCGCGGATGACCGCCATCGCTTTCTCCCGGTTCTGAGTTTGGCTTCGCTCGTCCTGGGACTGGGCGGTTATTCCCGTCGGGAGGTGGGTGATTTTGATGGCCGAATAGGTAGTGTTTACCGACTGGCCGCCGTGGCCTGACGCGGTCGAGGCCTCCATCTTCAGGTCTTTAGGATCGAGCTTCAGGTCGATTTCCTCGATTTCCGGCAGCACGGCGACGGTCACGGTCGAGGTATGCACCCGGCCCGATTTTTCCGTGTCAGGGATGCGCTGGACGCGGTGCACGCCGGACTCGAATTTCAGCCTGCCGTAAACTCCCTTGCCGCTGATTTCAAAAATTACTTCCTTGAAGCCGCCGACGCCGGTTCGGTTTGTGGCGATTAAGGATGTTTTCCACCGCTGGCCCTCTGCGTATTTCTGGTACATCCGGAACAACTCGGCAGCAAACAGCCCGGCTTCGTCGCCGCCGGCCCCCGCGCGGATCTCCATGATGATGTTTTTCTCGTCCAAGGGATCTTTGGGCAAAAGTAAAAGCCGCAACTCTCCCTCGAGCCGCTGTTTTTGGGTTTGCAATCGCACGAGCTCCGCGGCCGCCAATTGCCCGACTTCCTCGTCGTGCTTTTGAAGCTCCTGGCTGTCAGCGATTTCTCTGTCCAGTTTGGTGAGCGCCTTTATCTTTTCCACGAGCACGCCCATTTCCGCTTGCTTTTTGCCCAGGGTTTTTAGGGCTTGGGGGTCGGTAGCTTGCGCCAAGTCTTCTTGGAGCGCCTGGTACTCCTTTAAAATTTTTTGATAGCGAGGGTCCATGTCATTTTCCTACGAAAGTCCGAAAATGTACGAAATTACGAAACTACTTTCATTCGTACTCTCGTATTTATTTCGTATTTTCGTAGCGCTACTTCTCGACTTTGGCTGCCGCCCTTTTTGCCTCTTTTTTCAGAAGTTTTTGTTTCCGGGAAACGTGTGTTAAGGTTTTTTCTTGGCTGGTCGCCAAACGCTTCTTGAACTTCTCCACCCGGCCGGCAGTATCCACGAGTTTTTGCTTGCCGGTGTAAAACGGATGGCAATTCGAACAGATTTCCACGTGCAATTCCTGCTTGGTG